>JAQXQE010000016.1 GCA_029101005.1 Bacillota bacterium | reverse complement strand
ATTTAGGAGGAAACAAATGGCTAAGCAGAAGTATGAGAGAACCAAGCCACATATTAACATTGGTACAATCGGACACGTTGACCATGGTAAGACAACTCTGACAGCTGCAATCACAAGCGTACTTCACGCAAAGTACGGTCTTGGTGGAAACGTAGCATTCGATCAGATTGACAAGGCGCCAGAAGAGAAGGCAAGAGGAATCACGATCTCAACAGCACACGTTGAGTACGAGACACCAAACAGACACTACGCACACGTAGACTGCCCAGGTCACGCTGACTATGTAAAGAACATGATCACAGGAGCAGCACAGATGGACGGAGCTATCCTCGTATGTGCAGCAACAGATGGACCAATGCCACAGACAAGAGAGCACATCCTGCTTTCAAGACAGGTAGGCGTACCATACATCATCGTATTCCTTAACAAGTGCGACATGGTAGACGACGAGGAGCTTCTCGATCTCGTAGAGATGGAAGTAAGAGAGCTTCTTGACGAGTACGAGTTCCCTGGCGATGACACACCAATCGTAAGAGGATCAGCACTGAAGGCACTCGAGGATCCAAACGGCGAGTGGGCTGAGAAGGTAGTAGAGCTCATGGAGGCAGTAGATGCATACATCCCAGAGCCAGAGAGAGCAAACGACCAGCCATTCCTCATGCCAGTAGAGGACGTATTCTCAATCACAGGAAGAGGAACAGTAGCTACAGGAAGAGTAGAGAGAGGAATGCTCAAGGTAGGTGACGAGGTAGAAATCGTAGGACTTACAGAGGAGAAGAGAAAGGTTGTCTGCACAGGAGTTGAGATGTTCAAGAAGACTCTTGACGAGGCAGAGACAGGAGACAACATCGGAGCACTTCTCAGAGGAGTACAGAGAACAGAGATCGAGAGAGGACAGGTTCTCTGCAAGCCTGGCACAATCAACCCACACACAAAGTTCAAGGGTCAGGTATACGTACTGAAGAAGGAGGAGGGTGGAAGACACACACCATTCTTCAACGGATACAGACCACAGTTCTACTTCAGAACAACAGACGTAACAGGTGATCTCCAGCTTCCAGCAGGAACAGAGATGTGCATGCCTGGAGATAACGTAGTAATGGAGATCTCACTGATCACACCAATCGCTATCGAGGAAGGACTGAGATTCGCTATCAGAGAGGGCGGAAGAACAGTAGGTTCAGGCGTAGTAACAGAGATCATCGAGTAATATCGATAGAAATATGTTATAGAGAAGAGCAGCCATGCGGCTGCTCTTTTTGTGTGAGATTTGGTTGGGGATGGTTTGAGGCGGAGTTTGAGCGGATTGTCCGTTGCGCGTAGGTTGGGAGTGTTTGGGGTAGAGTTTGCGCTGAGGTGACGGTGATTGTGGTCAGTGAGGCTGAATTAGTGGTGCTGACCACAACGCAAAAAAGCTGTATCACGAAATTGTGGATAGAATCCAGCAAAGCATTGATAATAAGAAATTTGACCACAGAGAATTTGTTGGGATTGGGCGAGAGAAGGCGAAATTGGCTGATAAAGAGCTTGTATAGGCTTGGGAACTTACAAATATCGCAAAAATACGACAAATTTCGACATTAGGAAGTGCAGATTGGTAGCTAAATTGCCTCTTGAAAGCCGAAAAAGTCTGATACACTTTTTTGAGTGCGTGGTCAAATTTATAAAGATCAAGGGGTACAGCAATTCTAACCACAAAATCGCAAAACAGCTAGTGTTGGATAGGCAGCGAGGTAGACACTGGCCTGCCGGCCAGTGTCCTCACAATCTTGCAAAGAAAGAAGGCACTGGCCTTAGCCAGTGCCTTCATATATCGATATTAGAGCTCCTTTGGGGCCTCAGCATCGCAGTATACGCATCTATAGACCTTGTTGATGCGATTTGTGAGGCGGAACTCGTGTCGGAGCTCCTGCTCAACTGATGTGATGCAACGAGGGTTCTTGCACTTGATAATGTCAGTCAGTGTCTCTGGGAGAGTGAGGTGTGAACGTTTAACACGCTCGCCGTCCTCGATGATGTTGACTGTGATGTTAGGGTCGATATAGCCGAGGACATCGAGGTCGAGGTCAATGAGCTTGTCGATCTTGATGATGTCCTTCTTGCCCATTTTCTGGCTTGGAGCGTTCTGAATCAGAGCTACCATACAGCCAAGCTTGTCGAGGCCGAGAGTCTTGTAGATTTCGATGCCCTTGTCAGCAGTGATGTGATCGAGAACGATACCGTCTTTAATCTGTCCTATAATCATAATTCCACCTCCAGAAGCTTGAGAATCAGAGCCATACGCATGTACTTGCCGTTGAGAACCTGCTTGAAGTAGCAAGCTCTTGGATCGTCGTCAACTGCAACTGAAATCTCGTTAACACGTGGCAGTGGATGCATAATTGTAAGATCTGACTTAGCTGAATTAAGCTTGTCTGGTGTAAGGATATATGTGTCCTTGAGTCTTAAGTAGTCAGCCTCGTTGAAGAAACGCTCGCGCTGAACTCTTGTCATATAGAGGATGTCGAGTTCTGGAATTGAATCCTCGAGGCTTCGCACCTCTTTGTACTCGATCTCGCGCGCCTCGAGCACATCGGTGATGATGTAACGAGGAACAGTAAGCTCCTCAGGGGAGATGAGAACAAATCGCACCCCTTTGTAGCGCGACATAGCGCTGATGAGGGAGTGTACGGTTCTGCCGAACTTGAGGTCACCGCAGAGACCGATTGTGAGGTTCTCGAAGCTGCCTTTCTCACGATAGATTGTGAGGAGGTCAGCGAGTGTCTGTGTTGGATGGTTGTGACCACCGTCGCCAGCGTTGATAACTGGGACAGAAGATTTTCTTGTTGCAACGAGAGGAGCGCCCTCCTTAGGGTGTCTCATAGCGATGATGTCAGCGTAGCATGATACTGCGCGGACTGTGTCGGATACGCTCTCGCCCTTTGATGATGAGCTGCTCTTTGAGTCAGAGAAGCCGAGCACATTGCCGCCGAGCTCGTACATTGCAGCCTCGAAGCTCAGGCGAGTTCTTGTCGATGGCTCGAAGAAGAGTGTCGCGAGCTTCTTGCCGCGGCAGGCCTCAGCATATTTGCCTGGCTTGTCGATGATGTCGAGTGCGGTAGCAATCAGAGCATCAATCTCCTCTGTCGAAAGCTGCAAGATGTCGATTAGATTATTAGTCATATTATCCTCCGTTACTTGCTTGTGCGTCTTATCCGTTGAAATCAGCGCAGCAACGCTCATATGCTGCTACTGGATCTGCTGCCTGTGTGATAGGGCGGCCTACTACGATGTAGTCTGAGCCGATCTCCTTAGCTGCAGCAGGTGTCATAACTCTCTTCTGGTCGCCCTTGTCGCCGTCAGCGAAGCGGATACCAGGAGTGATTGTCAGGAAGTCACGGCCGCACATGTTGTGCACCTTCTCAGCTTCCTGGGCGGAGCAAACAACACCGTCGAGGTTAGCCTTCTTGGCGTTGAGAGCGTAGTGCATAACAACCTGGTCGATTGGCTTCTCGATGAGAAGATCCTCCTCGAGCGCCTCCTGATCAGTTGAAGTGAGCTGTGTAACAGCGATGAGAAGAGGTCTCTCAGCGCCCTTTGGAGTACCAGCCTCAAGTCCCTCGAGAGCTGCCTCCATCATTCTGATAGTTCCGCCAGCGTGAACATTTACGATGTCAGCACCGTGGTTAGCGAGAACTGTCATGGATTTCTTAACTGTATTTGGAATATCGTGGAGCTTGAGATCGAGGAAAACCTTGTGACCGCGCTCCTTGATTTCCTTAACGATTGATGGGCCCTCTGAGTAGAAAAGCTCCATTCCAATCTTGACGAAAGGCTTGCGTCCAGTGAACTGGTCGAGGAACTGATATGTAGCCTCGGCTGTTGCAAAATCGCAAGCAACAATTACATCCTTACCCATAGTATCTCCTTATTTGTGAGCGATACCAACGATATCGCTGAGTTTCTCAATACCGTACTTGTCCATTACAGCAGGGAGATTGTCGATGATCTCCTTGCAAGCGAATGGGTTGACGAGGTTGGCAGCACCTACCTCAACAGCAGTAGCACCAGCCATCATCATCTCGATTACGTCCTCAGCAGTAGAAACGCCACCGATACCGATTACAGGGATGTTAACAGCCTGTGAAACCTGGTAGACCATTCTTACTGCTACTGGGAAAACAGCCGGGCCTGAGAAGCCGCCTGTTGTGTTGGCGATGAGAGGTGCCTTCTTTGCGAGGTCGATTCTCATGCCGAGCATTGTGTTGATAAGACTGATTGCATCAGCACCAGCCTCCTCACATGCCTTGGCGATAGCAACAATGTCTGTAACATTAGGTGTGAGCTTGATGATTACAGGCTTAGTTGTAACAGCCTTAACTGCGCGAACTACTGAAGCAGCAGCCTCAGGATCTGTACCGAAGCTCATTCCGCCACCGTGAACGTTAGGGCAGCTGATATTTACCTCGAGCCAGCCGACCTGATCTTCCTTGTCGATCTTCTGGCAGGTGTACACATACTCATCTACCGCAAAACCGCTTATATTAGCCACTACAGGCTTGTGGAAGCACTCGCGGAGCTTTGGGAGCTCCTCTGAGATAACCTTCTCTACGCCAGGATTCTGGAGTCCTACAGCGTTCAGGAGACCTGATGAGCACTCTGCAATTCTTGGTGTAGGATTGCCGAAGCGTGGGTCCTTAGTTGTTCCTTTGAAGGAGAAAGTTCCGAGGCAGTTGATATCGTAGATCTCAGCGAACTCGTAACCGAAGCCGAATGTTCCAGAGGCTGGAATTACAGGGTTATCGATGTCGATTCCGCAGAGATTGACCTTGAGTCTGTTATCTACCATAAGATCTCCTCCTTTCTCATCACAGGGCCTTCCTTACAGATTCTCTTGTAGCCTGTGATTGTCTTGCATGAGCATCCCATGCATGCTCCGAATCCGCAGCCCATTCTCTCCTCGAAGCTCATCTGGCCAGGAGTTGAAGTAGTAGCGAAAACCGCCTTGAGCATTGGTGTTGGTCCGCAAGTGCAGAAGTATGAGTATGACTCAGGAAGGACATCAGTTACGAAGCCCTTAGCGCCGTAGCTTCCGTCTGCAGTTGCGATTGTCACATCTTCAGTGAGCGCGCGGAACTCGTCCTCGAAGAAGACGTCCGCCTTGCTGTTGAAGCCGAGCACTACGCTGACCTTTTTGCCGGAGGCAAGAAGTCTTTTTGCGAGATTATACATAGGAGGAACTCCTACGCCTCCGCCGATAAGAAGTACTGGCTCGTCCTTCTTGTCTGCTGCGATCTCTGACTCCATAAGGTCGAGGTCGTAGCCGTTGCCGAGGCCTGTGAGCACGTCAAGCTCGGCGCCTGGCTGGAGGGATGTCATCTGTTTTGTGCCCTTGCCGACTGCCTTGTAGATGATTGTGACTGTCTCATCGTCTACGTCGCAGACTGAGATTGGGCGGCGGAGGAAGAGTCCGTCAAGCTTGATGTTGACGAACTGTCCCGCTGCTGTGATTGCGCTCACATCGCCGGCGAGAACCATGAGGTACACGTCTTTGGCGATGCATTTATTCTCTTTGACTGTCAGGATTGTCTGTTTCATTGCAGATTATCTCCTAGATTGCGTCGATAGTCGAAATTGTCTGAGTTGTCTCTTCAAGAACATCGAGGAGGACATTTACAGTGTCGAGTGAAGTGAAGAGTGAGCAGTTATTCTCTGTTGCGCAGAGTCTGATCTGAGCTCCATCGCTCTCCTGAGCTGTGTCACCGATGTTTCTTGTGTTGATGAGGTATGAGATGTGTCCATCTCTGATAGCGTCAAGAATCTCTGTGCTTCCCTCGCTGAGCTTGTCGAAGGATCTTGTGCGGATTCCGTTCTCCTTGAGGAATCTTGCAGTACCTCTTGTTGCCTCGATGTTGAATCCGAGGTTGTAGAATCTTCTGATCAATGGAAGAGCTTCCTTCTTGTCATCTCCTGCGAGAGTAGCGAAAACTGTTCCGTAGTTCTTGAGCTTCATTCCTGATGCCTGAAGAGCCTTGAAGAGAGCTCTGTTGAGCTTCTTATCGTATCCGATTGCCTCTCCTGTTGACTTCATCTCAGGTGAGAGGTAAGCGTCGAGTCCGCGGAGCTTGTTGTATGAGAATACTGGAACCTTAACGTAGAATCTTGACTTCTCGTCTGGGTAGAGTCCGAAGATTCCCTGCTCCTTGAGGCTCTTGCCGAGGATAACCTCTGTTGCGATATCAGCAAGTGAGTAACCTGTAGCCTTTGAGAGGAACGGTACTGTTCTTGATGAACGTGGGTTAACCTCGATGATGTATACATCCTCGTTGTCGTCGACGATGAACTGGATATTGTAGAGACCTACGATACCGATGCCGACACCGAGCTTCTTTGCGTATGAAAGGATAGTTCCTTTTACCTTATCTGAAACTGAGAATGTAGGATATACGCTGATTGAGTCGCCTGAGTGTACTCCTGTTCTCTCTACGAGCTCCATAATACCTGGGATGAATACGTCTACTCCATCGCAGATAGCATCTACCTCGAGCTCCTTACCCATGATGTACTTGTCAACGAGTACTGGCTTGTCCTCGTCGATCTCTACGGCAGTCTTGAGGTAGTGTCTGAGCTGCTCCTCGTCAGATACGATCTGCATAGCACGACCTCCGAGTACGAATGAAGGTCTTACAAGTACTGGGTAGCCGATCTCAGCAGCTGCCTGGATACCGTCCTCAATCTTTGTTACTGCATGACCCTTAGGCTGTGGAATGTTGAGGTCGAGGAGGAGCTTCTCGAAGCTGTCTCTGTTCTCGGCTCTCTCGATAGCCTCGCAGTCAGTTCCGATGATTTTAACGCCTCTGTCTACGAGTGGCTGAGCGAGGTTGATCGCTGTCTGTCCACCGAGTGTAGCGATCACTCCATCAGGCTGCTCGAAGTCGATGATTGCCATTACATCTTCTGGTGTGAGTGGCTCGAAGTAGAGCTTGTCTGATGTTGTGTAGTCAGTTGAAACTGTCTCAGGGTTGTTATTGATGATGATAGCCTCGTATCCGGCTCTCTTGATTGTCTGTACTGCATGTACTGTTGAGTAGTCGAACTCAACTCCCTGGCCGATTCTGATAGGACCTGCACCGAGTACGATGATCTTCTTCTTGTCTGTCAGTCTTGACTCATTCTCACCTGTGTATGATGAGTAGAGGTATGCGATGTACTCTCCTGTGTGGAGTGTGTCTACCATCTTGAAGATAGGTGTGAGCTTGTTCTCCTTACGGAACTCGTATACCTTGATCTCGTCTGTGTTCCAGAGCTTAGCAACGAAGGCATCTGAGAAGCCCATCTTCTTAGCCTCTGTAAGAGTCTCGAGGCAGAATGTATTAGCTGCAAGCTTCTTCTCCATGTCAACAATCTTCTTGAATGACTCGAGGAAAAGCTCTGTAATCATTGTCACCTTGTGAATCTCCTCGATGCTTGCGCCTCTTCTGAGAAGCTCTGTGATTGCGAACATATTGTCGTCTCTGAACTCCTTGATGTACTCGAAAAGCTCAGCCTCTGACATATCGTCGAACTTAGCCATCCAGAGGTGGTCAACGCCGATCTCAAGTGAGCGAACTGACTTCAGCGTGCACTCCTCGAGGTTAGCACCGATGCCCATAACCTCTCCAGTAGCCTTCATCTGTGTTCCGAGCTTGTTTGAAGCGTCTGCGAACTTATCGAATGGGAATCTTGGGTACTTAGCTACGATGTAGTCGAGGCTTGGCTCGATAGCAGCAGTACCGCCAGCAACAGGAATCTCCTCGAGGAGCATACCCATAGCGATTTTTGCAGTAACTCTAGCAATAGGGTAACCTGACGCCTTTGAAGCAAGAGCTGATGATCTTGAAACTCTTGGGTTAACCTCGATGAGGTAGTATTCACTTGTCTCAGGGTTGAGAGCGTACTGAACGTTGCAGCCTCCCTCAATCTTGAGCTCTCTGATGATTTTGATAGCAGAATCGTTGAGCATCTTTGTATCCTCTGGTGTGAGTGAGAGGATAGGAGCAACTACTACAGAGTCTCCTGTGTGAACTCCTACAGGGTCAACGTTCTCCATTGTACAGATTGTAATAGCATTATCTGCTGAGTCACGCATTACCTCGAACTCGATCTCCTTGTAGCCCTTAACAGACTTCTCGATGAGTACCTGATGAACAGGTGAGAGGTTGAATGCCTTGATACCGATGTCTACGAGCTCCTCCTCGTTGTAAGCAAATCCACCGCCAGTACCACCGAGGGTAAAAGCAGGTCTCAGTACAACCGGATATCCAATCTCAGCTGCAGCCTTCTTAGCCTCCTCAAGGTCGTATGTGATCTGTGAAGGAATTACAGGCTCACCAATTGACTCGCACATCTCTTTGAAAAGCTCTCTGTCCTCAGCTCTCTCGATACTCTCGCTGCTAGTACCAAAAAGCTTACATCCTGTCTCCTTCAGAATTCCCTTCTTCTCAAGCTGCATAGCGAGGTTAAGACCAGTCTGTCCACCGATACCAGGAACGATGCAGTCAGGTCTCTCATATCTCAGAATCTTAGCGATATACTCCAGAGTAAGTGGCTCCATGTACACCTTATCCGCAATCTGTGTGTCTGTCATGATTGTTGCAGGGTTTGAATTGCAGAGGATAACCTCATATCCCTCCTCCTTCAGTGCAAGACACGCCTGTGTGCCCGCATAGTCGAACTCCGCAGCCTGACCGATAACGATAGGGCCGGATCCGATGATAAGTACTTTCTTTACGTCAGTTCTCTTTGCCATACTTTCCTCCGTTTCATCTATCTACAATATAATTTATCAACTCTTTCGTGCATAAAAGCTCTTTCGAGCTGGCGTCTGTCACACTCGCCCAGCTCCGAGACGCTCTGTCCTAAAGCGCGCTGTAAGCGACTTCGCCGTCTACCACCGTCAGCATGCATTTGCCGTAGACCTGCTTTCCCTCGAACGGTGTCGCTCTTCCTTTAGAGAGGAAGCCCTCCGGGCTGATTGTTTCGACTGCGTCGAGGTCCCAGACTGTGTAATCGTTGCCAAGCGGAATGTTGAATCTAGTTCTCGCGTTTACCACCAGCAGGTCAATCAGCTTGCCGAGATCGATGATGCCCGGCTTAACAAGCTCAGTGTAGAGCAGCTGGAATGCATTCTCGATTCCTACGATTCCGAACGCGCTCTTCTCAAGGCCCTTAGCCTTCTCCTCAGCACTGTGCGGCGCATGGTCAGTCGCAATCATATCGATTGTGCCATCCTTGATGCCCTCAATCAGTGCGAGCTTATCCTCTCTGCTTCTGAGAGGCGGATTCATCTTGAAGCGTCCCTCCTCAATCAGGTCGCTGTCGTCGAGAATCAGGTAGTGAGGTGCAGTCTCACAAGTGATATCCACGCCATCCGCCTTTGCCTGTCTAATCAGCTCCACACTCTCCTTAGTCGAGATGTGGCACACATGATATGGACAGCCAGTCTCAGCACTCAGCTTGATATCTCTCTCAATCTGCTTCCACTCACTCTCACTGCAGATGCCGCGATGTCCGTGCTCGCGAGCATACTCTCCGTCGTGGATATAACCACCGTGGAGAAGGTCATTAACCTCGCAGTGCGCCACTATGATTTTACCAAGAGAACGTGCCTTTAGCATAGCCTCTCGCATCATATCTTCTTTTTGTACACCGCGTCCGTCATCCGAGAACGCGATTACTCCATCTGCCATTGCATCCATATCAGCGAGCTCCTCGCCAAGCTGTGCAACAGTAATGGATCCGTAAGGATACACGTGAATCACTGCATCCTTATCAATAATGTCCTGCTGTACCTTCAGGTTCTCAGCACTGTCCGGAACCGGATCCAGATTAGGCATTGTGCATACCGCTGTGTAACCTCCATGTGCAGCCGCCTTAGTGCCAGACTCTATGGTCTCCTTATAAGAAAAGCCCGGTTCTCTGAAGTGCACATGCACGTCGCAAAAACCGGGAAAAATAACATATTCGGCACTGATAGCGTCAGAAAGGGAAGGGGAAATCTGAGGACAGAAATCCGCGATAATTTCGGCCTTATTTAGGGTTCGAATATCCATCTTTGTCATAATAAATCCTCCTCTCTGCTTAACCTTACGGATTATAGCATACAAATTTTGGCGATACAAGAACTTTGGATTGTTAATTAATTGTTTTTGTTGGGGGGTTGTGGCGCGCGCAGGGTTGGGGTGCGTTGCGCGGACGATTCGGATTGCGGCGCGCGGCGACTCGCGCACCAGCTACGTCGCGCGCACTGGTGCGCGCTGATTGTGCTACGCCACGTATCGATTGAGAGTCTTCGCGCGCTGATTGTGCTACGCCACGTATCGATTGCGAGTCTCCGCGCGCTGATTGTGCTACGCCACGTATCGATTGGGAGTCTTCGCGCGCTGATTGTGTTACGCCACGTATCGAATGAGAGCCTTCGCGCGCTGATTGTGTCCAAATTCGCGCAACCCCTTGATATTTCGACCGCGTGTACACAATGCAAAAAAGCCGTATCACGAAATTGTGTATAAATTCCCGCAAACCGTTGGAAATTGAAAGCCGTGTACACAATGATTCTTCCATAACTCCGCTGATTCGCACTGGATTTGCACTTGGTTGATTGGCGCAACCTCCTCTCGTCGGATTCCGCCGACGACTATCGCCAAATATCGACATTTTTCGAGCTTCGGACCGTTCAGGAAGAGCCCTTCTGGTCCAAAACGGCTGATACACGTTTTTTGGATTGTGTCCAAAATGCTCAAACATCAAGGTGTTCAGCGATTTCATACACAATTTCGTGATACGGCACTAGTTCGGCCTCTGAAAGGCAGACGAAACGAAGCAAATCAATACGAATTGCAAAGTGACTGGAATGTCGGAATGGGTGACTCTGTTGTTTGAGGGCGAAAGAAGCCAACAGTAAGATTGCAATGTGAGAAGTGCAGCACGAATCTTCAACAAAAGAGAAACAGAGTGCCGGCAATGGTGCTGCGCTTCCTGAATATAGAAGAAATACGCCGAAAGGCTGACAAGGAGGTAAAGATCATTATGAGTGGTGGTTATAGAAAAGGTAGAAACAATGGAAACGGAGAAATCGCTTTCTCTATCACATCGCATATCGGTGTAATCACTGAATATCAGACAGGGTGGAGGAAGGAAGTAAATATTGTTGCATGGAATGAGGGCGCGCCGAAGTTCGATATAAGAGATTGGGATCCTGAGCATGAGCATATGTCGCGTGGAATTACTCTTCACGAGGACGAGGCGCGCTGCGCGGCGGAGATGATTGCTGATTGGCTCCAGGGAAGAATGAATAAGCTTGCTGCGAGAGAAGAGGAACGCCAGAGAGCGATGGCCGAGAAGAAGGCGCAGACAATGGAAGAAGCTATGGTCGATGCAGACGAGGTGATGGGCAATGCGGATACTGAGTACAGCCAGCTTGGATTGAACTATGAGAATGCATCAGGTGGACTGGAGTTTGAGTCAGAGGTGCCAATTTCTGAGGTGGCAGATACCGAAGTAGCAGAGACCAGAGTGGCAGAGACCGAAGTAGTAGAGTGCGAAGCTGTGGACAGCGAGGAAATGGAGAACGTGGAGCCGACTCTGCTGATTGATGAGGAGACGGGGGAGGTGATGGAATAGATGCGGGTGAGCAGTAGGCAGTGTGCGGGGCTGCGTGTGAGCGGCTCGCAATGCGTCGCTGCGCAATGCGCGGGTTGGCGCTTGGCGTTGGCGCGGGTGGTGGTTGCGCTGGTGATTTGCGTTGGCGTATGCATCGGAAGTACGGTGCAGGCACATGCGGCGGCCACGGTCAACTATCTGGGACCGCTGTGGACGGATACATCGGAAGGCAAAGTGCGCGTTGGGCATTTTACGGTGAATGGCAAGACAGCGTTCTGCATGGAGCATTCGAAGGAGAGTCCGCCGACGGGCACATCGCTTAGTGAGAAGGTTTATCGCAACACTGGGGTTCGCAAAATTCTCTATTATGGTTGGGAAGGACCCGGCCAGTGGAAGGGTTTCAGTGGTATGAAGCAGGGTATCACGCTCACTTCGCTTCTGCTGTCGGAGGTGTATTCGAAAGCGCAGCCAGTTGGTACTTATAATTTTGTGCCGGGGCTTGTGGAATTCAGAAAATTCGTGAACGGGCAGCCCGCGCCGTCGGTCGAGCTCAAGTTCAGCAGAACGGTGGTGAGCTCGTACTACGACGGCGCCATCGATGCTGAGAGAAGCGAGAGCATCGATGTGACGGGCACGGGTGGAAGCCTGACTGTGACCGTGCCCGAGGGCTGCCTGCTCGTGCGCGACGATAGCGATGTCGGACTGACCGGAGAAGTTACGCTGGAAGCCGGCGATAGCTTTTATATAAGAAGCGAAGGCCAATTCAGTGAAGTGGAGACAAGCGAGGTCAAAGGACGCGGATACACACTGCAGCCACTCGTGTATGTGACTGCGAGCACTGGAATGCAGGATCTGACAAGGCTTGACTACGTGCAGGATGCAGCCGAGAGCACAAGGCTTACCATCAATTGGCAAGGAAGACCCGAGCTGATAATCACCAAAATCGATGCTGACACAGGTCGCAAACTGTCCGGTGCCACCTTTGCGCTAATCGAAATGCCCGCGCCAGAGCCGATGGCACTGTCCGCCGATGACGAAAGCGAAAGCAACACCGGCGGCGACGACAACGGCGAAGCACAGCCACCGCTTAACAGCGCGGCAGAGCTTCGCGCCGCCCTAACCGACGAACCAACATACACAACAGGCCTTAGCGGCAAAGTGCAGGTTGCAGACAGACTGCTGCCAGGACATTTCTACTGTGTAGTCGAAACCAAGGCTCCGAATGGCTATAGCTTGAGCGACGAAGTAGGAATAATTGACTTCGTGGAAGGGGATACAGAGATCGAGTTCGCGAACAGTAAGCAGCGCGTATATATAATATTGGATAAGAAAGGAGAGAAAGACGGCAAAGAATATGCGCTCGAAGGAGCGGTTTTCTCGATTAAAGCTGCAGAGGATATCAGAGACTGGGGCAGCGACGAGGTGCTCTACAGAGCGGGAGAGGAGGTAATTGAACTAACCACAGACGTGGACGGACGCGCTGAGACTGAAGCGATGCCGCCAGGCAAATATACAGTGCAGGAGATTGAGGCGCCTGACGGGTATATACTCGATGGCGAAGTGCACGAACTGACGCTCGTGCCAGCAGAGGACAAGGCGGAACTCAGATACACCTATACGAGCGTCAACTATCCGGAGAAGCCGGTAGTAGACGTGCCGGATACAGGAGATGAGACAAATCTCAAGATGTTGCTGATGCTGACAGTGATTCTGGCAGTGTGCATTACAGCTGCGGATCTTATTCTGATCAAGCGTTGCAGAGAGCGATAATCTTGAATACCCTATGTGGCTGTGATAGAATTTTTTATTGTAATAATAGATGTTAAAGGCTGGGTTTGCCCATTGGGGTGGCTCGATATGGCCTTAGAATAGACACATTTGGAGGTATAGATGTTTACACTTCTCGCAGCACTTTTCTCATTGGCAGTTATTTTCCTCTTCGTAGGAGTTTTCTACATTGTCAATGCATACGGTATCATGAAGCTTATGCAGGTAAAGGGATATGAGCAGACGTTCAAGGCTTGGGTTCCTTTCCTTAATATGTACTGCCTCGGAGAGATTCTCGAGGAAGAACTCAAGGGAAACCAGCTGGTTATCCCTGAATACACAAAGTGGATCCTTGCACTTTATCCGATCGCATCATCAATCCCTGCGGTAGGCGGATTCGCGAGCTTCGCAGGATATGTATACGCTGTAGTACTCTGCTGTGTTATGGCACAGAAATACGGCACAACTGCATCAATGGTTATCTCATCAATATTTTGTCTTAGCGGTATTGGATATTCAATCGTAGCAACAAAGATGAGAGAGAACGGTTTTGTTGAGCCTGACTTTGCTGGAAGAACGGCTAATAAGGAGCCAAGAGTTACAGTAGTTGATTTCGAAGTACACCCAGCAGATGAGGCTAGCAAGCCAGAGCCAAGCTCAGCATTCGCTGAAGCAGCTGCAGCTGCAGTAGCGGCAGAGATGGCAGCAGAGGAGCAGCCTGTTGTTGAGGTTGTTGCTGAACCAGTAGAGGAGACTGAGGTTGAGTTCGTGTGCGAGCCAGATATGGATGGCGGCGAACTCGAGTTCGAGGTGCCACTTGGCGAGCCTGAGTCAGACATCATTGAGATTGAGGTTGAGGAGTAAGCAATGAGAGTTGCTTTCCATACACTTGGCTGCAAGGTTAATCAGTATGAGACAGAGGCTATGCGTGAGGCTTTCGAGGCTAGAGGCGCAGAGAGTGTCTCGGAGAACGAAGCAGCAGATGTATATATCGTCAATACGTGCACAGTTACAAATATCGCTGACCGCAAATCAAGACAGTATATAAGAAGGATGAAATCCGCTAATCCGAACGCCTTTGTGCTTGTTACGGGTTGCTATGCTCAGGTTGCGGCGGATGAGATCATCGCTATGGATGAAGTCGATATGGTAATCGGCAACGGATTGAAGTCAGAGATTTGCGACAAGGTCTTCGCCGAGTATGAGCGCAGAATCAATGGAACTGCAGAGGCAGAAGCAGACGGATCTGAGGTTAAGGTTCTTGGAAGGTCAGAACTCAACTACTTCGAGGATATGGGCAATGTCGTATCGAGCGAACTCGGAACCTCGCGAGCCTATATCAAGATTCAGGAGGGTTGCGACCGCTTCTGTTCGTACTGCCTGATTCCATACGCAAGAGGACCGGTTAGAAGCAGACCGCTCGAGGCTATCATAGAGGAAGCAAAGCTTCTTCTCGATAAAGGCTTCAAGGAACTGATTCTTACTGGCATCAATACTGCTCTGTACGGAACAGAGGAGGGCTATAGTTTCGACAGACTCGAAGGCGAGGAGGATATGACTCCTATGGAGGCTGTTCTCTCGAGACTTGATGACATAGATATGGACTTTCGCATAAGGCTCAGTTCGCTTGAGCCAACTGTAGTAGATAAGGAACACGTGGAGCGCATCATACGTTTCCGTAAGTTGTGTCATCACCTTCATCTTTCGGCTCAGAGTGGCAGCACTTCCGTAATTGCTGCTATGAACAGACATTACACTGCAGAGGAGTATATGGACATCGTCGATGCTATTAGACGCTTCGATCCTCTGTACGGTATTACTACAGATATTATTGTCGGATTCCCTGGTGAGACAGAGGAGGATTTCGAGGACTCGCTTAAGCTTGTCGAGCACAGCATGTTCGGTAGAGTCCACGCCTTCCGCTATTCGCCTAGAAGGGGAACAGTCGGCGCAAGTATGAAAGACCCTGTGCGCGGAGAAGTTAAAGCTGAGCGCATCGACCGCCTTATTGCGGCGGGAGAAGCGAGCGCAGCGGCTTTTATCGAGGCCAATCGCAAAGTTTCGCACAAGGTACTGACAGAAGAGCGTGACGGCGGACTGGTTACGGGTTATACTGATAACTACATTAAGGTATACATTGAAGATGTGGCGGAGGAACTCCCAATTGGCGAGTTCGTCACCGTGCAGCTAATGGACGCCTATGAAGACGGTTGCCTGGGAAGGGTAAGCGAGAAAGGAGAATAAGATGGAAGATTGTATTTTCTGCATGCTAGCTAACGGACAGATTCCTACAGACATGGTATATGAGGATGAGCTCTGCGCATGCTTCCGCGATGCGTCGCCACAGGCACCAGTTCACATGCTCCTCGTACCTAAGAAGCATATTGGAAGCCTCAACGAGCTTGAGTGCGGAGATGCTGAGCTTATCGCTCACATGATGCTCAAGATTAAGGAGATTGCTGCATCAGAGGGTCTGGATAATGGTTACAGATGCGTAATCAACACAGGCGAGGACGGCGGACAGACCGTGCCACACCTGCACATTCACATTCTCGGCAAGAGATCACTTCTGTGGCCACCGGGCTAATTTCGATATTAATATGAGGTAAAAGACAGAGCGCAAGCTCTGTCTTTTCTTGTGTCGCAACGCCCGCAACCTGCCGTACAGCAACGCTTTAGCGCAATAAATTACCCATCATAATCCTATATATTGTCGTGCAAAACAAGGAAAAACCACAATATTTATGCGAAACATCGAAATTGAGGAAACGCCAATAACGGTGTAAAGGGGTAGGGCTCGCAAACCCTTGAAAACACTGGATTTTTGCTTTCAAAACCCTCGAAAATTCATTGAAAAAATTTTCGCAAACCCCCTTGCATAATCCCTTGCCATTGCATATAATATAACAGCTTGTTTAATGCGATGAGGCAGAAGGTTACCGCGCTATCGGATAACTCCTGCTGAGAATTGTCCTCACTAGATGGGGGCGAAGGGTTCGCTTTTTTCGTGTGCGCATTCGCATAGGAAACGCACGAAAGAGTGTGAAAGGCGAAATCGCGTAATTTCAAGGAAAGCGAAGTCCTGTACAAGCAATAGCGACAATTAGTACAAAAAACAAGGAGGA
Organism: Bacillota bacterium; assembly: GCA_029101005.1. Taxonomy (GTDB): domain Bacteria; phylum Bacillota; class Clostridia; order Peptostreptococcales; family Anaerovoracaceae; genus Crickella. Next base: position 29,446 of record JAQXQE010000016.1, on the reverse strand, counting down.
TCTAAACTAATGAGCGAATTACAGAAGATTAGAATCAGAATGAAGGCTTATGATCACGCTCTTCTCGACAAGTCAGCAGCGAAGATCGTTGAGACTGTTAAGAAGACAGGCGCTGATGTTTCTGGACCAATTCCTCTTCCAACTGAGAAGGAAGTTGTTACAATCATCAGAGCTGTACATAAGTACAAGGACTCAAGAGAGCAGTTTGAGCAGAGAACACACAAGAGACTCATCGATGTCACAAATGCAACAAGCAAGACAGCTGAGGCTCTCACAAAGCTCGATCTGCCTGCTGGAGTAGACATCGAGATCAAGCTCTAAGCTAGATTTAGGAAGATCACATGAGAGGGAGATTCAAGCAGCTCCAAACCAGAGTGATCCGCTGTAATGAAGTAGGAGGAAAAATATGAAAACACTGCTCGGAAAGAAAATCGGAATGACTCAGATTTTCGCAGAGGACGGAACAGTAGTACCTGTAACCGTCGTTGAGGCAGGTCCTGAGACTGTTCTTCAGGTGAAGACAGTTGAGACTGACGGCTACAATGCTGTTCAGGTTGGTTTCGAGGACCAGAAGCCACAGAGAGTCAACAAGCCAATGACTGGACACTTTGAGAAGGCAGGCGTAACACCTAAGAAGTACGTTGCTGAGTTCAGAGTAGAAGAGGGAGAGGCTTATGAGCTCGGCCAGGAGATCACAGTAGCTGATTTCGAGGAAGGCATGAAGCTCGACGTTGTTGGAACTTCAAAGGGTAAGGGTACCCAGGGTAACATCAAGAGACACGGCCACCACAGAGGACCTATGACACACGGTTCAAAGCATAAGAGACTGGCTGGAGCTCTTGCTGCCGGAACATATCCTTCAAGAGTCTTCAAGGGAAACAAGGCTCCTGGAAGAATGGGCAGAGACACTGTTACAGTTCAGAACGTAGTACTCGTTAAAGTAATCGCTGACCGCAACCTGATGATGATCAAGGGTGCTATTCCCGGTAAGAAGGGTGGCCTCGTAAAGATCACAGCAGCTGTTAAGGGTCAGAAGTAAGCGGAAAGGAGGATTTGGAAATGGCACAGGTAAAAGTACTGAACATGGCCGGCGAGGCAGTTGGCGAGATCACACTGAATGATGCAATCTTCGGTATCGAGCCAAGTGAGTATGCTGTTCAGGCCGTAGTTAAGAACTACTTAGCAAACCAGAGACAAGGAACTCAGTCCGCTAAGGATAGAGGCGAAGTAAGAGGAGGAGGCCGTAAGCCTTTCAGACAGAAGGGAACAGGTCGCCACAGACAGGGAAGCACAACAGACCCATCACAGATCGGTGGAGGAGTTGTATTCGCACCAAAGCCAAGAAGCTACAGATACAGCCTCAACAAGAAGCTGAAGAGACTCGCTCTCAAGTCTGTACTTTCAGCTAAGGTTGCAGACAATGAGCTGATCGTTGTAGATGAGCTTAAGTTCGAGGAGCCAAAGACAAAGGAAATGGTTAAGGTTCTCGCTAACATCAATGCTCAGAAGAAGGCTCTTATCGTTATGGATGAGAAGGACGCTAACGTTGTTAAGTCTGCTTCAAACATCCCTGGCGTAAGAACTGCACTGGTAAGCACCATGAACGTATATGAGATCGTAAATCATTACAGCCTGGTTCTCACTAAGGCAGCAGCTGAGAGAATTGAGGAGGTATACGCATAATGAAGACTGGTTACGACGTAATTATCAGACCTATCATTACTGAGAACAGTATGGAGCTTGCTGAGAGCAAGAAGTATGTGTTCAAGGTTGCGAAGGACGCTAACAAGACAGAGGTTAGAAAGGCTGTTGAGGAGATCTTCGGCGTAGAGGTAGCTAAGGTTAACGTTTCAAACGTAAGCGGTAAGAAGAAGAGAGTAGGACTGAAGTTCGGAACAACTCCTTCATACAAGAAGGCTGTAGTTACACTCACTCCTGACAGCAAGGAAATCGAGCTCTTCGAGAGCATGTAATTATAAGGAGGCAAGACAATGGGAATTAAGAAATATAAACCAATAACACCGGGCCTCAGAGGTATGACTGTTTCCACATTTGAGGAAATCACTACTAAGACACCGGAGAAGTCTCTTACAGTTACTCTCAAGAAGCACTCAGGAAGAAACGTAAGAGGTAAGATCACAGTAAGACACAGAGGTGGCGGATACAGACCTAAGTACAGAATCATCGACTTCAAGAGAAACAAGGACGGTATTCCAGCTACAGTTAAGACAATCGAGTACGATCCAAACAGAACTGCTAACATCGCACTCCTCGCTTATGCAGATGGTGAGAAGAGATACATCATCGCTCCTAAGAACCTTAAGGTTGGCGACGTTGTAGAGTCAGGTGCAGCAGCAGATATCAAGCCAGGAAACGCACTTCCAATTGCTAACATTCCTCTGGGAACAATTATCCACAACATCGAGCTCAAGCCTGGTAAGGGTGCTCAGCTCGTAAGATCAGCAGGTAACGGCGCTCAGCTGATGGCTAAGGAAGGAGATTACGCTCAGGTAAGACTCCCATCCGGCGAGGTAAGAATGGTTAGAATGAACTGCAGAGCCACAATCGGCGAGGTAGGAAATGCGGACCACGGCAACATCAGCATCGGTAAGGCTGGTAGAAAGAGACACATGGGATGGAGACCTACAGTAAGAGGTTCTGTAATGAACCCTAACGATCACCCACACGGTGGTGGAGAGGGTAGAGCTCCAATCGGTCGTAAGGGACCTGTTACTCCATGGGGTAAGCCTGCTCTTGGATACAAGACACGTAAGAAGAATAAGGATTCTAACAAGTACATCGTTAGAAGAAGAAATAGCAAGTAGGGAAGGAGCAAATAATGGGAAGATCGCTTAAGAAAGGCCCTTTCGTTGATAAGAAGCTCATCAAGAGAATCGAAGAGATGAATGCGGCTAACGAGAAGAACGTAATTAAGACATGGTCCAGACCATCAACAATTTTCCCTCAGATGATCGGACACACAATCGCTGTTCATGACGGACGCAAGCATGTGCCTGTATATATCACAGAGGATATGGTTGGACACAGACTCGGTGAGTTTGCTCCAACAAGAACTTACAAGGGTCACGTTGCTGACGGTAAGAGAAAGTAGTAACAGAAAGGAGTATTGACAATTATGGAAGCAAAAGCAATTGCTAAGTACGTAAGAATGTCTTCAAGTAAGCTCAAGCCTGTTACTGATCTTGTAAGAGGTAAGGACCTGAACGAGGCACTCACAATCCTCAAGTTCATGCCTGGTAAGGGCGCTGAGCTTGTTGAGAAGGTTGTTCAGTCAGCAGCAGCAAACGCTGAGAACAATCACGGAATGAACCCTGACAACCTCTTCGTTGCAGAGGTATATGCAAACCAGGGACCTACAATGAAGCGTTGGAGAGCTGGCGCTCAGGGTAGAGCCGGAATGATTCTTAAGAGAACAAGCCACATCAGCGTAGTTCTCAGAGAGAAGGCAACTGCACAGGTTGCTGTTGATAAGGAGGTTTAGCAGATGGGTCAGAAAGTTAATCCACATGGACTGAGAGTCGGAGTTAACAAGGACTGGAGCTCAAAGTGGTATGCAGATAAGTCAAACTTTGCAGACTTCCTTGTAGAGGACAATCAGATTAGAAATTATGTAAAGAAGAAGCTCTATGCAGCAGGTGTTGCTAAGGTTGTAATTGAGAGACCAGCAGCTGACACAGTAAAGGTTATCGTACTTGCTGCTAGACCTGGAATGGTAATCGGAAGATCCGGAGAGGGAATCGAGGAGTTCAAGGCTGCTATCGCTAAGATGACAGGCAAGAAGGTAATCGTTTCTATCGAGGAGGTTAGAAGAGCAGAGCTTGACGCACAGCTCACAGCTGAGAGCATTGCACAGGCACTCGAGAGAAGAGTTGCATTCAGAAGAGCAATGAAGCAGGCTATCGGCAGAACAATGAAGTCAGGCGCTAAGGGAATCAAGGTTCTCTGCTCAGGAAGACTTGCTGGTGCTGAGATCGCTAGAAGCGAGAAGTACAGCGAGGGTAACGTTCCTCTCCACACTCTGAGAGCTGACATCGATTACGGATTCGCTGAGGCGGATACAACATACGGTAAGATCGGCGTTAAGGTATGGATCAACCACGGAGAGATTCTCGACAAGGGTCTCAAGAGCGCAGTTCCAGAAGCTAAGGCTGAGAAGAGAGATAAGAAGTCCAGAAGAAATGACAAGAAGGACAGAAAGAGATCTTTCGACGGCAACAGAAGAGGAAGAGACGTTCGTGAGGCAAAGCCTGAGGTAAAGCCAGCTACAACAAGAGTTAGAAAGGCACCTAAGGTAGTTGAGGCTCCTGCTGCTCCTGAGGCAGTAGAGGTTCAGGAGAACACAGAAGCATAAGATTAGTAGAGAAAGGAGATACATGCCATGTTAATGCCAAAGCGTGTTAAACACAGAAGACAGCACAGAGGCAGAATGAAGGGTATTGCAACAAAGGGCAATACTGTAGCATATGGTACATACGGTCTCGTAGCAGATGATCGTGGTTGGATCGATTCAAAGCAGATCGAGGCAGCCAGAGTCGCAATGACAAGATCAATCAAGAGAGGCGGAAAAGTATATATCAAGATTTTCCCACACAAGCCGGTTTCAAAGAAGCCTATCGGCGTACGTATGGGATCCGGAAAGGGTGCACCAGAGTACTGGGTAGCAGTTGTTAAGCCGGGCAGAGTAATGTTCGAGATCGAGGGAGTATCAGAGGAAGCAGCTAAGGAAGCTATGAGACTTGCTTCACACAAGCTCCCAATCAAGTGCAAGTTTGTCGTTAAAGGACAGGAAGGGGTTAACAAGTAATGGATCTGAATAACATTAGAAAGATGACAGATCAGGAGAGAGAAGCTGAGCTCGCAAGAATGAAGCAGGAACTCTTCAACCTGAGATTTCAGCATGTTACCGGCCAGCTCGATAACCCGGTAAAGATGCGCGAAGTAAAGAGAGATATCGCTAGAGTTAAGACAGTTATCAGAGAGAACGAGCTTAACCAGCCTGAGGCATAGTAGAAAGGAGGATGAATAACAATGGAAAGAAATAGAAGAAAGACAAGAGTTGGAATCGTTGTAAGCGATAAGATGGATAAGACTGTTGTTGTTGCTACTGAAGAAATCGTTAGACATGCTCTCTACAGCAAGGGTGTTAAGAGAACTAAGAAGTTCAAGGTTCACGATGAGAATAACGAGTGCGGAATCGGCGATAAGATTCTGATTATGGAGACCAAGCCAATCTCAAAGGATAAGAGATGGAGAATGGTTGAGATTGTTGAGAAGGCTAAGTAAAGGAGGCAACATAGAATGATTCAGACAGAAACAAGACTAAGAGTTGCCGACAATTCAGGCGCTAAGGAGCTGCTTTGCATCAGAATCCTCGGCGGTACAGGTAGAAAGTATGCTAACATCGGAGACATCATCGTATGCTCAGTTAAGGATGCTACACCTGGCGGCGCTGTAAAGAAGGGTGACGTTGTAAAGGCAGTAGTAGTAAGAAGCAAGCGCGGCACAAGAAGAGCTGACGGAAGCTACGTGAAGTTCGATCAGAACGCTGCAGTTATCATCAAGGACAAGACAGACAAGAATCCAGTAGGTACACGTATCTTTGGACCTGTTGCTAGAGAGCTTAGAGATAACGGCTTCATGAAGATCGTATCACTGGCACCGGAAGTATTATAAGGAGGCCACAAATGCAGATTAAGAAAAATGATACAGTAGTGGTTATCTCAGGAAAGGACAAGGGTAAGACTGGAACTGTTCTGAGAACAATCCCTAAGGAGAATAAGGTTGTTGTTGAGGGCGTTAACATGCAGACAAAGCACGCTAAGGCTACAAGAACATCAGCTTCAGAGATCAAGCACATCGAGGGTCCTATTGATGCTTCAAACGTTATGTTCTATGACAAGCAGGCAAAGACAGGAACAAGACTTGGTGTAGAGATTAAGGACGGCAAGAAGGTTAGAGTTTCAAAGAAGACCGGCGCCGTTGTAGACTAGGAAAGGAGATAAGAGACAGTGGACATCAGACTGAAAGAAAAGTATAAGACTGAAGTATTCCAGGCTATGCAGGATAAGTTCAATTACTCCAATCCTATGGAGGTTCCAAAGCTCACAAAGATCACAATCAACATGGGTCTTGGAGAGGCTAAGGACAATTCAAAGATCCTCGAGAGCGCTGTAAAGGAAATCGCTCTGATTTCAGGTCAGAGACCTGTAATCACAAAGGCTAGAAAGTCAATCGCTAACTTCAAGGTTAGAGAGGGCATGCCTGTAGGAGCTAAGGTAACACTCAGAGGAGACAACATGTATACATTTGCTGACAAGCTCTTCAACCTCTCACTTCCAAGAGTAAGAGACTTCAAGGGACTCAGCAGAAACTCCTTCGACGGTAGAGGAAACTACTCCATGGGACTTAAGGAGCAGCTCATTTTCCCTGAGATCGTATACGATAACGTTGAGACAGTTAAGGGAATGAATATCGTATTTACAACTACAGCAAAGACTGACGAGGAAGCTCTTGCACTTCTCGAGCTGCTCGGAATGCCTTTCGAGAAGTAATCAGGAGGGGAACATGGCAAAGACTTCAATGAAAGTTAAGCAGGCTAGAAAGCCTAAGTACTCAACAAGGGCTTACACTAGATGCAAGGTATGTGGTAGACCACATTCAGTTCTGAAGAAGTACGGCATCTGCCGTATCTGCTTCAGAGAGCTTGCTTACAAGGGAGAGATTCCTGGCGTAAGAAAGGCAAGCTGGTAAACAATCGTTATTTTTTCGCAGGCCCGTCGCTGCATTGACAGCGCGGGAACCACGTTAAGAAAGGAGACAATACTGTTATGGCAATGACAGATCCAATAGCAGATATGCTTACAAGAATCAGAAATGCCAACACTGCTGGTCACGCTAGCGTAGAGATTCCTGCTTCAAAGATGAAGAAGGCTATCGCTGAGATTCTTCTCAACGAGGGATTCATCGCAGGTTACGAGGTAGTTTCTGATAATGCACAGGGTACAATCAAGGTAGATCTTAAGTACGGTCCAAATAAGGAGAAGACGATCTACGGAATTAAGAAGATTTCAAAGCCAGGTCTGAGAGTATACGCAAAGGCTGATTCAGTACCTAAGGTACTCGGCGGTCTCGGTATCGCAATTCTCTCAACATCAAAGGGAATCATCACAGACAAGGAAGCTAGAAAGCTCAACGTTGGCGGCGAAGTTATTTGTTACGTATGGTAGGAGGTATAAAACGATGTCAAGAATAGGTGTTAGACCAATCGCTATCCCTGCCGGCGTAGAAGTAAAGGTAGAGGATGGAAACATCGTTAAGGTCAAGGGCCCTAAGGGCGAGCTCTCAACTCCAATCTTCCAGAACCTTTCTGTAAAGATGGAGGACGGCGTTCTCACAGTTGAGAGACCTGACGATGCTAGACAGAACAAGGCACAGCACGGCCTTGCAAGAACTCTCATCAACAACATGATCGAGGGTGTAACAAACGGATATTCAATCAAGCTTGTTATCAACGGCGTAGGATACTCAGCTGCTAAGCAGGGTAACACACTTACTCTCAAGCTGGGATTCTCACATCCAATCAACTTAGTTGACCCAGAAGGTATCACTACTGAAGTTCCTGATGCTACAACAGTAATCGTAAAGGGCGTTGATAAGGCTCTCGTAGGAAACTACGCAGCTAATATCAGAGCTTGGAGAGCACCAGAGCCATATAAGGGCAAGGGCGTTCTCTACGATGGAGAAGTTGTTCGCAAGAAGGAAGGAAAGAGCGGCGCTAAGTAAGGAGGATAGAAATGGCAACAAGCAGAAATGAAAGAAGACTCAAGAGACATGCAAGAGTCAGAAAGAACCTTTTCGGAACTCCTGAGAAGCCAAGAATGTGCGTTTACAGATCCAACAAGAACATCTCAGTTCAGATCATCGACGACGTAACTGGTCACACACTGTGCTCAGCTTCATCACTCGATAAGGAGCTTAAGGCTCAGATTGCAAACGGCGGCAACAAGGAAGCTGCTAAGCAGGTTGGACAGGCAATTGGAGAGAGAGCTATCGCTAAGGGCATCAAGACAGTAGCCTTCGACAGAGGAGGATATCTGTATCACGGAAGAGTTAAGGAACTCGCAGATGCTGCACGTGAAGCTGGACTTGAATTCTAATGGGAGGAAACGGAATGCGTACAAGAATTGATGCATCCAAGCTTGAGCTTACAGAGACAATCGTTGACATCAGACGTGTATCAAAGACTGTAAAGGGCGGAAGAAACATGAGATTCTCCGTAACTGTAGTAGTTGGAGACGGCGAGGGTCACGTAGGAATGGGACTTGGTAAGTCTATCGAGATTCCTGAGGCTGTAAGAAAGGCTACAGAGGATGCTAAGAAGAAGTTAATCTATGTTCCTACTGTTGGAACAACAGTTCCTCACGAGACAGTGGGAGTTTTCGGAGCAGGTAAGGTTCTCATCATGCCTTCAGCAAAGGGTACTGGAGTTATCGCTGGTTCATCAGTAAGAACAGTACTTGAGGCTGCTGGTATCAAGGACGTAAGAGCCAAGAACCTTGGAACAAGCAACACTGGTAACATGGCTAGAGCAACTATGGAGGGTCTTAAGAACCTCACAACTGTAGAGGAAGTTGCTAAGAGACGTGGTAAGACACCAGAAGAGATCATTGGATAGGAGGCAGACAATGGCAAAGACATTAAAGATTACTTTAGTAAAGAGCCCAATTGCTTGCCAGCCTAAGCAGAGAAGAACTGTTGAAGCACTTGGACTGAGAAAGTTACATCACTCAGTTGAGCTTGCTGATAGCCCTGCAACACGCGGTGCAATCAATAAGGTTTCACATCTTCTTAAGGTAGAGGAGGTGCAGTAAATGAGACTTCATGAACTTAAGGCACCTGCAGGTGCAACAAAGGCTCCAAAGAGAATCGGTCGTGGTCAGGGTACTGGCCAGGGTACAACTGCCGGCAGAGGTATGAACGGTCAGAACTCAAGATCAGGCGGTGGAGTAAGACTCGGTTTCGAGGGTGGACAGATGCCACTCTACAGAAGAATTCCAAAGAGAGGATTCACAAACCGTTTTGCTAAGGAGTATAGCGAGGTTAACGTTAAGGACCTCAACAAGTTCGAGAACGGAGCTGTTGTAGATGTACAGGCTCTGCTCGAGGCAGGACTTGTTAAGCAGGTTAAGGACGGCGTAAAGGTACTCGGAAATGGTGAGCTCGAGAAGAGCCTCACAGTTAAGGCTGCAAAGTTCAGCAAGAGCGCTGCTGAGAAGATTGAGAAGGCAGGCGGAAAGGCAGAGGTTATCTAATTATGGAACTGCTGAGAACAATCTCAAAGGCTTGGAAGGTAGATGAAATTCGTCAGAAGATGATTTTTACGCTGCTTATGCTGGTAGTATTCAGAATTGGTTCTAATATTCCTGTTCCAGGGATTGACAGAACATACCTTACACAGATGTTCTCAGAGGAGACAGGTCTTCTTGATTTGTTTGACCTGTTCTCAGGTGGTGCATTCAGCAATTTCACAATCTTTGCTCTGAGCATCACACCATATGTAACCGCATCGATCATAGTGCAGTTGCTTACAATTGCATTCCCATACTTCGAGCGTCTTTCTAAGGAAGGATCTGAGGGACGCAAGAAGATGGCATCGATTACAAGATATATGACCGTAGGCCTGGGTCTTATCCAGGCTATCGGTCTGACTGTAGGTCTCTTCAGAAAGGCTATCGTAGACCAGAGTGCGTTCAATATGATTACAATCATATTCGTACTGACAGCTGGTACAGCCTTCCTGATGTGGCTTGGCGAGAAAATCAACGAGTATGGCGTTGGTAACGGTATCTCACTGATCATCTTCGCCGGTATCGTTGCAAGAATTCCGACAGCAGTAAGAGGAATTGCCGTTCAGGTTAAGGACGGTTCACTCTCAATCGTTGCAGTTATTGCACTGCTCGTAGCAGTAGTACTGGTAACAATGGCAATCATTGAGGTTCAGCAGGGTATCAGAAAGGTACCTGTACAGTATGCGAAGAGAGTAGTAGGAAGAAAGATGTATGGCGGTCAGTCATCACACATCCCTATGAAGGTCAATCAGGCTGGAGTAATTCCTATCATCTTCTCAATCTCACTGCTGCAGTTCCCACTTACAATTACATATTTCTGCCCTAATTCAGGATTTGCAGATTTTATGAGCAAGTATCTGTCACCATCAGGTAACCCAGGTGTGTGGGTATATTCAATTCTGAATATCGTTCTTACACTTGCCTTTACCTATTTCTACACAGCAATTACATTCAAGGTTGAAGAGATTGCTGATAACATGAGACAGAGCGGCGGATTCGTACCGGGCATCAGACCTGGTGTGGCTACAGTGGAATATCTGAGCAAAATTATGACAAGACTCTGCTTCGTGGGAGGAATCTTCCTCGCAGCAGTAGCAACTATTCCGACTATGGTAGGCGTATTCACACCATTCAATCTGTCATTCGGAGGTACATCCCTTCTGATTGCAGTAGGTGTTGCGCTTGATACAGTACAGCAGCTTGAGAATCAGATGCTCAACAGAAACTACGAGGGCTTCCTCAAGTAGTTGAGAGATTCAAGAGCGCAGACTAAGGAGATAATACAAAATGTTAAGAGCAGTATTGTTAGGACCTCCGGGTGCTGGTAAGGGTACCCAGGCTGTAAGAATTGTAGAGAAGTATGATGTACCACACATCTCTACAGGAGATATCTTCCGTAAGAACATCAAAGAGGGTACTGAGCTTGGTAAGAAGGCTCAGGAGTACATGAACGCTGGACAGCTTGTTCCAGATGAGCTTGTAGTAGACCTCGTAGTTGACAGACTCTCACAGGAGGACTGTGCAACAAAGGGCTTCCTTCTTGATGGATTCCCAAGAACTATTGCCCAGGCTGAACAGCTTGACAAGTTCCTCGCTGAGAATGGCCAGAAGATGGATATCGTAATCAACTTCACAGTTGGAAACGAGACACTCATGGCTAGACTTACAGGAAGAAGAGTCTGCAAGGGCTGCGGAGCAAGCTACCACATCATCAACATCCCACCTAAGCAGGAGGGTGTTTGTGACAGATGCGGCGGAGTGCTTGAGCAGAGAAAAGACGATAACGAAGAGACTGCAGCAAACAGGATCAAAGTTTACGACGAGCAGACAGCACCATTAATCGGATATTATAAAGAGACAGGCGCTCTCGCTGATTTCAACGGAGAGCTGCCACTTGATGAAATCTTCGACAAGATTGTAGAGGCAATTGGAGAATAGTAATGATTATTATTAAATCTCAGAGGGAAATCGACCTGATGAGAGAGCCTTGCAAGATTACGGGAGAGATTCTGAGAGATCTTGACGGCTTCATCAAGCCGGGAATATCCACACAGGACATTAATGCCTTTGTGGAAGAGAGAATCGCTCATTACAAAATGACGCCGACTTTCAAGGGATACGGCGGCTTCCCAGCTGGAGCTTGTGTATCTGTTAATGAAGAAGTTGTCCACGGTATTCCTTCAAAGAATAGAATCCTCGTTGAGGGTGATATTGTAAGCATCGACTGTGGTGCCACATATAAAGGGTATACTAGTGACGCAGCAAGGACTTATCCGGTCGGAGAGATCAGTGCGGAAGCACAGAAACTCATCGATGTAACAAAGGAAAGTTTTTTCCAGGGAATTAAATACGCTGTAGCAGGCAACAGAGTTCGCGACATAGGACATGCTATTCAGAAGTATTCTGAGGCAAATGGCATGGGAGTAATCAGAGATTACACTGGTCACGGAGTAGGAAGAAACCTGCACGAGGATCCAATGGTTCCTAACTACGGCGAGCCGGGCACAGGTCCTAAGCTTAAAGCCGGCATGACTTTGGCCATAGAGCCAATGCTGACCCTTGGCACTTACGAGTGCAAGGTGCTGGCAAATGACTGGACAGTTGTAACACTTGACGGTAAGCTTTCGGCGCACTATGAGAACACTGTAGTGATTACCGATGGCGAACCTGAGATATTGACTTTATAAGGAGCTTCAAATATGGCTAAAGAGAAAGGCATTGAAGTAGTAGGTACAGTAGTTGATGCACTGCCAAATGCAAATTTCAAGGTAAAGCTTGATAACGGCTTCGAAGTACTCGCTACAATTTCAGGAAAGATCAGAATGAATTACATTCGTATCCTTCCAGGAGATAAGGTTAAGGTAGAGCTTTCACCATACGATCTCACAAAGGGTCGTATCACATGGAGAGAGAAATAAACTTCTTAAGGCCAGAGTGATTCCGAATCCAACTGAGAGTTAAAGTAATTAGGAGGAAACAAGATGAAGGTTAGAGCATCAGTTAAGCCAATCTGTGATAAGTGCAAAGTTATCAAGAGACATGGCAGAGTTATGGTTATCTGCGAGAACCCTAAGCACAAGCAGAGACAGGGATAATTTTCTTGAAAAAGTCTTGCATTTTAACCAATAATTTGCGATAATAAGTCGATTGCGCGGCGATTAATCTTTCGCCGCGTTATGTTGCGTTTATTGAACCGGGTATTTGACGCATGATTATCTATTTTGTAACCCCTGTCTATATCGCCCCCCGGAAAGGCGACGGAAGATGGGAAAGGAGGAAAAAATGGCAAGAATTGCCGGAGTTGACCTGCCTAGAGATAAGAGAATCGAGATCGGTCTCACTTATATCTACGGAATTGGTCTCAAGACATCCAGAGACGTCCTCGCTAAGGCTAACGTTGATCCAGACATCAGAGTTAGAGACCTCACAGAGGAGGATGCAGGAAAGATCAGAAGAGTTATCGAGAGTGATCTGATCGTAGAGGGAGATCTCAGAAGAGAAGTTTCTCTTAACATTAAGAGACTCATGGAGATTGGAAGCTACAGAGGTATCAGACACAGAAGAGGTCTGCCTGTAAGAGGACAGAACACTAAGAACAACGCAAGAACCCGTAAGGGTCCAGCTCGTTTAGCTGGAAAGAAAAAGTAAGGGAGGAGGTATAGAACATGGCAGCTGCAAAGAAAAATGTCAGAAGAAAAAGAAAAGAACGTAAGCACGTTGAAAGAGGCCAGGCTCATATCCAATCCACCTTTAACAACACACTGATTACTCTGACCGATATGGACGGAAACGCTCTTAGCTGGTCAAGCGCAGGATCAAATGGTTTCAGAGGCTCAAGAAAGAGCACACCATTCGCTGCTGCAAGTGCTGCTGAGGTTGCTGCAAAGGCAGCAATGGAGCACGGTCTTAAGACTGTTGAGGTATATGTAAAGGGTCCTGGTTCAGGAAGAGAGTCTGCTATCAGAGCACTTCAGACAGCAGGTCTTACTGTAACTATGATTAAGGATATTACACCAATCCCTCACAATGGTTGCAGACCACCTAAGAAGAGAAGAGTCTAATCGGAAGGAGGAAATAACACATGGCAAAAAATAGAGAACCTGTACTGAAGAGAGCTAGAGCTCTCGGCATTGAGCCAGCGTACATGGGATATAACAAGAAATCAAACAGACATCCTGCACAGAGCCGCAAGAAGAAGTCTGAGTATGGAATTCAGCTGAATGAGAAGCAGAAGGTTAAGTTCCTCTACGGTCTACAGGAGACTCAGTTCAGAAACACATATGAGAAGGCTTCAAAGAGAGCTGGTTCTGCAGGTGAGAATCTGCTCGTTATGCTTGAGAGCAGATTTGACAACGTAGTATTCAGAATGGGCTTCGCTGCTACAAGAAGAGAGGCTAGACAGCTCGTTAACCACGGACACTTCCTCGTTAACGGCAAGAAGGCTAACATCCCTTCAATGGAGCTTAAGGCTGGAGACGTTGTTACTGTAAAGCAGAAGTCACAGTCATCACCTAAGTTCAAAGAGCTTAAGGATATGATTATCACTACTCCTGAGTGGATCGATATCAACATGGATAAGTTCGAGGGCAAGATTCTCAGAACTCCTGTACGTTCAGACGTTGACCTTCCTATCGAGGAGCACTACATCGTAGAGTTCTACTCCAGATAATAACGATAGGATACGACTGATACGTTATTGGTTGTTAATGGTTCGTTTGTTTGAATAGGAGGAAGAGATGATCGAGATTATTAAGCCTACAATTACTAAGGAAATCGACGAGAGCGGCCACTATGGAAAGTTCGTTATCGAGCCTCTTGAGAGAGGTTATGGTACAACTCTTGGTAACTGTATGAGAAGAATTCTCCTCAGTTCACTTCCAGGTGCTGCTATTACAACAGTTAAGATTGATGGAATTCTTCACGAGTTCTCAACAATCCCTGGTGTTACAGAAGACGTTACTGAGATCATTCTTAACCTTAAGAGACTTGCTGTTAAGATTAACGGCGATGAGGATAAGAGAGCGATTATCAACGCTGTAGGTCCTAAGGAAGTTACAGCCGCTGATATAATCATTGATGCTGATACGGAGATCTTCAATCCAGACCTTCACATTGCTACACTTGCTGACAATGCGACACTGGTTATGGAGATGAACATTGCAACAGGTAAGGGTTACCGTCCTGCTGATATGAACAAGGACGACAACACTCCTATCGCAACAATTCCAATTGACTCAATTTTCACTCCTGTTAAGAAGGTAAACTTCACAGTAGAGAACACAAGAGTTGGTCAGATTACTGACTACGACAGACTTGTTCTCGAGATCTGGACTGATGGTTCAATCGCTCCAGAAGAGGGTATGTCAATTGGTGCTAAGATTATCCAGGAGCACCTTGATCTCTTCATCGGACTCGGTTCCGACGTAAATGAGATGAAATTCATGATTGAGAAGGACGAAGACAAGCAGGCTAAGGCTCTGGTTATGGCAATCGAGGAGCTTGAGCTCTCAGTTCGTTCATTCAACTGCTTAAAGAGAGCAGGCATCAACACAGTAGAAGAACTCACACAGCGCACAGAGGATGAGATGATGAAGGTTAGAAACCTCGGTCTCAAGTCTCTCGTTGAGGTGAAGAACAAGCTGGCTGAGCTGGGACTTTCCCTGAAGGCTGGCGATGAGAATTAATCGAAAGGAGTAGATTGATGAAGGGTTATAGAAAGCTGGGCAGAAACACTGCACACAGAAAATCCATGCTTAGAAACCTGGTAACCGATCTCTTCAGAGAGGGAAGAATTACAACAACAGAGTGCAGAGCTAAGGAAGCTCGCCGCATTGCTGAGAAGATGATTACGCTTGCTAAGAGAGGAGACCTCCACGCAAGAAGACAGGTTCTTGCTTTCATCTTTGATGAGGATGTTGTAACAAAGCTCTTCGAGGAGATTGCTCCACAGTACGCTGAGCGTAACGGTGGTTACACAAGAATCCTTAAGCTTGGACCAAGACACGGAGACAACGCTGAGGTAGTATTCCTCGAGCTTGTTTAATCCAAATTAAGCGTTAAAACAAGGTGCATTCGCACCTTGTTTTTTTCTTTGCTACATTGCGTAGCTTATGGTATAATAGCACTTGCCTTTAGACGGCTTGCAGTACGTAGGGGTCCTGCGCAATAGGGTGCCGTGAACCTTGTCAGGTCCGAGAGGAAGCAGCAATAAGCGGTTAACTCTATGTGTTGCAGATAAGCCTCTACGTGCTGCAAACCGCCTAAGGGTTTTTATTATAGGCAAAAAAGGAGGAGAACGGTATGCAGCTTGCTTTATACAGAGCTGAGAGACCAGAGGTTTTCGAAGACATTATCGGGCAGAAGCAGATTGTTCGAATTCTTCAGAACCAGATAAAGAGTGGAACAGTAAGTCAGGCTTACCTCTTCACAGGAACTCATGGAACTGGCAAGACAAGTACAGCGAGAATCCTCGCTAAGGCTGTCAACTGCATTGGGGAGACTGATGCTGATAAGGTCCCATGTGGAAGCTGTGCTAACTGTGAAGCAATCAGAGAGGGAAGATTCGTCGACGTAATTGAGCTTGACGCAGCCTCAAATAACAAGGTAGATGACCTCAGAGCGATTATCGACCTCATAAAGTATCCCCCAACAATCGGAAGATACAAGGTTGTAATCATCGATGAGGTTCATATGCTGACACCTGGCGCTGAGAATGCTTTTCTCAAGACTCTCGAGGAACCACCAGAATACATCATCTTTATTCTGGCAACTACTGATCCTCAGAAGGTTAAGGCGACGATCAGATCCAGATGTATGCAGCTCAACTTCAAGCGCGTATCAGAGGATGAGCTTGCTGAGGGAATGCATAGAATCTGCTCCAAGAACGGAGTTGAGATTACAGCTGAGGCACTCGGAACTATTGCACAGAAGGCGGATGGTTCAGTAAGAGATGCGCTTACTATCCTTGAGCAGTGTATGGCTGCTGGAGATAAATTCATAGATAAGGAACTCGTACTTGAGTATCTTGGATGTGCAGGAGAGGATTTCTACCTCGGACTGACAGATGCTGTTGCAAATGGTGACCTTGGACAAGCCCTCACAGATATCGATGAGATTGTTCGTCAGGGTAAGGATGCAAAGCTTGTTCTTAAGGACTGGCTTGAGCACTACCGCAATCTGATGATTACGAAGTATGTTGATAAGGCAGATAAGATTATCAACGCATCAGAAGAGAATATCGAGAGATTAAGACAGCAGGCTCACTCAATCGAGATAAGTGAGATCGAAAGAGCAATCAGACTCATCAGTGAGTATATCAATATAGGAAGATATTCAGATAGACCAAGAATACTGCTTGAGACTGCGGCCGTAAGACTCGCTGGTTCAGATGTGGTAATTGAGGCTCCTGTAAGGAGTGTAAGACCAGCGGCAGCACCTAAGCCTTCAGCACATGTAGCAGCACCCGCACCTAAGCGTGAGGAACCAGCTCCAAGAACTGCAGAACTGGCACAGGCTGTACCAGAAGAGCCTATCACAATGTTCACAGCGCCTGAGCAGAGTCAGGAAGACCTCGAAGCAGATATGCAGCTTGCGAGAGCTACATCAGGTTCTGGTGATGCACAGGAGATGTGGAGCAGAATCTGCTCAGCACTTGAGAGAACTCAGAACAGCTACAGCATGATTAGACGATTCAGCCAGGCTCAGAGCTATAGTGGAAACGAGCTGACAGTTGTAGTCAAGAAGAACAAGCACGCACTTATTGCAAGTGCATCAGAAGATATCGATAGAACTGCAAAGAGTATGTACGGTAGCAGAACCAGAGTTTCTCTTATTCCTGGTGATATCGATGCACGAAGAGCGGCGGCAGCTCCAGTAATCGGAAGAGCTGAGAGCGAGATGCCTGCATTTGCAGACGCAGGATATGACGCACCATCAGAAGATCAGATTGAAGCGGCAATGTCAGCAGATGAGAATTTCGACGAGCTGATGAAGAATCTCGAAGAGGCCTTTGGCATGGAGATCAGCATCACAGACGGCGAATAAGTATTATATAAGAAGACAAATTGAGAATCAGATAAGGAGAATACTATTATGGGTAGAGGAATGAAGGCAGGTAAGCTTCCTAAGCAGAAAACACCAGATATGCAGAAGCAGCTCAGACAGGCTATGCAGATGCAGAACGAGATGGAGAAAGTTCAGGCTCAGCTCAATGAGAAGGAGCTCACAACTACAGCTGGCGGTGGTGCAGTTGAGGTTACAATCAACGGCGCTCAGCAGCTTACAAAGCTGGTTATCGACAAGGACGTTGTTGATCCAGATGATGTAGAGATGCTTCAGGATCTCATCATGGCTGCTGTTAACGAGAGCATCAGACAGATGAATGCTTATGCTGAGGAAGAGATGAGCAAGGTAACAGGTGGCTTCGGCGGATTTGGCGGACTCGGCTTCTAAGAATGAGACAGTATCCAAGACCACTTAACAAGTTAATCAATGAACTGTCCAAGCTTCCAGGAATTGGTGGCAAGACAGCACAGCGACTCGCGTTCCACATTCTCTCTCTCTCGGATAGAGAGGTTAGTGCCTTGGCGGAGGCTCTTACTTATGCGAAGAGCAATCTGCACTACTGCTCAGTCTGCGGTAATCTGACTGACAGTGATCCTTGTTCAGTATGTGCTGATGAGAGTAGGGACAGATCTGTAATCTGTGTCGTTGAGACTCCACAGGACGTTCTTGCTATGGAGAGAATCAGAGAGTTCAATGGACTCTATCACGTGCTGCATGGTGCAATCTCACCAGTCGAGGGCATTGGCCCTAATGACATCAATCTGAAGGCTCTTATCACGAGACTGCAGGGGGAGAGCGAAGTAGAGGAGCTTATCATTGCAACTAACCCTAATATCGAGGGTGAGGCTACAGCGATGTACATCTCAAGACTTCTCAAGGACACAGGAATCAGGGTTACTCGTATTGCACATGGAATTCCGGTTGGAGGAGATCTTGAGTACGCAGATGAGGTGACTCTGCTTAAGGCGGTCGAAGGACGAAGAGAGATCTAATTCTAGATAAGGAATATGACGCATAACAAAACCAGCATCGATTCGATGCTGGTTTTATACTTATATATATAAACTATTCTGGAAGCTTAGTAACGTCTACCCACGCAATCGCATTTGAGTACTTGTAGAGCTCATCGAGTGTGAGCTCGATAGCGCTGTTTGATGAACCGCAAGCAGGGAAAACTGTGTCGAAGCGCTTCATTGACTCGTCGCAGTAGATTGTGACGTTCTCGTTCTGGATGTCGAAGGCACATACACCGCCAACTGCATAGCCAGTGTACTCGAGCGCTTCCTCGTGTGAGAGGAATGAACCCTTCTCGCCGAACTGTGCTTTGTACTTCTTATTATCTACACGAGCGTCGCCAGCCATCTGGATGAGGTTGCAACCTCCGTCTTTTCTCTTGAATGAGATGGTCTTGCAGATGCGAGCTCCCTCTACGCCAACAGCCTCAGCAGCGAGATCAACTGTAGCACTTGATACATCGAACTCCATTACACGGTCTTCCATACCGTACTGTGCAAAAAACTTTCTTACTCTTTCTACAGACATAATTACTGTTCCTTTCGTGATTAGCTTTGTTCATTATATCATATTGTATTCTTATGTATACACTCCAAAATTCGCTTGCAAATTTGTTATAATTTATATTATACTTGCAATATCATTTAATTTAACAAATTCTTGCGGCGAATTTTTAGGAATTAAACAAAAAAAGACAAAGGAGCATATTATGGAAAAGAAACAATCAAGAGAGTCGTGGTCCAGTAACTTCGGCTTTATGATGGCTGCTATCGGATCAGCAGTCGGACTCGGTAATCTTTGGGGCTTCCCGTATAAGATGGGAGCTAATGGAGGATTTGCATTCCTCGTACTGTACCTGCTTCTTGTAGTATTCGCAGGTTACATCCTCGTAATGACAGAGCTCTCACTCGGAAGAGCTACACAGCGTTCAATCATTCCTGCATACAGAGTTGCATCTGATGGTAAGGTCACATTCATCGGAATCCTCTCTGCTCTTGCACCTTTCTTCATTCTCGGATTCTACTGCTATCTCGGTGGATACGCAGTTAAGTATACAATTGCTAACCTCGGTGACATCTTCAACGCAGGCTTCGGTGTTAACGGATTAGACGGAACATCATTCTTCGTTGCGCTCTACGAGAACCAGTGGATGTCAGCTGCATACACAGCAGTATTCATGCTCGCAACAATCATCATTGTTAGCCGTGGAGTTGGCGAGGGAATTGAGAAGTTCAACAAGGTAGCTATGCCTGGACTCTTCATCGTGCTCCTCATCGTAGTAGTAAGAAGCTGCACACTCCCAGGAGCTGGCGCAGGTGTTGCATTTATGTTAAAGCCTGACCTCACAGTATTTCAGGGAGGTGGATGGGTACACGTACTCGCATCTGCTGGTGGACAGATGTTCTTCTCAGTATCACTTGGAATGGGTATCCTCGTAACATACGGTTCATACATGCAGAAGACCGATGATATCGCTAAGAGCGGTATGATGATCCCACTCGCAGATACAGTAATCGCACTTCTCGCAGGTCTCGCAATCATGCCAGCAGTATTCGCATTCGGTATGGAGCCTGCTGCAGGTCCTGGACTTCTGTTCATGACACTTCAGAACGTATTCAACAGCATGGGCGGAGCTGGAGCATTCTTCGGATTCCTCTTCTATCTGCTCGTATCAATCGCAGCTCTCACATCATCAATGTCAGTACTTGAGGCTATCATCAGCTCATTCATCGACAGCGGTATCGAGAGCGGCAAGGGTAACCAGAGAAAGAAGATCGCTTGGATTGCAGGTGCAATGACATTCGTAATGGGAATGATCGTAGCATTCGACGGACTCGGAACATACCTGCCTCCAATGTTCGGAAGATTCTGCTGGCTCGACGGATTCGACCTCCTCGCAGAGGGCGTACTCATGCCAGTAGCAGCATTCTGCACAGTAATCTACTTCGGTTGGTTCAAGAAGGGCTTCCTCCAGGCCGAGATCAAGTCAAGCTCAGCATTCGCAACAGAGAAGTTCTACACAGTATGCCTCAGATACGTGGCACCTGTATTCTGCTTCTTCATCCTGCTCGGACAACTTGATTCATTCTTCGGCTTCGGTTGGTTCTAAACCACAATCTATATTTGATAAAACTCAGCCTGGTTCTCCGAACCAGGCTGTTTCTTTAGTCGTCACGCTTCCAGCTTACAAGAGAATTGTTCTTTAGAAGAAACATAGAAAACACAGCTAAACTCGCTTGACTTAAACAGACCTATTTGTTATATTTACTTCAGCAGTTTAATACTTTAGCGTAATGAAGTGCTAAAGCGATAGAATAATCTATAATTTTAACTAGAAACATACATAAAGGAAAAGAGGGTATTCAAGATGAAAAAGTTAATGTCAATGGTGCTCGTTGGAGCAATGCTCGTATGCTCGATGTTCATGATGACTGCCTGTGGCGGTAGCGACAACTCAAACGATATGGGTTATGTTCAGGATAAGGGCGTTCTCGTAGTAGGAATCACAGACTTCGCTCCAATGGATTACAAGGATGATAACGGCGAGTGGATCGGATTCGACGCAGATCTGGCTAGAGAGTTCGCAGAGAGCCTTGGCGTAGATGTAGAGTTCGTTGAGATCGACTGGGATCAGAAGGAGATGGAGCTCGAGAACAAGAGCATCGATGTAGTATGGAACGGTATGACCCTGACAGAGTCAGTACAGAAAGCAATGGAGTGCTCAAATGCTTACTGCGATAATGCTCAGGTTGTAGTATTAAGCAAGGACGTTGCTGACAAGTATCAGGACGCTGATTCAATCAAGGATCTTACATTCGCAGTAGAGGCAGGATCAGCTGGAGCTGATATGGTAGCAGAGTATGGGCTCGATGCAGTTGAGGTTCAGACACAGGCTAACGCAGTAATGGAAGTACAGGCTGGAACAGCTGACGCTTGCATCATCGACAGCCTTATGGCAGCTGCAATGGTAGGCGAGGGAACATCATACCCTAACCTCACATACACAGTTAAGCTCAACTCAGAGCAGTACGGTGCTGGATTCAGAAAGGGTTCAAACCTTGCACAGGCACTTAACGACTTCTTCGTATCCAAGTGGGACGACGGAACAATGCAGGAGATCGCTGCTAAGTACGGAGTACAGGCTTCACTCATTCCACAGGAGTAAGTTGTATTAAACATAAGAATTGATTGAAATTCTACGGAGAATCAAATAGAATTATAAAGCTGCGTCGGTTGAGGCAATCGGCGCAGCTTAAATGCTGATTAGAAGGAGTAAGCATAAATGTTCAGTACAGTTATGACTTCACTTACCTTTGGTTTCCTGAAGAGCCTTGAGATATTCGCTCTGACTCTTCTCGGAGCACTCCCACTGGGACTGATTATCTGCTTCGGATCAATGAGTAAGTTCAAGCCACTTAAGTATCTTGTTAAATTCATAGTATGGGTAGTAAGAGGAACACCTCTTATGCTGCAGCTTATTGTCGTATACTACGGCCCTGGTCTGGTATTCGGTTACAATTTCTGGGGCATGGGTTCATCTGGAAGATTCATCGCCGTAATGGCAGCTTTCATCATTAACTACGCATGTTATTTCTCAGAGATATACAGAGGAGGAATCGAGAGTATTCCATCTGGCCAGTATGAGGCTGGACAGGTTCTTGGCCTCACAAAGAAGCAGATATTCTTCAATATCGTGCTCCTTCAGGTTATAAAGAGAATCCTCCCACCTCTCGGCAATGAGGTAATTACACTTGTTAAGGACACCTCCCTCGCAAGAGTAATCGCTGTATATGAGATTATCTGGGCAGGACAGGCATTCATCAAGTCAGCTGGAATTATCTGGCCACTCTTCATGACTGCTGTATTCTATCTGATCTTCTGTGGAATCGTTACAATCGTTATGGGCAAGATCGAGGCTAAGCTCGATTACTTTGAGTAGGAGGATAAGGAATGTCAATTCTTGAAGTTAAAGGTATTAAGAAGTCCTTCGGCTCAAATCATGTCCTGAAGGGTATAGATTTCTCTCTTGAGGAGGGTGAGGTTCTTGCAATCATCGGACCTTCCGGCGGTGGTAAGACTACACTTCTTAAGTGCATCAATTTCCTCGAGATTGCAGATGAGGGAACAATTACGGTAAGAGATAAGATGATCTTCGATGGCTCAGCGCCTAAGATGACTGACGCAGAGCTGAGAGAGAAGCGACTCTGCTTCGGGCTGGTTTTCCAGCAGTTCAACCTCTTCCCGCAGTACACAGTTCTTGAGAATGTTACACTTGCACCTAAGCTCCTGCA
Organism: Bacillota bacterium; assembly: GCA_029101005.1. Classification (GTDB taxonomy): domain Bacteria; phylum Bacillota; class Clostridia; order Peptostreptococcales; family Anaerovoracaceae; genus Crickella. Next base: position 6,708 of record JAQXQE010000016.1, on the reverse strand, counting down.
GAAGTATCCAGAAGCAGAGATTGATTCTCTTGCTAAGGAGCTCATCGCAAGAGTAGGTCTTACAGATAAGATGGACAGCTATCCATGCAAGCTCTCTGGCGGACAGCAGCAGAGAGTTGCCATCGCTCGTGCGCTGGCAATGGGTCCGGATATTCTCTGTTTCGATGAGCCAACTTCATCACTTGATCCTGAGATTACAGGAGAGGTACTGAAGGTTATAAAGAAGCTCGCGGACGAGAATACAACAATGGTAATTGTTACACACGAGATGGGATTTGCGAAGGAGGTTGCTGACAAGGTAATCTTCATCGATGGCGGTGTAATTGCTGAGCAGGGTAGCCCTAAGGAGGTCTTCGAGAATCCAAAGTCTGCAAGACTTCAGGAGTTCCTTGGCTCAATGCTCAAAGCGTAAATAATGGAGGTAGGAAATGTTTAAGAAAAGCCCTAAGAAGGACCTTATCACAATGCTCGTACTCGTGTTCCTCGTAGTAGTTGGAAACCTCGCGTGGAACATGGCAGGTCACCTGTGGCCAACAACACTCTTCACAATTGAGATTGCTGCTGTAGTAGTACTGATGTTGCTTCTCATTCTGAAGAGATCAATCACAGGCGCTTATAAGAATAAGCCTGCAGAAGAAGATACAGATATTCAGGAGTAGGACGAGCTACGACAAAGAAATCAAGACTGCGCTTAGGCGCAGTCTTCTTTTGTATGAGGATATTAGTTTCGTTAATATATGCGAAAGTAATTCAAATGTCAGCATTTTCCGACGAAAGACCGACTTGGGCAAAAAAATCAACAGAAATATGGCCTTGTGTGTATATAATGTGAGTAGAAAGTTAATTATAATCGTTGAATCTCAATATACATTGTACTAGGCTCGTTTGTGCAGTGGGGGGGGTACTACAAAGATGCAGAATGAAGGCAAATATCGACTACTGTCGATATTAGAGATTCTGTCACAGCACGGAACTGAGGATGCACCGCTTTCTTCTCAGAAGATTAATGAGTATCTGGTTAATGAATACAATATTAAGTCGCAACGCACTACTATTAGTAATGACATAGAGATATTGATGTCATTTGGCTTTGATATTCACAAGATTGAGTCTACCGCTAACAAGTACTATATGCGCAGGACTCTAGATGAGAATGATGTATGGTTGATCAACTCTGTGATGGCGACATCCAGATTCGTTGAGGATGATGAGCGAGAGGAACTTGTTTCCAAACTCGTGAGAACTTTCGTCAAGGAAGAGCGCAAGATGTGCGTGGACTGTAATGTCGGAGCTGAGGCGAGAATTAAGGACCTAGGCAAAGAAGGTCGTGAAAGAGTGCGTGTAATTGATCGCGCGATACGAGAAAGACGAAAGATTTCCTTCAAGTACTTTATGTATGATGAGAACAAGGAAGTCGTTATACGAAATAGCGGAGAGAGATACATTATCAGTCCGTTCACTGTAATCTCTGGCAAAGATGTATGCTATATGGTTGGTTTCTGTGATAAAGGCAAGAAGCTCAGAGTATTTAATCTGGCAAGAATACTAGGTGTTCCAGAGATTCTCGAAGAGAGCGCAGTTAAGCAGCCGAAGTCTATGAACTTTGAAGACTGCCTATACAGTAGATTCAGCAGTTATAATGCTAAGCTGACTTATGTTGAACTCGTATGCACCAGAAACGCGATGGATGAGATCATCCAGAGATTCGGAATTAATGTAAAGACATCGCCACTTGAAGATGGTGCGTTCAGCATCAAGGTCAAGGTGCCGGTTGGTGACGAGTTCTTCGGTTGGCTATTTGTCAACGCTGATAAGATTAAGCTCACAGCACCTAAGGATACTGTCGCGGAGTATGAGGATAAGCTTAGAACCGCTGTAGGCAATTTTGTTAAGAAGTAAATAAGGCAGGTACCTAGAGGTACCTGCTTATTTCTATCCAAATACGACCTTTGCGAGAAGTGCCGCCTATCTTAGTGAGTGCGGCTTTGCCTTTGCCACGAACTGTGAGGATGGAGCCTTCCTCTATTCGCTGATCTGGCTTGATGCATTCCATATGATCAACTGCTACTATACCAGACTTGATTGCTTTGACCGCGTTGCTTCTTGATAGTCCGAACGCCGACGACACTATGCTGTCTAGTCTGGCTGAAGATATAGTATCGTTAATCTTCTGCACCCTCTGCTCAGGAAGTCTTAATTCGGAGAGATCGTGCAAGCTTGACTTAAGAATCTCAACTCTTCCAATCTGTCTGTACTCATTGAGCATATAATCTGCAATCTCTGCAGTGCAGATTATGTCCGCACCTCTATCGTTAACGAGAATATCCCCGATAACTCTTCGCTCTAATCCGAGGCCGAGAACAGAGCCGAGATAGTCTCTGTGAGTCAGTTCTTTAGACCCGCGTGGAATCTCCACACGGAGAACCTTAAGCAGATCGCTGTATTCCATCGGATAGTCCTTAGGCATACAAACAACGATGCGCCTGTCCGCATCATCATATCCGCCCCAGAGGATTGCTTTGACATCTGGGGAACTCTTCAGACACTTCGCTGCTATAGCCTGCTCATGCGAATCGAGGAATCCCGTCGATGTCACATACCAGCCGCGCTCGCACTGAGCGATTCTGTCTTCTATTCTAGATACCACAAAATCATCACTTTTCATATGCTAATTATAGCAGAGGATTGTAGTATAATTATAGACAAGTTGATAAAGGAGGGGCGCTAGATGAATAAAGAAGAACTGTTCGCATTTCTTGACGAAAGAGGCGTAGCCTACGAGAGAGTTGACCACAGCCCAGTATTCACAGTCGACGATATGATAGATGCAGAGATTCCTTATGAGGATGTAATCGCTAAGAACCTTTTCATCCGTGATGATAAGAAGAGAAACTTCTATCTGATTACAGTGCTTGAGGACAAGCGCGTGGATCTCAAGGAATTCAGACATGCACACGAGACAAGACCGCTGTCATTCGCATCGGAAGAATTGCTGATGGACAAGATGCAACTCATTCGCGGTGCAGTAACACCTTTCGGACTGCTGAATAATGACGAACGAGACATCAAATTTTACCTCGATAAGGACTTCGTCGCTAAAGGTAAAATCGGAATTCATCCGAACTTCAACGATGCGACAGTCTTCCTTGAAACCGAGAATCTTCTTGAGATCATCAGGGAGCACGGCAACGAAATAGAGATTATTGAATTATAAGGATGTAGAACAATGCCATTATTTCTTGAACGAAATGATATTACGAATATGGAAGTGGATGCGGTAGTACTGCCTACTAATCCGTGGCTTGAGGAAGGCCCTGGAACTAGCAGGGCTGTATTCAAGGCGGCTGGAGCAAGTCGACTCGAGGCGGCATGCCAGAGAATCGGACATATAGATTATGGCCAAGCGGTAATTACTTCAGGATTCGACCTTCCAGCGAAGTACATCATCCACGCAGCAGTTCCACTGTACAGCAAGGAGGATGCTTCTGCAGAGGCGCAGCTTAGGAGTTGTTACCTTGAGTCTCTGAAGACAGCGTCTCGAAGTGGACTTACTTCGATTGCCTTCCCGCTCCTGTCAAGTGGACGCCTTCGCTGGCCTAAGGACGACGCCATTCGAATCGCAACTGCAGCAATCGAAGACTTCATTAGAGAGGCCAAGGTCGAGAGCGATGGCCATGACCTCATCGCTGATATGGCAACAGAGCCAGCCGATATGTCAGTTTATCTTCTGATGTACGACGAAGAGGCGACGGAGGCAGCTCAGAAGCTCTACGGTGAGATCAAACAGTATATCGATGACAATTATGTTGAAGATAAGGGCGAACTGCTCGCAGAGTATCCAGATTATTCTGACTTCGTCTACGGCACTACAAAGGTAGAGGAAACTGCCGAGCTGGAGATAATGCCTGTAGCTTCGGTGGCTATGCAAGCTGCGGAAACGAAGCAGCTGGAAGAGAAGCCGGCGAAAGCCAGATTCTCGTTTTCAAGTTTCTTCGGACATAAGATGAACACTGCAGCTGCAGTTCCTGTTGCAACAGCGAGTGAGGAACTGCAGGAGGATAGATTAGAGTCTGAAGAGGAATCCATCGAGGATGTGATTGAGAAGCAGGAGAAGGTTGAGAGCTTCAACGATGCATTGATTCGCATGATGAACGAGTCAGGTCTAAAGAATGCAGAGATATACTTCCGCGCTAATCTGAGCAAGCAGCATTTCTCGAAGATAGTGAGCGATAAGGTTCTGCCGAAGAAGAGTACAATACTCGCACTCGCAATAGCACTCCGCCTCGATATGGAGGCTGTGGACTATCTGCTGATGAAGGCGGGATATGCACTTTCTGACAGTTCGATAATGGATCTGATTGTGTCATATGCAATCAAGCATGAGATATACGATATCTTCGTAGTGAACGATATTCTCTTCAAATACAATCAGAAGCTCCTTGGAAGTTCGATAGCATAGTAGAATAATGAGTGAGCAATACCATATGTAGTTTAAAAGAGGGCGATGAGCCCTCTTTTGTGTTGTTTGTGTGAAGATTTGAACTGATGCCAGAAATTCTCTTGTCGATATAAACCGACCAAATGCTTAACGAGAGTTATATAAGTGTATAGTTTAAGTTGAGCATTAATATATTTTGCGGAAGTAGATTTATTCATTATTTATAACTAGGGGAGGTATTTATGTATAAGAAGCTTTTGGCTCGCGTAATGATAGTATGTATATTCGTCACATACATGCCATCAATCGCGTTCGCAGCTGATGGCGAAGTTACTGACGATTCCAACTCGCAGATAGAGATGGAGATCGAAAGTGGATCGACAGGCGGTGACTTAACTCAGGCGAACACACCTGAGACAGATCCGGAACCTGCACCAGCTCCTCGTTCGGCAAGTGCTGAACTGGGACCGATAATGATCGGATCACAGAGCTATGACACGCTCGCAAGTGCTGTGGCAGCGGCAGCAATTGATGATACAATCACCATCAATGCAGCCGGCACATACACACTTCCAGACGTTCCTAAGAACATCACAATCAAGGGAACAGTTGACGGTGTAGTATTCAGTCACACAGGAACTGGTAATATTGCTAACATTCCAAATGGAGCAACATTCGAGAATGTAAGCTTCATCTTTGGCAATTCAAAATATCATGGCTTCCAGCATGTAGGCACCATCAATATGAAGAACTGCAAGTTCGACGGATTGTTCTACTCATATGGAGATATGAACTTCACAGACTGCACATTCAAGCAGACTACTGAGGAGTACATTATGTGGGCATATGGTGGCGACCTGACATACAAGAATTGCGTATTCGACTTCAAGGGCAAGTGCATCAATGCATATAACGAGGCAGGCACAGAGCTCAACAAGCTGTTGTTCGAGGACTGCACATTCAAGTCATCAGTAAGCAATGAGGCAGCAGTCAACGTTAAGGAGACATGCGGTTCAAAGGCTCTTCTCTACGACGTAGTAATGAAGAACTGCACAACAGAGGGACAGTTCCCAGCGCCAAGTAAGAGTGACGCGCTTGAGGTAATCAGCGCACTCGTACAGGTAGACGATAAGCTCAGCGCTCCAACAGAGAACGGTGGCGAGATTAAGGTTACAGTTGACGAGACTCTTGTATACTCAACACCAAAGGCCGTAGCTAAGCAGTACGTAGCACAGGTAGGTGAGACAAAGTACGAGAGCCTTGAGGCGGCAGTGGCAGAAGCACAGGCTGGAGATACAGTAGAACTCCTCGTTAATGCTTCCGGCAACGGAATCAAGCTCAACAAGGATATTACTATCGACTTCGGTGGTAACACTTACACAGTAGATGGAACAACAGTAGGTTCAACAGGAACAGAGACACAGGCGTTCCAGCTGCTTAAGGACAACACAGTAGTATTCAAGGACGGAACAATCACAAGTGCAAAGGCAAAGATGCTGGTTCAGAACTATTCTAACCTCACACTTGTGAACATGGTTCTTGATGGATCACAGCTTGCTGATTCAAACCCATATACACTGTCAACAAACAACGGACAGACAGTAATCAAGGATACAAAGATTGTTGCTAAGGAAGGCATGATTGCATTCGATGTATGCTCATTCGGATCATACGAGGCAAACAAGGTAACAGTTGAAGGAAGCAGCGTAATCGAGGGTAAGGTTGAGCTGAGTTCAGAGAACGAGGCTGTAGAGGAACTCGTAATTAAGAGCGGCGACTTCAGCAAGGCAGCACTCGTAATGGCAGACGGCGGCAACAGAGTAGCAGTAAGCAAGGCATCAGGAGTAGAGCTCGAAGCACCAGCAGACTACAAGTGGGTAGCTGAAGGCGACATGCAGAAGCTCGTAGCAAAGCAGTACGTAGCACAGGTAGGTGATACAAAGTACGAGAGCCTTGCAGACGCAGTAGAAGCAGCAACAATCGGAACAATCACACTTCTCAAGGATGCAGAAGGTGATGGAATCTTCGTAGCAGCTGCAGATGCGAAGAACATTACAATTGATCTCAATGGCAATACCTACAAAGTAACAGGTAAGGCTGTTGGATCAACAGGAACAGTATCACAGGGCTTCCATCTTGAAGCAGGCAATACAGTCACAATCAAGAACGGAACAATTACAAGCGATACAGCAGAAGTAAAGATGCTTATCCAGAACTACTGCAACCTGACACTGACAGATGTAGCAGTAGATGGAAGTGCACTTGCAGGA
>JAQXQE010000015.1 GCA_029101005.1 Bacillota bacterium | reverse complement strand
CAATGTCATTAAGTTAAGATGACGAATAAAATGCTCTCTCATCAGCAATGATGAGGGGGTATTTTTTTACGAAAAAGTATTGACAAGGAGATTAAATTGTGCGGCCGCTTTTACTGGCCATAGATCGGAGCCAGTAAAAGCGGCCCTTGTAATGAGGTATCAACATTCATTACAAGGAGGTGCACAATTGAAACCGAAAATCTTAAGGGAAATACTCCAGCGTGAAATCGATTCACTGGATGTTTCTGAATGTGCGAAAGATCCGAGTCGGGATTTTTCACGAACAAGAAAGTTGCCACTGAACGTGTTGGTCACTACGATGCTGCATATGGAGGGTCAATCTGTCGGGAATGAGTTGCTTTCAATATTTCCAAAATCCAAAGAAACTCCTTCGCCTGCAGCATTCGTGCAGCAGCGCAGCAAGCTGAACACAGGCGTGTTCGATGCTCTGTTCCATTCCTTTGTTCAGGCTACAGAAGCTGCACAATCACCCAAAACACTTCATGGTATGAGATTGCTGGCTGTCGATGGATCAGATATACACATACCTACGGACCTGTCGAATGAGAAGACCCTATGTGTTTCTAAGGAAGGTCAGACTCCGCACAATATGATGCACTTGAACGCGATGTATGATCTTCTTCAGAGGACATATGTAGATGAGATCGTACAGAACTATCGGGAAATGAATGAAAATTCCGCTTTTGTTGAGATGGTAGACAGATCCCGAATAGACAAAGCTCTTGTTATGGCAGACAGGAATTACGAGTCGTTCAACAGCTTTGCCCATGTGATCGAAAAAGGCTGGTACTTCCTGATCAGAGTCAAGGACGTCGGCTCCAGCGGCATGCTAAGGGGCTTGGATCTGCCAGATGAGGACTGCTTCGATGTCGGGATAAATCTGAATCTTACACGAAAACAGACGAAAGCAGTGAAGGAACTTTTACATGATCGGAATCACTATCGTTTCATCCCGCCAACGGCAACGTTCGACTACCTGCCTGCTCGAAACCGTAAGGCTGAACCAACGAAGTGGTATCCATTATCCTTCAGAATTGTGAGGTTCCCAATTTCTGAAGATAGCTATGAAGCCATCATCACGAATCTGCCAGCAGATGAATTTCCTTCACCGGAAATAAAGAGCCTTTACGCGATGAGATGGGGCATTGAAACTTCGTTCCGGGCGCTGAAGTACACAATCGGCCTTCTGTATTTCCACTCAAAAAAAGCGGAGTATATCCGCCACGAGATCGCTGCAAGACTGATCATGTACAATTTCTTCGAACTGATCACCACCCATGTGATCGTTAAGACGAAGAATCGGAAATATAGCTATAAAGCCAATTTCAACAGAGCAGTACATATTTGCAGGATGTTTCTTCGAGGTGATATATCTCCACCTGATGTTGAAGCACAGATAGCCAGGAATATCGTTCCGATCCGCCCCGACCGACAACGAAACCGCGAAAGGCTATTTAGTTCTGTGATCAGCTTCGCTTACAGATTATCATAATCTGTCTTCTTTCGCATTAATCCTGAAGTGTTTTTTGCCCTTGGGATGTAATTCGGGATAACCCCATTGTAGACGGGCTTAAAGACGCAGTAAATATACGCTAGATTTAAGCATGTATCGATTGCATGCTGTGTTTTGCGTTCACGAAAAATCTCTTATATTAACGTCCATACGAAAATGGCACATCCGCATGATTGTTCATCATGTGAATGTGCCGTATTTCTCATTGCTGACATAACATGTCATCTTAACTTAATGACATTGCCCGCAGAGCTGGTCCTCTTTTTTTTGTCTATCAAATGTGCCATTATTCAGCAGTTCGTGTTTACTTCGAGTCACAGAATTTCTCTGACGGAGCTAAAGATTGACGAGTTCATTAACGAATGGTAATTCTTGCAAATAACACATTAGAATAGTAGAATGCAAGAAAAGGGGGCTTATATTGTCTCACTTTTCGGTTAATTGCGAGAAGAGAGTAAAGTATGGACAGTAAACACAAATGGAATATAGCCGACAGCATCACCTCAGTCCGCATATTTGCGGCTATTGCTCTCGCGTTCATATCACTGTATTCACCGATATTCATCATCATATATACCATCTGTGGCCTGACAGATATCATCGATGGCACGCTAGCAAGGAAACTTGGCATAGCGAGCGACTTCGGTGCGAAACTGGACAGCGTAGCTGATCTTATGTTCTACACCATTATGATGATAAAGATTATGCCAGTATTATGGGCGAGAATGCCAAGCGGCATCTGGTTCCTTCTATTAGCTGTGCTTATTCTGCGCGTCATATCATACACCTATGCGTGGACCAAGTATCACAGATTCGCTGCGATTCACACATATCTGAACAAGTTGACTGGAGCATTGGTCTTCCTGCTTCCGTATGCGCTGTGGCTAACTACAGGCGTTCCATACTGCTGGGGTCTTTGCACACTTGCTTTAATTGCTGTAATTGAGGAGCTTAGCATCCACATATTAAGCAAAGAATACACTGCAGAAATACATTCGATTCTGCATATGAAGGAGAGAAGATAATACTTTTGGCGACGAAAGAGCCTGTATGTCTTTGGGTAACCAAAGACATACAGGCTCTATTTTGATGCAATCTTTACGAAGGTTTTACAGATGGGGGCAAGTCGATTTTACACTGCGTTGTTAACATGCAGTTGAAAGAAGGAGGTAAGGAGTTATGAGAACAATCTGGAACAATCTCAACAAAATAAATATGCGAATTCACACTAAGAACACTCTGTTCTTAACCTTGATGGTAACACTCAGCGGCATTGCGGGCGCTCTGATCTGGATGATGCTCGGAAGACACTTCTGCATGGGTCTGCTCTGGTGCCTCTGTTATATCGGCTATCCAGCCGTATTCATCGGTTTAATCGGAGGAACATTATTCCTCTATAAGCATGAATTTGTATAAAGAAAGGATTAAAGGATTATGAGAAAGAAGACTTTGGCAGTAATTGCTGCAAGCTGTCTCATGGCAGCATCATTCACAGCCTGTGGATTAGGCTCATCAGATATCGAGGGTAATCTTACTCTCGCAGGATCAACTTCAATGGAGAAGTACTGTGAAGCACTCTCAGAGAGCTTCATGGCTGAGAATCCAGGTGTAATAGTAACGGTTGAGTACACAGGATCAGGCGCAGGACTTGAGTCTCTGAATGCTGGTTCAGTAGATATCGGTAACGCTTCAAGAGCACTCAAGGACGAGGAGAAGTCAGGTGGAGCAGTTGAGAATATCGTAGCACTCGACGGAATCGCAGTAATTACAGACAAGGATAACTCAGTAGATGATGTAACATCAGAGGATCTCGCTAAGATCTACAAGGGCGAGATTACAAACTGGAGCCAGCTTGGCGGTTCAAATCAGCCTATCGTAGTAATCGGCAGAGAGGCTGGGTCAGGTACAAGAGATGCATTCGAGGAACTCGTTGAGGTAACAGACAGCTGCAAGTATGCACAGGAACTCGACTCAACAGGAGCAGTACTCGCTAAGGTAGCATCAACACCTGGAGCAATCGGATATGTATCACTCGATGTAGTAGATGACTCAGTAATCGCAGTTAAGATTAACGGAGTTGAGGCTAGCGAGGAGCAGATTCTCGAGGGTAACTACATTCTTCAGAGACCATTCGTAATGGCAACAATCGGTGAGATCAGCGAGCAGAATGATGTTGTAAAGGCATGGTTCGACTACATCTCATCAGATGCAGGACAGGAGATCACAAAGAAGGTTGGACTTATCATTCCACAGTAAGGGGAAGATATGAAGAAGAAAGCAATTATAGAATTAATCGCGAAGATAATATTCCTGGTATCCGCGGTAATAGCTATATTTGCAGTCTGCGCAATAACAATATACATGTTCATCAAGGGTACCCCGGCTTTACATGAAGTCGGGGTAAGTGAATTACTCTGTGGTAACATCTGGAAGCCGGCTGCAGATGAGCCATCATATGGAATACTGTACATCATTCTATCATCGTTAGTTGCAACAGCATCTGCGATTGCAATCGGAGTTCCAATCGGAGTACTGACAGCAGTATTTCTCTCTGAGATGGCAGGCAAGAAGCTTGGAGGAATAGTAGGAAGTGCTGTAGAACTGCTTGCTGCAATACCATCTGTTATCTACGGACTTATCGGTATGATGGTACTCAATCCGATTATATTCAAACTGGAGATGGCCTTATTCAAGGATGATCCTACACATCAGTTCACTGGAGGATCGAATATGCTGTCAGCAATCATAGTGCTCGCTATCATGATTCTACCTACTGTAATCAGTGTAAGCACATCATCACTCAAGGCTGTGCCAGACCAGCTCAGAGCGGCATCACTGGCACTCGGAGCAACTAAGGAGCAGACAATTTTCAAGACAGTCATTCCGGCAGCTAAGTCGGGAATTCTCACTGGAGTAGTACTCGGAATCGGTAGAGCTCTGGGTGAGGCGATGGCTATCAACATGGTAGCTGGTGGTGCAGTTAATCTGCCGCTTCCATTCAACTCAGTACGAACACTCACTACACAGATTGTAAGTGAGATGGGCTACGCACAGGGACTGCACCGAGAGGTGCTTTTCACAGTAGGACTGGTACTGTATGTCTTCATTATGATTGTCAACTTCGCACTGCTTAGGGCGAGAAAGGCAGGTGTAGCTGATGAGTAATAGTAGACGAATCAAAGACGGTCTTGTAAGACTGCTTATATATGTATGCGTGTTATTCTCGGTTGCACTGCTGCTCGGAATCATCGTATACGTACTGATTAAGGGTATAGGTACGGTCAATTGGTCGTTCCTGACAACTGTAACGAGTGCGCTTAACGGCACTGTCGGTATAGCAGGTAATATTGTAAATACTTTACTGATAATTATTATTACAATGCTTATTGCAACACCTGTTGGTATAGGAAGTGCGATCTATCTAAACGAATATGCAAAGCCAGGCAAGCTTGTAAGCATAATCGAGTATGCAACTGAGACGCTCTCAGGCATTCCATCAATCCTCTTCGGACTCTTCGGAATGATGTTCTTTGGAGAGAAACTGGGACTTGGATACTCTCTTCTTACTGGTTCGCTTACACTGACGCTTATGGTTCTGCCACTGATGACTAGAAACACACAGGAGGCACTCAAGACTGTCCCATCTTCATACAGAAATGGAGCTATCGGCCTTGGAAGCGGTAAGTGGCATATGATCAGAACTATCCTGATTCCTAGTGCTATGCCAGGAATCATCACAGGAGCAATTCTGGCTATCGGAAGAATCGTGGGAGAGTCTGCAGCACTGCTCTTCACTGCAGGAAGTGCGAAGCTTCTTCCTCAGGGCTTAGCTGGTCTTCTCAACAAGCCTATGCAATCAGGTGGAACGCTGACAATTCAGATGTACCTCTCTGCGACAAGTGAGGGTGACTTCGATACAGCATTTGGAATTGCGGTTGTGCTTCTGGTAATCGTACTGGTAATCAACCTTGGAACCAAGGCACTTACTAAGCATTTTGATCTTACAAGAAAGGAATAGAATCCTATGGCAAATACAAAGATATCGGTGCATGATCTCAATCTTTACTACGGTGAGAATCACGCACTCAAGGGTGTGAATATGGACATCAAAGAGAATGCCATTACCGCATTCATAGGACCGTCCGGCTGCGGCAAGACAACTTTTCTCAAGACACTTAACAGAATGAACGACCTGGTGGACTGCGTAAGAATCACAGGATCTGTGGAGATGGATGGAGCTGACATATACTCAAAGGATATCGACACGACACTGCTTCGTAAGAAGGTCGGCATGGTCTTCCAGCAGCCAAATCCATTCCCTATGAGCATCTACGACAACGTAGCTTACGGTCCACGTGTTCACGGCATCAAGGACAAGAATACTCTCGACAAGATAGTAGAGGATAGCCTCAGAGGCGCAGCTATCTGGGATGAGGTCAAGGATAGATTGAGAAAATCAGCTCTCGGGCTGTCTGGTGGTCAGCAGCAGAGAATCTGCATCGCGCGAGCTCTCGCGGTTGAGCCGGAGGTTCTTCTGATGGACGAGCCAACTTCAGCTCTCGATCCGATCTCAACCACAAAGATTGAAGATCTGATGGAGGAACTGAAGAAGAAGTATACCGTAGTAGTAGTTACTCATAATATGCAGCAGGCGCTTAGAGTATCTGATTACACAGCATTCTTCCTCCATGGAGAGATGGTAGAGTTCGACGAGACAAAACAGCTGTTCACATATCCTAAGGATCAGCGAACAGAAGACTATATCACTGGTAGATTCGGTTAATCAGGAAGGAGCTATTGATGAGAAGCAAATTTGATGAACAACTCGCCGAGCTTAACAGAGAAATGATAGAGATGGGCAACAAGATTATCCTTTCTATCAAGTCAGCAATTGAGGCGCTTATCACTCATAATGAGGATCTCGCAAGACAGATTATGGAGGAGGATATTGAGGTTGATCGCCTTCAGAAGACTATCGAGAGTACCTGCTTCAATCTGTTGATTCAGCAGCAACCTGTAGCAAGAGATCTGAGAACTGTTACAGCTGCTATGAAGATGGTAACTGATATGGAGAGAATTGGTGACCACGCTGCAGACATCTCAGAGATTACAGTCCTTATGGGACAGAACAGCCCAGTTGAGAAGTATGACCACATCAGAAAGATGGCCAGCGAGACTATGATGATGCTCAATCACAGCATTGAAGCATATGTAGAGAAGGATATCCCTAAGGCTGAGGAAGTAATTGCACACGATGATATCGTGGATAAGCTCTTCAGCGAAGCTAAGAAGGATGTCATCAAGCTGATACTCGATGAGCCGAATGAGGGTGAGGAAGCAACTGATCTTCTGATGATTGCAAAGTATTTCGAGAGAATAGGTGATCACGCGACAAATATCGCAGAATGGGTAATCTACTCGCTGCAGACATCTGTCGAGCACTAGAGAATTATTTTACATATATTTTACATAACTTTGTCCATACTTTTTACTTTGTCAAATTATTCTATAAACTGTATAAACTAGGATAACTCAGAAAGGGATTAATGTATGGACATTTTTGATATATTAAACATGATTGGAGGCCTGGCACTCTTCCTCTATGGAATGAGTGTAATGGGAGATGGACTGTCCAAGATGGCTGGTGGTAGGCTCGAGAGCATCCTCGAGAGACTTACTACTAAGAAGATATATGCGGTACTGCTCGGTGCTGGAGTAACCGCTGTAATCCAGTCGTCATCTGCTACTACAGTAATGGTAGTCGGATTCGTTAACTCCGGCATTATGAAGCTGGGGCAGGCAGTCGGCATCATTATGGGAGCTAACATCGGAACAACAATTACTTCATGGATGCTCTCGCTGACAGGCATTGAGGGAAGTACGCTTTTGCTTAAGCTACTCAAGCCATCTTCATTCTCACCTGTGCTCGCTGCGATTGGTATCATTATGATTATGGCAAGCAAGAGCGAATCAAAGAAGAAGGACATCGGTGGAATTCTTCTGGGTTTCGCTATTCTGATGTTCGGAATGGAGACTATGAGTGATTCAGTAGCCGGACTTGCAGATAATCCATCATTCACAAGTCTGATGACTGCATTCAGCAACCCAATTCTCGGAATGGCAGCTGGTGCAATCCTCACAGCCATCATCCAGAGTTCATCTGCTTCAGTTGGAATCCTGCAGGCACTTTGTTCAACTGGTGCGTTACACTATTCGGTAGCACTTCCTATCATAATGGGTCAGAATATCGGTACCTGCGTGACATCGCTGATCTCATCTATTGGAGCTAGCAAGAATGCGAAGAGAGCGGCAATGATTCACCTATACTTCAACCTGATCGGTACGATTGTAATTATGGTTGTATTCTACGGAATGCACAACTTCATCAACTTCGCATTCCTTAACGATTCAGCAAATGCTGCAGGAATCGCAGTAATCCACAGCTTATTCAATATCGGCGCGACACTTCTTCTCTATCCTCTGTCAAACCAGCTTGTAAAGCTTACTGAGATGACTATCAGAGATAAGGAACTCGATGTCGAGCTTGAGGATGATCCTGTTGCAATCGACGAGAGATTCATCGGCAACCCAGCCTTCGCTATGGAGCTCTGCAGAGCTAAGGCTCGCGAGATGGCTGAGGTATCAAGAGAGGCTATCGATACGGCACTTGATGTTCTCGTCAGCTATGATGCAGATAAGGCTAAGGAAGTTGTTCGCCTTGAGACTCTTGCTGACAGATACGAGGATGTGCTAGGTACATATCTCGTTAAGCTCTCAAGTAAGAATATCTCTCAGGCTGATAGCCAGAGTATGTCAATCATTCTGCACAGTATCAGTGACTTCGAGAGAATATCAGACCATGCACTTGATATCGTCAAGTCAGCTGAGGAGATTCATACTAAAGGTCTCTCATTCACACCTAAAGCTAAGCTTGAGGTTGAGACCCTCTGCAGAGCAGTAAGCGATATCTGCAGACTCACTACAGATACTTTCTGCAATTCAGACGGCGAAGCAGCATTACATGTAGAGCCTCTTGAGGAGGTTATCGATACACTCTCTAAGAAGATCAAAGAGAACCACATCAGAAGACTGCAGCAGGGCAAGTGTTCAATTGAGATGGGCTTCATTCTCGAGGATATCCTCACAGGACTTGAAAGAGTATCTGATCACTGCTCAAATATCGCGATAGAGATGATTACAATCTACGAGAACGACTACAGCACTCACGAGTACTTCAGAAACTTCTCGGCTGAAGAGCAGGATCTTTTCAACAAAGAGTATGAAGAATTAATAAATAAGTATCCTATCGGTAAGCAGGATGCTATTATGAATGTATAGGAGAATAGAAAGGGTAAAGTAATGGCACTTATATATATTATCGAGGATGATGATAGCATAAGAGAGATTGAAGAGTTTGCGCTCATGAATGCAGGGCACAAGGTCATCGGTTTCCCATGCGCTAAGGATTTCTACAGACGCCTCGAGGATGTGCTTCCGGATCTCTGCCTTGTCGATGTGATGCTGCCTGATGAGAGTGGCAACGATATTGTCAAGAAGCTCAGAAGGAATCCAGACACGAGGATGATTCCTGTAATCATGGTCACTGCAAAGACGACAGAGCTTGATCTGGTCAAGGGCCTCGAAGATGGCGCTGATGACTATATCAAGAAGCCTTTCTCTGTTATGGAACTTATGTCCAGAGTAAAGGCTCTTCTCAGAAGAAGTCAGCCTGAGGAGATTAAGGAACTCAGACTCGACGACCTTGTTATCAACAACGAGAAGAGAGAGGTTGCTATCTCAGGTAATGTAATCGAACTCACTTTCAAAGAGTATGAACTGCTCTCCCTTTTCGTTATGAATAAGGGAATTGTACTCAACCGTGATACTATTATGGATCAGGTATGGGGCACTGATTACGAGGGTGAATCAAGAACTATCGATATGCACGTTAAGACACTGCGCCACAAGCTCGGTGATTACGGCAACAGAATCAGAACTGTACGTAATGTAGGATATGTAATCGAATGAAAAGCAAGATAAATTCACGGCTTGTAGGCATTGCGGTTCTCGCGATTATTGCCACAGCTATGGCTATTACAATTATATATTACAGCCTCTTCCAGAAGCAGGTCAGGGCAGATCTCAGCATCAGTGCAAAGCTTCTCAAGGATACGCATTTCTTCGAGTCGGCTAATTCCGATACCGATGATATTCGACTGTCTACTCATTTCGAGGAACTCAGAGTAAGCTGGATTGCTGCTGATGGTACGGTTCTGTACGACAATGATGCATCTGCTGAGACTCTGGCTAACCATATGGACAGGCCTGAGGTTCACGATGCTTTCGAGAATGGAATTGGTGAATCAGTAAGGCGTTCTGATACTATGAACAAGAACACCTACTATTATGCTGTTCTTCTCGATAACGGAACTGTTCTTAGAGTAGCAACTCAGGCGCAGAGCTTATGGGCGGTAACCAAATCGGTATTCCCAGTAATGGCGCTGATTATTCTTGTCATCATCGCCATCTGCGTAGCACTCTCACATCTTCTGACTAAGCAGCTCCTCAGACCTATCGAGAATATGGCAGCAAATCTCGATAATTCGAATTACACGGCTCCTTATAAGGAACTAGAGCCGTTCTCTGAGATGCTTAGATCTCAGCATATGGATATTCTGTCTGCTGCCAAAGCGAGACAGGACTTCACCGCTAATGTTTCTCACGAGCTTAAGACACCGCTGACAGCGATATCTGGCTACGCGGAGCTCCTTGAGGGCGATATGGTAGCTGAGGACGGACGCAAGCACTTTTACCAGGAGATAAGAAAGAACTCCGAGCGACTGCTCGCACTGATCAACGACATCATCAATCTCTCTAACCTTGACCGCATGACAGGACGCACAGAGATGGAAGAGCTAGACCTCTACGAAACTGTGCTTGAATGCAGCGAGGCTCTCAAGATAAATGCCGGACAGCGCGATGTCGACATCTCTTTCGATGGTGAGCCCGTTAAGATGCGTGGCAACAGAAACATGCTCAAAGAACTTGTCGAGAATCTTGCACAGAATGCGATTATGTATAATAATCAAGGTGGTAAGGTTACTGTCACAGTTAAGAACGAGAACGGCAGAGCTAAGCTCATAGTAAGGGATAACGGCATAGGCATTCCGGCATCAGAGCAGCAGAGAATATTCGAACGCTTCTATAGAGTGGATAAAAGTCGCTCGAAAGCGACGGGTGGTACAGGCCTTGGTCTTGCTATCGTGAAGCATATTGTGGAGCTTCACGACGCGAAGCTTGAGCTTGACAGCGCACCTGGTCTTGGAACAACTATTACCGTCTCGTTCTAGATGGAGAATTATGATCAGGCAATTAAGACGAGACGAGACCGATGGTGCACTGCCGATGAAGGTCTGGTATTCTACAGAAGCGTCGAGCGCGGCAAATGCTTCATAGAATATATTCCAGATGAGACGGCAAATTTATCACACATGCGATTCAAAGTGATAAGAAATTGCTCGCTCTAGCTGCGAAATAGAACAGATATCCTCGATAATTGACCTCTATGACATTTGTGATATAATGCTTGAGGAAATTTAGATAAAAGGGGAATAATCAATGAATAAGGAAGTAATTAGAGCTGTCAAGTTCTTTTTCTTCTCAGCAAGTGCGGGCATTATTGAACTGCTCGTGTTTGCTCTTCTCAATGAGACACTGCATCTCGAGTATTGGATATCTTATCTCTGTGCTCTGATCTGTTCAGTTCTCTGGAACTTCACGCTGAACAGGAAGTTCACATTCAAGTCTGCGGCTAATGTTCCAGTTGCTATGCTCAAGGTGTTCGCATACTACTGCGTATTCACACCTTGCTCAACATTGCTGGTTCGCTTTCTCACAGGACTTGGCTGGAATGAGTATCTCGTAACACTTATGAATATGGGACTCAATCTCTGTACAGAGTTCCTCTATCAGCGCTTTGTTGTGTTCGGTAAGAGCATCGATACTAATGTAAAGAAAGCGGAGTAGGGAATTGAAGTCAGTTGTTGAGTTGATGAAGAAAGATATTGTACTCTGTATAGCGTGGATGCTAGCAATAGCATCCGCTTTTGTCGTACATCCATCAGCAGAGTACATCGAATATATTGACTTCAGAACGCTTGCTATTCTCTGGAGTCTTATGGTTATCGTTCAGGCATTCCGAGACAGAAATGCTTTCGAAGTAATAGGTCAAAGCCTTCTCAAGCGCACAGAGTACATCTGGCAGCTTGCTGCTGTATTGATATTCCTATGCTTCTTCAGCAGTATGTTTATCACTAACGATGTGGCACTCATAACCTTTGTGCCATTTACAATAATGATTCTCAAGCACTGCGATAGATCTGACCTCATGATTCCAGTAATCGTGCTGCAGACAATCGCAGCTAATCTCGGCAGTATGATGACGCCTATAGGTAATCCTCAGAATCTATATCTGTACGGTTTGTCAGATATTGAATTTGGGTCATTTGTGGCTCTCGTTGCGCCATATACAGTAATATCTGGTGTATTACTTGCCGTATGCATATTCTTCCTCAAGGGAAGAAGCAAGAAGATTGATTCTGACATTGATTCTTCTGAGGAGATTGATGGTGGATTCTCTCTTGTTCTGGATGCAATTTGCTTCATCGTAGCTATTCTTGTTGTGCTGCGGATCCTTCCATGCAGTATTCTGGTTGTAGCTGTGCTTGCTGTATCACTTATGTGTCACAGAAGCACACTTGGCAAGGTTGATTACTCTCTGCTGTTGACATTTGCAGGCTTCTTCATATTTACTGGTAATATGAGCAATATCCCTGCAATTTCTCAGGGCCTTGAGTCTGTTGTCGCAGGTCATGAACTTATGACAGGAGTAATTGTGAGTCAGGGCATAAGCAATGTGCCGGCTTCGCTTCTGCTATCTGGATTCTCGGATAATCTCACTAATCTGATCCTCGGCGTTAACTTCGGAGGACTTGGCACACTTATCGCATCTATGGCGAGCCTCATCTCCTACAAACTGTACGCAGAGGAAGCTGGTGCACAGACGGGACGCTTTTTTATCGTATTCACTGCGGCTAATCTACTCTTCCTGGCAGTGCTTGTTGCCGCATATAATGTTATCGTATAGATGTTGAAAAGAGGTGCTTATGAATTACAGAGTTCTGGGTATGACTGGGCTTAAGGTGAGCGAGATTGGCTTCGGTGCTGAATGGCTCGACAGACACAGCTTTGAAGAGGGCGTTGAGCTCGTTAGATATGCGCATTCTAAAGGGATTAATATAATCGACTGCTGGATGCCTGATCCGCATTCAAGGGATGTGGTAGGCGAAGCGATATATGACTGCAGAGACGAGTGGATTATTCAGGGACATATCGGTCCGACTTGGCAGGATGAGCAGTATGTGAGAACTCGCGATATGGCGTTTGTTAAGCCTGCGTTTGAAGATCTTCTTGCAAGGCTTCGAACAGACTATATTGACATTGGAATGATGCACTATATTGACTATGTGGATGAGTGGAACAGAATTCTTGAGTCTGATTACTTTGAATATGTAAAGAAGCTTCATGCTGATGGTGTAATCAGACACATCGGTATGAGTACCCATAATCCGCAGATTGCAAAGCTTGCAGCTGAGACGGATTTCATTGAGCTGATTATGTTCAGTATTAATCCAGCTTTCGACATGCTTCCTGCTAACGAGAATATGGAGCTAATGTTCGAGGCTGACCATTACGAGAGCGGGCTTGCTGGTATTGAGAAGGAGAGAATGGAGTTATATCAGCTTTGTGAGCGCAATAATAAGGCTATTACTGTAATGAAGGGCTACTTTGGAGGAAGACTCTTTGATGAGAAGCTATCGCCGTTCGGTGTCGCTATGACTCCCGTTCAGTGTATCCACTATGCTCTTACAAAACCAGCCGTTGCTTCGATAATGTGCGGTTATGATACAACTTCGCAGGTGGATGATGCTGTTGCATACGAAACTGCAAGTACGGCCGACAGAGATTATGCGAGCGTACTTGCAAATGCTCCAAATCATTCATATAAAGGTCAGTGCACATATTGCGGTCACTGCAAACCTTGTGTTGTGGGACTCGATATTGCGATGATTAATAAGTTCTATGATTTGGCTGTTATGCAGCCAGAGATACCTGCTACGGTTAGAGATCATTATCTGTCGTTAGGCAGTACAGCATCTGACTGTATTGGATGTAAAGAATGCGAAACGAGATGTCCGTTTGATGTTTCGATTGCAGATAGAATGTTACATACAACTGAATTATTCGGAGTTTAGAAAGTAAGGAGAAGAAATGATCGAAAAGAAAAAAGCTAATGCGAAGGCACTGCTCCCTATAGGCGTATTTGTAGTGCTTTATCTTGGGCTCGGAATTATTTTCGAGTATGTTATGAAGATTGAAATGGGCTTCTATAACGTTCCAATTATTGTAGTATTTGGAATAGCGCTTATGGTTGCAATGTTCCAGAGCAAGGATATTACATTCGATGATCAGCTTACACTTATGGGAAGAGGAATCGGTGATAAGACTATTGTCATCATGATCTTAATCTTCCTAGAGGCTGGTATATTTGTAGGTGTTGTTGGAAGAGGAAGTGCGCAGAGTGTAGCATATTG
Organism: Bacillota bacterium; assembly: GCA_029101005.1. Lineage (GTDB taxonomy): Bacteria > Bacillota > Clostridia > Peptostreptococcales > Anaerovoracaceae > Crickella. Next base: position 109,975 of record JAQXQE010000015.1, on the reverse strand, counting down.
CCTGCTTTCAATCTTTCCTGCGCAGTTTGTAGTTCCAGTATTATTCCTTATTGCATGTCTGGTATCAATTTCAATGGGAACATCAGTAGGAACTATTACACTTATTGTTCCAATTGGCGTATCACTTGCACAGGCTACTGGCCTATCTGTACCACTCTGTGTTGCAACAATCATCGGTGGTGCAATGTTTGGTGATAATCTGTCATTCATCTCTGACACCACTATTGCGGCTTGTCAGGGTCAAGGCTGCCAGATGAAAGACAAGTTCAGAGAGAACTTCAAGATTGCTGTTCCAGCGGCAATTCTTACGCTGATTATTATTACTGCAGTCTCAATGCGAACTCAGATTGCAGACTACGATATTCCTGCATATAACCTGATTCAGATTGTCCCATATATCATCGTTCTTGGAGGAGGAATAATCGGAATCAATGTTCTGATTGTTCTTCTGCTCGGAATTATTTCAGGCGCAGTTATTATGCTTGCAACAGGAGCAACTACAGCTGTAGATATGATAGGAAGTATGGGGGCTGGTGCGGCTGGAATGTTCGAGACAATTATGGTTGCGGTACTCGTTTCTGCAATATGTGCACTGGTAAGAAATAATGGCGGATTTGAAGCTTTACTTAATGGTCTGTATAAGATCTTTAAGGGAGAGAAGGGTGGACAGATTGGTATGGGTATTCTTGTTCTCCTTCTTGATATTGCTACAGCTAACAACACTGTTGCTATCGTAATCGCAAATCCAATTGCAACAGAGATGTCTGAGCAGTATGGAATTTCAAATAGAAGAGCGGCTTCAATTCTTGATACTTTCTCTTGTGTTTCACAGGGTGTGCTTCCATATGGTGCGCAGATGCTTATCGCATTATCAGCTTCGGCAACTCTTGGAGCAAACATATCGGCATTCAATGTTATTGGATTCTTATTCTATCCAATGTTCTTATTGTTAAGTACTCTCGTATTCATTATCTTCTTCCATAATAGGAAGGCTCAGTAGTTGCATAATAACAAGGTGTTTCTATGAGAAAGACGACATTATGCTACATTGAGAAAGATGGGCAGTATCTTATGCTATATCGCAATAAGAAGGAGAATGATCCTAACGAAGGCAAATGGGTCGGCATTGGTGGTGGAATAGAAGAGGGGGAAACTCCTGATCAGTGCGTTGTAAGAGAAGTCCTGGAAGAAACTGGACTGACTCTGACGGACTACAAATTCAGAGGCCTTGTCCACTTCATATCTGATATCTGGGATGATGAGGATATGTACCTGTATTCTGGATATAGCTATGAAGGGCAATTATCTTCGATTTGCGATGAGGGAGAACTTAAGTGGATACCTATTGCGTCAGTAAGTGATTTGAAGCTCTGGGAGGGAGATAAATGCTTTCTCGAGCTTATGGGTGCAGGCGCTGAAGGGTTCGAACTGACGCTTCGCTACGAAAGTGATAGATTAGTGGAGTGCACAGCGATATAATTCCAATTGAAATTATTGCAAAGATATAAACACATCTCAGCCTATGGCTGGGATGTGTTCTTTCTTTTGTCTTCCATTCTTTGAGAAATAGAGCATAAGAAAACCCGGTCTTGCGACCAGGTTCTCTCGAAATGTGTTATGACTGATTTTGAAACTGGAAACTAAATTGGATTATATATTAGCCCCAGAATGATGTCAGCTGACCCCAAACGATCATTGCCATGAATACAGGTCCGATCCACTTGATGCATACGTTGTACAGTCCTCTTGACTTGAATGAACCGCCGCACTCTACCTCGTCATCGATGTAGTGTGGAACAACCCAACCAAGAAGGATTGACATGATGAAACCTGTGAGTGGCATCAGGATTCCCTCAGCAAGAGCATCCCAAACGTCGAGTACATCTGGCTGTCCGAGGAGGTGGAACCATGCAACTGTATCTGCAGCTCCAAGGCAGTCAAGAGTTGTGAGTGCGTTACCAACGAGAGCAACAAGACCCATGAGGCAAGTTACACCAACTCTGTTAGCAGCCTTACCAGCCTTAACTCTTGCATCCATGATAGCAGCGATACCAGCCTCCATCATACCGATTGATGATGAGAGAGCTGCGAAGAATACGAGGAGCCAGAAGAGGAGCTGGAAGATTCTTCCTGCAACACCAAGACCCTGGAATACAGCAGTCATTGAGATGAAGAGGAGTCCTGGGCCAGCGCCTGGCTCGATGCCGTTAGCGAATACAGCAGGCATGATAGCCATACCAGCAAGGATAGCTACGAGTGAGTCACCGACTACGATGAATACAGCATCCTTCTCAAGGTTCTCTGACTTGCTGAGGTAAGCACCGTAAGCGATAAGGCAACCTGAGCAGAGTGAGAGTGAGAAGAACATCTGTCCACCAGCAAGCTTCAGTGTCTCGAAGAATCCACCGAGTGTGCTCATTCCTGAGAGGTCTGGCTTGAAGAGGAATGCGAGTCCAGCGCCAGCTCCTGGGAGTGTGCAAGCTCTGATTACGATGATGACGAGCATAATGAAGAGTGCAGGCATAGCAATCTTACAGAACTTCTCGATTCCGCCGGAAACTCCGCCGAATACGATGATCATTGTAAGAGCAAGGAATCCTACAGTCCAGATCAGTGCTGTACCACCGTTTGAGAGCAGGTTCTCTGCGAAGTATGCACCAGGATCAATTGTGTTGATTGTAGCATTTCCGCTAAGACCAGCAACTGAAGCGACCAGGTACTTGCAGATGTATCCACCGAATGTGCAGTAGAAGCAGATCAGAAGGAAAGGAACAGCTGTCTGAAGAACACCGTTGAACTTGAATGCCTTGTGTACTGAAGCATAAGCCTCTACAGCAGCCTTCTGAGCCTTTCTACCAAGAGCGATTTCTGAAATTACGAGTGGGTATCCAACTACTACGCAAAGGATTACGTAGATCATAAGGAATGCGAATCCACCAGCAACTCCGAGCTTGTAAGGGAATGACCACAGGTTACCAAGACCTACAGCTGAACCCAGACAAGCCATCAGGAATCCGAAATTCGAATTAAACTGATTGTTGTTGTTTTCCATTAGTAATACCTCCATACATAATAAACGAATTAATCGTCCTAACACATTCTAAATATTACTCTTAGACATATGTGATGTCAATATGAAGAGGCTTCACAAAATCATCAAAATTGGTTTTTTTTTCGTCTATTTTGACATTTACACAAGAATTTCTTTGTGATTTTTGCATTGATAATTTTTTGACAAAGTTGTGTTGAATATACAGTATTTAGTAGACATAAGAAAAGGGTGGTGCAATATCTTGCACCACCCGTATTTCTATTAGTTCTGAAGTAGCATTCGCACGGTGAAGAGGTTACTAAGTCTTGTCATTGGAGTGAGGTTGTTCTGTTCTGATAGTCCGTATGTTCCACCAGCTGCATAATATGCATCTACTGTTGTTGAACATGCTGCACAAGCCTCTTCAAGAGTGCATTCATTCTCTGCAATGTATGCGTCTACAGCAGCAACGAGAAGTCTGTTAGCTTCTTCCTGTCTGCGTCTTTCCTCTTCCTCCTGCTTCTTCTTCTCTTCCTCTTCCTTCTTCTTCTCTTCGTCAGCAATGTATGTCGAACGACCCTTCTCAGTACCAGATGTGTACCACTCGCCGGCAACGTTGAGAACGTTAGAAGGACGGCCCTTATATGAACCCTTATTGGCTGCAGGAATCTGGCGGATAATCTTACCCCAGAGTCTGCATGCAGGACCTGACATTGATGTCAGCTTGATGTTTGAGTCTACACCAATCCAAAGTGAAGCAGAGTAGCTTGGAGTGAATCCATCCATCCAGATATCGTACTGGTTTGATGTTGTTCCTGTCTTACCACCAGTCTGAACGCCGTTACCGTAAGCTGATCTTGCAATACCCTGAGTAACTACAGACTGAAGCATATCTACCATAATCCAAGCAACACCTGGATCAAGAACCTGAACCTGCTCAGACTTTGACTCAAGTATTACCTTGCCGTTTCTGTCTGTAACCTTAGTGTATGCAGTAGGTGTGTTTCTAACTCCACCGTTAGGGAAGGCAGCATATGCCTCAGCCATGTCGAGTGGAGTAACTCCTCTTGCCATACCACCAAGAGCAAGAGCAGCAGTATTCTCGTCATTAGTCTGGTTATTATCCTTAGCAGTTACAGCTGTTGTGATTCCGAACTTCTGAAGAAGATCAATTGAGTAGTCAGAACCAACCTGTACCTGACACTTAACGGCACATGTATTGAGTGACTGCTGCAGAGCAGTTCTCATTGTCTGAGTTCCACTGAATCCTCCTTCAGCGTTCTTTGGCCACTGACGTCCATTAACAATCATTGGCTCATCGACAAATACTGATGAAGCCGTGAGATATGAACCGTAACCTTTAGTTCCCTGCTTATCATATCCGAAGTTTGTGTAAGAGAATGTCTTACCATCGTTAGCAAGCTCACAGCTCTTCTGAATTGCAGCAGCGTATACAGTAAGTGGCTTGATTGAAGAACCAGGCTGACGAGGGTAGATACATCTGTTATAGAGTCTCTGTCCAGTCATCTTTCTACCACCAACCATAGCCTTAATCTGACCTGTTGCAACATCTGTGATAGTCATAGCAGCCTGTGGCTGAATTACTTTCTGCTGAAGCGAGTACGCATCCTGTGTAACTACAACAGTATTACCAGCAATCTTGATGATTCCGTTGTTGTTGTCGAAGTACTCAGCAGCAATTACGAGATCGTTGTTCTTGTCGAGTGACTTGTACTCCGCTGGGATGTTGATGTATCCACCTGGAATGCTGTAGAAAGTTCCATCAGCTGTGAGGTACATCTGCTTGAACTCGAGGCTGTAATCAGTAATACCGTTGTACTCAGTAGTATAGATGTTAAGTCTCTTGCCACGCTTGATTGTTACAGAGCCATCGCTATTAACAGTGCACTCTGATTCCTTGATAGTGAAGCTCTTGTCGCTGTTGAAATATGTGCTATATGCATACAGCTGTATTGAACCGGAGGATGTGATGATGTTCTTATTGCTGTCAGTGCTGTAGTAAGCAAGGGCAGGGAAGTTGCTTGAATCATTGAACTCTTTGACGATAACCTTCTGGGCGGTTGAGTCAAGAGTTGAGTAGATCTGGAGTCCTCCAGTATATACCATCTTCTCTGCTTCTGCATATGTGTAGTCATACTTCTTCATGAGGTCATTGATTACTTCATCGATGAGATACTCGTGGAAGTATGCATATGTGCTTGTGCCAGACTTGAATGTTGGCTTGATGAAATCAATAAGATCCTTATCCTTGTTCTCGTTATATTGCTTGTCGTTGATATATCCCTGATCCTTCATAAGGTAGAGGGTGAGGGCACGACGATCCTTAGTAATGTCGTTAGCAATATAAGTCTCTGGTGTACGTGTGATGATGTTCTCCGTGTTATCTGCAAGCGTACTTGCATCCGCATACTTGACAAGTGCATATGCCTCTGGAGCAGGTGGCAGAGATGCAAGTGCAGCACACTCTACGAGACTCAGATCCTTAGCGCTCTTGGAGAAGTAAGCCTTTGAAGCGGCTTCAACACCATAACAACCGAAACCAAGGTAGATGGTGTTCATATATGCTTCGATAATCTCTTCCTTCGAGAGACAGCGCTCAATCTGGCTTGCGTAGTGCATCTCAAGTATCTTACGCTTGATACTTCGAACACTCTTGGTATCAGGCAGATATATGTTACGAGCCAACTGCTGCGTGATAGTGGAGGTACCACTGATTCCGCCGCCACCAACGAGGGATTTAAGAACAGCTCCAATCATACGTGTCCAGTTGAATCCGTGGTGATTCCAGAAAGTCTTATCCTCGATTGCTACAAATGCATTAACGAGGTCTTCTGGACAATCTGCATACTTGATGAGCTTTCTGTCCTGAGTGTAGTAGATAGTGTCTACCTGCTTACCCTGATCATCAAGAATAGCAGAACTCTGCTCAACTGTTGCATAGATATCGTCAGCATCAACCTTTGGGGCGAGGCTGATGATAACAAATGCGTAGATGAAGCAGCCGAGAGCAACTGTGCAACCAGCAACGAAGCAGTCTCTGATAATCTTCTTAAGACTGATTCTCATCGGCTTATTCTTTCTCTTCTTGCCATTAACGATAATGTGTGAACCCTGAGTTGGATCGTAGTTAGGATTCTCCTTGAGGAAAAGGCTCTCTACGAGAGCAAGAAGTCTTTCTTTGAGAGATGCACCTTTGAGCGCCTGCTTGCGCTGTGCCTTCTTGGCCTTCTTCTGAGCATTGGCTTCAGACTTAGAAAGCTTCTCCTTCTTTCTTTTGTTACCGCCATTACCATTATTACCGTTACCACCGTTACCACCAGCAACTCTTGCTGAAGATCTTACCTCTGTGTTAGCAGCAGGTGTACGATTAGCTCTCTCTGGAGCAGGGGATACACCATGGAAAGTTCTAGCAGCGGTGTACTTAGTTGAGGTGGAATCGTTCAGATATGAATTGATATCTGTAGTAAAGTCATCCAGCGGCGTGTCGAACTGGGACAGAAAATCGTCAATCTCCTGTTCCTTATCAGTTCTCTGGTCTCTGTCAGTTCTCATTACTATCCTCCTTAAGAAACTGTTTAACTAATATATTATATCACGAGTAGTACTATCTGGTAAAATACGATTTACTTTCGCAGTTCTGATAGTGTCTTCTCGAAATGAATATCGAAGTGATCTTCCGCATCCATATTGTCGAGAATTACGGCGCGAATGAAGTCGGCAGCGGCCTGAACCGATTGTGTCAGGCTGGAGCCTGACATATATTCGGCTATGAGTACAGCGGAGAAGAGATCTCCTGTGCCGATGAAGCTTGTATTAATGCGCTGATATGGTAGCTTAATCATACCTCCGTTATCAGCATCATATATAAGATTGAAAGTATTGCCATCATGATCTTCACAACCCTTGATAACGAGTTTCTCTGGACCAAAGGCGCGCAGGGCATCAATCAGCTCCTGACATTCATCATCGCTGAGAATATCCTTGTCCTCAAACAGCCCTGTGAGAATCTTTGCTTCTGTTATATTAGGCATAATGATGTTCGCAACTGAAGCGAGCTGTCTGTTGCACTCGATTGCTCCTGGATACATATCCGGATATAGTTTGCCGTCATCTGCCATGATTGGATCCACAAAGACGAAAGGCTTGTCCTGTTTGTGAATCAGGTCAAGTATGATTGGAACTTGTCTGTCATTTGTGATGAATCCAGTTGATATGCAGTCGAAGCTGAAGCCAAGTTCATCCCACTTGGCAATAGCACTCTGCATGAAGTCTGTTGTATCAAGTGTCTCTGATGTTCCATAGTCGAGAGTATTTGATACGAGCGCAGTAGGGAGAATATAGGGATGAAGACCATACTGTGTCAGAATAGGAAGCATCGCGAAAGTCGAAACCCTTCCGTATCCTGTAACATCATTTACTAGTAGTAGTGAATCTCTCATATATATCTCCTACAGCGAAAGGAAGTTACCTTGGTCCTTGATGAAGCAGAGCAGGGTGTTAGTATAGATTGCTGCTGTTGTCTCTTCCTGGCGAAGATGAACGATATCAAGCTTATCGTTAACATCAAGAAGGAAGCCAACAGGGATGAAAGTCTTGTCTGTGTTAGTTTTGATAATCACATTAGACGATGATATCTCATTAACCTTGACATAAGCGAACTGAAGCTCTTTGAAGAGTCTGCTTCTTATATTCTTGAGGCCTGCCTGCTTCTCGCCAACTGATAAGCTAGCATCTGCAAACTCTGCGGATGTAGCATTCTCTGTCAGAATCTGTTTAGCAAAAGCATCGTTAAGAGCAGCTGTTCCTATAGAAAGCTTAATCTTACCGTCTTCATATTTGAGATCGTGAATGCAGTTGAGCGCATATACTTCATCGACCTCGTGTTCAGCAATTACATTGTTCTTATCGAATTTATATGCACCATTCTTGATGGTGTAAAGAACCATACCAAGAGATGAAGTCGCCTTATCAGAGTATGCCTCTGCAGGGAAGTTCTCGGGACTGTCAATCACTTCATATGTATATGTAGCGTCAGGGAAATCTCCTCCATAGTTCTTCTCAAACTTCTTGATTCGTTCATCGAGATATGATGTGAGTGTTCCCATATTATATGAATTGATAAGAACTGTCGCTTCAATTCCAGAAGGGTACATATTACCCTGTGACTCGATACTTACATCAGTGAGTTGATAGATGATTGACTTGTTGTTAAGCTTAGTCAGCACATTGCTCAGTGCGTTAACCGGATTAGGCTGTGATCCAATCATCGCCGAAACCGTGCCACTTTCAATTCCTGTAATCCTAATCTTTACAGCGGAATCACACTTAACAGGTACATACTCGCAAGGGATTGATATCGAGTTCGGTGTATAGTTGAAAGAATCTACAGATATATAGCTCTTGTCTCCAGTATCGAGATATACGACCTTGGACTTGTCGTTGAAATACTGCTTGCTTACATGCTTGTATCCGTAGCCAGTGTTCAGCTCGTCGTTAAAAAAGATTACCGTATATCGTCCAGCTCTCAGCTTCGTTGAAGCGATGAGCTCAGCTGTCGCGAGAGAGTATGCGTTAGCTTCGGCAGTTTGCCAGTTGTAGCTGACACAGATGATAACTGGTGTGACGTCTTTCTTACGCTTTGAAGCATCTCTATCGAAGATGATATTGTTTGCATCATCAACTGAATAATTGAGACCTTTGTTGTCAGCCCAATCTGTAATATACTTCTGCATATCTTCATTTGATGTGAAGTTTGCAGATGCCTCAGTGATATTAGCAACAGTGGCTTTATATTCTTTACGGTCGAGTAGGTGATTCTTGCTCGACTTATATATTGCAAGTGCAGCAAACAGAATAATAGTGATTATAATAATAGATACAATAATCTTCTGCTTCTTGCTCAGCTGTTCAATCTTGTTGAGGATATTGCCTGACATATTATCTATTCCTTAGTTACGAATAAAGTATTTATCAATATTTCTATGCATACATATATGATTATACAATTAAATTGTGATAAACTAAAGAAGAAGCAAGAAGAAATAAAGATACATATCTTCAAAAAAGTACTTGCAAAGGTATAATAGTTCTGTTATATTTAATGAGCGTGTTTGAAACGCATTTAAGATTTTGTTAAGTAAGGAGGTGCGGCAGATGTCCAGAAAATGTGAAGTTTGCGGAAAAGGTCAGACTTCGGGTAATATGGTTTCTCACTCCAACAGACATTCTAGAAGAAAGTGGAACGCTAACATTCAGACTGTAAGAGTAAGCGAGAACGGCGGAGTTAGAAAGGCAAATGTATGCACTAGTTGCCTGAGATCGGGCAAGGTAAACCGTGCCATCTAGTGAATATATCCGGAAGTCAGTCTTAAGCAGCAATGCTTAAGACTTTTTTCTTTTTTGTGAGATTGTTATAATAGGTGTATGGGAGCAAGAATCACAGAGAATGAATTTGGAATAATCGATATCCACAGGGATGTTCTGGCCAGATTGGTAGTCGACAAGATTGCTGATATGGATGCTTTTGTAGTGCCATGCAATAAGAAAGGCAAGCCTCTCAAGCGTAAGATGTTCTCTATCGATGATCTGGAGAATGCTGTTGATGTAAAGATTAACAATCGCAACGAGATAACTGTTAGAGTATATCTGCTGTCGAGATTTGGTGAGAGTATCAATCAAATTAGCAATGAGCTCTTCGATTCAATTGAATCGGAATTTGAGAAACTCAGCATAGCTAAACCTAAGACCATAACTGCCTATATCAAAGGTGTCATGGCCAAGCAGATCATTGAGCGCAATATTGAGGTGACAAGACATAATGGCTAAAGTGCTTACATTTACTTCAGACGTGGCGTCTATTGCAGGCGTTGGACCTAAGAAGAAAGAACGCCTCGAAGTGCTCGACATTCATACTGTTGCAGATTTGCTGGAGCATTATCCTGTCAGATATAAGGACAGAAGACAGGCAGTACTCAGCAGCAAGGCAAGTGAAGATAGAGATACTCTTGTTGAAGGTGTTCTCGTTAGAAAAAGCTCTAGATCTCTGTCTGGTAGAAGAACGATTGTGGAGTGCGTTTTCAAGGATGCTGGCGGTACTTTCAGTGCCGTTTTTTTCAGTATGCCTTATATTATGAATACTCTTGCTACAGGCTCTACCTATGCGATCTTCGGTAGAATGAAGAGAAGGAACGGGCTCGCGGTTTGGACTAATCCAGAGATTGCAATTAGTGGAAGCGAGAATGATCTTAGGGGCATTAAGCCTGTGTACAGATGCACTCAGGGTTTGAGCAGCAAGGAAATTGCTAAGTATGTGAGAACAGCCCTCGATTCTCTCAATGAAGACATCGAATGGCTGGACAATATAATAATTGAAGATAATAAGCTCTGCAGTAGGGAATTTGCACTGCGCAATATTCATTTCCCAGCTGGAGAGAAGGAATATAAGTATGCAAAGTATAGATTGGGATATGATGAGCTTCTGATCTATCAGTTGGCAATCAGAAGGAATCGACTCAATATTACTTCGAATAGTGATGACGCTTCAATTGAGGCAATCGACATAGCACCATTTGTCAATTCTCTCCCGTTTGAATTGACAGAAGGTCAGGCTATGGCATTAACGGATATTGAGCGCGATCTTGAAGACAGACGTCCGATGAACAGGCTCGTACAGGGAGACGTAGGCTGCGGTAAGACTGTCGTGGCGGAGGCTGCAATCTACAAGGTAGCGAAAGCCGGCTTCCAGGCGGCTTTTATGGCACCGACGGAGATACTTGCGAGACAGCATTACCACAAGCTCAAGGAAGAGCTTGGAGCTTTTGGAATAGAAGTGCGACTGCTGACAAGCGGCATGAAGACAACGGAGAGACGCGAGATTCTGGCCGGACTTGCTGATGGAAGTGTTGATGTGGCTGTGGGAACACATGCTCTGATAATTGATGATGTAGTGTACAACAATCTGTCCCTTGTCATCACAGATGAGCAGCATAGATTCGGCGTTAACCAGAGAAAGTCTCTCGTGCGAAAAGGTAGGGCCGTTAATGTGCTCGTTATGTCAGCTACGCCGATACCGAGAACTTTAGCCGCAACTGTTTTTGGCGATATGGATTTCAGCATTATCAGATCGAAGCCTGCGAGCAGACTGCCAATTATCACCAAGGCACTTGATGAGGCATCAAGGGGCAGAGCATACTCTGCAGCTAAAGCTGAGATGGATAAGGGACACAAGGTATATGTTGTTGCCCCTAGCATTGACAGCGAGGATGGTGAACTCACATCTGTTGAGAAGCTATATGATGAACTCAAGAAGAAGTTCAAGGGATACAAACTGGCTCTGATTCATGGCCGTATGTCGAAGGCTGACAAGGAGAGGATAATGGCGGATTTCGCAGAGGGCCATGTGCAGATGCTCGTGGCTACTGTTGTAATCGAAGTAGGAATTGATGTTGCTGACGCAAGCCTTATAATAATAGAGAATAGTGAGAGATTCGGGCTGGCTCAGCTCCATCAGCTTAGAGGTCGAGTTGGACGTTCTGCGCTTCAGTCATACTGCTATCTGATTAATTACAGCAGAAGCCAGACTTCTACTGATAGAATGAATGCTATGGTAAGACTGCAGGATGGTTTTGAGATAAGCGAGGAGGACTACAGACTGCGAGGTCCCGGCGATATCATGGGAACTATGCAGCATGGGTCTTATCAGAGCAGAATCCTCAGCCTCTGCAGGAATGAGAATATGCTCAATGCAGCTATTCGAGATGCGGATGCAATTCTAAATGACAGTACTATCAGAGTGGATCTTGGCGAGCTAGAGCGCAGGCTTACAAGCAGATCGGATACTGATAACAGCGATATAATATAGAAGGGATACATATAGATATGAAAATTAATTCGGGTGAGTACAAATACAGAAAGCTTGAGATTCCTGAGGGAATCAGACCAACAACAGAGAAGGTAAGAGAGGCTGTATTCAGCATGGTAAGGGAGTGGATTCCAGATGCTGTTGTAGTCGACCTCTTCGCAGGTTCTGGCTCACTTGGCCTTGAGGCTCTATCAAGAGGAGCGGCTAAGTGCTATTTCAATGAGGGTGACAGAAGAAACTTTAGGGTTCTTATGAATAATGTCAACAACTGCAAGGCTGGAGATAAGGCAGTATGCACTAACAGCGATTTCAGACAGTGCCTCGGAAGAATCAATGAGAAGGTTGATGTCATCTTCATGGATCCGCCATACAGAGATGGATATTATGAGGAGGCTTTCGAGCTTGTTGAGGAATATGAGCTTATGGAAGAGGGCAGCATCATCATTGCAGAGCATCTTTACGATAATCCATTACCGGAAACAATGGGCAGATTCTCAAGAATTAAGGAGAAGAGATACGGTACAATCGGTGTCGATGTGTACATAGCAGAGTAATTTTCTTCTAGTTTATTGAAGATATTAGGGTTCTTTGCTAAAATTATTTGTTGAAGGAAGGTATATCTATGAGCAAAACAGCTGTATATGCAGGATCATTTGATCCAATTACAAATGGACATCTCAACATAATACGCAGAGCTGCGAAGATGTATGATTCACTCACAGTAGCGGTAATTGTTAATGTAAGCAAGCGTCCTTTCTTCTCAATCGAAGAGCGTGTTGACATCATCAAGAAAGTTACAGCAGACATTCCGAATGTCAAAGTTGAATGCTTCTCGGGACTTCTTGCAGACTATGTCAACGCGAACCGTTTCTCTGTAGTAATCAGGGGTCTTAGAGCGACTTCTGATTTCGAGAATGAGATTCAGATGGCACAGATGAATGCCAGACTATATACAGAGGGTACAGAGACAGTCTTTCTCATGACTGATCCTCGCTATTCCTTCATCAGTTCTTCTATGATTAAGGAAGTAGCAACGCTCGGTGGTAGCGTAACAGGTCTAGTAGATGAATACACCGAATCCATTATCAAAACAAAGATCAAAGGTTAACAGGGAGGATACATACAATGAGCGATGCAAATGTAAGAGTAATTACACTTCTCGATGAGCTTGAGGAGGTATTTGAGGCATCATCCAGAATGCCATTCTCAGAGAAAGGTCTGGTAGATGTAGACACTGCTCTCAGCATCATTAAGGATATCAGACTTACTCTTCCTAAGGATCTTCAGGAAGCTGAGTGGATCAGACAGGAGAAGAACAGAATTATCGAGGATGCAAAGTCTGAGTATAACAAAATCATCATGGCCGCAAAGGATCAGGCCGAGTATCTCGTTGAGACTGATGCAATCAAGAAGGAAGCTGAGAAGAGAGCTAATGCACTTCTCTCAGAGGCAGAGAATCATTCAAGATATATGAAGCTCAGAGCATACGAGTATGTAGATAAGATTCTCTTCGATATGCAGAACGACATCGCTGGAATTGCTAACGAGTACATTCAGCCAATGCAGGATTACTTTAACGAGATGGTAGGCAATATTAATCTCAAGGTTAATGGCAACCGCCAGGAGATGAGAAACCTCGCGCAGAGAGTACAGATGAGCGATATTAACTCAGAGGAATAGGGATATTCACGACAAAGAGAGATAAAAGCAGCTTTGTGCTGCTTTTTCTTATACGAGAGAGAACGGCATGAAGAAGCTAGGTATTATCGCAGAGTATAATCCGTTCCACAACGGACACAAGTACATGATCGAAGAAGCGCGCCGCATAAGTGGTGCTGATATTTGTGTTGCTGCTATGAGCGGCAATTTCGTACAGCGCGGAGAGCCAGCTGTTCTCGACAAATGGACCAGAGCAGAACTAGCATTATCATATGGAATTGATCTGGTGCTCGAGATTCCAACTTCTCGCGTACTCGCAGATGCTGGTCGTTATGCCTCTGCAGGAGTAGATCTTCTAAAGAGAGCATCTTGTGATGCAATTGCTTTTGGAAGTGAATGCGGTGATGCTGATCTTCTTAGAAAGATTGCTCGCAGGCTTGATGAGCATGCTGATAGCATCGCTTTGTGCATAGCAGAAGCGAGAAAACTTGGACTGAATTATCCAGCTGCTAGACAGAAGGCTTATACGGAGCTCTTTGGAGATACGGATCCAGACATAGAGAAGGATATTTCTGTACTATCTTCATCTAATGATATTCTCGCAATTGAGTACATCAGAGCCGCAGGAGATATGGAAGTATATCCGATTAAGAGGATTGGCGCTGACTACCTCGATGATATCCAGGATGATGAGAAGTACCAGAGTGCTACTGGTATCAGGCAGGCAGTTTCGACTGGTGAAGATATAAGAGGATACGTGCCTGAACTTACTGCAGTTGCGCTTAAGAAGGCTGAGTCTAATATCAGCAAGCTGGGTGAGAATTACTTTAACTTCGCAAGAGCTGCTGTTATCTCAATGAGTGAGGAAGAACTCGAGAATACACCATCAGGTGGAGAGGGGCTAGCGTCAAGATTAAGAAGACCCGCTATTAGTGCGGACTCAATTAAGGAGATGATTGATTTCGCGAAGTCCAAGAGATACACATATACGCGAGTTGCGCGAATGATCGCCCAGGCTGTACTTGAGATAAAACGGAATGATGCTGATATGGATGTTATGTATGCGAGAGTTCTCGGCTTCAATGGGGCGGGGCGCAAGCTTCTTGCAGATCTAAGAGATTCAGAATTCCCTGTGATTACGAATATCAACAAAGAGATGGAGAAACTTGAAGGAGATGCATTAAGACAGTTAGAACTGGACATTAAAGCTTCGGACTTCTATAATATTATGTGCATTAAGTCTCTGTATTCTAACTCGGACAGAGTGATGAGACCGATTATCAAAGAATAAATTTGGAAACTAACGAATTTAAGCATTGACATATATCTGATTAAAGACTATAATAAGTCGGTGCAATGAGCGAATTATTGAGATTTTATATATAAGGAGGTGTCGACCATGGCAGTACCTAAGAGGAAAACTTCACAGGCTAAGACAAGTAGCAGAAAGGCTGCTAACATGAAGAAGACGGCAACTGGACTTTCAACTTGTCCTCAGTGCCACGAGCCTAAGCTTCCACACAGAGTATGTCCAAACTGCGGTTACTATGACGGCAAGGACGTTGTAAGCGCTGAATAATAGTGGAAACACGGATGCAGGCCTAATGCTTGCATCTTTTTTTTATGCTGAATTTGGTGCACAAAAATAGTATAATAAATAAATTAGATATATAAACAAAGGAGACAGAATTTTGACTTATTTAAATGCTGCGATTCTTGGAATCGTTCAGGGACTTGCAGAGTTCCTGCCAATCAGTAGTTCGGGCCATCTGACAATGTTACAGCATTTCTTCGGAATAGAAGGCGACTCAATCCTCATCTTCACAATTCTGATGCATGTAGGAACACTTGCTGCTGTATTCATCATCTACTGGAACGACATCTGGGCACTCATCAAAGAACTGTTCGTTACAATATATGATCTTGTGACATTTAAGGGACTCAAGCTCAAAGAAAGACCAGTAAGAAAGCTTGGTGTAATGATCATCATCGCGTCAATTCCAACAGCAATCATCGGTCTTGGACTTGAGGACGTCTTCGAGTCTTTCTATCACAGCCTTATTCCAACTGGTGTTGGTCTTCTCCTCACTGGTGTTCTTCTCTGGATTGCAGAGAGCAAGCCTAAGAAGAAGGGTAAGGGCATTGAAGATATGACATGGGCTCATGCAGTAATTATCGGAACAATGCAGGGTGTAGCTATTACTCCGGGAATCTCAAGATCCGGTTCAACACTCTTCGGAGGTCTTATCACAGGTCTTGATAGAGACTTCGCAGTTGAATTCGCATTCCTGATCTCAATTCCATCCGTACTCGGCTCGCTCGTGCTCGAGAGTGGTTCAGATGCCATGGCTTCAATTATTTCAACAAATATGGGACCTATTATCGTTGGATTCATTTGCTCACTGGTATCAGGAATTTTTGCTATCAAGGTAATGATTACAGTTGTACGTAAGTACAGCCTTAAGATTTTCTCATTCTATGTGTGGATCGTTGGTGCATTCCTTATCGTGCACGAGCTCTTCATGTAGTCTGACAGGGTATTTAAAGGAGAACTAATGGCAGAGAAGAAAAGAGGACCGGGAAGACCTCCGGGAAGCAAGAATAAGAACAGCAAGTCTTCCGCATCTGCGAAGACCACTCAGGTTGCTCCAAAGACTAAGCAGGAGCGAATTGAGGATATGCAGATGCAAAGACATGCCGACCTTAAGGTGATAGACGATATCTGGGCTGTCATCATTATTGCGCTCGGATTATTCTTCTTCTTTACAGTAATTGCAGATTCGACAGGTGCGTTCGGAGCAAGAGTTCACGACCTCTGTATTGGATTGTTCGGAATCATGGCTTATGTGCTTCCGTTCTTCTTTGTGATATACGGAGTTCTGCTCATACTGCAGAAGGTTCAACACATAAGTGGAAGAACTGTCTTCTTCACAATACTGATCTTCGTCAATATGTGCATCCTGAACTCTTACAGATTCATCAGCGAGACTAAACTCAAGTACGATTTCGCAGCTATGATTGAGTACTATAAGGCAGGCATTGAAGCCAAGCAGGGAGGCGCTGTAGGAATGTGGCTCGGATCAATTCTTGTCAAAGCCTTCGGTAAATCAGGCTGCCTTATAATCGCTATCACACTCATCATCATCGCGCTTCTTCTCGTAGCAAATACACCAATCTCTAAGTGGCTTACTAAAATGTCAAACAAGAGAGAGGCAAGAAGACTTCTCAGAGAGATGGAGGAGGCAGAAGCTCGCAAGGTACAGCAGGCAGTACAGCAGTCAGCTCTTCCAGGAACTGATCCAGTATCTGGACTTCTTACAGCGAGAGCTTCAGAGCCAAAGACAGTAGAGCCTGTGATTCCTGCAATTCCAGCAAGTACAAGCGCTTCAAATATCATCACAGAGATGCCTAAGACTGAAGAGAAGAAGAAGCCTTCTATCTTCGGCGGATGGACAGCTTCGAGAGAAGAGAAGGAGAAGCTTGAGAATAATAAGCGAAATGTTATGGAGGTAAGCAAGGACGAGGGCCCAATAGGTAAGGTTGCTGCTGAAACATCAATTCCTGAGTTCGGTAAGGGGCTCTCTGAAGAAGTAAAGTCTCCAGATAAGCCAGTATCATATGGTCTCAGTGGTTCATACGATAAGCATGAAGGCTTCGGACTAGATGGATACGACACAATGTTCCAGAATGGTGTTGGCAGAAGTGGAAGAACTGGCCTCGGTGGGATAACAGAGACAGCAAGTACCTCTGCAGCAACAAGCTCATCAACAGCATCCGCTGTAGGTGCTGCTTCATCAGTAGCTGCTGGACTAGCATCTAGCATCAGAACACCAAGAACTGAGAGCAAGCCTGAGCCAAAGCAAGTAGAAGCAGTTCCTAAGCCAGCAAAGTCTGTTGAGGAGCCAAAGCCTAAGGCTAAGGACGAACCAATCAATACAGACGCAGTAGCTAATGATATCACAGCAGGTCTCAGCAGTGCTTCGTCACACTCTGCTTATAAGCTTCCAACAATTGACCTTCTCAAGAAGGGTAGCGGAAGCAAGCAGATGATGACTGATTATCAGCTCGAGCAGAAAGCTGAGCTGCTTCATAAGACACTCAAGGACTTCAACGTAGATGCATCAATTCTGAGCGTAACTCAGGGCGCATCAGTTACTAGATACGAGGTACAGCCAGCTACAGGTGTCAAAGTATCAAAGATCACAAGTCTGGCTGACGATATCGCACTCAATCTCAGAGCAAAGAGCATTCGTATTGAAGCACCTATCCCAGGTAAGGCTGCTGTTGGCATCGAGGTTGAGAACGATAAGCCTTCACCAGTCCTCATCAGAGAGCTCATTGACTCTAATGAGTTCAAGGAGGCAAAGTCAAAGCTTACATTCATCGTTGGTAAGGACATCTCAGGCAACAACATTGTTGCTGATCTCAAGAGTATGCCACATATGTTGATTGCGGGTGCTACTGGGTCTGGTAAGTCTGTCTGCATCAATTCCATCATCACAAGCCTTCTGTATAAGGCAACACCTGATGAGGTTAAGCTGATCATGATTGACCCTAAGGTAGTAGAGCTAGGCAACTATAACGGCATTCCACATCTTCTCACACCTGTTGTAACAGACCCTCGTAAGGCTTCAAGAGCGCTTGCTGAGGCAGTAGTTGAGATGAACAAGAGATACGAAGAGTTCGCTAAGCTCGGAGTTAAGGATCTTGAATCATATAACGAGCTTATGGTGGCAAATCAGGAGCCTCAGAATAAGAAGCCGCAGGTTGTAATCATCATCGATGAGCTGGCTGACCTGATGATGGCAGCCCCATCACAGGTTGAGGAGTCAATCTGCCGTCTTGCTCAGAAGGCTAGAGCTGCAGGTATGCACCTCATAATTGCTACTCAGAGACCTTCTGTAGACGTAGTAACTGGACTTATCAAGGCGAATGTTCCTTCGAGAATCGCATTCAGCGTAGCTTCACAGATTGACTCTCGAACAATTCTCGATATGGCGGGTGCTGAGAAACTTCTCGGTAAAGGAGATATGCTTTTCTCTCCTGTAGGAAGCAGTAAGCCATACCGTGTTCAGGGACCATATATCTCTGACAGCGAGACTGCGAAGGTAATCAACTTCGTCAAGAATCAGGGCGAGGCTGAGTACAACGAGGAACTTAGTAATCTGATTGAGGGAAATGCCGAGGCAAAGGCTGAGGAGATGAGCGATGAGCTTACTGAGGATTCAATCGCATTCATCCTCAAGTCAAAGTCTGCATCGGTTTCTATGCTGCAGAGAAGATTCAGAATCGGATACAATCGTGCAGCTAGAATCATCGATGATATTGAGGCTATGGGCATCATCGGACCACCTGATGGAAGCCGTGGAAGACAGGTTCTCATGACTGAGGATGAGTATTACGGAAATTTCGATGAAGAGCCTGCTGATGATGACATCCCAGAGGTAGTCGATGTCGAATATGAGACAGAAAGTGACGACGATGGGGTTCCAGAAGAAATATCAAGATATAACGAGATTATTGGGTAATGAAGAAGATATACATAGACACATTAGGATGTGATAAGAACACATACGATTCACAGATGCTTGCAGCCGAGCTTGAGAAGCACGGCTGTGAGCTCGTTGACTTTGCTGAAGAAGCTGATGTTCTAATTGTCAACACATGTGGATTCATCGAAGATGCCAAGACTGAGTCAATTGAGCACATCTTTGAGATGGTTAACGTGAAGAATGAATCTGAGAGTGAGAAGAAGCTTGTTGTTACAGGCTGTCTTTCTCAGAGATATCACGCTGAACTCAAAGACGAGATTCCAGAAGTTGATATTTTCTTCGGTGTTAACGAATATGAGAGTATGAGCGACATCATACTTGGTGATAATGCTGATAAGGATGAGGTTGGCGAAACAGAGGACGATCTCAAATACAGAGAGAGAACTCTTCCAGAGGGAGAGTACAGTGCTGTACTCAAGATTGCCGAGGGCTGCAACAATGCATGCACTTTCTGCGCCATCCCTTCAATAAGGGGTAAATACCGCTCTAAGAAGTTCGAGGATTGCATCAGGGAGGCTCAGGATCTTGCTGATGCTGGAATCAAGGAACTCGTAGTAATAGCTCAGGATACTTCACAGTACGGACGTGATCTCTACGGCAAGCTCAGACTTCCGGAACTTCTGACTGAGCTCTGCAAGATTGACGGTATTGAGTGGATCAGACTTATGTACGTATACGATAACGGAATCACAGATGAGCTGATTGATGTTATTGCAAATGAGCCAAAGATCTGCAAGTACATCGATATTCCTATCCAGCACGTAGCAGATAATGTGCTGAACAGAATGAAGAGACAGTCGAGTAAGAAGTCGATCATAGCATGCATCAACAAGCTGAGGGAGAGAATTCCGGAGATACACATCCGCACAACATTACTTGTCGGATTCCCGGGAGAGACCGAAGAAGACGTAGCGGAGCTACTTGATTTTATCGACACCATGAAGATAGACAGACTCGGCGCATTTGCCTTCTCTGAGGAGGAGGGAACAGCTTCCTTCGATATGGACGGCAAGCTGCCGGAGGAGGTCAAGCAGGCCCGCAGAGACATGGTAATGGAGCACCAGTGTGCTGTCAGCGAGGCACTCAATGAGAAGAAAATCGGCGGAGTATTCGAAGTAATGGTCGACGAGTACGAAGGCGAGAACATATATGTCGGAAGAACCAGATTTGATGCCAGAGAGATTGACTGTGAGGTCAGCTTCGCAGCACTCGACGAGCATCAGCCGGGAGACATTGTCAAAGTAAGAATAGATAACACTTATGAGTACGACCTTGATGGTGAGGAGGTTACAGAATGAATCTGCCTAACAAATTAACTATGGCAAGAATTATTGCCGTTCCATTCTTTATTGCTGCATTTATGCTCAAGATGTATGCAGTGGCGCTCGTGATCTTTGCGCTCGCATCACTCACAGACCTGCTCGATGGTAAGATTGCAAGAGCTAGAGGTCTCGTAACTAATTTTGGAAAAATTATGGATCCTCTTGCCGACAAGATCCTCGTGTATTCGGCACTCTGTCTCTTTATCGACATCAGAGTAATCGCTGGATGGACACTGATCATCATTCTCGCTAGAGAGTTCACAGTTGCAGGAATGAGAACTGTAGCTGCTTCTGAGGGAACTGTACTTGCTGCTGGTATGAGCGGCAAGATTAAGACAGTACTTCAGATGATTGCAGTTATCGCGTTCATTCTCGGACTCGCTGTACCATCACAGCCATGGATTATGACAGTAGGACTTGTTGTGTTCTACGCATCACTTTTCATGACTGTATATTCAGGATGCGAGTATGTACTGAAGAACAAGAGCGTTTTCTCAATGTAGTTTACCAATATAAATATTTGTCTAGTATCAGGGTATAGGGATGAAAGTATCAATTCTTGCGGTTGGAACAGAACTGCTCTTTGGACAGACTATCAATACTAATGCGGCATATCTGTCAAAGAAACTTCAGCTTAAGGGCTTTAACGTTATGTACCACTATGTTGTGGGAGATAATCCGAATAGGCTGAAGCAGCAGCTTGCTGATGCCTTCGAGCATGCCGATATGGTTATTCTCACGGGCGGACTTGGACCTACACAGGATGATCTCACTAAGGAGATGGTCGCTGAGTACATGGGTGCAGAACTCGTTCTTGACCAGAGAGTCTATGAGGAACTCAATGCATTCTTCGCTAAGGTCGGCAGAAAGATGTCAGCTAATAATATGAAGCAGGCCTACATGCCTGAGGGCTGTACACCATTCTATAATGCTGCTGGAACTGCTCCAGGCTTTGCTCTTGAGAGAGATGGAAGAATTGCTATCTGTCTGCCTGGACCTCCACGCGAGATGAGTTGGCTTTATGAGAACTGCTTAGATCAGTACCTCGACAAGTTCGTTGACAAGAAGATTTTCTACAGAGTTGTAAGAACAATGGGTATAGGTGAGTCTGATCTTGAGACTATGCTTCTCCCTCTTATCGATGGGCAGACTGATCCTACTATTGCTACATATGCCAAGGAGGGCGAGGTCGCAGTCAGAATTACATCTCAGCGTGACAGCATGGAAGAAGCTGAGGCCGCAGTAACCGATATGATTGCTGCTATGTCGGATATCTGTGGTGAGTATATCTACAGTATTAATGATGAAGAAATGAATGAAGTTGTTGTTCGTCTTCTCAAGAACAGGGGACTCACAGTTTCTTCAGCAGAATCTTGCACTGGCGGTAAGTTTGCAGTTTCTATTACTGATGTACCCGGAGCTTCAAACGTCTTCGGACACGGCTATGTAACATATAGCGTTGATGCCAAGGTAGGTGTTCTAGGATTAGATAGAGAACTTATCGAAGATAAGGGCGTTGTCAGTGCTGAAGTTGCAGAAGAAATGGCAGTAGCTGCAAGGCATCTTTCAGGAAGCGATATAGCCGTTTCTATTACAGGCTATGCCGGACCAGATGCAGATGAAGGCTTCAATCCAGGAACAGCTTATATCGGATATGCTTATGAAGGTTGCAGTGGAAGCAGACTGATTAAGAGAAGGGCAGTAGACAGAGCTTGGAACAGAAACAACTTCACACTTAATATGCAGCGCACTGTATATCTGATTCTCAAAGGAGAACTGTAATAGACACAAATAAGTGACAGAATTGTTCAATTTGGGTAAATTTTTGTTATAGTAGATGTTGCTTATGAAGCTATAATCTTGTTGTTAAGACTTGACATTAGTAGATTCAGACAGTATTATCAATACAGAACAAATGTTCGTATTGTTTCAACAGGAGGAAATATGGCAAACAATCAGATGGCAAACGATGCTAAGGAGAAGGCTTTACAGCAGGCACTTGATCAGATTCAGAAGGCGTACGGTAAGGGCGCTATCATGAAGCTTGGTGATGACAGCCTTTTCTCAAATATAGAGACTATTCCTACAGGTTCAATCAGCCTTGATGTGGCTACAGGTGTAGGCGGATATCCTAAGGGAAGAATTATTGAGATTTACGGACCTGAGTCATCAGGTAAGACAACTCTCACACTCCACGCAATTGCTGAAGCACAGAAGATGGGAGGCAAGGCTGCATTCATCGATGCTGAGCACGCCCTCGATCCAGTATATGCAAAGAATCTTGGAGTAGATGTTGATGAGCTCCTTGTATCACAGCCTGATACAGGAGAGCAGGCTCTCGAGATTTGCGAGATGCTCGCACGAAGCGGAGCTATTGATATCATCGTAATCGACTCTGTTGCTGCTCTTGTTCCTAAGGCAGAGATTCAGGGTGATATGGGTGATTCTCACGTAGGTCTTCAGGCTAGACTTATGTCACAGGCACTGAGAAAGATTGCTGGTGCGGTTAATAAGTCAAACACTTGCGTAATCTTCATCAACCAGCTTAGAGAGAAGATTGGCGTAATGTTTGGTAACCCAGAGACAACAACTGGAGGAAGAGCTCTTAAGTTCTATGCTTCAATGAGGCTCGACGTAAGAAAGGTTGAGACACTGAAGAAGGGCGAGGAGATGCTCGGTAACAGAACAAGAGTTAAGATTGTTAAGAACAAGGTTGCGCCTCCATTCAAGAAGGCGGAGTTTGATATTATGTACGGCACTGGTATCTCACTTGCAGGTGACGTACTTGATACAGCAGTAGAGCTCAAGATCATCGAGAAGGCTGGTTCATGGTACAGCTATAACGGCGAGAGAATCGGCCAGGGAAGAGAGAATATTAAGGAATACCTCGCTAAGAACTATGGAGTTCTCGAGGAGGTAAGAGGTAGAATTCTCGATATGATTCATGAGGAGATGAACAGAACCGCAGGCAACGATGACCTTATGGTCGATGAGGACGGAGTTGTAATCGAATAGAAATATTTTGCGAAATTATTTCAAATTCCGATTGACATTAGACTTTAGAATATGCTATATTAAAGCGGTTAGCCGCACAAATGAGGTTTAAAGCAATAGTGCACCTCGATTTGGCGAGTCTGGTATGAGGAGGAATTTAAATGTACGCAATTATTAAGACAGGCGGAAAGCAGTACAGAGTTCAGATGAACGATGAGCTGAAGATTGAGAAGATCGACGCTAACGTAGGTGACGTAGTAACTTTTGACGAGGTACTCGTTGTTGGCGGAGATAAGCTCGTAGTTGGAACACCTTATGTAGAGGGATGCGCTGTTCAGGCAGAGGTTCTCGAGCAGGGCAAGAATGACAAGGTTATCATCTACAAGTACAAGGCTAAGAAGGACTACAGAAGAAAGAATGGTCACAGACAGCCTTACACACTCGTAAAGATTACAGGTATTGGCGAGAGCAAGGCTCCAGCTAAGAAGGCAGCAGCTCCTGCAGCAGAGGCAGCAGTAGAGGCTCCTAAGGCAAACATGAACATGAAGAAGGACGAGCTTCTCGCAATCGCAGCAGATATGGGCATCGAGGTATCAAGCAAGGCTACAAAGGCCGACATCCTCGCAGCTATTGAGGCGAAGTAGAATATAGGTAAAGAGGAGGTAACTTTAGATGGCTAGTAAAAAGGGAGTAGGTAGTTCCAAGAACGGTCGTGACTCAGAGTCAAAGCGTCTTGGAGTTAAGACTGGCGCAGGTCAGTTCGTTACAGCAGGTAGCATTCTTGTAAGACAGAGAGGAACAAAGTTCCACCCTGGTAACAACGTTGGAATCGGTGGAGATGACACACTGTTCGCAAAGATCGATGGAACTGTAAAGTTCGAGAGATACGACAAGAAGAGAAAGAAAGTCAGCGTATACAGCAAGGAAGCATAACTACCAGGCCCCTATGCAAATAGGGGCTTTTTCTGTGTTTTTGAGAAATTGAGGTAAACAATGTTTGTAGATAAGGCGGAAATCAAAATTATATCCGGCAAGGGCGGCAATGGTGCTGTAACTTTCAGACATGATCCGTTTGTACCAGAAGGTGGTCCAGACGGAGGTGATGGTGGTAATGGCGGTAGCATTGTTTTTGTTGCTGACAGAAATCTCAGAACTTTGATGGATTTCAAGTATAAGAAGAAGTACCAGGCCGAGAACGGTCAGGACGGAATGAAGAGAAAGTGTTTCGGTAAGAAGGGACAGGATCTCATCATCAAAGTTCCAGTAGGTACACTTGTTATTGATAAGGAGTCAGGCAGACTCATGAAAGATCTCTGCCATGATGGGGATACACTCGTAGCTGCTAAAGGCGGTAGAGGTGGTAAGGGTAATGTTCACTTCAAGTCTTCAATCAGAAGAGCACCTAACTTCGCTGAAGCAGGTGGTGTAGCTAAGGAGCGAACAGTTATTCTTGAGCTCAAGCTTCTTGCTGATGCAGGTCTGGTTGGTTTTCCAAATGTCGGCAAATCAACACTTCTCTCAGTATCAACAAGTGCTAAGCCAAAGATTGCTGGATATCATTTCACAACAATCGATCCTAATCTCGGAGTTGTTCAGCTTCACAACAAGAGCTTTGTAATGGCTGACATCGCTGGAATTATTGAGGGCGCACATGCCGGTACTGGTCTCGGTTTCAGATTTCTCAAGCACATCGAAAGAACAAAGGTACTCATTCACGTAATCGATGTTGCAGGTTCTGAGGGAAGAGATCCTATCGATGATTATAAGAAGATTATGAACGAGCTTGAGCAGTACGATCCTGCACTTCTTAAGAAGCCAATGCTCGTTGTTGCAAATAAGATGGATATCGTATATGACGAGGAGAAGCTTCAGGAATTCCTCGACTTCATGGAGCAGGAAGGCCGAAAGGTATTCTGCATAAGCGCAGCTACTAATCAGGGTATCAGAGAACTTCTCGATGAAACTCTCTACCAGATTGAGAACTACGAGGCACCTGAGGATGAGGAGATTGAGCTCTTCGACTTTGAGGCAGATGCATACGATCCTGATTACCGCAAGATTAACGCATACCTCGACGAGGATGGTGTATATGTTCTTGAGGGTAAGCAGCTTACAAAGATCTTCAATTCAACAAACTTCGAGGATATGGGTTCAATCAGATATCTGTATAATTACATCCTTAAGCAGGGCGGAATTGAGCAGCTTCAGGAACTTGGTCTTGAAGAGGGTGATACAGTTCGAATTAATGATTTCGAGTTTGATTACTTCGAAGACTAATTATGTATCATTTGTTGATTCAATACCATATATAGTGAAAACGCATAGACAAGAGGCTATTGCCTCTTGTTTTTCTTTGTTTTTGTTTGTTTTTCTTCTGTTTGTATTAACTGACAAGAGAGTCAATTCGGGAAGATTTTGTAGGATTTCGTGAAAAAAATGTTGATTTGAGGGAATTTACTGCAAGTAGCCAAGTTTTGCAATGGGACGTGCATTTGGTTACTATTCTCTTACACAGTTTTCTCGAGAAACACACTATATTTCTAATCTTTGATTGCATAGGGGGAGGATAATATGAAAGAACGAATAGAAGAAGTGATTGATTCTGCCATACACTGGTTTAGGGATAATAAGAAAAATGCAGGCAAACTGATTGCAATAGCATTAATTCTTGTAACAGCTCTCGGGCTCAGGTTGTTTGGAAACTCGTCGGTTCATGCTGATGATGTTGATACACAGACAGATATTATAGCCTATGTCGACATCAGTGGTGAGGTCAAGAATCCAGGGATATACGAAGTTGACGTCGATACCAGGCTATTTGAAGTAATTGAGATGGCGGGAGGACTGAGCTCAGATGCTGATCTGGATTCGATTAATCAGGCCGATTATGTTGAGGATGGGCAGAAGATTATCATTCCGGCAAAGCAAGCTGAAGTACAAGTGGATTCAGAGAGTAATAACAATACTGGATCATCTGGAACTAGCACGAGTTACAATTCTAAGATAAATATAAATACTGCATCAAGAGATGAACTCAAACAACTGACAGGTGTTGGTGATGTTATTGCTGACAGAATAATTGAATATAGGGAGAGCAATAGATTCAAATCAGTTGATGAGCTGAAGAACGTTAAAGGTATAGGTGATTCAATCTTCGATAAGAACAAAGATAGAATTACAGTCTAATTTGGGGAGGTATAATATGAGCGACAATAATTTTGAGATGACTCCTATCATCCATCTTAAGGAGTTTGAAGTAGAGTATATCAGTGATCCGGAGAAGGAGCTTTGCCTCATCAAGGAGATTACCAAGTCATTAATTGATATAGGTATTGCACCATCGTATAAGGGCTTCAACTATATCATTGATTCAGTAAGACTGATGATGAGAAAGGGACTCGCACATGCGATAATCACAAAGGATGTGTACAGACCTGTTGCTGCACTTTACAGCACCTCGCCGTCACTTGTTGAGCACTGTATCAGAACTGCAATCAGAAGTGGATGGAAGAAGACTAAGGATTCAGATATTCTTAGAACAATCTATTCTGGAGCTGATGAATGTCCTACGAATTATGCATTCTTATCGGCATTTACAATGTATGTTTATAACAGAATAAGCCTCTAAATGCTTGATTTGACTGGCTGTTTCGGTGTAAAATTTTATGAATGATTTTATCATAGAATAACTATACACAGGAGTAAATTCTAATTATGGAACAGTCAAAGATTGACAGAATTAATGAGCTTGCAAGAAAGTCAAAGGTTGAAGAGCTTTCTGCAGAAGAGAAGCTTGAACAGAGAGAACTCAGAAGAGAGTTCCTTGCGGCTATCAGGGCGGATCTTACAAGGACTCTGGAATCTATCGAATTCTTAGATGCAGAACCTGACAACGACGGCGCCGCCGCCAGCCTGTCGTAGTTTGACGCATTACGAATTTAGTTTTAACAAATATAAGTATTGAGATAGATAAGGAGATTCCATGGAAAAGATCGGCGTAAATGAATTAAGAGATATGTTTAGAGACTTCTTTGTCAGCAAGGATCATTATGCTGGCGGAAGTGCACCTCTTATCCCAAGAAATGATAAGAGCCTTCTGATCATCAACTCAGGAATGGCACCACTCAAGCCATACTTTGCAGGTGTAGAGACACCTCCAGCAAAGAGAATGACAACTTGTCAGAAGTGCATCAGAACTAATGATATTGAGAACGTAGGTAAGACTGCTAGACACGGCACATTCTTCGAGATGCTCGGTAACTTCAGTTTCGGAGACTACTTCAAGAAGGAGTCACTTAACTGGGGATGGGAGTTCATCACAGAGTGGCTTCATATGCCTGTAGAGAAGCTCTGGGCTACAATCTACGAAGATGACGACCAGGCGTTTGAGATCTGGAAGGAAATCGGAATGCCAGAAGAGAGAATTGTAAGACTCGGAAAGGACGACAACTTCTGGGAGATTGGACTTGGTCCATGCGGTCCATGTTCAGAGATCTACTTCGACAGAGGTGAGGAGTACGGATGTGGAAGCCCTGACTGCAAGCCCGGTTGCGACTGCGACAGATATATGGAGTTCTGGAACCATGTATTCACACAGTTCTCAAGAGAAGAGGACGGTTCATACTCAGATCTCGCACATCCAAACATCGATACAGGAATGGGTCTTGAGAGACTTGCTTGCATCATGCAGGGCGTAGATTCAATCTACGATGTTGATACTGTAAGACACATTCTCAATTCAATCACAGAGCTTGCTGGCGTTGAGTACCAGGCTGGCAACCATAAGGTTGATGTAAGCGTAAGAATCATCACAGACCACCTCAGATCAATGGTATTTATGATTGGTGATGGTGTTCTTCCAAGCAACGAGGGAAGAGGATACATCCTCAGAAGAATCATCAGAAGAGCTGCAAGACACGGCAGACTTCTTGGTATCAATGATGATAACTTCCTCTCAAAGCAGGCTGATAAGGTAATCGAGGTTTCCGGAGGAGCTTATTCAGAACTCGTTGAGAAGCAGGATTACATCAAGAAGATTATCCGTATCGAGGAGGAGCAGTTTGCTAAGACTCTTGATAAGGGTATGGCTATCCTTGATGATTATATGAATGATGTTAAGGCTCAGGGCAAGACTGAGCTCGATGGCGCTAGAGCATTCAAGCTCTACGACACATATGGCTTCCCAGTAGAGGTTACACAGGAGATTCTCGAGGAGAATGGTATGACTCTCGATATGGATGGCTACACAGAGCATATGAACCAGCAGAAGGAGATGGCTCGTGCAGGTCAGAGAAATACAGATGAGGACGCTTGGAGAGATGCTTCTGAGTACAGCAATCTTCCTGCAACTGTTTTCACAGGATATGACCATGAGACTGGTTCAGCTACAGTTCAGTACGTAGGTGATTATGATAAAGATCGCAAGTTCGTTATCCTTGATGAGACACCATTCTATGCAACAAGCGGTGGACAGCTCCATGATAACGGTACTATCAGCACTGCAGATGATTGCATCAAGGTTGTTGATGTTACTAAGGAGAATGGAATCTATCTTCACGTTATTGATGCTGATGATGCTGGTGCAGCAATGCAGCTCAAGGTTGGTGACAAGGTTGATACAGCAATCGATGCTGCAAGAAGACATAGAACATCAAGAGGCCACAGTGCTACTCACCTTGTTCAGCAGGCACTCAGAGATGTTCTCGGAGATCACGTAATGCAGGCTGGTTCGTACGTTGACGAGAAGGGTCTCAGATTCGACTTCAACCACTTTCAGGCTATGACAGCTGAGGAGATTCAGAAGGTTGAGGACATCGTTAATGAGAAGATTGATCGCTTCCTTCCTATCGCTATGATGGAGATGCCTATCGAAGATGCTAAGAAGCTTGGAGCTATGGCTATCTTCGGTGAGAAGTATGGAGACATCGTAAGAGTAGTTGATATGGGTGGATACAGTGTAGAGTTCTGCGGAGGCACTCATCTCGATAACACTGGTAAGATTGGAGCTATCAAGATTACAGGCGAGTTCGGTGTTGCTTCAGGTGTAAGAAGAATTGAGGCAATTACTGGTACTGCTGTTGTTAAGTTCCTTGAGGAGAAGGAGGCTGTCCTCGGACAGGCTGCTGCAGTTCTCAAGACAAAGCCAGCTGACCTTGCTAGAAGAGCAAGCCAGCTCGTTGCTGAGAATAAGGAGCTTGAGAACACAATTAAGGCTCTCAAGGCTGATGAGGTAAGCGGAGCAATCGATGATATCATCGCTTCTGCTGTACAGATTGGCGATGCTAAGCTCATCACAAGAAGATTCGACGATACAGATACTGAGCAGCTCAGAAACATCTCTGATGCTGTTAAGGAGAAGACAGAAGGCGTTGTAATGGTATTCGCTGCAGTTAATGGCGATAAGCTTTCATTCATCGCATCTGTAAGTGATGACCTTGTAGCTAAGGGTTACCACGCTGGAAAGATTATCAAGGAAGTTGCATCTGTTGCTGGCGGTGGCGGCGGCGGTAAGGCTAATATGGCTCAGGCTGGTGCCAAAGATGCGTCAAAGGCAGATCTTGCTCTTGAGAAGGCTGCTGAGATTATCGGCAGGTAGACGGGAGGTATAGATATGAGCAAAGACACACTTATGTTCGAAGGTTTCAAGGATGGTCAGATGGACAAGAAGCAGGCTCTTCTTGACGTGTACAATGCACTCACAGATCGTGGCTACAATGCAATCGATCAGATTGTAGGATACCTGACATCAGGTGATCCATCATACATCACAAGCCACAACAATGCTAGAAGCATCATCCTCAGATTAGATAGAGATGAGCTTCTCGAGCAGATCCTTAAGTGCTACCTCGGAATCGAGAAGTAATATGAGGATACTGGGTTTAGATGTCGGAGATAAAACTGTGGGGGTCGCTGTCAGCGACCCTCTTGGTATTATTGCGACAGGAGTTACGACAATCGAAAGGGTGGGTATCCGTAAGGATACTGGTAAAGTTATTGATTATATCCGAGAATACGGCTGTGAGACTGTAGTAATGGGTCTCCCTTTGAGCCTTGATGACACAGATTCTATTCAGACTCAGAAGGTGAGAGATTTCCGTACAATGCTTGAGAACAAGCTCAGAAGCACGGGGCTTCCTAATGTTAAGATTATATGGCAGGATGAGAGATTCTCAACCTGTGAGGCTGAAGAAGTACTTATTGAGGCTAATATGTCGAGACAGGATAGAAAGAAGATTATCGACAGACAGGCAGCTATTATTATTCTGCAGAGATATTTGGATGCACAGGGTTATAACGTATAGTTAGTACATATATAGAATAGATATGAATGAAGTACAGATAGATTACTTTATGGCGGTAGCCACTAATCTGAGTTTTACAAAGACATCAGAGGAGTTATTCGTCTCTCAGCCGGCAATTTCAAGACAGATTGCTGTTATGGAGAGGGAACTTGGCGTTAAGCTATTCAAACGTAACAATAAGAAAACTGAACTTACTGACGCTGGTAAGCTCTACTATGAGATGTTCAAAGAGTTTAAGGCGGAATTCATCAGGACGAAGAAAGAAGCACTTGCGCTCGAGAAGAAGACTGAGAGAGTAATCAAACTTGGTTTTCTCGAGGGCTGGGATCTCTATGACTATGTTCCGAATATTATCAGCAAGTTCAACGAAGTGTATCCTGACATCAAGGTAATTATCAACTGCTGTGGTATTAAGGAGCTGTCTACATTCCTTCTTACCGACGGACTCGATATTGCTGTTTCGATGAAAAATTCAGTACACGATATCGGTGAGATTGAGACATTGGATATCTGCGATGTTGGTAAGACTTTAATCTACTCTACTAGAACTTTTCCTTATGAGCCATATACAGCATATGATTTCAAGGATGTACCATTCTTCGCACCATACAGCGTAGTAGATAGGATGGTTTCTAAGGCAATTTCAGATTGCATGCAGTCTTATAACTTCATGCCAACTCTGCAGTTTGTTCCAAACCATGAGTCGATGATTACATGCGTAAGAAATGGAATGGGTGTAGCCATTACTGACGAGTGGGTGTGGGCTAACAATGCTGAAGATATTGGTGTGGTTCCACTTGATTCGAAAGATACAATTTCGGTGCTTATTATGAGGAGTAATGATGATCCAGTTGCTAGATATATGGCCGATGTATTGAGGGAGACGTATAAGCATAATCAATAGATTATGACCATAACATTTTTGTTATGAAGTGCATAAGCGGATAGGAATTGTACAAAGCAGGTTTTGATGACTAAACTTTAGTTATCAAAACTTGTATTTTTTTTCACAAATCTATTACTAAAGGAGATTTAACAAATGAGAAAGAGCGCTAAACTTACAGCAGTATATGCACTGATTATGGACCTTCCACTGTCAATCATCATCACACTTCTTATGATGACACTCTCAGGTTCACTGAATCTTCCAGGATTCATCGCAATGTCAATACTTGCATATGTAATCACATTCTTCGTAAACTTCCTTCCATGCGGCAAGTGGGGATTTGACTTCGCAGCTAAGCACGCACAGCCAGGAACACTGAAGTTCGGTCTGATGGTTAATGCAGTAATTTCACTCGTATTCACAGTAATTCTTGACATCATTATGACAGCTGTTGGAACACTCGTAATCGGACATGCTCCAGTAATCGCATTCGTTATGGGAACAATCACAGGATTCATTCCAGCTTACGTTGTAGCATTCATCGTGGCATTCCTTATGAACCCTGTAGCTGACAAGCTCTCAAGAAAGATCTGCAACGAGCCAGCTCCAGAGCAGCACTAATCGAAAGATTAGATATAACAATGGTTGTTTTTTCATTAAAAATATATAATGGTAAGTAATTAGTAGGAGGAAATCAAACAATGAAGATTCTCGGAATTTCAACATCAGGTACAAAGAACGGTAATAACGATACTATGTGTCGTATCGCACTCGAGGAGGCTAAGAAGCTTGGCGCTGAGATCGAGTTCATCCACGTATTCGACTGGAACATCGAGCAGTGCACAGGTTGTGTAGCTTGTTCAAGAGGTCTCGTAATGGGTAAGGGAATGATCTGCACAAGAAAGGATGATTTCTCAGCTCTCTACGAGAAGATGGTTGAGGCTGACGGAGTTCTCTTCGTAGACCCAATCTACGAGTCAGGATGCAGCGGAATGTTCAAGACAATTTGCGACAGAATGGGTCCTGGACACGACACAGGTATGCTCCTCGGACTTCAGGAGAAGCTCGCTGAGCAGGGTAAGGAGCCACTAAACATGAGATACTTCAAGCAGAAGGCTATCTCATTCGTAGGAGTTGGTGGATCAGACTGGGCTGTAAGAACAGAGGCTGACCACGCTATGCTCGCTATGAGCCCTGGTTGGAAGGTTGTTAACAACGAGTTCTTCTCATGGGGTAAGGACATCATCATGCAGGATGACAAGGTTGCTAGAATGCAGGAGATTGGAAGAAACCTCGTAGAGGCTGCTCAGGATATGATAGACAAGAACCTCATGATCTTCGACGAGCAGAATGACAAGCTTGATTACTGGAAGGGTGCTGACTGCGCTTGCCCACACTGTCACGGTAACGCATTCTATGCATTCCCAGGAACAACAACAGTAGAGTGCGAGCTTTGCGGACTCAGAGGCGAGCTCAAGGTTGTAGACGGAGCTATCAAGTTCTCATTCGACCCAGCTACAGAGTTCCACGCTCATGATATCCTCTCAGGAAAAGCTCTTCACGGTCAGGACATCTTTGAGAACGAGGGAAGACTCATGAACCTCTTCAAGGATCCAGAGTTCCAGGCTAGAAAGAAGCACTACACAGAGGTTATTGAGCCAACACCAGCTCCATCAAAGAACTAATACATACTAATCATACTCATTTCGTTATAATCACACTGACGACTAGCAAATTGATGCTAGTCGTTAGTGGTAAGTTAAATAAAGAGGTGAAACAATGGCAGATTTCAAATTTGAGCCAATGAGAAGTCTTATCTATGTAGACTGCGCTAAGGAGGACTACAGACCTAAGCTTCAGAGATGGCTTCACAAGACACATATTCCAGAGAGCATTTCTCAGTTCGAGCCATATGTAACTAAGTATGCTTTCTATCCAGCATTCCCGATGCCAACAGGCGCTGACAACTACGGTTATGCAAGAATGCAGCTTACAGAGCATCACTGGCTCGTAAGCGACCTCGATCCAAGACTCGGAATTAAGGCTCTTCAGGAGACATTCCCACTGGATGTTCTCGTATGGCAGGGTAACCTTCCAGAGACAGCGCTTGGTCACGGACAGATTGAGTCAGACGGAGATGCCGGTAACACTGCTCGTCAGACAAATGATGCTGCAGGTAACCCATTTATCTTCGCATTCCTCCCAATGTGGTGGGAGAAGGACATCAAGGGTAAGGGTCGCACAATTGAGGATGGTGCAAACTATCGTTTCAATATGGCTATCGGATTCCCGGAGGGTGTTGATAAGGCAGAAGGTGAGAAGTGGCTTTTCGAGGAGGTTATTCCAGTATTCGAGGCTGCTCCAGAGGTTACAAGAATCCTTGCAAGTGCTGTTAAGAAGGACATTAACGGCTGTGTAATGGATTGGGCTCTTGAGATCTGGGTTGGATGCCAGTCAGAGTGGGAGAAGGTATTCGTAGAGGATGTTAAGTCAATCAGAAAGCCTGAGTGGGCTATGACAGATACATTCCCATACCTCAAGCCAAGACATAACGTAATCTCAACAGCTGTTGCTGATTACACAGCATTCAACAATCTTACAAATTACCGCGGATATATCACAATGAGATAGTCCAATGAAGGGTAATACGATTAACAAAGAAATCATCACGCTTGCTCTGCTCATAGGAATTCTTCCTCCCTTATGGGCAGTTGCAAGCCCTTATATAGGCGTAAGCGTTGGTCCAATTGCACTTATTTGTGCAGGTATATATGCAACTAATGGAAACAAGTTCGAAGATGCACATAAGATAGCTCTTGGTTATCTGGCAGGTGACAGCTGGTCATTGATTGCTACATTTGCCATGGTTAATAATCATACACTTAATCCAGATATTCTGCTGTTCCTGCTGCTCTTTGTACTTGGATTCCTGGTAGTTGTAATATCGAGCATGATTCCTAATATCATTCATATGCCATCATGGCTTGCCGGATGGGCAATTGCAATGTTGACAATGAATCTCGACACCACAACAGGACTTCCTAATCTGGCAGTTCAGATTGGAGTTGCCATGCTGGTAGGTGTGTATTATGTAGGAGCACTTCTCGATAAAATTCACAGAGTAATTAATGGACGATAATTTATTATCGGTAAGAAGGAGTTATAATGGGTAACGGAAAGTACTTTTATTCAAAAGGTGAGGGTAACGACGGTTATATAAAAAACCTCGAGGTACTCTCATATTGTGACATGGATGGTACATGTGGAATGTTCCAAATGGCTCTTTATAAGACTGAGGATGGAAGATATCTTCTCTACGGTGCTGCATTCGCTGCAGGTCCTAACGGAGTAGGTGTTATGATCAGTGATGTAACTGACCCAAAAAATCCAAAGTTTATTAAGAAATTCGTACCATTCGATGTTGAGGAGATGCCAACAACATCTATCCCTAAGATTCAGATTGCTGATGATCTGATGATCCTCGCTATGACATCAGGAGCTGGTCCTGGAGCCCTCGTAGGTGACAGACTCTCAGAGCTCAAGTCAGAGCAGGGCATCAGAATCTACAGCCTTAAGGAGGATCCAGAGAATCCTAAGTTCCTCTCATACTGGGACTGCGGAGTTCCACATTCAATGGGTGTTCACAGATTCATGTACAACGGTGGAGATTACGTACATCTGTCATGTGAGGCTGATGAGTTCGAGGGTCTTATCTACAGAATCATCAATATCTCAGATCCAACAAATCCTTATGAGGAGGGTAGATGGTGGGCGCCACACCAGTATGTTGATGGTGTACCTGGCAGAACAGTTAATCACCAGGAGCCACATAATCCTAACTTCATGGACAAGGGTTGGCTGCATGGACCTCCATTCGTAATGGATGGAAAGGCATATATGGGATACTGTGGAGATGGTCTTATGATCGTGGACGTTGAGAACCCAAAGAGACCTAAGGCACTTGGTAATCTCAAGTTCATGCCTGCATTCTCAAGCCACCTCGCTGGAGCAAGAACACACACAGCTCTTCCGTTGAAGGGAAGAAATCTCTGTGTTGTTACAAACGAGGGTGAGAGATACGGATTCTTCCCAGAGGGAACACTTAACAAGCCGCAGGCAATGAACAACATCCATATGGTAGATGTAAGTGATCCAACAAATCCTGTAATGATTGCACAGTTCCCATATCCAGAAGTTCCAGAGGACTTCCCGGCACCAAACTTCAATACATACGGCCTCAACGGAGGAATTGGTCCATTCGGTCCACACAACCTCCACGAGCCTATGGACGGAAAGCCATGGCTGGAGCAGAGAACAGATGTTGTATACAACTGCTACTTCCACGCAGGTCTTAGAATCTACGATGTTTCAGATCCATACTACATCAAGGAGAAGGCATACTTCATCCCTCCAAATCCAACACACAGATTCTTCCCATTCCCGGGACCACATCTGGCATCAACAGAGGATGTTGTAGTAGACGATAGAGGTAACATAATCATCGATGCACTCGAGGACGGATTCTACATCCTTAGAAAGACTTACGAGGATTAGTAACACTAATTACTTACTTATTATTTAACGAAAAGAACCTGATTATTATCAGGTTCTTTTTGCTTTGCGTGATATGCGAGAATGCGAGGGGATAGCTTATTAGGGCTGTAAATTCCTCATATTTGCTATATTTAACTATTCCTAAAATCACAATTTTGGGAATAGTTACCACACGAAAGAGGCCCTGATTCATCAAATCAGCTTGATATATCTTTTTCGCATACATATACAATAAACGACCAGCTTCAGACTAATTAATAAGAATCTGAATATCTGGTCGTAATTATTAATCTCTGATCTATGTCATTGATATCTGTCGTAATATGGCGGAAATTTCGAGGCGTTTATTTGCGATTTAAGCGATTTTTTGTAAGGCTCTTAGGTATTGATACCTACCGTATTTGAGCCTTAAACCGCAAATTTCGGTCTTACTTAGAACAGCCGCAAAATTACAGTTTGAGGATGCATAAGTTACTGTAATCTCACGGCTATACTAAATGAAACACACTATCCAGACATATAAGACTACTGGAAGAACGCCTTATATGGATCTAGCATTGGCTTATTCGTAGATTGGGATAAATATCTGATCACCAGGATGAATTGAATCGTTAGCATCGATATCGTTAATCTCACGAAGCTCATCGATGAACTTTCTGATATCCATAGAATCATCTGCATATTCTGTTGCGATTGTCCATAATGTATCATTCTCATTAATCTCAACCTGTACGAATGAATTAATAGTCGCAGCTTCAGTTCTTGCACTTGTAAATACAGTAACAAGACCGAATACCAGAATCATGGTTGTTAACAGTACGAATATGAAGAATCTTACTGGTGAAACAATCTTGTACTTCTTAAACATTTCAATTACCTCCATTGCGAATATTTGTTCGGAACACTTGTTCTATTTGTATTATACTCCTTCAGAACAAAGTGTCAACAGAAATCGAACAAATTTTCGAAATTTTTTCAAAATAATCAGGTGTCCTGGTAAACCCTTGAACACCTTGAAATTTCAACGTTTGATTGGATTGTAACATTAGAAATGCATAAGCACTGTGTAATTATTTGGTCAAATCGGCAAACTCGGCAGATACGAATTCAGCCAGCACCTCTGGATTAATAACAATCTGCTCTCCCCTCTTACCAGCTGAGATATAGATTTTATCAAAGAGAACAGCCGTTTCATCAATATAAGTTGGATATAATTTCTTCATTCCGATTGGAGAACAGCCGCCACGAATATATCCAGTCAGATCAAGGAGTTCCTTGACATGAACCATCTCGATTGACTTGTGATGAGAAACAGATGCAGCCTTCTTAAGATCGAGATTAGCAGAAGATGGAATAACAAATACCGATAATAATTTATCGTTACCTCTAGCAACGAGAGTCTTGAAGACCTCGTCCGCTGATACGCCAAGTGCTTCTGCTGCATGTGTACCCGAAAGATCTGATTCATCGTACTCGTACTGAGAATGTCCATATTCAATTCCTGCCTGATCAAGCAGTCTCATTGCATTTGTCTTCTCAATCTTCTCTTTCTTAGCCATATCTCTCTCCCTTGTATCGAAATACTATAATGTAATAAGTCCAGCCTTATAAAGTTTGTCAAGGCTCTTGATAACTCCGAACTTTGAATGCTCGTATGTGAGTCCGCCCTGGAAGTATGCAATATAAGGCTCTCTGAGTGGTGCATCAGCACTGAGCTCAATTGATGAACCCTGAACGAAAGCTCCAGCTGCCATAACTACCTGATCCTCGTAACCAGGCATATCCCAAGGCATTGGAGTTACGTATGAATCTACTGGTGAAGCAGCCTGAACCGCCTGACAGAAAGCAACCATCTTATCAGGATCTGCGAACTTGATAGCTTGAATGATATCGCTTCTCTTTGTATTAGCTGGTGGCATTACTTCAAAGCCGAGCTCATCGTAGAGAGCTCCGCAGAGCATTGCGCCTTTCTCAGCAGCATTTACTACCTTAGGAGCAAGGAAAAGTCCCTGCAGTACGTGTCTGTTCTGTCCATATGTGAGTCCGCACTCAGAACCGATTCCAGGGCAAGTAAGTCTGTATGAGATTCTCTCAATTAGATCCTCACGACCGCAAATATATCCGCCAGAAAGAGCGATTCCGCCACCTGGGTTCTTGATGAGTGAACCTGCGATAACATCTACACCGAAATCAGTAGGCTCATATGTATCGACGAACTCACCGTAGCAGTTATCAGCACATACGATAATATCAGGATTGATTGAATGTGCGAGCTCAGTTACCTTCTTCATACTCTCAAGAGAGATAGCAGGTCTCCAGTCATATCCTGTTGAACGCTGCATTGCAATAACCTTAGTCTTGTCTGTGATAGCAGTACGAAGGCCGTCGAGATCAACATCGAGATCTGCAGTAAGCGGAACCTCGTTATAGAGAATGCCGTAATCAAGCAGAGTTCCTCTGAATTTGTACTTCTCGCCAGTAGTTCCGATGACATTCTGCAGAGTGTCATATGGTGAGCCAGTTGCGTAGATGAGCTCCTCGCCAGGTTGGAGAATACCGAAGAGCATTGAAGCGATAGCATGTGTTCCGTTGACGATATTAGGTCTTACGAGAGCAGCTTCTGTGTTAAAAACAGACGCGTATACGCGTTCTACTGCTTCGCGGCCAGGATCGTCATAGCCGTAGCCTGTGCTCCAGTCGAAGTGAGTAGCATTGATGTGATTGTCCTGCATTGCCTTGAGAACCTTGAGCTGGCAGATTGAAGTGATATCATCAATTACTTCGAATCTCTCTGCGAGTCTTGCCTCGGCTCTGTCTACGGCATCAAGAACAGCCGCATCAATTTCGAAATCCTTAATCAGATAGTCTCTGTATAACTGTGACATTGTCTATTTATCATCCTTTCTTTCGAGTTCCCATTCCATATCGTTGACGAGATCTCGCTTAACATTCATCTTATGTGAAGCATAGAGCTGCGTAGTTGTAACCTGTTCGTGATCAAGCAGTGCCTGAACATCGAATATCGAATTGCCGCGACCTATGAGGCTTGTTGCGGCTGTAGCTCTAAGCTTGTGCGGGCTGTAACCCGCTTTTCTCGATGTATTGAGAGCAATCGAGGTATATTTCTTAACGAGCTCGCGAATAGCCCTTGAGGTCATGCGCTTGCCCTGAAGTGACAGGAA
This sequence comes from Bacillota bacterium, assembly GCA_029101005.1. GTDB lineage: Bacteria > Bacillota > Clostridia > Peptostreptococcales > Anaerovoracaceae > Crickella. Next base: position 70,613 of record JAQXQE010000015.1, on the reverse strand, counting down.
GAGTGCGTCCTCAGCGGCCTCATTCTCCTGTATAACGTTAATTCTTTCGTTTCTGATGTAATCCTCTACCACCATCTGTACAGAGCGATTAAGGGGCATTATTGACTCCTTATCACGCTTGCGGTAGATCTTGAACTCCCCTCTTGTGAAATTGAAAGAGGAGATATTGAGCTGCTGAAGCTCGCTGAGACGAAGACCGTATGTGACAAAGAGAATCAGGATGGCTTTGTCGCGAAGCTTGGTTTTCTCCCAATAGGCCCTCTCATGAGCTGTGAGATCTGAGCCAGTTGTGACAGCGTCGAGCATTATCATAACCTCATCGTCCTGAAGAGCCTTAATCTCGCGTTCGCCAGGCTTAGGCACACGGATTGGATCGAAGCCATCGGTTATGTTCTTCTCTATAAGACCGTCTCTGTAGAGCTGCTTGAAGAGAACTGAAATTGAAGACTTCTTACGTGAGAGAGTCTTATTGTTGTTCTCGTAGATTGTTACAGTCTCTCCGTTATCTACCACATATCTTCTGCAGTAATCGATGAAGAGATTGATATCCTGAGCGACAATCTCGTTGAGGTCTTCGAGTTTGATCTGCTTGATGTCATCAGCATCTGTGAGAGCAGTCTCATTAATCAGATAATTAAAGAAGAAACGCACATCACGAAGATATGCGAGTCTTGTCATTGGTAGTACATTGCTCTTAAGGTAGGCGAAATACGAGCGCAAGAAATTAGGAAGAGTCTTCTCAATCTGCTGACATTCGAGGAAGATCTGATTCTCTTTCTCAACTATATTGTCAGGCTTGTCACTCTTGTTGTGTATCCTGTATTCCTTGCTGTCGATAGTTGTCTTGCCCATTAAGCCCCTTCTTAAGCGTTCTTCATCTTATCGAGTACTGTACCGATGGTGTCTTCCTGCTCGACATTGATCCACTTAGCAAAATCATAGCGCTTGAACCATGTCTGCTGTCTCTTAGCGAAACGACGTGTATTCTTCATCATGTTCTCAACTGCTGTGCGCTGGTCGCATTTACCGTTGAAGTATTCAACAATCTCCTTGTATCCGATTGCCTTCATTGAGGAATTCTCCATTGAGTAGCCTCTGTCGAGAAGTCCTTTAACCTCGTTAAAGAGTCCTGCCTTGACGAGCATGATGCATCTTCTGTTGATCTTATTGTAGAGAAGCTCCCTATCCATATTGAGGACATAGAAGTCGAAGTCGTACTTGGTGTTGAGCTTAATCTTGTCCATTGACTTGATTCCCTCACCTGACTCGAAAGCCTCGATAGCTCTTACGAGCTTACGGATATTGTTAGGATGGATTCTTGCAGCTGCCTCAGGATCTATTCCCTCGAGGTATGCGTGCATATACTCCCCACCCATCTTATCGGCCATCTCCTCGAGCTCCTTGCGTCTTGCGATGGATTCCTCGCTTACTCTGTCCTGAGGACCGCCGAAATCCATATCATACACGATTGAGTTGAGGTAGAGTCCAGTTCCTCCAACAACGATTGGAGTCTTGCCTCTAGAGAGAATATTATCGATTACAGTAAGAGCAAGCTTCTGATAAGTTGCTACTGTAATATCGTAATCCGGCTCAACGATTCCGAAGAGATGATGCGGAACAGCTTCCATCTCTTCTGCTGTTGGCTTAGCGCTTCCGATGTCCATATACTTGTAGAGCTGAACGGAATCGCAGTTGATAATCTCTCCTCCGATCTGCTTAGCAAGTTCAATAGCTACGGCACTCTTACCTACAGCTGTCGGTCCTGATATGATAATTACTTTATTATTCATAGATGATCTCCCAATTTACTTGCGCCTGAATGCGCGTTCGATTTCGTATTTGCTGACTTTGACGAATGTCGGTCTGCCGTGTGGGCAGCTGAATGGATTGCGGCATTCGCTGAGCTTGTCGAGCAGAGCTCTTATCTCGCTGTTACTAAGGGCGTCATTAGCCTTTACAGCGGATTTGCAGGATTTGGTTATGAGCTTGTCGATGACAATGCTGTTCCTGCTGTAGGAATCAGCATCCTCTATATATGTGCTCGCGAAATCATGTGCCTCACCGAGGCTCATGAATTCTGGAATACCCTTGATTATAAAGCTTCCTGCACCGAAATCCTCAATATCGTATCCCATCCTGCAGAGGGCTTCCATCCAATCCCTCTCTTTATTATACACATCCTGACTAGTTTCGATAATAATCGGTGTCAGAATTGGCTGTGGCTTCTGTTCAGCCCTGTTGTACTCATCGACCAGCTTCTCATAGAAAACCCTCTCGTGAGCCGCGTGTTGATCAAGTATGTAAAGGTTCTCCCCTGCCTGCATGAGAATATAAGCATTGAAGAAATAGCCCGCATACTTGAGTTCAGCAAAGCTGAAAGGTTTCGAACTAGCATACTTCTCCTCAATCAGTATCTCTTCCTTAACCTCAGGAACAGCTGTTTCTTCTACAACAGGCTCTTCAACGTGAGCAGGCTTTGGCTGAGGTATAGGTTTAGGCGAAGGCTTAGATTCTGCCTTATAATCCGCGTAAAATGGCTTTCGTTCTGCGAGCTTCTCCGGCTCAGCATGAACTTTGGTCTCAGTCGCAGGCTTAGCTACGGGTTTGTCAACTGGCTTATCCTCATTATTGAGCTTACTGAGGAATTCCCTCATACCAAGCTGTTCAGTCTTCTCCTTGATGACAGGCTTATCAACTGGAATTGCTTCCTTAACTGGAGCCTTGACATCGGCAGAAGGAATGGACGCCTTAGAGGCCATAGCAGAACTGATGGCTGCAGCAAGCTTGCGCACAACATCATCCTCGTAGAGAAATTTTACCTGCTTCTTGCCAGGATGAATATTGACATCAATGCTCTGAGGCTCGACATCGAGGAAAATAATTGTAATTGGGAAACCGCTGAATACGCGGTCACCGTAGCCCTTGATTATGCCAGTCTCAATGACCTTGCTGCTTACGATACGGCCATTGACGAAGAAGATCTGTCCACGGCGGTTCGTCTTGGTAACTCCTGGATTGGAAATGAATCCGTGAACGCCATCAGCTTCGATGCGAATGAGATCTCGGAACTCTTTCGTTGGATATATGCTTCGAATTGTCTTAGCATAATCCCCATCGCCCTCTGTCGAAAGTGTGTTCTGACCGTTGTTAATCAGTCTGAAACTTATGTTTGAGTAGTATATTGCGAGTTTCTGGATGAGGTCGATAATTGCAGCAGCCTCACGTGCATCGCTTGCCATAAACTTGCGTCGTGCCGGAATGTTATAGAAAACATCCTCGACGATGAGTGTTGTTCCCTGGTTTGCACCAACTGTATCCTTAGAGACTTTCTGGCCACCGTGCATTGTGAGCTTGGTTCCTGCAGAGGATTCGCGGTCTCTTGTTACTACTGTGAGTCTTGAAACAGCTGAGATGCTAGCAAGTGCCTCGCCTCTGAATCCGAGTGTCTCTATATTGTTGAGATCGTCGAGAGTCGAGATCTTGCCTGTAGCGTGTCTTAGAAAAGCAGTTTCGAGCTCATCCGCAGGGATTCCGCAACCATTGTCTGTCACGCGTATGTATGATTTGCCACCGTTGCGTATCTCTACGATGATGCTGCTTGCATTGGCATCGACTGAGTTCTCAACGAGTTCCTTGACGATTGAAACCGGGCGCTCAATGACCTCGCCAGCGGCGATTTTGTCAGCTATAAAGCTGTCGAGTACTTTGATCATTATTTATCACCTCCGAGTGCCTTAGCCTCCTCTATAATATCTGCAAGAAGATTCATCGCATTAAGAGGTGTGAGTACATTGAGATCTACTGATGCTACGCGCTCTGCGAATGCATTGAGCTCTACATTATCTGACGATGGCTCATCTTCTCTCAGAGCACCGTAGTCTATGAGGCTGAGCTGAAGTCCAGAACCTGTATCATGGCTCTCACTTGCTTCAAGCTCTCTAAGTTTAGTCATAGCATTATTTCTTATCTCGCTTGGAATTCCAGCAATCTTTGCAACGTGAATACCGTAGCTCTTGCTCGCAGGTCCTTCAACAATGTTGTGGAGGAAGACGATATTGCTGTTCTCCTCAGCAACTGCAACTGAGAGATTGCATATTGAAGGATATGCATTGCTGAGAGCTGTGAGCTCGTGGTAGTGAGTTGCGAACATTGTTCTGATGTGTCTGTTCTCCTTACAGAGATACTCGACAGTAGCCCATGCGATTGAGAGACCGTCGAAAGTACTAGTTCCACGTCCTATCTCGTCGAGAATGATGAGGCTTCGATCAGTAGCATTTCTGAGAATATTGGCGAGCTCGCTCATCTCGATGAAGAATGTGGATTGTCCATATGAGAGATTGTCTGATGCGCCTATACGAGTAAATACCCTGTCGACAACACCAATCTCTGCCTTGTCAGCTGGCACATAGCAGCCAATCTGGGCCATCAGAACTATGAGAGCTGTCTGTCTCATATAGGTTGATTTGCCGGCCATATTAGGACCAGTGATGATGAGCATATTTCTGGATTCATTGTCCATAACAGTGTTATTGGAAATAAACATACCAGAGCCAATCATCTTCTCTACTGATGGATGCCTTCCGTTCTCGATATTGAGTACGCATGAATCGTTGACGATTGGACGAACGTAATTGTTCTCGTTAGCAACTCTTGCGAAAGAAAGCATAACATCGAGGAGTGCAACCTTTGCGGAAGCACACTGAAGTCTGTCTATATATGGCTCAATTGATGATCTGAGTTCCTTGAAGAGCTCGTGCTCAATTGAATTAATCTTAGTTTCTGCTGAGAGAACCAGGCTCTCCTTCTCTTTGAGTTCAGGCGTGATGTATCTCTCATTGTTAACAAGTGTCTGCTTTCGGATATAGTCGTCAGGAACCTTGTCTGCCATACCCTTGCTGACATCGAGGTAATATCCGAAGACTTTGTTGAAGCCGACCTTGATAGTCTTGATGCCTGTTCTTTCTCTCTCGCTTGCCTCAAGTCCTGCAATCCAATGTTTAGCATCCTTGATTGAAGCTTTGAGATTATCAAGTTCCTCGGAATAGCCAGCTCTGATGAGTCCACCATCAGTAATAACGAACGGTGGTTCTTCAACGAGTGCCTTGTCGATCATCAGGTGAAGCTCTGAGAAATCGTCAATGTCATTTCTTATGTCATTAAGAAGCGGTGCATCGAGATAGTCAAGCTGGTCGATGATACCTGGAAGCTGTGCAAGAGTTGTCTTGAGTGCAATCAGATCTCTGGCATTAGCTCTTCTGCTTGCGATTCTTGCAGTCAGTCTCTGGAAGTCATATACCTGCTTAAGAGCATTGCCGATATTGTTAGCAATCATGCTATTTGACTTGAGCTCTGATACAGCCTCGAGTCTTCTGTTGATCTCAGCTGCATCCTTGAGTGGCTCCTTCAGGAACGAGCGAAGAAGTCTTGCTCCCATTGCTGTTCTAGTCTTGTTCAGGACACCGAAGAGAGATCCATGAACGTCGTGGTCAAATATTGTTTCGAGCAGCTCCAGGTTTCTCATTGTCGAGCGGTCGAGCTGCATTGTATTATTGAGACTCTTAATCTCAAGAGACTTAATCTGCGATGGTGCCTGCTTCTGTGTATCAATCAGGTACATGAGAAGCGAGCCGACAGCGCATACGAGCTCGTTTTTTCCGTCGATACCGAGGGACATTAGTGCTGTAGTCTCGAAATGATTGAGTATTGTCTCGCTACATGCCTTGAGCTGGTAGTAAGGTTCCTCGAATGATGAGATATATGGCGAGAGCATGGAAGCCTCAGCAGAATAGCCTGCGCGCTCAGCGCATTTTACCGAGGTTATAAGCTCCTTAGGAGCGTATCTTGCGAGCTCTGATGCGAGCTTGTCGCCTGTCTCGTCAGTGAAGTCGAGTGCAAAAAGCTCTCCGGTGGAGATGTCCGCTACTGCGAGGGCTGTCTGCTCGTCGTTGCAGAATACTGATGCGATGTAGATATTATCGTCTGCGTCGCTGCCGCCAGATGCATCCATTGTTCCAGGTGTGATGACTCTGATTACATCTCTTTCGACGATTCCCTTGGCAGTTGCTGGGTCTTCCATCTGCTCACAGATTGCAACCTTATAACCGTTGCGCACCAGTTTGTTAATGTATGAGTCCACTGCGTGGTGTGGTACTCCGCACATTGGAGCCTTCTCCTCGAGGCCGCAGTTACGACCTGTGAGTGTGAGCTCGAGTTCTCTTGAGGCAGTTAAGGCATCATCAAAGAAGAGCTCGTAGAAATCTCCGAGCCTGAACATAAGAAGACAGTCTTTGTACTGCTCCTTGATTGTCTGATACTGCTGCATCATTGGTGATAATGCCATTCTTAACCTCTTCCTTTGTTGTGTATTCTATTCGTCCAGAGATGAGTGTGACAGTTCAACAACTGCCTCTGGATCAAGCGTGATTTCCTCTGTAACGGACGATTCAGGTACGAAGCAACAGAGATACTCTATATTACCTTTTGTGCCCTTAACAGGCGAATATGTGAGTCCTACAGCGGCAAGTCCGTTCTCCTTACCATAGCCGATAACCTTGTTGATTACCTCGCTGTGAACCTTGTGGTCTTTGACGATTCCCTTCTTACCGACCTGCTCTCTTCCAGCTTCGAACTGAGGTTTGATGAGACAGAGAACCACTCCATCATCAGCGAGAATCTTAGCGGCAACTGGAAGCATATGCTTAACCGAGATGAAAGAAACATCGATTGAGATCAGATTGATAGGCTCTTCGATGAGATCCGTATCGAGATATCTGATGTTGGTCTTCTCCATATTGATTACGCGAGGATCAACACGGAGTTTGTAGTCGAGCTGGCCATATCCTACGTCGATGGCGTATACCTTGACAGCTCCGTTCTGCAGCATGCAGTCGGTAAAACCTCCGGTGGAGGCTCCCATGTCGACACATACTGCGTCCTTAGCGGAGATATTGAACTCATCGATAGCTTTCTCAAGCTTGAGTCCTCCCCTGCTCACGTATGGGCAGAGTTTCTCCTTGAGTGTGAATTCACATTCTGTATCAAATGTCTTGCCTGGCTTGTCCTCGACTTTGCCGTCAACCATGACAAGTCCAGCCATAATTGTTCTTTTAGCCTTGTCTCGTGACTCGCAGAGCCGTTTCTCGACAAGTATTACATCAAGCCTTTCTTTCAAAATGCTCAACTGCTCCTTTCACAATTGATGCAGCGTCGATGCCGCATTCTACTCTGAGCTGGCTTACACTGCCGTGCTCAATGAAGCTGTCTGGAATAGCAACCGTCATAACATCTGCCTTAGAACCTGCTGACTTGCAGTACGCGGCAAATGCCTGGCCGAAGCCACCGTTTAGACCGTTATCTTCAACAGTAATAATAAGCTTTGTATCAATCTCAGCGAGGCTCAGGTCCATAGGCTTCACTACGGCGATGTTGCGAACACCTGTGCTGTAACCCTTAGCTCTGAGCTCAGTTGCAGCCTTCTTGGCCTCATCGAGCATAGCTCCAACAGCGAGAATTGTGATATCGCTTCCCTCGCTCATTGTGATATTTGAACCCTTGAACTCTCCTAATGATTCGTGTTCTCCGACTGATGATCCTCTTGGATATCTGATAGCTACTGGTCCATCAAGCTCATTGATAGCATAATCGAGCATATCTTTGAGCTGGTCTCCATCAGCTGGTGCAAGTACTGTGACATTTGGAATCATTGTCAGATATGAGAGGTCAAACTGACCGTGGTGAGTCTCACCATCAGCTCCGACAAGTCCTGCTCTATCAAGTGCAAATACCACGTGCAGGTTCTGAAGACAGATATCCTCGATGATCATATCAATTGCTCTCTGCATAAAGCTTGAGTATATCGCAAGGACTGGAATCTGTCCGCTTTTAGCAAGTCCTGCTGCAAATACTGTAGCGTGCTCCTCGGCGATTCCTACATCGAAGTAACGTTCTGGGAAGTTGTCATAGAATGGACCGAGTCCAGTAGCTGTTCCCATAGCAGCTGCAATTGCAACGACCTTGTCGTTATTTGCAGCTATCTCTGTTACTGTCTCACCGAACACCTTGGAATAGCTTGGTGCGTCTGATTTGCTGACAATATCGCCAGTCTCAATATCAAATGAAGCGATTCCATGGAACTTGCGAGGATATTTCTCAGCCCAAGTGTAGCCCTTACCCTTAGTGGTAATTACATGGATAATTACAGGCTTGTTGATGAGTTTGCTTGCCTCCATAGCATTGCAGAGTCCTTCGATATCGTGTCCATCGAATGGGCCGAAATATTTGATTCCGAGATGCTCGAAGAGTGAACCCTCGTCTCCAATTACAGAATGCTTGATTCTGTCCTTAGTCGCGTGAAGTCCGCCTCTGATAGTCTTGCCGACACTAGTGCTATCAAGCTTAGAATTGATAGAATTCTTAGCTTTGATGTAGTTTGATGAAGTTCTCAGATTAGACAGATGTGTTGTGAGTCCACCAACATTGTGTGAGATGGACATACCATTGTCATTGAGAATGATCTTCATATTGGTCTTGGATGCTCCGAGATTGTTGAGAGCTTCGTATACAAGACCACCAGTCAATGAACCGTCTCCGATTACTGCTACAACATCGTAGTTTTCTCCTTGAAGATCTCTTGCTGTTGCCATACCAAGAGCCGCACTGATTGAAGTGCTGCTGTGTCCAGTCTCATAAGCATCATGTACACTTTCTCTTGACTTAGGGAAGCCACTCATACCCTTATACTGTCTTAGAGTGTCGAATTGATCTGCTCTTCCAGTGAGAATCTTGTGCACATAAGCCTGGTGTCCAACATCAAATACGATGCGGTCCTCTGGGCTGTTGAACACGCGGTGAAGCGCCATTGTAAGCTCAACAACACCCAGGTTTGAAGCAAGATGTCCACCAGTTTCCGAAACCTTATCTATCAGAAAACTTCTGATATCGTCAGCTAGAAACTCCAACTCTTTGTAATCAGAATTCTTGACTATCTCTATTAAATTGTCTCTTTCGAGATCATATTTCATAGCTTATGCCTTTCTTGTTTCAAGTTTAGCCACTAGTTCAACGAAGAACTGTGCATCATCACCGTACTCAGCGATTGCTTCTTTTGCTTCCTCAGTTAGCTGATGAAGCTTTGCCTTAGCAGCATCCATACCGTGAACGCATACGTAATTGCACTTACCTGCATCCTGATCCTTGTTGAGCTTCTTGCCCATCAGTTCCTCATCGCCCTCATAATCGAGAATATCATCTGCAATCTGGAAGGCAATTCCGAGTCTGTTAGCATAGATGCTGAACTGTTCAATCATGTGCTCATCAGCACCTGCTATGTGCATTCCAGCTATAACTGGGCAAGTGAGAAGTGCGCCAGTCTTGTTATCTTCGATGAACTGGACGAGCTCCGCTGTTGCTGCGTTGTACTGATTCTCAACATCTGCAACCTGTCCAGCAATCATTCCCCTTACGCCGGCACCCTCGATGATTGCAAGTCCAGCCTTTGCGTGGTTAACCATCTTCTCAGGATTATCGTAGTACTTTGACAGATCTCTTGCCATTGTCTCGGCAGCTGTGTTAAGAAGGCCGTCTCCTGCGAGTATAGCCATATTCTCACCGAAGACCATGTGGTTAGTTGGCTTACCTCTTCTGAGGTCGTCATTATCCATTGCTGGAAGATCATCGTGGATCAGTGAGTATGTGTGGATGTACTCGAGTGAGCATGCATATGGCAGTGCTTCTTCGATGTTACCTCCCGCAAAGTCGCAAGCTGAGAGGAGAAGAACTGGACGGAGTCTTTTACCTCCTACTCTTAGGCTGTACTCCATAGCCTTGCCGATTGTAGCTGCGAAAGGCTCAATTTCTGGGAAGAAATCTGTAAGTCTTTCGTTGATTATGTCTTTGTATTCATCGTACTTAAGCATCGATCTCACCGCCATTCTGATATATCAGTATACGCTGCTCTGCACTGTCGAGTATCTCCTTGCAGAATTCAGCTTCCTTAATCCCTTCTTCGTAGAGCCTGAGTGAATCTTCGAGGCTTGTTGCCTGCTTGCCGATATCACTTGCAGCCTTCTGAAGAATATTGAGTGCCTCTGTAAAAGTCTTATCTGCCATATCAGTTCCTTTCTTTCGAGACTACTTCTGCTTTGAAGCTTCCGTCTCTCATCTTTATCTTGTAAGTCTCGCCCTCTTTGACATCGTCAACTGAGGAGACGATAATTTCGTTATCATCAAGCACTGCGGAGTAACCCTTTGAGAAGATATTTCGAGGATCATTCTCCCTAATTGAAATCAGTGCCTTCTCAACCATAGCTCGTGCCTGGTTAGTCTTGTTGTTCATATTGCTCTGAAGAAGTTGAATTCTGCTGTCTAGCAACTGTCTCTCCGCCTTGATCTTGTAAGATGCCGATTCATGGAGTCTTCTGAGATTCTCTTCGATCTCCATATAGAGCTCATTAGTATCTGGCACTGCCAACTCTGCTGCCTTTGTTGGCGTTGCAGCTCTTACATCAGCGACAAAGTCTGATATCGAGAAGTCAATCTCGTGACCAACTGCAGAGATTATTGGCAATTCAGAAGCGAAAATCGCTCGCGCTACGCCCTCGTCATTGAAAGCTACCAGTTCCTCGGAAGGGCCGCCTCCTCGTCCTACGATGAGGAAGTCGATGCGTCTTTCTTTCGCAACTCTGTTCGCGGTTTCGATGCTATCAATAATACTTGCTGGCGCACCTACTCCCTGAACTAGTGTAGGGAAGATGAGCAAATCAGTGTAGTTATTCTTAGCTGTAACAATCTCGCGGATATCAGTAATTGCCGCACCTGTAGCAGAAGTAACTACGCCGATGCATTTCGGAAATTCAGGGATAGGCTTCTTGTATTTCTGATCAAATAAGCCTTCCTTCTCGAGCTTGGCTTTAATTCTGTTGAACTCGGCCATCAGCTCACCCTGACCTATAGACTCAACCTGTCTGATGCTGAATGAGTAATTACCATTCTTAGGATATGGACTTATGTCACCTATTGCGATAATCTTCTCACCGTTCTTAACGAGAGACATGTCAATATTACGTGCATTGGAATCCCAGATTGCACACTTGATTATGCTGTTCGCATCCTTTAGGTTCAGGTAGTAGTGTCTGCCACTTCTGCTGAAGCCGGAGATCTCCCCTTCGACTGCAAGGTTGCGTAGCCTATAATCCTCGCGAAGTTTCTTCGCTATATATTCATTAAGCTGTGTAACGCTTACGCTCTTCATCTATTTGTTCTCGTAATTGATTCGTCCTAGTCTGGCAATACCAACCGCGTTATCTCCAGAGAGTCTTGCATCTCCAAAGATTATGCTGATATCGCCTCCAGCGTTATATTCTTTAATCAGTTCTCTGATGGTGCTGCTTGCGGCAACTCCACCAGCTATGTATACCTTGTTAACACCGAATTTTGCACCCGATTCGTTTGCTGTATTGAAGATGAGTTTAGCTATAGCAATGAAAATGTCAGCGATGTATTCTTCAATCTCGCTTTCTATCTCATCTTCTGATGCTGCTTCAATTATTCGCATAGCCTGAGTCTCCAGACCTGAGAGATTGAAGTAGCAGTCCTTTGCCTTAATCTGTACAGATGACTTCTTCCCTTCTCTTGTTTCAAGTATCTTCGACGCAATCTTGTCGAGATATGAACCTGATGGGAATGGGAAGCCAAGCTTTACACCGATTCTATCTAATAGCTGACCTATGCTGATGTCTTTGGTTCCGCCTATGATCTCCGTACTATAGCCCTCAGTATCTTTCTCGCATAGAAGAATCTCACTAGTTCCCCCACTGAGATGATACATTATGCACTTTGAATCGTCATTGTGTTCATTGAGGAGCTCTGATGAAGAACTCGTGAGCACAGCATGTACGTGACCCTCCTGATGTGAAAAGCGGTACAGTGGCGCATTAAGAACTGCAGCGAGCTGGCGAGCTGCGTTTTCGCCTACAAGGAAAACAGGCATATACGAGCCTTCAACTCTACGCGGTCTTGTCGATACTGAGATTGCGGCGAGATTTGAGAAGTCCACTTTGCTGGCTGCTTCCTCAATAAACAAAGGCAGAGCATTAGAATGCTTGAAGAAGGCCACCGACTGACGAAGGCCTCTCTCGCCCTGCTCTACCTCGAGGAATTCAGACCTTTCGTACACAATCTCATCATTTGCGTCAGTTATTGCGATTGAAGTCTTATAATTGGATGTGTCAATACCAAGGTATAATTTGTTCATTCTTATTACTAGCCTTCAAGTGCAGTATTTACCTTGCGAAGTACTGAGTTGACGAAAGCATATGATCTCTCATCACCGTATTTCTTTGCAAGATTAACGGCCTCATTGATTGCAACTCCATTAGGAATCTCATCGATGTACTTCATCTCGGCAACAGCATTTCTGAGAATGGCGAGCTCTGTCTTAGCAATTCTGCCAGTAGCCCACTTGTCTGTTGACTCGCTGATGATGGCATCGATATCCTCGATATGATCTCTGATGATCTCGAGTGTTCTGATTGCCTGCTTCTTATCGATTGCAGCTGCATTCTCTGGAATTACTGACTGTGTCTCATAATCCCAGCTTCCATTGATGTCCATCTGGAAGATCATCTGCATAGTCTGCTCTCTGATTAATTCTCTATCCATTAGTTCTCTCTCCTGTCAATTCCTTCTACAGTGATATTAACCGCATCTACATTAAGTCCTGTGAACTTCTCAACTGATCTCTTGATTGTTGTCTGAAGATCGTATGAGAGCTGAGGTATATTAACACCGTAGTAGACAATGATGTGTAGATTGATAGTAAGGTTGTAGTCGTCATTCTGAATTCTGATGCCGGATGAAGTCGCTGACTCGATACCGAGGATGTTCTTTGTAAGACCCTCTGTAAGGCTGGTATGGAAACGACTTACATCCTTATTGTTCAGAATTATTTCTTGTACATAATCGGCAATGACCTGATCCTCAATAGTAACTTTACCTATTTGTTCGAGTTTCTTGTCCATTATGCCTCCTATTTGTCCTCAGAATCTTCTTTAATCTCAATTCTGAGTTTCTCAATTCTCCTGTCTTTGACGCTGAGAATTGTAAATTCGTATTCCTCATAGCGAATAGGATCGTAGCTTACGCCCTCTTTCGGAATTTCGCCCATAATATCAATGATGAAACCACCGATGGTCTCGCTGTTATCTGACTCAAGTTCGACGCCTGTCTCTTCGTCGAGATCGTCGAGGTATACATTTCCGTCTACGACGAAAGTAGTCTCGTCAATCCTGGAGATAACTCTGTCCTCTTCGTCAAATTCATCATCGATATCGCCGACAATCTGTTCGATTATGTCTTCTATGGATACGATACCGCTGAAACCACCGTATTCGTCTATGAGCATAGCCATATGATGCTTCTCGAACTGCAGTTCGCGGAAGAGAGCATCGATATTCTTTGTTTCGGGTACGAAGTATACTGGTCTCAGTATGGTGCTGATATCGACATTCTCAAAGCCAACTTCAGTAGCCTTGAGGAGGAAATCCTTAATGTGAAGCAGTCCAATAATATTGTCTGCATCACCTTCGTACACAGGAATTCTTGAGTGTGTCATCTCTGTCAGTTCTTCAAGATAGTCCGATACCTCATCCTCGATGTCAATCATGAACACATCAGTACGAGGTGTCATAATCTCATATGCGAGTAGATCATCGAACTCGAAGATGCTGTCAATCATCTTACGTCCCTCTTCTTTGAGCTCTCCAGACTCCTGTCCTATATCAAGCATAGACATAATCTGTCCCTCAGAGAAGAATGCATCGTCTACATCAAGCTTCTTGCCACCAGCAATAAGAAGAATATTTGCAAAACCCTTGCAGATAACCACAACTGGATACGTGATGTAATATACAAGGCGCTGGAAGCCGATATGTGACATAGCCTTCTTCTCGCTATTCTGAGCAGCGAGTTTCTTAGGATATACATCGGCAAGAGATGTATAGAGTATAAGGAACGCAATATTCAGCAGAACGATATGAATAAGACTAAAGCTTCCATATACACAGACAAGCAAATAGTTGAATACACAGAATGCGCATACAGTCACAACAAGTGACATAATATGGTCAGCATAATGGTACTTTGATGGTGTCTTCTGGAAATCAATGATTCCCCTGAGTTTCTTATTATCTGGAGCATCCTCGAGCATCTCCTTGAATTCTCCTCTGTCAGAGTAATCGAGGGCTCTCTTTGATGATGTAGTAATAGCATTAATTATTCCAAGTAGAATAATGATGATATAGTACAAATAATGTGGCAAACTGTCAGATGACATTAATGACAAACTCCTTTTCAATAAATAATTATTGTCAATTAGTATTAAGATTTCTTCTTTCGGAGAATGAAATGTTCTTTAGGTTGTCTATCGAACTTGATTCTCAGTACCTGCTGTGGATGTGGAGCTGACTCGATAGGATTACCCTCCTCATCAGTCATATCCTTGATTACCTCAGTGTAATAAGGTGTTCCAGGTCCGAAAATCTCAATTTCATCTCCAACACAGAACTTGTTTCTCTGCTCAACTACAGTATATCCACTTCCATCGTCCTCCTGCTTAACCAGACCTACGAATGAATAGTCTCTGATGTAATCGCTTGTCAGATAGTTCTGATCCTTGTCAGTTGGCTTATTGTAGTAGAAGCCGTGAGTGAACTCTCTGTGGCTTGCTTTGCAGAGCTCGTCATACCATGCAGGATCGTAAGTGTAATTCTCAGGATTAGCGAGATATGCATCAATAGCCATTCGATACGCACTTACAATTGTTGCTACATAGTACATGCTCTTCATTCTTCCTTCAATCTTGAAAGAAGTGATGCCAGCATCTACGAGATCAGGGATGCAGTCAATGAGACATAGGTCTCTTGAGTTCATAATGTAGCTTCCCCTCTCGTCTTCTTCGATTGGGAAGTACTCACCTGGACGCTGCTGCTCAACAAGAGCGTACTTCCATCTGCATGGATGTGTGCATGCGCCTCTGTTGGCATCTCTGCCTACCATATAGTTGCTGAGAAGACATCTTCCAGAGTATGAGATACACATAGCTCCATGAATGAATGACTCAATTTCAGTTCCCTCAGGCAGGTTCTCGTGCATAGTCTTGAGTTCCTTAAGACTCATCTCTCGAGCTGAAACAATTCTCTTAACATCAAGACTCTTTACCCAGTAATTGGCAGTCACATAATTAGTTGTGTTAGCCTGAGTTGATAGGTGAATCTCAGCATCTGGAATTGCTTCTCTGATGAGAGTTATTACGCCAGGATCAGAAACGATAAAAGCATCAATAGGAATATCAACGAGCTTAGCGATATAGTCCTTCAGAAGCGGAATATCATCGTTATGAGGATAGATGTTGATTGTAAGATATCCCTTCTTCCCTCTCTCGTGGATGAAATCCATCGCTTCTCTAATCTCAGCAATTGAAAGATTGCCAGCGCCGGCTCTGAGGCTGAACATCTCGCCACCGAAATACACCGCATCAGCACCGTATATGATGGCTGTCTTAAGTTTCTCAAGGTCGCCTGCTGGAGCAAGCAGTTCAATATATGGTTTAGTCATGAAGTTTAATTACCGCAAGACCGTCGCCGCAACTGAGCAGCGATACAGTCAGGTCCTCCCTTTCGTTGATATAATCAATGAATTCAAGCATTCTCTTGACGCTTGTTCTGTGTCTTCTGTCAGGTTCAAGACTTCTGTCGACAATATACGCTCTCATAAGGATATTGTCGCAGAGAATGATTGCTCCCTTGGAGCAAAGCTTCTCTGATTTCTCCAGGAACTCTTTGTAGTGGCTCTTTGCAGCATCGATAAAAACAAAGTCGTATGGCTCGAAGGGTTCCGTGCTCTGCGCTTCTTCAATGAGATTATCGAGGTTCTCAAGAGCATCTCCAACAATCATATTGATGCGCTCGCCCTCCTTGTACTTTGCTAAATTCTTCTCTGCATTCTGATACATATATGGAGATCGCTCCAGTGTTGTAATAGTGCATTCTGGAAGATATTTCGCAAAGAAGAGTGATGAATAGCCGAAAGCTGTACCGATTTCAAGGATCTTCTTTGGTTTAATTAGCTTGAGGAATGTGAGAAGGTAGTTCTCTGTTTCCTTGAGAATCAGAGGAATCTCAAGCTCCTCACATCTCTCTCTGAATTCCTTAAGTTCTTCGTCTATAGGAGAATAATACTGATTAATGTATTCTGTAACCTTATCGTTAGTTATGTTCATCAGTCTTATTTCTCCACCACACTATTCTTAGCTTCAAGTGCAGCCTCGTATGCGAGCTTTGCAGCTTCATACTCAGCATAGTCACTTGTGAAAATATGAGTTCCATCGAGTGTCTCAGCGAGCACATAGTACAGATAATCTGTTTCTTCTGAATAGAGTACAGCCTCAATTGCTTCCCTGCTTGGGGAGCAGAGTGGCTTAGAAGGCATTCCACCTTCAATACCAATTCCTGCAGATATTCTATTAAGAAGAACACTTGCGATAGTGCCCATCTCTTTATCGAGCTTGCTCTCATTCTCGACAATGGATGCGAGAATTACGAGCTCTCTTGTGCTCAAACCGAGTTCAGAAGTTCTTATTCTATATTCTTCTGTATAGAATTCATCGAACTGATACAGCATTGCAGCGATAATCATAGCCTCATCAGCGTCCTTGCTCATCTCGTAGTGACCAGGGAGAAGATATCCCTCAAGATCACTTGAACCCTCAAGGAAGTCAAACTGAGATGTAAAGATTCCACTGCTTGCAACTAACTTGAAAGTATCTGCATCAGCGAAACCTACATGGTCGAGAGCTTCTGCAGTCTGCTTGACTGTATAGCCATCTGGAATGATGAATCCGTCGCTAGTTGTGATTCCGTTGATAAGCATATTGGAGATGCTATTCATATTCATCGAAGGAGATAATGAATAGATTCCGGGCTTATACTTATTATTGTGCATCAAAACCGTCGAAAGGAAGGTGAATCTACCCTTGCTTTCGATGATTCCGTTCTCAACCAGCATATCCGCAAGCTCGTCGGTGTTGGCACCATTAGGCACTACGATGTCGATATATGTATTATCGGCCTTGTCCATTGGGCGCGCGATGTATGTCATAAGCGCATATAAGCATCCTATGACAATAAGTACACCGGCGAGAATGTGGATTATTCTGCTGAATCTCTTCTTTGGTTTAGTTGATGAATTCTCTGTGTTCATAATGAATATGTTTGATTAATTACTTTGATCTTCCGAGGTACTCTCCTGATCTTGTGTCGATCTGGATCTTCTCACCCTCATTGATGAAGATAGGAACCTGGATAACAGCACCTGTCTCTACTGTAGCAGCCTTTGTTACGTTTGTAGCTGTGTCGCCCTTTACGCCTGGCTCTGTCTCAACTACTACGAGGTCGACGAAGTTTGGAGCCTCAACTGTGAAAGCACTTCCCTTGTAGAACTTAACTGTAGCATTGTCGTTCTCTCTGATGTACTTTACAGCGTCCTCAACGAGCTCATATGTCAGTGGAACCTGATCATATGTCTCCTCGTCCATGAAGTAGTAGAGCTCACCGTCATTGTAGAGATACTGCATTGTCTTTGTCTCGATGTGAGCCTTAGGGAACTTATCGTTAGGGTTGAACGCCTCTTCTCTTGTAGCACCTGAAAGGATGTTTCTGTACTTTGTTCTTACGAAAGCAGCACCCTTACCTGGCTTTACGTGCTGGAAGTCCAGTACGATATGTGGCTCGCCGTTCATCTCGAAAGTTACGCCTTTTCTGAAATCACTTGCATAGATCATGTTGTATACCTCTCTTTATTTAAATTTAATTAACGAACAATATTGATTGCGTCTCCGAGAATCTCAAGGACATCCTTGACCATTACGGAGAGTCTTAACTGAGCCTGAAGATACTGCGCAGCTGTTGGATTAGCAGCAAGCATAGTATAGAGGCTCTGGAACTGCGACATAGTGCTAGGATCAGGAGTCTGACCTGTCATCTGCGCAGTCTGTACAGCTATCTGCAGCTGCTGCATCTGGCTCATCATCTCAGAAAGCTGAGCATCCTTCTCAACCTCTGATCTCAGCATATCAAAATCGCGATACTCATTGCTCTCTTTGATAGCCTTCGCCAGGTTATGAGCTTCATCATATACATTCATATGTAATCACCTCTTAGACGCGAAGTATTGTCGGCAGAATTACCGGGCTTCGCTTAGTTCTCTTGTAAATGTACTTTCTCATGTCATCTCTGAGTGTCTGTCTGAGAGCCGCATAGTCCTTGCTGCCCTTCTCAAGCCAGCCGCCGATTGTGTTGTATACGACAGCTGTCGCCTCTTCGATGAGATCCATATTCTCCTTTACGTAGATAAAACCACGTGTCGTGAGTTCAGGCTCTGCCACGAGTGCGCCAGTTGCCTGATCTATCGCTACTGCAATAATAATCAGACCCGCCTCGGAAAGCTGCTTTCTGTCCTTGAGAACAACGCTTCCGATATCTCCTACTCCATATCCATCTACCATTATATCATCGCCAGATGTATATTCTTTAGTCATCTCAGCTTTATTGCCATTGATGAGGAGTGAATCTCCATTACCCATTATGAAGACATTCTTCTTATGCATTCCTAGGGATTTAGCAAGCTCTGCGTGCTCAATAAGATGTCTGTACTCACCGTGAGCTGGCATGAAGAACTTAGGTCTGACGAGAGTGTGCAGAAGGCGGAGTTCCTCTTTGCAGGCGTGTCCCGATACATGGACATCCATCATATCAGAGAGAACTACATTTACTTCTTTCTCGTAGAGTTTGTTAACGACATTAGTTACTGTCTTCTCATTACCTGGAATAGGTGATGATGAGAAGACTACTACATCGCCCTTCTTGAGCTTAACTGCTCTGTGCTGGTCAGTAGCCATTCTAGTGAGAGCTGACATTGGTTCGCCCTGGCTACCCGTTGTGAGAATTGTAAGCATACTGTCTGGTATGTTCGCAATGCTCTTGATATCTACGAAGGCGCTGTCAGGAATTGACTTGAGATATCCAAGATCCTTAGCCAACTGAACAACATTCTCCATAGATCTACCCGAAACGGCGATTCTTCTGCCATGGGCAATTGACGCATCCATAATACATTTGATTCTGTGTACGTTAGACGCAAAAGTAGCGACTATAATACGCTTGTCCGTCGACTCGAAGATTCTGTGTACAGAATCTTTTACCACCTGCTCTGACGGAGTATAGCCTTCTCTGAGTACGTTAGTACTGTCTGAGATGAGCAGATCTACGCCCTCTGTTCCGAGCTGGGAGAATCTGTTGAGGTCGATTACCTTGCCGTCAAGCGGATAGTAATCAATCTTGAAGTCTCCCGTGTGAACAATATGTCCACCTGCGCATTTGATTGAGAATGCCATAGCATCCGCAATGCTGTGATTAATCTGAATTGCTTCGATATCGAAGCCAGCAACACTGAACTTGTTGCCAGCTTCGATGAAATGAGTCTCTGCAGTAAGACCATGCTCCTCGAACTTGTTACCAATGAGGCCCAGGGTGAGCGGAGAAGCATAGATAGGAATATTGAACTCTTTGAGAAGATATGGGATTCCACCGATGTGGTCCTCATGTCCGTGAGTTACTATAAGTCCCTTCAGTTTGTCTGCGTTCTCTCTTAGAAAAGCAAAGTCAGGAATAACAACATCGATACCGAACATCTCGTCATCCGGGAAACAGAATCCGCAGTCGATAATGAGCATCTCATCATTGCATTCAAGAATTGTGCAGTTCTTACCAATTTCTTTCAGTCCTCCAAGCGGGATGATTCTGAAAGGAACGGTTTCCTTTGCAGTCTTCTTGTTCTGCTTTCTTCTGTATCCGTAATAATTTCGCTTTTGCTTAGGTTTCTTATTGTTCTTCTTCTCTGTCTTCTTCTCTAATTCTTTAGTCATAAGAGTTTGAAGCCCTATTTAACTACGAAGTTGATAATCTTGTTAGGAATAACAATTACCTTAACAACTGTTACGCCCTCAAGTGCTTCCTTAACCTTATCAAGCTCCATAGCGGCTTCTTCAACCACCTCCTTGCTTGAGTTATTTGGAAGAGTCAGCTTATCCTTGAGCTTACCGTTAATCTGAACAACTACCTCAACCTCGTCCTTTACGAGAGCCTTCTCATCATAGCTTGGCCATGCCTGTGCGTACAGCCTATCCTCGTGGCCAAGGCAGCTCCACATCTCCTCAGTGATGTGAGGAACGAATGGATTCATGATTACAACGAGTTTATTGATAGCCTCGTTGAAGAGTGGCAGATTCAGCTCAGCTGACTGCTTGTACTTGTAGAGCTCGTTAACAAGCTCCATGATTGAACTGATAGCTGTGTTGAAGTTGAATCTTCCACCAGCATCCTCAGTAACCTTCTTGATTGTTGCGTTGAGAACGTAGTTGAGCTGCTTGTCGTTTGCATTCTTAATCTCAACTGTCTCATCGATAGCGTTATCGCCCTTCATATTTGTTACGAAATCGTATACGAGTCTGTATACTCTGCAAAGGAATCTGAAGCTTCCCTCAACTCCTGCATCTGACCAATCGAGCTCCTTCTCTGGTGGAGCAGCGAAGAGGATGAAGAGTCTTGCAGTATCAGCACCGTACTTTTCTTGAATCTCCTGTGGGCTTACTACGTTACCAAGGGACTTACTCATCTTAGCTCCATCCTTGATAACCATTCCCTGTGTAAGGAGATTCTTGAATGGCTCCTCAGCATCAACAAGTCCAAGATCGTGGATTACCATCTGGAAGAATCTAGCATAGAGGAGGTGGAGAATAGCATGCTCTACACCACCGATATACTGGTCAACATCCATCCAGTAATCAACCTTCTTCTTGTCGAATGCGTTCTCTGAGTTAAGTGCATCGCAGTATCTGAGGAAGTACCATGATGAATCAAGGAATGTATCCATTGTGTCGTACTCTCTCTCAGCAGGTCCGCCGCAGACTGGACATGTAGCCTGTCCGAATGTCTTTGAAGTTGTGAGTGGTGAAGCACCCTTACCTGTGAACTCAACGTCTGTTGGGAGCAGGATTGGGAGATTCTCCTCTTTCTCAGGAACCCATCCGCACTTCTCGCAGTTGAGCATTGGAATAGGTGTTCCCCAGTATCTCTGACGGCTGATGAGCCAGTCTCTGAGCTTATAGTTAACAGTTTTCTTACCCTTGCCCTCAGCAGCGAGATCCTCAGTGATCTGCTTGATAGCATCTCTGTTGTTCATTCCGTTGTACTTACCGGAATTAATCATTGTTCCTGTTGCAGCACATGCCTCTGTGAGGTTGTAGAGATCAATCTCAGGATCGCCAACATCTACTACAGGGATGATCTCAAGGTCAAATGCCTTAGCAAAGTCAAAGTCTCTCTGGTCATGAGCAGGTACAGCCATGATAGCTCCTGTTCCGTAATCCATAAGAACGTAGTCTGAGATGAAGATAGGAATCTTTGCACCGTTGATTGGGTTAACAGCGTACTGTCCGATGAATACTCCTGTCTTATCCTTTGTGAGTGAAGTACGCTCAATCTCTGACTTAGCAGCGCACTCTTTCTTGTATGCATTTACAGCCTCTTCGAACTCAGTTCCCTTTGTGAGATTCTCAACATATGGGTGCTCTGGAGCGAGTACCATGTATGTAACTCCGTAGAGAGTATCTACACGAGTTGTATATACTACGAGGTCAAGATCTGTTCCTTCTACACCGAAAACAACCTCAGCTCCCTCTGATCTTCCGATCCAGTTACGCTGCATTGTCTTAACCTTATCTGGCCATCCATCGAGTGTGTCGAGGTTAGCGAGCAGTCTATCTGCATAATCAGTAATCTTGAAGTACCACTGTGAGAGGTTCTTCTTTGTTACTGGAGTCTTACAACGCTCACATACGCCATCAACTACCTGCTCATTGGCAAGTACTGTTGCACAGCTTGGACACCAGTTAACTGGGTTCTCTTTCTTATATGCAAGACCCTTCTTGTAGAACTGAATGAAGAGCCACTGCATCCACTTGTAGTACTCAGGCTTGCATGTAGCAACCTCTCTGTCCCAGTCATAGCTGAAACCAAGACCGTTGAGCTGCTTGTGCATCTCGTCGATGTTGCTATCTGTCCAGATTGCAGGATGAATGCCATTCTTGATAGCTGCATTCTCAGCTGGGAGTCCAAATGAATCCCAACCCATTGGGTGAAGAACATTATATCCAGCCATCTTCTTGAATCTTGCAACTACGTCACCGATTGAGTAGTTTCTTACATGACCCATGTGAAGTTTGCCTGAAGGATATGGGAACATCTCAAGAACGTAATACTTCTCTTTGTCATAGTCCTCTACTGTCTTGAATGCCTGTTCATCTTCCCAGATCTTCTGCCATTTCTGTTCGATTTCCTGAAATTCGTACCTTTCCTTCATCTTCTGTCTCCTTCTTTGAGTTTCAATACCCTTATTATTTAGTCTTCGTAAGTCTCTATATCACAATCACTCCAAATCTTATCGAGTGAATAACGATCTCTTACATCACGTGTGAAAATGTTGATAACAACATCTCCGCCATCGACAAGAATCCAACCTGTCTCCGGTCTACCCTCGCTGCTCTTAGGAATAAATCCAAGCTCAGCCATTTTGTCCTCAACTTCATTTGCTAGAGTTCCGAGCTGTCTCTCAGAACCAGCTGTAGCATTAACGAAGTAGTCTGCAAAGGATGATTTCTCTGCGATGTTGATAAGAGTAATGTCAATTGCCTTCTTATCGCTGAGAACCTTTGCGAGCTCAAGTGCTAATTCTCTGTTAGTCATTGTTTCTCCTTGTAATTCTGTCTGATATATATTGTCTTGCTTCGATAGTGTCGTTATCCGGAATTCTGCCCTGACTTCTTATCAAGTCAATTGTGTAATCCATAATGAATACACAGGCGCCATCAAGGTCTGTCATTGCTTGTTCCTGTAATCTCTTCAGTTCAGGATAATTTCTGTTGTCCTCTATCGCATCTGCGACATAGACGATCTCTTCAAGCAGGGACATCCCATCTCTTCCAGTAGTGTGACCTGCAACCGCAGCAAGTACATCTTCGTCTTCAACTCCAAATTCGTATCTGAGAAGTCCTTCAGCAACCTTTGAATGCGCTAGAGCCTGACAGTCGCGATATTCATCACTGATTCCAAACTCTCTGATAAAACAATTCAGCACTTCGTCGCTGAAGCATTTTGCTATGTCGTGGTATCGTCCAGCAAAAGCAGCTTTGTCTTTATCCGCGCTATGTGCTTTTGCTAGTCGTACCGCCATCTCTTCAACGCCAAGGCTATGAATATATCGTTTCTTCTTGAGATTATGAAGCATAAATGCTTCAAGTCTGTCCTTATCTGTACAAATCATGTTCTCTGATATATTCCTGTACTTCTGGAATTAGAAGTCCGTCCGTACTGCCTCCAGTTCTAATTAATTCTCTAATCTCTGTTGAAGAAGCTTTGAATGGTTCGACATCGAGTACTTCAATTCTCGCTTTATATTTGTTTCTATATTCCTTGATCTTCTGGAAGCCAGACTCATCACCTGTTCCAGGTCGTCTACCTGTAATAAGCGGATAATTGCTTATTATCTCAGGTCCAAGATGCCATCGCTCAAGATCAAGAACAGAATCAAATCCGAGAATGAAGTACAACTCGCCATCAAGTTCATCCCTGAAGTGATTGAGTGTATCAATCGTATAGGAAGGACATTCTCTCTCTACTTCATATAGCGAGATGTCGAAGGCTTCACAGTATCCGAGCGCAACCTTGACCATCGCGACTCTGTCCTCAGTTGCTGTTACCTTGTGATCAAGCTTAAATGGACTAATGTAATTTGGCATTAGATAGAGTTTATCGATGCCGCATTCATCAACTGCCGCCTTTGCAAGTCTCAGATGACCGATGTGTATCGGATCAAATGAGCCTCCGAATATCGCGTATTTTGTTGTTGAAATATCAATATTATTCATGCTCTGCTTCTGCTACTGCGATTCCGAGCTCCTCAAGCTGCTCGAGTTCTACAGGTGCTGGAGCCTCACATACTGGACACTCAGCATTAGCATTCTTAGGGAATGCAATTACCTCTCTAATGCTCTTCTCACCGAGGAGGAGCATTACGAGTCTGTCGAGTCCGTAAGCAAGTCCTGCATGTGGTGGTGCGCCATACTTGAATGCCTCGATGAGGAAGCCGAACTTCTCCTGACACTCCTCCTCGCTGAGTCCGAGTACCTCGAACATCTTAGCCTGGAGCTGTCTATCGTGAATTCTTACTGATCCTCCACCGAGCTCAACTCCGTTGAGTACGATGTCATAAGCGTTAGCATTGAGTCCAAGGATATCTCCCTCATCAAGCTTATAGAGCTCATCGAGCTTAGGCTGTGTGAATGGGTGGTGCATAGCCTTAATATTGCCCTCGTCATCTGCCTCGAACATTGGGAAGTCAACAACCCAGAGGAAGTTGAACTGCTCATCGTCGAGCATTCCGAGCTGACCTGCGATTCTTCTTCTGAGGAATCCGAGTGTATCGAATACTACCTTAGGCTTATCGCTGCAGATGAATACTATATCTCCTACATCAGCTCCGAATCTTTCGAGTACTGTATTAAGCTCATCCTGACCAAAGAACTTTGAAACTGATGACTTGATCTCATCCTCCTCGCACTTAATCCATACGAGTCCTTTTGCACCATAGTGCTTGCACTCATCTACGAGCTTGTCAATCTTCTTTCTAGCGAACTCAGCAGCTGCACCTGGAACACAGATACCTCTTATATCTCCACCCTCAGCAAGCGCTTTTGTGAAAACTTCGAAGTTACAGTCTACAAAGAGATCGTTGAGTTTAACGAGCTCAATTCCGAATCTTGTATCAGGCTTATCTGAACCGTATCTTTCCATTGCCTCAGCATATGTGAGTCTTGGGAATGGAGTTTCGATATCGATTCCCTTAATCTCCTTCATGATTCTCTTGAGGAAGCCCTCCTGAATCTCTATAACTGTATCCTCGTCAGCGAAAGACATCTCAAGGTCAATCTGAGTGAACTCAGGCTGTCTGTCAGCTCTGAGATCCTCATCTCTGAAGCACTTTGCAATCTGGAAGTATCTGTCACATCCAGATACCATCAGAAGCTGCTTGAAGAGCTGAGGTGACTGAGGAAGTGCGTAGAATGAACCATTCTTAACACGGCTAGGAACGATGTAGTCTCTAGCACCCTCAGGTGTTGACTTAATGAGAATTGGAGTCTCAATCTCTGTGAAACCGTTCTCGTCGAAGTAATCTCTGGCGATCTTTGCAATCTTATGTCTAACTGTCAGATTTCTCTGCATCTTGTTCTTTCTAAGATCGAGATATCTGTACTTAAGTCTTAGAAGATCGTCTACATTGTCATCATCCTTGATGTAGATAGGAGGAGTCATAGCCTCTGAATAGATCTCGATATCTGTTGCAAAAACCTCGATATCTCCAGTATCAATCTTTGAGTTCTTTGAAGATCTCTCCTGAACTGTACCCTTGATTCCGATTACGTACTCACTTCTGAGTGACTTTGCCTTATCAAGAATCTCATCTCCGAGGTCCTCGTTGAAAGTAATCTGTGTGATACCAGTCTTGTCTCTGAGATCAACGAAAACCAGACTTCCTAGGCTTCTCGCCTTAGCAACCCATCCGTTAAGCACTACTTCTTTGCCGGCATCCTCAATTCTAAGGTCACCGCACATATGAGTTCTCTTATAAAGTGACATCAATATCCTCCCATTAATTGTTCTTAATAGCATCTATAAGCTCATCTCTGGATACCTTGATCTGCTCTGAAGTATTCATATTCTTCAGTGTGAGCTCTCCTGTCTCGATCTCGCTCTCTCCGATTACTACAGAGTAAGCTGCACCGAGCTTATTTGCGTACTTAAGCTGTCCCTTGAGGTTTCTTGCCTTAGTATCAAGGACAGTTCTTACACCCTTCTTTCTCATCTCATGTACGAGTTTGAGGCTGTATGAAAGTGACTCATCGCCAACCCATGCAACGAAGAGTTCAGGCTTGAGTTCAGCACCGAAGTCTGCATTGCAGGCATCCATGAGCATAAGAAGTCTTTCTTTTCCAAGGCCGAAGCCAACACCTGGCATATCAGGTCCACCGACCTCTTCGATGAGGTGATCGTAACGACCTCCGCCACATACTGTTCCCTGAGCACCAATCTTATTAGTGATGAACTCGAAAGCTGTCTTAGTATAGTAGTCGAGACCTCTTACAATTGAAGGGTCTACGATGTATTCAATTCCCATATCATCGAGGTGGCTCTTGAGCTGCTCAAGTGCAGCCTTGCAGTCATCACAAAGATAATCAATAACCATTGGTGCACCCTGAACGAGCTCCTTGCATACTGGAGATTTGCAGTCGAGAATTCTCATTGGATTCTTGTCAAACCTGCTCTTGCATGTCTCGCAGAGCTCCTCGTATTTAGGATTGAGGAAGTTCTGAAGCGCTTCTCTGTGCACAGGTCTGCACTTGCGGCATCCAACGCTTGAGATGTGAAGCTCAACATCCTCAATTCCCATTCTCTCAAGGAAATCAGCAGCTAGCTCGATAACCTCAGCATCAGCGAGCATATCAGGTGTTCCAAAGTTCTCAATTCCGAACTGGTGGAACTCTCTGAGTCTTCCGGCTTGTGGCTTCTCGTATCTGAAGCATGATGTGTTGTAGTAGTACTTGCTAGGCTGTACCTCAGCGTAAGAATTGCTCTCGATAAAAGCTCTTACTGCTGGCGAAGTTCCCTCTGGCTTGAGAGTGATGCTTCTATGTCCGAGGTCTTCGAATGTGTACATCTCCTTCTGAACTACATCAGTTGTATCTCCGATACCTCTGTTGAATAGCTCAGTTGCCTCAAATGTAGGTGTTCTCATCTCCTCGAATCCGTACTCAGCGCAAATCTTAGCCCACTCTGCCTCGATGTATCGCCATTTGTAAGAATCCTGAGGCAGAATATCTTTAGTTCCTTTAGGTGCTTTAATTGCCATCCTAACCTCCGTAATAATTGTTCTTTCTGCTGAGCATCTCTTCGAAACGCTCATTGTATATTCTGTAGTTGCTTACATTTGCAACTCTTTCCAGTCTATCTTCATCCGGATAATATACCTTGCCGATAGCTCCCGCTCCGAGTGCAATAATGGTCTGCTTCTCTTCCATTATGCGGATGTTATAGAGCGAATGCATATCTGCCTTGCAATATCCGACATTCTCAAGTGATCCAATCTGGTGCTTCTGTCTATACAGATAATATGGATAGAATCCATTATCGTAGAGAATACGTCTCGACTCATCGAGCATTGCTGTGACATTCTCAGCATTTCTTCTGTAGTACTCTGGATCACTTTCTTTGAGTCTTGAACCTGTCTTAACAGACAATGTGTGGACTGTAATATTATTGGCTCCGAGTTCAATCACCTTATTAAGGCTATCTCGGAAATCGTCAAGAGTCTCGTCTTGCAGTCCTGCAATAAGGTCTGCATTGATAATCTCGAATCCATATTCTGAGGCAAGTCTGTAGCCTTCTACAATCTGCTCAGAACTGTGCTGTCTACCGATAAGAGCGAGCGTCTCATTCTTCATAGTCTGAGGATTGATGCTGATTCTTGAGACTCCATGCTTCTTGAGAACTTCAAATTTCTCAGCTGTAATTGTGTCTGGTCGACCAGCTTCAACGGTGAACTCGATATCAGCAGGGCTGACACAGAAACTATCTTCACAGCGTGTAAGCAGTCTTTCGAGCTGCTCTGAACTTAATGTGGTAGGAGTTCCTCCTCCAATATATATTGATTCAATCGCTTCATTATGAGCGGTTATCAACTCGCCCATATAACGAATCTCTTCAAGCAGATTGCAGAGATAGTCTTCTATCTCCTCGTCTGCTGCTACGTTAGAAGCGAACGAACAATACGAACATCTTGTTGGGCAAAATGGAATTCCGATGTATATTCCAATTCTTCCAAGTGGTGATTCCTTAACATACTCAAGCTGATACTTAAGTGTATCTGTTAGAAGCGCAATCTTATCGTCAGAGAGCGCATATACGAACTTGAGCATATACTGCATTCCTTCAATAGAACCTGCATCGTCATATATCTTCTTAGCTATCTTAAGTGGTCTCACACCCGTAAGCGTTCCCCACTCATTAGTCTTACCTGTTAGTTTCTCCAGCAGCTTAAGAAGTTCAAGCTTTATTATGTTCGCATCGTTTGAACCACGACAATTGATCAGATAACTATTATCTGACAAGCAGACTCTACTTCCTTCCTTGAAGCGTATGCCTATTGTCTCGAACTCGTCGTCATTCAGGAAAACCCTGCAGAGTTCCGAGTAGTTATAATCATTATCTACATTGTTAAGATAGAATCTATACATAAGGGTTATTACTTCTCTCAAATCCAATACTTGTTGGCTGTCCGTGTCCTGGGTGTACCTTTACATCGTCAGGAAGTGTGTAAAGCTTCTCCTTGATTGATTTCTGCAGATCTTCCCAGCTACCTCCTGGAAAATGCGTAGCTCCTACAGAAGCAAAGAAGAGTGTATCTCCCGAGAACATCGTTTTGTCGAAGAGATAGCATACGCCACCTGGCGTATGACCTGGCGTATGAATGCAAGAAATTTCGCTCTCCCCTAATACAAGTTTATCTCCGTCTTGTACGAGAATATTCGCAGTGCATTCTACTTTCTTGCCCATCTGTGTTGAACCATTAAGAGAATCTGTTATGAGATGCATCTTATCATCCGCACCTACGGTAACTTCTGCATCAGGATATTCATCTTTATAATCCTGAAGAGCAAATATGTGATCGCCATGAGCGTGAGTAAGGAGAATATATTTAAGGCTCTCCTTATCTCCAATTAGCTCTGCAATATCACTTCCAAAATATCCAGGATCGATTACAGCCTTATCGCCACTTGCCTCATCTACGACGAGGTATGTGTTCTCTGTAAGTGGTCCTTTAGGGAAAACATAGATTTTTATGCTCATTATTACTTCCTGTTCCTTATCTAGGTTTAGCTCTATATACACTGTCGATATTAGGAATCTGTCGAAGTGCAATCATAACTCTTTGTAATTGATGCATATCAGAGATCGAAACAGTAATGATGAAGTTAACATCACCACCAGAAACTGGTGTCATATTAACTCCAGCAAGGCTTACATCATTGTCATCACAAGCCTTCGATACATCACTGAAGAGACCCTTTCGATCAGTTCCCTCAAGACAAAGATCAACGAAATAGGTATGGCCAGACTTAGGTGTGTCCCACTGAACCTGGATAAGTCTTGCTTTGTCCTGTTCGTTCATATTAACAATATTAGGACAGTCTGTTCTATGAACATTAATTCCCTTGCCCTTCGAGATATAACCGATAATCATATCTCCCGGAACTGGATTGCAGCATGTTGCTCTTCTGATGAGAAGATTATCAGCGCCTTTAACAACAATTCCGATATCAGAGCCTTCAGCACCTCTGCTAACCTGCGGTTTCTTAACGATATCCGCAGCTGTAGGGTTCTTCTCCTTCTCCTTAAGCTCATTATCGATGTTGTAATATTCTATGAGCTTTGTGCAGACACGTGTTACATTTGAACCGCCTCTAGATGCCTGAAGATATAGTTCATTAACATTATCGAAGCTTAGATCCTTTGTTGCTTTGAGAATATATGCATTCTTAGCTACTAGGGTTGGATCAAAATTCTTCTTCTTGATGTATGCAGTGATATTCTGCTTACCTCTATCAACATCATCATCCTTGTTAGCCTTACGGAGCCACTGCTTAATCTTGTTCTTGGCTTGTGAACTCTTAACAATATTAAGCCAATCCATACTTGGACCTGATGAATTAGCAGAAGTGATAATCTCAACGATATCTCCATTACTAAGGGTGTAGTCTTTAGGAACCATCTTACCGTTGATCTTAGCTCCTACGCAGCGAACACCGACATCAGTGTGTACCTTAAAGGCAAAATCCAGCGGAGTTGAATCCATTGGAAGTTCGACAACATCTCCTCTTGGAGTGAAGACGAACACCTGATTGTTGAAGAGATCCATCTTCATAGTTTCGAGGAATTCTACGGAGTCATCTGTTTCTTTCTGCCACTCAAGAGCCTGTCTGAGCCATGCGAGCTTCTGCTCGCTATCATCTTCGCTTGCCCCTTTGCCTTCTTTGTATTTCCAGTGTGCAGCGATTCCGTATTCTGCGACACGATGCATCTCGTAAGTTCTAATCTGAATCTCGAAAGGCTCTCCGTTATCACCAAATACTGTAGTATGCAGTGACTGATACATATTAGGCTTAGGCATCGCGATGTAGTCCTTGAATCTACCTGGAATTGGCTTCCATCTGCTATGAACAAGTCCAAGAACCGCATAACAGTCTTTGATGCTCTGAACCAGTACTCTTACAGCTAGAAGGTCGAAAATCTCATCAATCTCCTTCTTCTGAATCACCATCTTTCTGTAGATGCTGTACAGGTGCTTTGAACGTCCCTTAACATCATGCTTGATACCGGATTCATCGAGAGTCTCGCTAATCTCAGCAATAAGCGATGTGATGTTCTTCTCGTAAGCTTCCTGCTTTCTTGTAACCTGGTCCGAGAGGTTCTTATATTCAAGCGGATGAAGGTACTTAAGCGCTAGGTCCTCAAGCTCGAACTTGATACTGTAGATACCGAGTCTTCCAGCAAGTGGAGCATATATCTCGAGCGTCTCAAGCGCCTTCTCCTCTCTCTTATTAGTAGGCATATACTCAAGAGTTCTCATATTGTGCAGTCTATCTGCAAGCTTAATAATGAGTACCCTGATATCCTTTGACATAGCGAGGAACATCTTTCGGAAGTTCTCAGCCTGAGCAACCTCCTTAGAACCGTATTTGATATTACCGAGCTTAGTAACTCCATCAACGAGAAGTGCAATTCTGTCATTGAAGTCTTCTACTAGCTGTTCTCTTGAGTACTCTGTGTCCTCTACTACATCGTGCAGAAGTCCGGCAACAACTGTTTCGTTGTCCATACCGAAGCTGGCAAGAATCTTCGCAACAGCAATTGGATGGATGATATATGGCTCTCCGCTCTTTCTGAACTGTCCCTCATGAAGAGTGTGAGCAATATCGTACGCCTTGACAATAATCGAATCATCGTACTTCGGATTGATTGCGATTATCTCATCCATAAATTGTTCAGTTGTTAAGATATGAACCTTACCCATTTGAACTCCTGCCTGTAATAACTTCTAATCCTTTAATCCTTTTTCAATAACTTATTACTTAACGATTCCGTCATTAGCCTTCTTCTGCTTCTTACGAGCCCTGTCGCTCTTCTCCTTGTTCTCCTCGTATCTTGAAAGGCTTTCCTTTCTAGTGAGGTCATAGAACAGTGGGCTGCAGAGGAAGATTGATGAATATGTTCCAACCAGTACACCAATCATCAGCGGAATGAGGAACTGTCTGATCTCTGATGAAACCAGGATGAACAGCGGAATCATTACCGCAAGTGTTGTAACTGATGTCATGATTGAACGTGTAAGAGTCTGGTTGACACTGTCGTCAACCAGCTCGATATTCTGCTTTCTCTTGTAGAACTTCGTGTTCTCTCTGATTCTGTCGAATACAACGATTGTATCGTTGATTGAGTATCCTACTACTGTGAGAATACCTGCGATGAATGGGTTGTTGATGGTAAAACCGAAGATTGCGTAGAGCGCGAGTGTTATCAGCACGTCGTGGATGAGTCCTGATACAGCAGCCATACCATACTTCCATGTCTTGAATCTGAATCTGATATAAACCAGCATACAGAGAGCCGCAATAATAATTGACTTAACAGCGTTATGTCTGAGGTCCTGTCCAACTGTTGGTCCGAACTCCTCTGACGCAAGAACTGCATCATCTGCGAGATTATACTTCTCATCAATTGTATCGATTACCTTAGTACGCTCATCAGACTTAAGATCCTTGATGGTACGGATAACAATCTGAGTCTTATCGTCTCCAGCATATACGATTGTTGGGTCAAGATCGTACTCGCTGATTGTTGACTTTACTTCGTCGATATCAACCTGCTCACCCATCTCAATCTGCATCATAGTACCGCCAGTAAAGTCGATACCGTAGCTGAAGCCCTTAGCAACTCCGAATACGAGACCGGTGCAGAGAATAACAACGCTGATACCGTAGAAGAGTTTCCTCTTACCGACGAAGCTGAAGTGCTTCTTCCATGCGATCTTAGGAGTTCCGTCCTCGTGCATACCGAAATTCTTCATTGTTGAAAGCTTGCGGCTTGATGCAACACAGTTAACGAAAACCTGTGTGATGAATACAGCTGTGATAATACTGCAAACAGTACCAATCATAAGTGTGAGAGCGAAGCCTTTAACTGATGATGTACCGATGAGGTAAAGCACGATAGCTGCGATAAGTGTTGTTGTCTGAGCATCAAGTACAGTTCTGAGAGCTGACTTGAATCCCGTATCTACAGCAACTCTGATTGACTTACCCTTAGTTATCTCTTCTCTGATTCTTGTGAAGATAATTACGTTAGAGTCAACTGCCATACCAATTGACAGGATAATACCTGCGATACCAGGCAGTGTGAGTACTGCACCGAAGCCTGCCATGAGCCAGAGAATCATCTGCACATAGAGGAGAAGTGCGATGTCGGCAATGATACCGAGTACTCCGTATACGATAATCATGATAATCATTACGATTGCAAGACCAATTGCTCCAGCCTTAACACTCTTAGCGAGTGAATCAGCACCTATGGTTGCAGTCTCTACTGAAGAGTTAACCTCAGTAAGTGTTGCTGGAAGAGCTCCTCCTCTAATCAGTGCAGAAAGCTGTGAAGCCTCCTCTTGTGGGAATCCACCGCTTCCTCTGTAGATCTCACAGCTTGTGCTGTTGATCTTATTGTTTACTGTAGGAGCTGAAACAACCTCGTCGTCAAGCATAATTACGATTGCGTTTGACTCTACGAGCAGTCCGTTCTCGTCCTTAACAGTTGGTGTGATATTACCAGTAGCAGCCTTCTCTGTTCCAGCAGCAAAGAGGTCTGCTCCTTCAGCAGTGAAGTCCATTGTTATCTTATATCCACCGTGGTCAGTATCTGTAGCAATGCTGGCATCCTTAACATTGTCGCCAGTCATAACCTCAGTTCCATCAGCAAGGAGGAACTTGAGCATAGCTGTTCTACCAATCTGCTTGATTGCTTCTTCAGCATCTTCAACACCTGGCATCTCAACTCTGATTCTGTTGTCTCCCTCGATGGAAACACTCGCCTCAGATACACCCATTGCATTAACTCTGTTCTCGAGTACAGTTTTGGTCTGCTCCATTACCTTGGCTTTATCTGTACCCTTCTCGTCTGTTTCTGCTTCGAGAAGAACGTATACTCCACCATTGATGTCAAGACCGAACTTCATCTCATCGTAGATGTTTCCAACCTTATCTCCAATACCGAAGAGTGAAACACCCCAGGCTGCAAATGTGATAAGAATTATCAGGACTGCAGCTACTGATTTTCTGCTGTTTTTCATGTAATAAACCCCTTTGAAATTTATTTTTTTGCATACTATCACATCAAACAATAATTCATTTAATTCTACAACAAAACCGTTGAAAATTCAACAAAAAAGGCGACGCTTTTGCGTCGCCAAATACCCATATAAAGCCCTGATTAAGCCTCTTCTGTTGTCTCCTCAACTGCAGTCTCATCAGCAGTATCTGACTTCTTTGTGAGCTTCTTAGGTGTAACCTTCTTGTCTCTTGAAACGTTGCTTGCACTCTCATCAGCATCATCTACTACTGGAGCAGCCTTCTTAGGAGCTTCTCCATTCTTCTTTGTGATTGAGCTGATAGCTGTCTTAACGAACTCAATCTTTGTTCTCTCAGCTGTAGCAATTACAACTGTCTTCTCTGTGATCTTAGTAACCTTACCTACTACACCACCGATAGTCATAATCTCATCTCCAACTACGAGTGAAGCTCTCATAGCCTTATCTTCCTTGTCCTTCTTTCTCTGTGGACGAATCATCATAAAATAAATAAGACCGATGAAAAATACTAAAAGTAACATATTCATTGTTGTTGCGTTCATGTTGTAGCCTCCTGTTAATTACAACTGGTGCCGGTGATGGGGGTCGAACCCATACGGTATTACTACCACGGGATTTTGAATCCCGCGCGTCTGCCAATTCCACCACACCGGCTTATTGGTCAGATTGGTTATACACCATTTTTTCTAAAAAAAAATGGTGTGGATGGAGGGACTCGAACCCTCACGGTCTCCCACATGGCCCTCAACCATGCGCGTCTGCCATTCCGCCACATCCACACGTTACTTTTTCAGTATATGTTTTTCAGTACCTTTTGTCAAGCACTTTTTTCACTTTCTTGAAAAAGTTTATTTAATTTTGTATTTGTCAAGGAGTTCTTCAAGCTGTCGCTTTATCTCCTCCCGACCTTTGTTATTATAGATAATCTCATCTGCTAATGCAAGCCTTTTTTTGTCATTTATTTGATTTTCTATAATTAATTCTACTTGTTCTCTAGAAAGCCCATCTCTAGCCTGTACTCTGGCGATTCTTGTCTTAAGGTCAGCGTGCACAACCCAGCATGAATCATAATCATCCTGTGAGTTTGTTTCAAAGAGAAGAGGAATCTCAAAGAACATAACTTTGAGACCCTGCTCCTCTCCTTCTTTGATAATGGTCTCGATATCCTGGATTACAACCTTTGTTGTACCCTCTTCGAGAATTCTCTTAGCTTCCGGGTCACGATATACGAGCTCGCGAATAAGAGCGCGGTTCATACTACCGTCTGCGCAGATATACTCATCGCCGAAATGTTCCCTGATATAGGGAATAGCCTTGCCACCGGCAGCAGTAATCGCTCTAGCCATCTTATCGGCGTAGATCACCGTATAACCGAGCTCCTCAAGATAGCTGCAAGCGGCAGACTTTCCTGAGCCTATTCCTCCAGTGATAGCAATTCTGAGCATATCTTCTCCTTCTACTTCAAATCATACCAGCAAGATGCTGAATTAATTTCTACAGTAAGCTCAACTGCAAAGTCTGCAGCTGACTTCATGCAGTTCTCGAGCAACCCTCTAACCTTCTCCCGCTCAGATGCAGGTCCTTCGATAATCAGTTCATCGTGTATCTGAAGAATAAGTCTTGATTCAAGGCCTTCTTCTTTAAGTGCATTATACACCTTGTTCATAGCAATCTTAATAATATCTGCTGCTGTTCCTTGAATAGGTGTATTCATTGCGAGTCTCTTTGCAAGTTCTCTGTCCATAAACTTTCTGGATTCAAACTCTGGAATCTGTCTGATTCTTCCGAAATACGTCTTTACTTCTCTATTTGACTCACCTTCTGTAATCATATCATCGAGATAATTCTTAACAGCAATGTGAGTATCGAAGTAATCGTCAATGTATTTCTGTGCTTCTTTTCTGCTAATGCCAAGGCTCTCGCTTAGTCCGTGGCTACTCATTCCATATACAACACCAAAGTTAACAGCCTTCGCTCTTGTTCTGTCGAGAGATGTTACTTCATCGTATGGAATGTCAAAAACCTTTGATGCTGTTGTACGGTGAATGTCCTTACTCTCATTGAATGCTTCGATGAGAGTAGGATCTCCACTAAGAGCCGCGAGTACTCTAAGCTCGATCTGAGAATAGTCTGCTCCAGTAAAGACAGTATCCTCATTTTCGCAAATGAATGCTTTTCTAATCAGTCTTCCATAATCGTCTCTGATAGGAATGTTCTGAAGATTAGGCTCAGTACAGCTGAGTCTTCCAGTAGCTGCAACAGTCTGCATAAAGTGAGGATGTATTTTGCCATCACTTCCTACGAGTGCAGAGAGCCCCTCAACGTAAGTACTTCTCAACTTGCTGAGTTTTCTGAACTCAAGAATATCATTAACTATAGGATAATCTGGTGCGAGCTTCTCGAGGATGTCGGCAGCTGTCGAATAAGAGCCAGATTTGCTCTTAGCCTTTGGGTAGTCAATCTGCATAGTCTCGAAGAGCACTGTGCCGAGCTGCTTAGGCGAGTTGATATTGAACTCTGTACCAGCAGCCCCGTAGATAGCTTCCTCGAGTTCAGTGATTCTTCCGCTAATCTCAGTACCAATCTGCTCGAGGACGCTAAGGTCAACTCGAATACCCTCCTTCTCCATCGAAGCAATTGTTGTAACAAGCGGCATCTCGCATGATTCAAAGAGTTCTATGGTGCCGTTAGCTTCCATAACTTCATTCTGCTTAAGAGCGACCGCATAGATGTATCCCATTCGCTTCAGAAGAAGCACCTCATCAATGATGCAGAAGCTGAGAACAGCATTCTCGCTAAGATATGCTTCCTCATCCTGTGTATTCACATATGAATAATACTTGAGGAGCATCTTAGCAATTGCATATTTATTCTGGTTCGGATAGATCATATATTCAGCAATCTTCACGTCGTGAGCGAAAACAAGCTCTCTTCCGCATACGGCTTCCGCTGCGTAGGCCATTGGCTTTGCGTCGCATGCATAAAGCTTAAGACCAAGCTCACAAAGCGATGAGATAAGAGCCTCCGCCTCGAATAAAGTAACCGGACGCACAGCGTACAGTGCTTTGCTCGGAAGAAGAAGTGCAATACCGTCGATTGATGGAATGTCCGTGTGACTGTTATCTGTGAAAAGTTCAATTACTGCAGCTTCGCCAGGCTCTGCTACTGCAATGAGATCATAATAATCGACCTGCTTGATAGACTCAGCATCAAAAGGAGCTTCACTAGAAGATGAAGCGACATCATCATTGGAAACTGACTGGAGTTTCTTTATGAAGCTGTTGAACTCGAGTTCTTTATAAATTTCGATGAGTTTTGTTGTGTCAGGAGCACCGAACTTGATGCCATCGAAAGTGAATTCGATTGGAGCTGAAGTGTTGATTGTCGCAAGCCACTTGGACAGCTTGGCTGAATCGATGTTAGCTCGCACGTTCTCGCCGAGCTTGCCCTTAATCTCATCGGCATGCTCAATTACAGACTCGAGTGAGCCGTACTGCTCGAGAAGTGCAATACCCTTCTTCTCTCCTACTCCAGGAATTCCAGGGATATTGTCAGACTTATCTCCCATAAGCCCCTTAAGGTCAATGAACTGTGAAGGAGTAAGATTATAGCGCTCCTTCATCTTGTCTATGTCATATAGATCGAACTCTGACATACCCTTCTTGTTAATCAGAACTGAAGTATTCTCATCTATTAGCTGAAGTTCATCTTTATCTCCTGAGATAACCATTGTCTTGATGCCTTTGGCAGATGCCTGTGCAGCAATTGTGCCGATGATATCATCAGCCTCATATCCAGACTGCTGGAATACGGCAATATTCATTGCCTCGAGCACTCTGTGCATATATGGAATCTCGGACAGGAGTTCGATTGGAGTCTGCTGTCTTCCTGCCTTGTACTCGGAATACTCCTTATGTCTGAAGGTTGGATCCTTCATATCAAAAGCTACAGCCATATAATCTGGCTGGTAATCTGCGATGATTTTGTTAAGCATATTGATAAATGCGAATATACCCTGTGTGTGGATTCCGGTAGAAGTCACCATTGGACGCATCGCAAAATATGCTCTGAAGAGCAGGCTATTGCCGTCGATAAGAATAAGTTTTCCCATAAGAATATCCCCATTCTGTGATTATTGTTAGCAAGAAAAATCCCGAGGTACCGTCAAGCTAATAATTGACGCCCTATCATTCGGATAAGGGTGGGTACTTCCGCAGACGGATGTCTGAAGTCCGTTCGAAGACGGCTTTCCATCTTTCCAGTCGTCAGGAATCCCGTTCAGTAAGTGTAGGTTCAATTATGAATACTCGACGAATAACTCAGGAATTCTGTTAGTTGATATTATTGATTACTCCTCGTCTTCGAGGTCGCAGTTGAAGTATACCTTCTGTACGTCATCGTTGTCCTCAAGAGTGTTGATGAGCTTGTTGAGTGACTTAACTGCCTCTGGAGCAACTGTAGCCTCCATAGAAGGAATGTACTCAACCTCAGCCTCAGCGATCTCAAGTCCAGCCTCTTTGATAGCCTCATGAACATCGTTGAATGCTGATGGCTCAGTCTGAATCTCGAAGTGATCCTCATGTGCGATCATATCCTCTGCGCCGGCATCGAGTGCAATCATCATGATCTCATCCTCGTCCATACCGTCAAGCTTCTCAATAAGGATTACACCCTTTCTTGAGAACATATATGATACGCAACCAGGTGTACCGAGGTTACCACCATTCTTGTCGAATGTTGATCTTACGAATGAAGATGTTCTGTTCTTGTTGTCAGTGAGCGCATCTACGATGATAGCAACTCCTGATGGGCCGTAACCTTCGAACTGCAGCTCTTCGTATGACTCTCCTCCAAGCTCACCAGTACCCTTCTTGATAGCTCTGTTGATGTTATCGTTAGGCATGCCGATTGACTTTGCCTTATCGATTGCAACTCTGAGTGCTGGATTGAAACCAGGGTCTCCTCCGTTCTTTGCTGCTACGATAATCTGTCTAGCATACTTTGTGAATAATGCTGAACGCTTTGAATCCTGTGCTGATTTTCTGTTTGCAATTGTGCCGTGTCTACCCACTTAGGCACCTCCTTCGTTCTATTTCTCTTATGTCTGAATTTTTTACGCTAAATATTATAGCACTTATTCCTCATTTGACAAGTTCTTAAATGCTGTTGCCATCATCATCTTAATTCGGTTGAGCTGATTAACATTGCTTGCACCAGGATCATAGTCGATTGCAACGATATTCGCTTTCTCGTCATATGAACGCAGAGCCTTGATCATACCCTTACCTACTACATGGTTAGGCAGACAAGCAAATGGCTGAAGGCAGAGAATGTTCTTTACACCTGAATCAATCAGGTCGACCATCTCTCCAGTTAGGAGCCATCCCTCACCGCACTGATTGCCGACTGAGATAAACTGCTCAGCATTTGAAGCTGTATGCTGGATGTACTCATCTGGCTCAAAACGCTTACTGTCAGCACAAGCAGCTCTTACGAGCTCTCTGTAATGCTCAATTACTTTGATATAAAGCTGATTGATCGTCTTCTCCTTCTTGGATCCGTTAAGATGCTCATAGTTGAAGACCTTATTCCACATTCCATACTCGAAGAAGTCGATAAATGCAGGAACTACAGCTTCTCCACCCTCCTGCTCGATAATCTCAACAAGATTATTATTCGCATTTGGATGATACTTAACGAGAATCTCACCTACGATACCAACCTTAGGCTTAACAACGTCCTCGTGGATTGGGAGTTCATCGAACTCCTGGACAATCTTATTGACATTGCGCTTGAACTCATTGCGGTTGAGATTCTTGATGTTGTGGACAATTCTGTTAAACCAACTGTCCATAAGAGCCTCGGCACTTCCCTCAAGCTTCTCATAAGGTCTAGTTCTGTAGAGGCACTTCATCATAAGATCGCCGTAGAGAGATGCGAGAATGAGCTGCACCATCATCTTTACAGTGAGCTTAAATCCTGGATTCTTCTCCATTCCAACCATGTTGAATGAGATAACCGGAATCTGCTCCATATGTAGATCCTTGAGAGCTTTTCTCAGAAGTGCAACGTAGTTTGACGCTCTGCATCCCCCACCTGTCTGTGACATAAACACTCCGAGCTTGTCGAGATCATATTCGCCAGACTTAAGAGCAGATATAATCTGACCTAGTGTTACGATAGTTGGATAGCATGCATCATTGTTGATATACTTCAGTCCCTCTTCCTCGGAATTCTTAGTAACCTCAGGAAGAAGAACCGCATTATAACCAGCGTTGTTAAGAATTGGCTCGAAATATCTGAAATGAAGCGGCGCCATCTGTGGAACAAGCAGAGTATATCCTGCCTTCTTCATCTCTTTGGTAAAAAGCTTACGCTTATATGGTATATTGAGGGCTTTCTTAGGTAGCGTACCGAGCTTGTTTCTCTCGGAGATAGCCGCCTTGAGCGATCTGATTCTGATCTTTGCCGCGCCAAGATTTGAACCCTCATCAATCTTAAGTACTGTGTGGAGCTTATTGCTCATAGCGAGAATCTCATCGACCTCATCAGTTGTTACAGCGTCTAGACCGCAACCGAATGAGTTGAGCTGAATAATCTCAATATCGCTTCTCTCGCCTGCGAAAGTAGCAGCCTTGTAGAGTCTTGAGTGGAACATCCACTGGTCAAGTACTCTAACAGGTCTCTCGAGTTCAACCTTCCAAGCAACAGAATCCTCAGTGAGAACAACCATATCCTGCTGTACGATGAGGTTATCAATACCGTGATTAATCTCAGGATCTACATGGTAAGGTCTTCCAGAAAGGATAATACCCTTCTTATCATGCTCCTCCATATACTTGAGAGCTTCCTCTCCTTGTCTCTTCATCTCCTCCTTGAATGCAGTATAGCTTGCTCTACCGTCTCTGATAGCAACTACAATCTCATCCTTTGGAATGTTCATACCGAAGAGTCCGTACTCTCTATTATCATCTTCGTGATTGAAGTGCTTGAGAATATTATTTTTGCTCTCAATGTCGATTGTTCTGGTTCCTGCAAAGAACTTCGTAAGCTCATCTGCCAATCTCTCGTCATTGTCGAATGGGAGGAATGGATGATAGAACTCGACTCCAGCCTCAAAGAAGTAGTCGGCCATATTCTTGTCGATTACTTCAGGATAGGTTGCAACAATCGGACAGTTATAGTGGTTAGGCGCACTTGAATCCTCTATAATTTCGTAATTGATTGACGGATAGAATATGCGCTTAACATCGTTCTTAATAAGCCACTTGATGTGACCGTGTACAAGTTTAGCTGGATAGCATGCTGTATCTGATGAGATAGTATCCATTCCATCCTCATACATCTCTTTGCTACTTGCAGGAGTTAGCAACACGCTGAATCCAAGCTTTGTGAAGAATGCATGCCAGAATGGATAATCCTCGTACATATTGAGTACTCTTGGAATACCGATTACTCCACGGCTTGCTTTATTAGGGTCAAGCACCTTTCTGTCGAAGAGGAGCTGCTCCTTAACTTTGTAGAGGTTAGGAAGATCGTTCTTAGAAGCTGTCACTCCCGCACCCTTCTCGCAACGGTTACCAGTAATATATCTGCTTCCATCACTGAACTTTGAGATTGTAAGAATGCAGTTATTACCACAGCCATGACACCTTCCATATGATGTGTTTACCTCAAAGCTATCGAGCTTATCTACGTCGAGAATTGTACTTCTCTCGCCTTCTACATACTGCTCAGATGCTACGATTGCAGCACCGAAGGCACCCATCAGACCGGAGATATCTGGTCTGATTACATCTCTTCCAAGGATGATCTCAATACTTCTAAGAATAGCATCATTGTAGAATGTGCCGCCCTGAACTACTACATTAGGACCAGTCTCTTCTGGGTTTCTGAGTTTGATAACCTTATAGAGAGCATTCTTAATTACTGAGTAAGAAAGACCTGCCGAGATGTCGGCAACAGTAGCGCCCTCTTTCTGAGCCTGTTTTACCTTGGAATTCATGAAGACTGTACATCTTGTTCCGAGATCTACCGGCTGTCTCGATTTGAGAGCTTCCTTAGCAAAATCAGGAACGCTCATATCTACTGACTTAGCATAAGTCTCAATGAATGAACCGCAGCCAGATGAACAAGCCTCGTTAAGCATGATGCTGTTGATGGCACCATCCTTAATCTTCATAGACTTCATATCCTGGCCACCGATATCGAGAACGAATGAAACTTCAGGCTGGAACTGTCTTGCAGCCTTGAAGTGAGCCATAGTCTCAATCTCGCCTTCATCAATCTTGTAAGCGGCCTTTAGAAGACCCTCACCGTATCCAGTTACGACTGCTCTTCCGATATATGCATCCTCAGGAAGCTGTGAATAGAACTCCTTGAGAATTGATGCTGCAACATCGAGAGGATCTCCTTCGTTACTCTGGTAGAAACTGAAGATCAGCTCCCTATCCTGGTTAATTGCAGCTGCTTTAGTCGTTGTTGAACCTGCATCGATTCCAAGGAAAACCGGACCATGCGCATCCTTGATGTCGGCACGAGCTACTTTAGCAGACGCGTGTCTTTCTTTGAACGCATTGTACTCATCCTCGCTCTCGAAAAGAGCCTGCAGGTACTTAGTATCTGTAATCTCATCGTTGTCAGCAGTTTCGATTCTGTGGATGAGGCTGCTGAGTGCAACTTCTTCCTCATTTTCGGCGAGATAAGCAGCACCGATAGCTACGAAGAATCTCGCATTTGGAGGGAAGATTACATTCTCCTCCTTGAGTTCAAGAGTTTCGATGAATCTCTTACGAAGCTCTGAACTGTATTCAAGTGGGCCGCCAAGGAATGCAACATTGCCCTTGATTGGGTTACCGCAGGCAAGACCAGAGATAATCTGATTAACTACAGCCTGATAGATGGAAGCAGCAATATCAGCTGTCTTAGCACCATCATTAATCAGTGGCTGAATATCTGTCTTAGCAAATACTCCGCAACGTGAAGCAATAGGATAGATAATGCTGTAATCCTTCGCAGCCTCATTGAGACCATTAGCATCAGTGTTAAGAAGCACTGCCATCTGATCGATAAAAGCTCCTGTACCTCCGGCACAGGTTCCGTTCATTCGCTGCTCTACAGTAGCTCCGAAGAAAGTAATCTTTGCGTCCTCTCCGCCAAGCTCAATTGCTACATCAGTCTGCGGAATAAGTTTATCAATTGCATTCGTGCAGGTGATAACCTCCTGCTCAAAGCGTATTCCAAATAAAGAAGCAAGAGACATTCCACCCGAACCTGTAATAACAGGCTTGAGCTTCAGGTCTCCCATTTCTGTATATAAATCCTTAAGTAACTCCTCGACCTTCTCGAAGACATTTGACAGATGTCTCTCATATCTTGAGTACTTAATATTATCATCCTCATCAAGAATTATGAGTTTAACTGTTGTCGATCCTACGTCTATTCCAAGTCTCATAATATCCCTCTCTTTACTAACATAACCCCTGATCTCCAATAAAAAATGGGCAAACCATAAGCCGGGTTCTGTATTAGACGATCATCCATCTAGCATCGCAATTGCTTGCGACATCAAGCGACTTACCTACGGGGCGGAGAC
The DNA here is from genome assembly GCA_029101005.1 of Bacillota bacterium. Taxonomy (GTDB): domain Bacteria; phylum Bacillota; class Clostridia; order Peptostreptococcales; family Anaerovoracaceae; genus Crickella. Next base: position 27,382 of record JAQXQE010000015.1, on the reverse strand, counting down.
GAGCAGCCTCCTTCAATGCCCAACTCAGTCTTGCTCCGGATGGGGTTTACACGGCCATCATGTCTCCATGATGCCGGTGAGCTCTTACCTCACCATTTCAACCTTACCACGGCATTACCCGTTTCGGCGGAATGTTTCTGTTGCACTTTCCCTACAGTTACCTGCGGCGGACGTTATCCGTCATCCTTGCCCTATGGAGCCCGGACTTTCCTCATGCCTAGTTAAAGGCCCGCGATCGTCTGGTTTACCCATTAATTAACAATAATTAATTATTCACTTTTGATGCTCTGTTCTTTCTAACTTCCATAAAGAAGTTGATTGCAATAAGAATAATGAAGAGCATTCCAATGTATCCCTGAATTGAGTAGAGATACTCAACAATCACCTTGAATCCTGATAATCCAATTACGAAGCCAGCCAGTGCTCCGAGAACGATGATTGTCTTCTTGTATTTGTTGTTCGGCAGCTTAGTGCTAAAGCCGTAATATGTGCTTGCTGCTGTTGAATATACAGCACCGTAGAGCACGATTGCATATACATAGTTAAGTGGTTTTGAGATTCTTGCAGCGAAGCCGAGCATCGGCAGATCAAGACTGCATGAGAATGCCATATCTGTAAGCATAGCCTTCAGCAGAAGCAGTGTGAGCAGGCCCAGCATAATAGAACCTATTACTGCACCAGCAAAAGCATGCTTTGAGTTCTTGGCATTGATGGCAGATGAACCAACCATAGTTACCATGCCCATAGCATTGTATGAACAGAACACAAGCGCTGCAATCGGCCATGTTGGTGTCATACTTCCTGGATCATATCCAGTAGTCGCACCGCTCTGTCCAAAGTCAGCTCTGATAGCGAGTGTGATAACAAGAATTCCAAAGCAGAAGAGTACTGGAACAAGCAAACTGAATACCTTTGATACTCTCTCGAAGTCACCAAGTACAGTGATTACAACAAGCACTGCAATGATGATTCCACCAACAGCCTTATGAATACCGAATTGCTGGTTCAGAAGAGAACCACCTGCTGCAGTCATTGCAATAATCATACTGTAGTAGATTGCGGCAAGAACAATTCCTATAACATTGATGAGCAGCTTGTTATCAAACGGTGAGATAAGTTTACCAAGATCAGCTGTATTCTTGCTCATTGCGATATATGCCAGCATGCAGGATATTACGATGAATACCAGCACTACAGCATAGATTCCGTTATATCCGTCCTTACCGAATACACCGAAATACTGCCAGCATTCACGTCCGGACGCAAAGCCCGCACCCATGATGATTCCAACATATAAGGCTATGATCTGAACAAAATTCAGCTTCTTCATATCCAATATCCCCTATCCCTTCAACTTATTTGCCTCTAGAAGTTTCTCTAAGTAAACTCTATCTGCATTGAGTCTCTCAATAAGAGCACTGTTATCAGACTTACTCTTGCAGAGATTCTCAATCTCTGTATCGATACTGCTGAACTTCCAATCCAGACGCTTCTTGAGATTATCGTAATCCACCTCTTCAAATGAAGAAGGATACTTCCAACGGATATCGCTTTCGTCAATATCTGTTGTTCTACTATTAATGTCTGACGGTACAGCAGTTATTACCTCGCAGATGAATTTGCCTTCAGGTACAAGTACCTCCGAGATAATATCAAATCCTCTAGTGTAGAGATAGTAACGCAGATTGCCTGAATGTTTTCTCGGCTGCATTATTATCTTCTTGAAACTTCTTGTCTTATCAATGTCCGCATCGAGTATCTCTGTGATGGTTATACCACCGAGACCAGCGATAATAATATCATCAACTTCGCCTGGCTCTATTGCATCAAGTCCGTCTGCAACTCGGAAACATGATGGATCTGCATCAATGCCCACGAGATTGAATGTTTCAACAGCTTTGCTCAGGGAGCCACTGCTGATATCTGACATAATCGCATAAGGCGATACTCCGTTACGAACACAAAGCATAGGGACATAACCATGGTCAGTCCCTATGTCTGCTACTGTTTCTCCCTGTGACACCTGATCACAAAGTGCGTAAATTCTCTTAGTAAATCTCATTATTCGAGGTAATCCTTAAGCTTCTTACTTCTGCTTGGGTGTCTGAGTTTTCTCAGTGCCTTTGCCTCAATCTGACGGATTCTCTCTCTTGTTACGTTGAATTCCTTACCAACCTCTTCAAGAGTTCTTGGGCGTCCATCATCAAGTCCGAATCTCAGAATGAGAACCTTCTTCTCTCTCTCACTGAGAGTATCGAGGACCTCTCTGAGCTGCTTCTGGAGCATTGAGTATGCTGCAGCATCTACTGGTGATGGGATATCCTCATCTGGAATGAAATCTCCAAGATGGCTGTCCTCCTCCTCACCGATTGGTGTCTCAAGTGATACAGGGTCCTGTGAGATCTTCTTAATCTCTCTAACCTTCTCTACTGTGATGCCCATCTCCTTTGCAATCTCCTCAGAGGTCGGTTCACGTCCGTACTCCTGAAGGAGCTGTCTTGAGATTCTGATGAGCTTGTTAATAGTCTCAACCATATGAACTGGAATTCTGATTGTTCTAGCCTGGTCAGCGATTGATCTTGTGATTGCCTGTCTGATCCACCAAGTAGCATATGTTGAGAACTTATATCCCTTTGTGTAATCGAACTTCTCAACAGCTTTGATAAGTCCGAGATTACCTTCCTGAATAAGATCGAGGAAGCTGAGTCCTCTGTTGAGGTATCTTCTTGCGATACTTACTACGAGACGGAGGTTTGACTCGCAAAGCTTCTTCTTTGCTTCCTCATCACCCTGCTCGATTCTGATAGCGAGCTCACGCTCCTCGTCAGCTGTAAGAAGAGGAACCTTACCGATTTCCTTGAAGTACATTCTTACAGGATCATCTGTAGGAATGTTCTTTGAACCGGTCTCGTTAATCTCAATCTCACCGCTGTCCTTGATGATAACGCCGCTGTTTCTCTCATCCTCTTCAGATGTATCCTCGTCCTCATCATTAAGAATGTCGAGATCTGGATCATCGAAGTCAACGAGATCGAAGCTGATCTCTACAGTGTCATCATCGATAAGTGTCATATGGTCATCATCAAGCTTGATATCTGTGAGATCAATTCCCTGCTTCTCAACCGCATCGAAAATCTCCTCGATATCGTCTGAAGTAACAATCTTATCTGAGATAATATCATCTACCTCATCATAAGAAACCTCAGTGCTGTTAGAGCTCTTTGCAGCTTTGACGATATTGTTTGCAAGCTTCTTGTTTCTTACATGACCATCGTTCTCTACTGCCTCATTAATCATGTCTTTGTTTTCAATCAAGTCCTTAGACATTCTTTCCCTCCGATAGTTTACTAATCAGGTCATTTAACTTCATGAGTTCCTGTGCAAGCTGTGTAACATCTTCTGCATTTCCCATGGTCTCAGCGACAGCAAGTTCGTTGAGTACCTCAAGGCGCTTGTCTTTGCACTTCTGGAGTTCATATCCGGATAAGCACTGCCTGTAGAATGCTTCATCATCCGGTCCTAATTTAATTATATCTGCGTAATATCTGAAGCTGCTCTCATCCTCTGGTTCAAGCAGTCTGCAAATATCTTCAAGTTCGATTCTGTGCAGGCCATTCTCGTCATCTTCACAAAGAGACCTCTCTATCGCATTTACCTTCCTGCCAATAGAACTGTTGAAGACAAAAGCATCTTCGTCAATCCGCTTAAGATATCGTGTGTTATACATGGACAGTATCAGCAGAGACATCTCCAGCTTAAGATATCTGTCCGGATTCTCAGAACGCCTTCTCTTGCGCTCTGTTGATCCCTGTGGTGGAGCCGCCGGCATCTTGATATCGGCGTCTGTTCTGACTTCAAGAGCAATTGCCTGCTCTGAAATTCCAAATTCCTCAGCAATTTTCCTGAAGTATATATCCTGTTCAACAGGCCCAAGTTCCCTCAATATAGGCACACATTTGCGTATGTATTCGAGAACCTCGTAGCTGTTTCCCAGATCGAAGCCCTGTCTTGCGAGTCTGAGCTTGAAGTCAGTCGCATAGATGGCTTTGTCTACTAGCTTGTTAAAAGCTTCGCGGCCGAAGCGTCTTATGTATTCGTCAGGATCCTTTGCATCCGTCACCTGAAGAATCTTGACCTTGCCTCCCGCTTTGCGAATAACATCGATTCCTCTTAATGCTGCCTTGATACCGGCTCCATCTGAGTCATACGAGAGAACAATGTTCTTCGTATATCGAGTCAGAAGCTTGGCTTGATTATCTGTAAGAGCAGTTCCAAGCGATGCAGCAATGTTTCTCACTCCATTCTGATAAAGCGAGATGGCATCCATATATCCCTCTACCACGATAACCCTGTCCTCATCAGATATCTCTTTACGGCTCAGATTGAGTCCAAAGAGATTATTCTTCTTGAGGAAAATCTCACTCTCAGCAGAGTTGAGATACTTAGGCTTTACATCATCTTTAAGAGTTCTAGCTCCGAAACCAATGACCTTGCCTGTTGTATTTAGAATCGGGAAGATGACTCTTCCACGGAATCTATCATATAATCCGTTCTTGCCCTTGCTCGCAAGTCCGAGTTTAAGCATATCGTCGTCGGATACACCAGCCTTGCGCAGATGTTTAACGAGCGCATAGCCGCTCTCTGGTGCATAACCGAGACCGAATTTTACCATAGTCTCGTCTGCAAGACCTCTGCTCTTGAAGTAAGCGTAGCCGATATTGCGACTTCTTGTGAGATGCTCATAGTAGAAGCGAGCAGCCTTGGCATTGATGTCGTAATACTTATCATAGTCAATCTTAGGACCTTTGCTGACCTTCTCCGGCATTCTTATGCCGTGCTCTTTGCAGAGCTTCTCAACTGCTTCCATAAATGGAATCTTGTAATACTTCTGAACGAAGGATATTACATCACCTTTCTCACCGCAGCCAAAGCAGTTGAAAATCTGCTTCTCCTCGTTGACCATGAACGATGGAGTTTTCTCCGAGTGGAAAGGACAGAGACCCTTGTGGTTGGCACCTGCTTTGCTGAGTTGAACCTCACGGCCGACAACATCAACAATATTCACCTGCATTTTCAGTTCATCTATGAAGCTGTTGTCAAATGCCATATGTCCCCCTTACTGCCATCCTTTTGGTACGAAGAGTTCAGAATAGAGCTTGATTGCGTATCTGTCAGTCATACCAGAGATATAATCCTTAACTGCTTCTTCATTGCCGTCTTCAACAGCAATCTCTCTGTACAGTTCAGGCATCTCCATAGGATGCTCATTATAGTATCTGTATAACGAGCTGATAACTACCTCGACCTTGTTCATATCAGCCGCTTTGAGTACCTTCTCGTTGTTATAAACATTGTCAAACATATATTGTCTGAGATCGAGCAGTGCTTCAGCAAATTCAGTTGACAGAGAAATCTTATCCGCATCTTTGCTGTTGGTGCAAAGGTCAACGATAAGGTTGTTGATTCTGTCTGAATGAGTGCGTCCAAGCACCTCAATATCGCGCTTTGGAAGGTCTCCTGGCACGATGATATTGCTCCTCAGAGCATCGTCAATATCATGGTTGATATATGCGATTCTGTCACTGATCTTGACAATTTGCCCCTCTAAAGTAAGAGGCGTAATATCACCTCGATGGTTCAATATTCCATCTCTTACCTCTGCTGTTAGATTGAGTCCTCTTCGTCTTGAAGTGAGCTCCAGCTTATCTACAGTTCTAAGACTTTGCTCATTATGCTGGAAGCCCTGATCTCTTAATCTGTTGAGAACAGATTCCCCATTATGACCGAATGGTGTATGTCCAAGATCGTGGCCATATGCAATTGCTTCAGTGAGATCCTCGTTATATCCGAGAATACGCGCAATAGTCCTAGAAACCTGAGCTACCTCAAGCGTGTGAGTCAGTCTGGTTCTGTAATGATCTCCTTCTGGAGACAGGAAAACTTGCGTCTTGTGCATGAGTCTTCTGAAGGCCTTCGAATGAACAATTCTGTCTCTGTCTCGCTGGTAATCAGTACGGAAGTCACACTTCTCCTCCTCGAGCAGTCTGCCCCTGGACTCAGTTGCCTTGGCCGCCCTCTCATCCAGAATCTCGTATTCTCTTCTCTCGTATTCTTCTCTGTAAAGCATCAGATTTCCTTTATTCCTGTATGGCCGAAACCACCCTCACCTCTAGCTGTGTCGCTGAGTTCATCACAAGCTTCAATCTCAACACGTGTGTACTCACAGATGACGAGCTGAGCGATCCTGTCACCATCATTGATAGTGTATGCCTCAGAGCCGAAGTTAATCATCGGCACTTTGAGTTCTCCTCTGTAATCAGAGTCAATAGTTCCTATGCTGTTAACAAGTCCGAGACCATGTTTGATAGCAAGCCCTGATCTCGCTCTAATCTGTCCCTCATAGCCAACTGGTATCTCTACAAAAATTCCTGTCGGAATGAGCTTTCGCTCCATAGGCTGCAGCACAATCGGTTCATCAGTGTAAGCGCGAAGGTCCATGCCCGAAGCACCCGTTGTTGCATATTCAGGATATCTGCCGCTGACTGATCTTACTTTAAGCTTCATTTCCCCTACCTGTAACATTAACGATGCTGTAATTATCAGCGTCTGCAATAATCATCTTTGCTTCCTCGAGTTCTTCGATAGTAATAGCATCAAGCATCTCAAGAACTTCATCCTGTGAAGGACACTTGCCAAGAGCGAAGTAGTTCCTGCCATTAGCAGACATTCTGGACTTAACATTCTCCTGAGAATAGATATAGTTTGCCTTGAGCTGATTCTTAGCGCTGATAAATTCATGCTCAGTAACTGGCTCATCTCTAAGCTTGTTGAGTTCCTCCTTCACAGCCTCAAGCGTCTCATCAACTCTATCTATTGCAACACCAGCTGCGATTACGAAAGTTCCTGCTGTAGTGTAGAAACCATTCATCGAATATACCGAATAAGCAAGTCCCTTCTGCTCTCTGACATGCTGGAAAAGCCTTGATGACATTCCACCACCGAGAATGGTACTGAGCATTGAAAGCTTATATCTAAATGGATGTGTGCAGGATACTGTAGGAATTCCCATACAGATGTGAGCCTGCTCAATATCCTTGTATATTGTCTGATTATCTGGGCTGACACAATACACCGGCTTGCTGTCCTCTCTCTGCTTGCTTCCAAGCTTCATGAACTTATCATTCAGATAGGCCTCAAGCGTCTCGTTGTCAAATGAGCCGGCAACTGATACTGTGATGGCATCCCTTGTATAATGCTCATCATAGTAATTTCTAACCATATCCTGGCTGAATGCGTTCACAGTTTCCTTGAATCCAAGCACAGGATGCTCAAGTCCTGACCCTGCAAAAACAACATTCTCAAGCGCATCGAGAGCAACATCATCAGGATCATCAGCATTCATATTGATTTCCTCTATGACTACCAGCTTCTCGCGCTCCATCTCCTGCTCATCAAAGAGCGGATTCTCTATCATGTCAACAAGAACATCACACGCACTTAAGAGATGCTCGTCGAGACATTTTACGTAGTAGCAGGTTGTCTCTTTGCCGGTAAAAGCATTGATGTCTGCTCCGAGCACGTCCATATCGTCGACAATCTCAAACGGTGTGCGGTTCTCTGTTCCCTTAAACAGCATATGCTCAATGAAGTGAGAGATACCGTACTCTTCTGGTCTCTCATTGATAGAACCTGTATTACACCATATACCAATGCAGACAGACCTGATGCCTTCCATTGGCTCAGTGATAAGTCTCACACCACTTGGCAGTTCTTTGATATTAATCAATATCGTTCTCCTTCATAATCATATCGCTTACAGCCACATCATAGCCGTCAAACTCATAGTCATAGGCTGTGCTGTAGTCGTATTTGAATTCCTCACCAGTGAACTTAGAAGATGCGATGTTGTATCTCGCATCCATCATTGTCACCTCGTATCCTGACTTGAGGTCAAAGGCATTAGTGTCAAGTGCATACCACTTGCGGAATCTGTTAATCTCCTCAGCAAGCATATATGCAGCATCTTCAGAATTGAGATTGGTGATTCTGCCCATCATTACACGCTTAATCTCTTCGATGAGGATGTAAAGATCTGACTCTTCATCGGGAATATGCGTAAGATATTCCTCAAAGAAGGTGTCCATAGTCTCCTCGAGAATCTCAAGGTCGATCTCGAAGAGAAGTTCTGCGATGTCTTCTGTTTCGATATACTCCTCAGACTCAAGCAGTGCGGACATATTGTCGTAATACTTGAACTCATCTGGGCTCTCAACATCAACTATTCTATATAATTGTGTCATATCCATATGTTTAACCTTCATTGATGATATGTTATAATTTGCCATAGTAATTCAGCTAAATATTATAGCATACGGAGAAAGATAAATGAACAACAACGGATTAAAAAACAGAAATGATATTTCACAGGATTTCAAGTGGGACATCGAAGTAATGTACCCTAGCGAGGACCTGTTCAATAAAGACCTTGAGAAATACAGTGAATATGCTCAGAAATTTGTCGATATGCGAGGCAGAATCATGGAGTCATCTTCTACCCTGCTTGAGACATTAAATCTTTATGCAGAGGCAAATAGACGCATTGAGAACGCATACATCTACGCCCATATGAAGAAGGATGAGGACAACGGCAACCCTGCAAGTCAGGAGCGCTTCAGTAAGTGCGTTTCCACACTCACAAAGAATTCAGCTGATATGTCATTCTTTGTTCCTGAGCTTCTTGAGCACAGCGAAGAAGAGCTCGATAAGTTCCTTGCAGAGGAACCTGGTCTTGCTGTGTATGAATTCATGCTTAGACAAATCTTCTTAGAGAAGGAACATACACTCACCCCCGATCAGGAATACGTTCTCGCTCTAATGTCGGAATCCCTCAATGCACCAGACGATATTTTTACCGCGCTTAATGATGTAGATCTCGTGTTCGGCACAGTTATCGACGACAAAGGCAAGGAAGTTCCTGTAACACATGCTAGCTTCTCTGGCCTTATGGAGTCATATTCAAGGGAAGTAAGAAAGAATACTTATTACAATCTTTACGAGAAGTACAAAGAGCATAACAACACTCTAGCACAGACTTACGCACACAATTTAAAGAATAACTACAACACAAGCAAACTGCGCAGGTATAACTCATGTCTCGATGCTGCCCTCTCCGGCAACAAGATTCCTGAGTCTGTATATCACAATCTGATCGATGCTGTTCACAAGTTCCTTCCTGCTATGCACAAGTATGTTGCTATCAGAAAGCGTGCACTCGGTGTCGATGAACTCAAGATGTACGATGTGTATAAGCCACTCGTTAAGCCAGTAGATGTTAAGTACACTTACGAGGAGGCGGTTGATCTCGTATGCAAGGCGCTCGCGCCTATGGGTGAAGAGTATGTATCAGTACTTCGCAAGGGAATCACCGAGGACAAGTGGGTCGATATCTACGAGAACAAAGGCAAGACTTCTGGTGCCTACTCTTTCGGATCATATGATAGCAAGCCATATATCCTTATGAATTTCACGGGTGAATTAAGAGATGTCTTCACACTCATCCATGAGGGTGGACATTCAATGCACTCATATTACACACGCAAGACTCAGCCATATATCTATGGTGATCATTCTATCTTCACTGCAGAGGTTGCAAGTACTGTTAATGAGACTATCCTTATGAAGTACCTGCTCGATAACTGCGAAGACAAGGAGATGAGAGCTTATCTCATCAACTTCTATCTTGAGGAGTTCAAAGGAACTGTATTTAGACAGACTATGTTCGCTGAGTTCGAATATCTTGTTCATAAGCTTCTCGAAGATGGTAATGCACCTACTGCTGAGTACTTCAATACAACTTACGATGAGCTCAACACGAAGTATTTCGGTGATGCAATGTCACGTGACGAGATGATACAATATGAGTGGTCAAGAATCCCTCATTTCTACAGAGATTTCTATGTATATCAGTATGCTACTGGTTACTCAGCAGCTAATGCTATTGCAAATAGAATTCTTGATGAGGGCGATAATGCTAGAGATGAATACATCGAGTTCCTGAGAACAGGATCATCAAACTACCCTATCGAACTTCTGAAGATTGCCGGAGTTGACATGAGTACAGAAGAACCTGTAATATCAGCTCTCACAACATTTGCCGAGCTCGTAGATGAACTTGATTCATTAATCGGATAATATCGCAGCCAAGCTGCAGAAAGCGCTAATATATGTCATTAAGTGTATATGTTTACAGAAACAATAAGGATCTCTCGATAGAGGTTGCTGATAGAATTAACAGCATACTTGAGAACAAGGATCTAAGAGTAGTCAATCAGTACTCTACTTCTATTGACCTTCTCATTTGCATAGGTGGAGACGGAACATTCTTAAGCTTTGTCCACAGATACGGCTTCCCGCAGGCTCCTATCATCAGCATCAACACTGGTCACCTCGGCTTCTTCCAGGAGGCTAATCCTGATGAAGCGGAGAAGATTATTGACTGCTATCTTGCTGGTAATTACAAGATTCAGACCATTAAGACAATAGAAGCCATCATTGATACAACTAAAGACACCTATCACAGATATGGAATCAATGAACTCATGATCAGAGGACCTTTCTCACATGTATCACAGTACAGAGTTTCTATTACTGATACTGTGATTGAGGATTTCTCTGGTGATGGACTGTTGATCTCCACACCTGTTGGTTCTACAGCGTACAACTACTCACTCGGAGGTTCACTAGTATCACCTGAGCTTGATTTGCTTCAGATTACACCAGTGGCTCCGATGAATACCAATGCATATAGATGCTTCCACTCAAGCATCATCCTCCCTTCTGATGAGATAATTACAGTACGAGGAATTAACCGAAGCGAGAAAGGCACAATAATCCTCTCCTTCGACGGACGTGCTCATGAGTTCAATAACGTCAAGAAGATTACAATCAGGAAGTCATGCAATGACATACATCTCGTAAGATTCGCAGACTACGATTACTGGAAGAAACTCAAAGGCAAATTAATATAGACAATCAAAGGGACGGTCTAAGCACCGTCCCTGATAATGCAAAGGATTAATATGGGCAAGTATAAACACACAGTTACAGCAGAAGAATATGGTCTTACTATCAATCAGATTCTGAGGCAGAATTTCAAGTTCTCAGCACGTTTTAAGACGAAGATGAAATATCAGTCCCTCGTAGATCTTAACGGCGTAGAAACCAAAGGATTCGTCAAACCAGAGGTTGGTGATGTTATCAGCGTTAGACTTCCACAGGAGACAAACGACTTCGAGCCTGAGGATATTCCAATCTCTGTTCTCTACGAGGATGAGGATCTTCTTATTATAGATAAGCAACCAGGCATCATCGTTCACCCTACCAAGGGACATCCTACTCACACCATCTGCAATGGTGTAGTTAAATATATGAACGATACTAATCAGAACTTCAAAGTGAGATTTGCAAATCGCATCGATATGGATACTTCCGGTATCATCGTAATCGCTAAGAATGCAAATTCCCAGAACGATATCTCATCACAGATGCGTGCGCAGACTGTAGTCAAGAAATACATCGCTGTTGTACACGGCATCGTTAAGTATGACGAGTTCACAATCGACCTCCCTGTAGGACGTCCATCTCAGGAATCAATTCATAGAACTGTAATGTTCGATGGTGGTAAGGAAGCTCGCACAGATGTTAAGCTCCTTAAGACTATGGGCGGTGAGTACTCACTCGTTGAACTCACTCTCCACACAGGTCGTACTCATCAGATCCGTGTTCACCTCTCCCATCTCGGTCATCCGATTGTCGGAGATGCACTCTACGGCGGTGAAGCTCCTGAGCTGATTGACAGACAGGCGCTACACGCTTACTACCTCGCATTTAACCACCCTATCACAGGAGAGCCGCTCGAAATTGAGGCGGCGTATCCTGCCGATATCGTATCTTGTATAGCAAAAACCGAAGGCAAATAGCCTTCGGTTTTATCGTCATATCTTAGATTTCTGTGCTGTCGTGGCTTACAGTCTGGCGGAACGCATCCTGCCCTGCATAGCGGAAGTTATTGAATCCTCGCGAGATCATCAGCTCATAGAAGGCAGCCTCACCAAGTGACCACTTGGCTGTTGCCCAAACAAATGGGATGCTTGCAACGAGAGCAATTATTGTTCCTTGAAGCGATGAGAAATCAATTGAAGGAACGTAATATATCATATTCTGGATGAAATATCCGATGAAGATATATGGGAAGTATGTCAGGTCAAGTCTAAACAGATTCATCTTGTTACCTGTCATTCTGAGCTTACTCTCTGCCATGCACTGAATTGAACTCTTGCTTGGATCATCAGCGAGTATGAAGTATGACTGTCTGAAACCATATGCCGCGATGATTCCCGGAATAACGAAGAGCATTGCCCACATTGTACAGATCAGAGTCTGGAAAATGCTGATCTTGAATGCCTTGAAGTAGAAGCTGAATGACTCGAAGATTGCTGACGGCTCTATGCTTCTATTTCTGAGATATGTGAGTACATAGAGCGCCTGTCCGAGCTGCAGCACTCCATTGAAGACGAATGTGTAGAATGCGAATATAAGCGGAATCTGTGGCATAATATTGGCATAATCTCCCATCGATGACATATCCATATACTCTGTCATGCTTGTTGGCAGGAATACAGATAGAATGTTTGGAATCCAGTTACTGAGAATAGATACAATAAGAATACCGATGAAGTATTTATTGAACGAACCTCTGCTGTGATCCTTGCAGAGCTTCTGAATGAGCATAGGGTTCTCGTTAACGATATATATATCTTGTATATTCAATTTTTTCTCCTTTGGATTTAGAAATTATTCTTGAATTATACCAACTTCTACTTGTAAAGTAAAATCAGTATTGTTTAAAGAGAGGTTAAAATGATTAAGAAAGCAACAGTAATACTTGCATATATTGAGAACTACGATAGAGACTTTCTTCTCAAGCACTGCGATAAAGCAGATATTGTAATCTGCGCTGATGCGGGCCAGTCAATAGCAAAGGCTAATAACATTCAGCCAGATTGCGTAATCGGAGACTTTGATTCGACAAAGGAGGAGATCAGACTCGATTGCAAATACATCACCTACCCTGTTGAGAAGGACATCACTGATGCAGAAGCATGTGTTCTCTACTGTCTTGACGAAGGTGTAGAAGATATAACTTTCCTTGGAGGAATCGGTGGCAGACTCGATCACACGCTCGGTGCACTTTCCCTCCTGCTCAAATTCAAGGACAATCTCTCAGGCATTCGTCTTGTAGATAAGAAGAACACGGTTGAGATTCTTGAGAATGGAAGCCTCAGCATCGAGAACGATCCAACTTACAGATTCTTCTCCATAGTTCCAGTCTTCGAGAAGATTGATGGTGTATATGTCAGCGGAGCCAAGTATCCTCTTGAGAATGCAACGATGGTCAAAGCATCAACACTGGGAATCAGCAACGAAGTCGACGGATGTTGTGCAGAAGTAAGTATAGGCGATGGAGCCGCTTACATCATAAGATCTTCCGACGCATAGAAATCTACCGCATAAGAAAAGGTCGCCTGGTAATCAGGCGACCTTTTAGCTTGTCGTGAATCAGTCTCTGAGTTCTGCTCCGCACTTATTCTTGAGGTTCTTGAGAATGCCAGCCATCTTCTTGTCGATCTGCTTTGATGTCATTGTGCTGTCATCGTTACCGATCTTAACGCTGAACATGATTGACTTCTTGCCCTCTGGAATCTGCTCGCCTCTGTACTCCTCAACGAACCAGATGTCCTTAACCATCATATTGATGCTACCCTTGATCTGCTCCCATGTCATTGACTCATCAACGATTACTGAGAGATCCTGCTGTACGAGCGGATATGTTGGAAGGTGCTTGAACACGTTGTCTCTTGATGGAAGAGCTGGCAGCATATCGAAATCGAGTTCGAATGCAGCTACATTAGCTCTCTTAATTCCAGCCTCGTTCATAGCTGATACGGATACGAGTCCGATCGATCCTGCAACCTTCTTATCGCAGATAACGTTGAGCCATACCTTGGAATCAGCCCATGCTGGCTGCTCCTTCTGAGCGAAGCTTACAGTCTTGCAGTGGCAGTATCCTGGAAGGTTCTCGATCACTCCCTTAACCTGGAAGAAGAGTGTCTTAGCATCCTTGCCAGTGATTGTACCAGTGATGTAGTTCTTGTGAACTGGAAGAGTCTCAACCTCGTTTGATGGATGATACTCACCCTGCTCGAAGCACTGTGCTGACTCGAAGATGCTGAAGCTGTCGAAGTATCTGAGATTCTTTTCGATTGCCTCGAGCTGTCCTGGAATCAGTGATGTTCTGAGAGTTGATGTCTCAGGTGATGGACCCTCAGCGAGTCTTACAGCCTTGCTGAAGTCTGTACCAGCAGCCTTGAGATATTTCTCATCTACCCATGGATATGTGAAGACCTCATAGAATCCGCATCTGAATGCAAGGTACTCTTTGATTCTTCTCTGGAGTGTGAACTGTGGCTGGTTAACGCTGTGCTCGAAGTTAACAGGGAGTGGTGTTGCCTCGAAGCTCTCGTAAGAGAGAAGTCTAGCGATTTCTCCGAGTATGTCATCCTTAACAGCAACGTCACCTGTTGATCTCCATGTAGGAGCTACGCAGTGATATGTCTCGCCGTCGAACTCAACCTGGAATCCGAGTCTTGTGAGTACACCCTCGATTGTCTCCTGTGGAATCTCCTTACCAAGTCTCTGGTCAAGGAATGCCTTTGTAACATCGATTACAGCATTCTGTGTTGGCTCTGCATCAACATCACCGTAAGCAACGATATTGCTCTCTGGGAATACCTCCTTGAAGAGCTCTGCAGCAAGTCCAAGACCCTGATCTACTCTCTGAGTATCGATACCCTTCTCGTATCTCATTGAAGCATCAGTCTTCTCGTTCTGTCTCTTCTCAGTTCTTCTGATTCCACCTGCTGTGAAGTCAGCAACCTCAAGGATTACACCTGTAGTCTCAGGAAGGATTGAATCCTTTATTCCTCCCTTAATACCAGCAAGTGCCATTGGCTCCTCAACGTCACAGATTACGAGATCATCCTCTGTGAGCTCGAGTTCTGATCTGTCGAGAAGTGTGAGTGTCTCGTCAGCCTTAGCAACTCTTACATTGATATGCTCGCCTTCAACATGTGTTCTGTCGAAAGCATGCTCAGGCTGTCCAACAGCCATCATTACATAGTTAGTGATATCAACGATAGCATTGATAGGTCTCATTCCACCGTTGATGATGAGTGACTTCATCCAGAGTGGTGCTTCCTTCTGGTATACATTCTCAATCTCAACAGCTGCGTATCTTGGGCATCTGTCTGTATCGTGAATTGTTACCTTATACTCTGGTGTAGCTGGGTCAAGCTTCAGCTCTGGCAGTGGCTTGAGCTCAAGCTCATAGATAGCAGCAATCTCTCTAGCAACACCGTAGTGTCCCCAGAGGTCAGGTCTGTTAGTAAGTGACTTGTTATCTACCTCGAGAACGATGTCGTTCATTCCGATTACCTCAGCAACATTCTGTCCTGGATAGCAATCGAAATCGCTGAGATCAACAATCTCTGTCTCGCTTGCAGGTGGGAAAAGTGCATCCATGTACACCTCAGTAGCTCCACAGATCATACCGTATGAAGGCTCGCCTCTGAGCTTTGACTCCTTAATTAGTACGAGCTCAGAATCACCGTGCCAGTATACATATGCACCAGGCTTCGAAACAACAACCTTCTCGCCTGCGTAGAGATTTGAACCTCCACAAACTATCTGCTTTAACTCATCCTCACCGCAGTCAACGATGCAGCACTTGAGTGCATCAGCGTTAGGGTGATCATTTACTTCCTTGATCTCTCCTACTACGATATTCTCAAACTTATCAGCAGTATTGATAACATCTTCTACCTCAACAGTTCTCATTGTGAGGTCATATGCAATCTGCTGTGGAGTAAGCTCCTCAGGCAGATCAACGAACTTCTTAACGAAATTTAATGAAATATTCATGCTCTACCTCCTCCTTACTTGAACTGCTTTAAGAATCTAAGATCAGCGCTGTGGAAGAATCTAACGTCATCTACTCCATAACGCATCATTACAAGTCTGTCGAGACCGATGTTTGTGTAGAAACCTGTGTACTCATCTGGATCGAGTCCAGCAGCTCTTACTACATTAGGGTTGATTACACCACCTGGCATAACCTCGATCCAACCATTCTGATTACATACTCTGCAACCCTTACCTCCGCATACGAGACACTCCATATCGATCTCATATCCTGGCTCAGTGAATGGGAAGAATCCTTCTCTCATTCTTACATTGATCTTTCTACCGAATACCTTCTCGAGGATAGTGTTAATCATAACCTTACCTGATGAGAATGTAATATTCTTATCTACGATAAGAGCCTCATACTGGAAGAATGCTCTCTCGTGTCTAGCATCTGTGTTCTCGTTTCTATATACGCGTCCTGGATAGATGAATCTAGCTGGAACACCGTCCTGGATGAGCTTACGAACTGAACCACCTGTCAGATGTGGTCTGAGACAGAGTCTCTCTGCTCCGCTCTTATCCTCAGTGCCCTCAATCCAGTATGTGTCCATTGACTGTCTAGCTGGGTGATCTGCTGGGAAGTTTAGGTTGTCAAAAGCAAACATCTCGCTGCTGATATCATCTTCGTTGTACACTTCAAAGCCGAGGGATAAAAAGGCATCATTGAGGTCGTAGCACATTTGTGTGATTGGGTGCAGTGCACCTTCAGCAACAGGAATACCAGGCAGAGTAAGATCGATCTCCTCATCCATTACAGATGCAGACGCAACAATCTTATCTTCCATCTCCTTAATCTTATCTGCGAAGAAGTTCTTAATCTCGTTAGCCTTCATACCAACAGATTTCTTCATCTCAGCCTCAAGAGAACCGAGGCTCTTGAGTACTTCATTGAGTTCACTCTTCTTACCGGTTAATTCTTTCTTAATTTCCTGTAAAGCATTTAAATTCTCCGCCTCACTAATTCTTGCAAGGCCTGCTTCACGAATCTGCTCTAATTTGTTAAGCATTTATTATCCCTCCTTGGCTTGTTTTGTTATTTTTCAACAATTTACTATACCATTTTGTGCTTGTTATTGCAAGTTCTATACAAAATTTGTGAATTTATACATATAAAAATAGGCGATGGCTGTCTCCAGCCATCGCCTTTTGCGTCTGTCGTAAGTCTTCCGTTGATTAGAAGAGGATTCCGCCGAACTGTACAAATACAGGTGCGAATACGAGTGAAACGATTGTCATCAGCTTGATGAGGATGTTGATTGAAGGACCGGATGTATCCTTGAATGGGTCACCAACTGTGTCTCCAACAACAGCAGCCTTGTGTGTCTCACTTCCCTTACCGCCGTATACACCGCTCTCAACGTACTTCTTAGCGTTATCCCATGCACCACCAGCATTAGCCATCATGATAGCAAGGAGAACACCAGCAGCAAGAGCACCAGCGAGCATTCCGCCGAGTGACTCAACACCGAGGAGAAGTCCTACGAGCATTGGAGCTACGATAGCAAGTACTCCAGGAGCAACCATCTCCTTAAGAGCAGCAGCAGTTGAAATCTCTACGCATCTAGCATAGTCAGGCTTTGAAGTTCCCTCCATGATTCCAGCATCCTCGTGGAACTGTCTTCTAACCTCCTGAATCATCTGGTTAGCAGCCTTACCTACTGAGCTCATTGTGAGAGCTGAGAAGAGGAATGGCAGCATAGCACCGATGAAGAGGCCAACGATTACGAGTGGCTCTGTGAGTGAGATTGAAGCTACGCCTGTTGCAGCAGCGAATGATGCGAACAGAGCGAGTGCTGTGAGTGCAGCTGAACCGATAGCGAATCCCTTACCGATAGCAGCTGTTGTGTTACCTACTGAGTCGAGGCAGTCTGTGATCTCACGAACTTCATCTGGGAGCTCTGACATCTCAGCGATTCCGCCAGCATTGTCAGATACTGGACCATAAGCATCTACAGCAACTGTCATACCTGTTGTTGAAAGCATTCCTACAGCAGCAAGAGCGATACCGTAGAGTCCAGCGAAGTTGTAAGCGATGATTACGCCAACACCGATGAAGAGGATAGGCCAAACTGTTGACTCCATTCCTACAGCAAGTCCTGAGATGATTGTTGTAGCTGAACCAGTCTGTGACTCCTCAGCGATTCTCTTTACGAACTTGTGCTCAGCAGCTGTGTAGATCTCTGTGAGCTCACCGATGATAACTCCAACGAGGAGTCCAGCGATGATAGCAAATGCGTATGTGAATGACTGCAGCATTGTCTTTGAAAGATAGAGAGCTACAGCGATTACGATAGCACTTGATACATATGTACCAAGGTTAAGAGTCTTAGCAGGGTTAACCTTCTCTGATCCTCTTACAGCCATGATACCGATGATTGAAGCAATGATTCCTGATGCTGAGATGAGCAGTGGGAAGATTGCAGCAGTTGTCTCTGAGAATGTTGCGTTGATCTCTGACTCATTAACAGCTACAGCAGCAAGTGTTACAGCTGAGATAATTGATCCAACGTATGACTCGAAGAGGTCTGAACCCATTCCAGCTACATCACCAACGTTATCTCCTACGTTATCTGCGATAACAGCAGGGTTACGTGGATCGTCCTCAGGAATACCAGCCTCAACCTTACCTACAAGGTCAGCTCCTACGTCAGCAGCCTTTGTGTAGATACCACCACCAACACGGCCGAAGAGAGCCATTGATGAAGCTCCAAGTCCGAATGAAGTGATAGTCTGTGTGATTGTTGCAAGGTCAAGAAGAACTACGATTGCTCCAAGTCCAAAGAGACCGAGACCAGCTACGCAAAGTCCCATTACAGCTCCTGAACGGAAAGCAACCTTGAGAGCTCTTGGCATACCGCTGTTCATAGCAGCAGCAGCAGTTCTAACGTTACCGTTAGTAGCTACATTCATGCCGAAGAAACCTGCAAGTACTGAGAGTGCAGCTCCGCAAACATAAAGAACAGCTGATGTCCAGTTGATTGCGAGGCCGATGATGATGAAGAGAGCAGCAATAACAATGATCATTGTCTTGTACTCCTTCTTAAGGAATGCGAAAGCTCCCTCTCTGATGTATCCAGAGATCTCACGCATTCTGTCGTTACCATCATCCTGCTTGTTAACCCATGAAGCGAGTCCGAAAGCTACAAGCAGACCGATAACAGCAGCAATAAGTGCTACATACTTAATCATGTCCAATAACCTCCTGAATAGTTTTAATTGGATTAAATAATAATAAACTTATACACAAACGAAGAGCGTCCCCAACTCTTCATTTATTGACTTAGTTGAAGATTGCTACAAGCACGAGCGCAATTACGATGTATGCGATTGCAGCAAATGTTGTAATCTTGCTGAGAATACCGTCATATCCTCTACTCTTCTTCTTACCAAAGAGCTGCTCAGCGCCTCCTGCAATTGAACCTGAGAGTCCATCACTGTTACTTGACTGAAGCAGAATGCTTACTGTGAGAATTACACTTGAAACAAGTAATAGAATCATTAAAGCTGTATGCATCTTCTTTTCTCCTTTATTTTGCAAGACAAAAAATGAATGTATTTTTTGTATGTTTTAAAAAAATACAATCTTACAAAACAGAACTTTACCACACATAGAGCCACCTGTCAATAAAGACAGGTGGCTCTATTTGCACGTTTTTGAGAACTTATATTTGTTCTTAATTATGCCTCGTTTGCGATAGTAGCGAGCTCGAGGAAGCTATCAACCTTAAGGCTTGCTCCTCCTATGAGACCGCCATCAATATCCTCCTTAGCGAGAAGATCAGCAGCGTTCTCTGGCTTCATGCTTCCACCATAGAGAATCTGAATGTGCTCTGCAATAATATCTCTATCACAGTAGAGACCCTCTACAATTCCTCTGATAAGACCACACATCTCAGCAGCCTGCTCAGGTGTAGCAGTCTCTCCTGTTCCGATAGCCCAGATTGGCTCATAAGCGATTACGAGCTGCTCCATCTCCTTGTCAGAGAGACCAGCAAGATCAGTTACTAGCTGGCTTCCAACAAATGTGAGATGCTGTCCCATCTGTCTTGCAGCGAGTGGTTCACCTACACAGAGAATAGGAGAAATACCCTCAGCGATAAGCGCCTTGAGTTTAATATTAACTGTAGCATCAGTCTCACCGAAGTACTGTCTTCTCTCTGAGTGGCCAACGATGCAGTAATCTACACCGAGTTCCTTGAGCATAGCAACAGATACCTCACCAGTATAAGCTCCTGATGGTTCGTGGTGTACATTCTGTGCTCCCACTTTGATATCTGTGTCCTTGAGCGCTTCCTTAAGCGCTGCAATCTGTGTAAAAGGTGCAAGAATAGCAAGTTCAGTATGCTTGCTAAGCTCACATCCCTTAACAGCCTCAGCAAATTCCTTTGCCTCAGCGATAGTCTTATTCATCTTCCAATTGCCGGCAATCAGAATATTTCTCATTAGTTTATCTCCTTAGCACTCTTCAATAATTGCGATTCCAGGAAGAGTCTTACCCTCGAGGAACTCAAGGCTAGCTCCACCACCAGTTGACACGTGAGTCATATCAGCTGTGAATCCGAACTGCTCAACTGCAGCAGCTGAATCTCCACCACCGATTACTGTCGTACACTCGTGCTTAGCGAGGCACTCAGCAACAGCCTTGGTACCAGCAGCGAAGTTACTCATCTCGAATACACCCATAGGTCCATTCCATACTACAGTCTTTGATGAGTTTATTGCAGCAAGATACTTCTCAACTGTCTTAGGACCGATGTCGAGTCCCATTCTGTCAGCTGGAATATCCTTAACATCATATGTATCGAATGCGGCATCGTTTGAGAATGCATCAGCGCATACTACATCAACTGGGAGACAGATTTCAACACCCCTCTCCTCAGCCTTAGCAAAAATATCGTCGATTGTGCAGAGGCCTTCCTCATCAAGAAGTGAAGTTCCGATTGAGAATCCCATAGCCTTGAGGAATGTGAAAGCCATACCTCCACCGATAACAAGCTTATCAACCTTATCAAGGAGGTTTCCAATAAGAGTGATCTTATCAGCAACCTTAGCTCCACCCATAATTGCACAGAGTGGTCTCTCTGGATTGTCTACAGCCATTCCAAGGTACTTGAGTTCCTTCTCAATAAGGAAACCACTTACTGCAGGAATGTATGCTGCGATACCAGTTGTCGAAGCATGTGCTCTGTGAGCTGTTCCGAAAGCCTCCTGAACGAATACATCTCCTAGATCTGCAAGATCCTTTGCGAACTCAGGATCATTATCTGTCTCCTCATTTCTGTATCTTACATTCTCAATCAGCATTATCTCTCCAGCCTGAAGAGCCTTAGCTGCATCCTTTACCTCATCGTCAACAACTACATCTGAGGCAACAAACTTAACATCGCATCCGAGATACTCTGAGAGTCTTGCAGCAACAGGAGCAAGTGACATCTCAGGAACAGCCTTACCCTTAGGACGTCCAAGGTGTGACATAATAACGATAGCAGCACCCTGCTCCTTCAGATACTCAATAGTTGGAAGAGCAGCTCTGATTCTTGTATCATCTGAGATTGCTCCATCCTTAAGAGGAACGTTGAAATCACATCTCATAACGGCAGTCTTACCAGCCCATGCGATATCCTTTACAGTTTTCTTAGCCATTTTTATTCTCCTATAAAATGCCGCGCCTATTGCTAAGCGCGGCGTCTTGTGAAATCTTATTCGTTGTCCACCTTCTCCATGTGCTCGATAAACTTCAGCATCTGTGTGCTGTAGCCGTACTCATTATCATAGTACATAACGAGCTTGAAAAAGTTAGGATTGAGCTCGATACCCATGTTTGAATCGAATACAGAAGCGCAAGGCTCGCCGATGAAATCTCCTGTTACCAGTGGATCCTCAACGTATCTGATGATACCATTCATCTCGCCCCCTGAAGCTTCCTTCATCTTAGCATAGATCTCCTCAAGTGTTGTTGACTTCTGGAGTCCGATGTTGAGGTCAACTACTGATACGTCAGCAGTTGGAACTCTGTATGAAATACCAGTCATCTTACCAGCAATCTCAGGAATTACAAGACCTACAGCCTTAGCAGCACCTGTTGTTGTTGGGATGATGTTGTTGAATACTGATCTTCCGATTCTCCAGTCCTTGTTGTTTCTATCATCAACTACGTTCTGCTTTGCTGTAGCAGCGTGGATTGTTGACATAAGACCTTCCTTGATTCCCCAGTTATCATTGAGAACCTTGCAAACTGGAGCGAGACAGTTAGTTGTGCATGATGCGTTAGAAACAATCTGCATATCCTTCTTGTACTCGTTGTGGTTAACTCCGTATACGAATGTAGGAGTTGTCTTGTCCTTTGCAGGAGCTGAGATGATTACCTTCTTTGCGCCTGCATCCAGGTGAACCTGAGCCTTCTCCTGTGTGTTATAAGCTCCTGTTCCCTCCATAATATAATCTGCACCAACTGCACCCCATGGAGCATCCTTTGCATCGCTGTTGAAGAATACAGGAATCTTCTTACCATTAACGATGATTCCATCTGCATACTTCTCAACAGTTCCAGGGAATGGTCCAAATGTTGTGTCATACTTGAGCAGATAAGCAACATAATCGATATCTGCATTACGCCAGTTGATTGCTGCAATATTGATATTATCTCTCTCAAGTGCAGCTCTCATAACAACTCTGGAGATTCTTCCGAAGCCATTAATTCCGACTCTTGCCATTATTATCCTCCTTGTTTTACGTCGCACAAAACGACACTGTAACATAACTATAGGTCAATTCTATCATCTAACGATTATTATTATCAAGGCAAATATCCCTTACACAGCAATTAATACAATTTGGCTTTCTCGCTGCACAACACCTCCTGCCATGGAAGATAAGCAGGTGGTGTGCCCTCGTCCAGCGATCCTCAGGTAGAATCAGCATGAGCTGTTTCTCAGTCGCAAGTACGTCCTTCTCATGCGCAAGACCTATTCTGTTAGATACTCTAAAGACGTGCGTATCAACCGCAATCTTTTGAGCTCCAAATGCTTCAGCCATAACAACATTTGCCGTCTTACGACCTACTCCAGGAAGCTTTATGAGTTCATCGAAATTTCCCGGAACTACACCGTTGTAATCATTAACGAGTGCCTGCGCCAGTGCAATAATGTTCTTAGTCTTATTCTTATATAGACCTATCTTTCGAATTGTTTCCATCACCTCTTCCGGCTCAGCCTTGGCCAGATCCTCTGGTTCAGGATACTTCTCAAAGAGACTTGGCGTAACTAGGTTCACGCTAATATCTGTTGTCTGGGCTGAGAGAACTACTGCAATTAAAAGATGGTACACTGTATCATAGTCTAGTGCACAACCTGCATCTGGGTATGCTATCTCCAGTCTGTCAAGAACTTCGACCGCTTGCTCTTTACTTAGGATGTTTGCTGTCATATCTTTGCTCCATATATCAATAATTTAAATATAGAATAACATAGGCACCAGATATTTCGTATTCCTTATGTATTTTTGATGCACTTATATTGACAAAATAATCGATGGTTCTATAATAAAGACAAGTATACAATTTGTGTGTTTGTATATGATTTTGAGAAAGGGGTACAGTCTGATGACTAACAAACAATTTGAGCAGAATAATCAGCCACTTTCAAATAGTCTATTCCTTGATATTCAGAAGGATATCCTTTCGGGAGCTATCAAGCCTGAGACAAAGCTGACTGAGCAGACTCTGTGCAAGAAGTATAATGTAAGCCGCACACCAGTTAGAGAAGCTTTCAGACAGCTCGAGTCTGATGGTCTCATTGAGAACATTCCAAATCGTGGAGCATTCGTTATTGGACTTACTAAGAGAGATATTTCTGACCTCTTCGATCTCAGATGTCTCTTCGAAGTGCAGGCTATCGAATGGGCTATCAAGCGTATGAGCGACGAGGAAGTTGATGCCGCTCGTGAAGTTATCGAGTTCATGGAGTTCTACACTCTTAAGGATGATACAGAGAAGGTTCTTCACTTCAACTCAAGCTTCCACAATCTGATCTATCAAGGAACAAAGGACAGAATGCTTCAGAAGACACTGTCAACATACCAGACATATCTTAAGCACTCTGCCCCACCTCGCACATTCTCAGGTGATTACCTCAGAACAATCCTCGAGGAGCACAAGGCAATCTTCGATGCAATCGATGCTCGCAATGTAGCAGCTGGAAGAATTGCAATGGAGAAGCACATGACACAGTCAAAGCTCCGCAGAATGTCGAAATACTTCTAGAAACAGCAACCCCGAAGGACTATTCCTTCGGGGTTTTATCTTCGCCAATATTTGTTTACTTATAACGCATTATAGACAAGTGAGCCATCTTCTACGTCACAGACTATCTTCTGTCCATCCATTATGTCTCCTCTTATGATCATCGAAGCGATTGATGTCTCGATGTTCTTCTGGAGATATCTCTTGATTGGTCTTGCACCATAGTGAGGATCGTATGCCTCATCAGCGATGTAAGCAACTGCTGCATCTGTCATCTCAAGAGTGATGTCACGGTCAGCCAGTCTATTCTGCAGACCCTTGAGTGAGAGTCTTATGATATCCATAACCTGAACCTTAGTAAGCGGATTGAAGAGGATGATATCATCAATTCTATTCAGAAACTCTGGTCTGAAGTAAGCCTTGAGCTTATCTGTTACAGCATTCTCTACTTCCTCATCAATGCTTCCGTCATCGTTCATATTGTCGATGAGATCAGCACTTCCGATATTCGATGTCATAATGACTACTGTATTCTTGAAGTCAACTGTACGGCCCTGGTTGTCTGTGAGTCTGCCATCATCGAGAAGCTGGAGCAGAATATTGAATACATCTGGATGAGCCTTCTCAATCTCGTCGAACAGGATTACGCTATATGGTTTTCTTCTTACAGCCTCTGTCAGCTGTCCGCCCTCATCATATCCTACATATCCTGGAGGCGCTCCAACGAGTCTGGACACAGAATGCTTCTCCATATACTCAGACATATCGATTCTTATCATATTACGTTCTGTATCGAAGAGAGCCTCCGAGAGAGCCTTGGCGAGCTCGGTTTTACCAACTCCGGTAGGACCGAGGAAGATAAATGATCCAATTGGTCTGTTCTCGTCCTTAAGTCCTGCTCTAGCTCTTAGAATCGCCTCCGAGATTGCAGTCACACCAGCATCCTGTCCTACTACTCTCTTATGAAGGATTTCTGGAAGTCTTATCAACTTATCTCTTTCGGTCTCGAGAAGTTTGTTCAGCGGAATTCCAGTCCATGAAGAGATTACCTCAGCAATCTCATCCTCTGTAACCTCTTCCTTGAGAAGCCTCTCCTCTTCCTTTGCATTCGCTACTTGCATCTCAGCTTCGAGCTTCTTCTCAAGCTCTGGCAGGGTTCCGTATTTAAGGGCAGCGAGCTTCTCGAGATCATAGTTTCTCTCAGCATCCTCAATCTCTCTTCTGACATTCTCAATCTGCTGCTTAGTAAGCTTGACCTGCTGGAGGACATTCTTCTCATTATCCCACTGAGCCATAAGTCCTGCATTAGTTTCCTTGAGTTCAGCGAGTTCTTCCTCAAGTGCTGCAAGTCTAGCTTCAGAAGCCTTATCAGTCTCTTTCTTAAGCGCTTGCTTCTGAATCTCAAGCTGCATGATTTTTCTCGAGATCTCATCGAGCTCAGCCGGCATACTGTCAATCTCAGTTCTGATTCTAGCAGCTGCCTCATCCATCAGATCGATTGCCTTATCAGGAAGATATCTGTCACTGATATATCTGTCAGAAAGTGTGGCGCAGGCAATCAGCGCGTTGTCTGTAATTCTTACACCGTGGTGAATCTCGAACTTCTCCTTGATACCTCTGAGAATTGAGATAGTATCCTCCACGCTTGGCTGGTCGACAGTAATCTTCTGGAATCTTCTCTCAAGAGCCGCATCCTTCTCGATGTACTTTCGGTACTCATCGAGTGTTGTTGCTCCGATGCAGTGAAGCTCTCCTCTTGCGAGCTTTGGCTTGAGCAGGTTGCCGGCATCCATCGATCCTTCAGTTCTTCCAGCACCTACGATGTTATGTATCTCATCGATAAAAAGTATGATTCTTCCGTCGGACTTCTCCACTTCGTTGAGAACTGCCTTGAGTCGCTCCTCGAATTCTCCTCTGAACTTGGCACCTGCAATCAGAGCACCCATATCGAGAGCGAAGATTGTCTTGTCCTTAAGTCCCTCAGGAACATCACCGCTGAGAATTCTCTGCGCTAGACCCTCTACAACTGCTGTCTTACCAACGCCAGGCTCTCCGATGAGAACCGGATTGTTCTTAGTTCTTCTTGAAAGAATCTGAATAGCATGTCTAATCTCAGCGTCTCTTCCAATTACTGGATCGAGCTTACCAGCTCTAGCCATCTCTACGAGATCTCTTCCGTATTTCTCGAGTGCTTCATAATTATCCTCAGGATTCTGGCTTGTGATTCTCTGATTGCCTCTAACCTTTGACAGCGCATCAAGGAAGTTGTTCTTGTTGATTCCAAATCTATCGAAAATCGCCGAGTTCTTACTTCCCTTCTCATCAAGCAATGCCAAATATATATGCTCTACAGATACATATTCGTCCTTGAACTGCTCAGCATACTTCTCAGCATCCATAAAGAGCTTATTGAAGTTCCTTGAAGCATATAAACCATCGCTTCCGCCGCTGAACTTAGGCAGTCTGTCAATCTCCTGCTGAACAGCTGCCTCAACAGCCGCAGCATCAATATTCATATTATTTAGAAGCTTAGGAATAAGTCCGTCCTTCTGTTTCATAAGAGCAAGATGAACATGCTCTGTCTCAACCATCTGCTGACCCTCAGCAATGGCAATGTTCTGCGCATCGATAATAACCCTCTGCGTATTCTGTGTGTATTTCTCTATATTCATTCCTCACCCTCCACTATATCTTAAGAATGTTTCTTTTTCTCTTTGTTTATCCTTGTCTTACAATTGAATAATAGTACTACGTTTTCAAAAAGTAAAGCATTTTTTAGCACTCACCATATAAGAGTGCTAATAATTATCTGTCTTAATATGTTGCTGGTTTTCTTCTAATTTCCAATATTGTGCCATGGCGCTGACGCGTTTCCCAGCCAAGTATAATGATGAGATGTTCGACATTGCTAGCGATGCATCGTAACCGCTTAATAACACGGTGCCTTTAACACCGGGATCTCCAATGAGATAATCTAGAGAGAATCAGACTAATTTGGTTTAGACTTTTTTGACTTTTTCGAACTGTCTAAAAAACTCTGGAGGTATCTCATGGATCAAG
>JAQXQE010000014.1 GCA_029101005.1 Bacillota bacterium | reverse complement strand
TCATCCACATTAATTTTAACAACCTTGATATCGGAGCGCTCCTTGGCAATCTCCTCTACCAGAGGAACTACCATGCGGCAAGGACCACACCAGGGAGCCCAGAAATCCATCAGGACGGGCTTGTCCGAGTTCAAAACCTCTCGATTGAAATTGTTTTTATTAACACTGATAGCAGACATATTTAAGTCCTCCTGTTTTCTTTTTTATGGCTTTATTATATCCAGTAGTCGTTCCTTGTTCTGTGATTTTATCACTTATCACCGGTGAATGTTTCACCGGGCCAACTATTAATTCCACCGATCTCAATGATATTGGTGTAGCCTAGTTTCACCATAATATCAATGCAACCGCTTTGTCAGCAGAACCTTGTGTTTTGTGTTTATATTATAACCTGTTTCGGAGGCGCTCTCCGTGATAAAATCACAATTTTCCAAGAAGGAATGATGGAAAAATCATGCCCGTGCATATGCTTCAGCTCAATTATCATCATGACAAAGAGCATACAGAAGAGTAAGAGAAACAGAACAATTTCAAAAAAAGTCTGAATAAACAGCGTATAACAGTTGACAGCTGTTATACGCTGTTATATATTGTGCTTAACGGAGGTTGGAATATGCATATTATACTTAACAACACATCCATGGTTCCTATATACGAGCAGTTAATGGACCAGATTAAGACTCAGATAATCGAAGGTGAACTTAATGAGGGCGATGCACTTCCGTCTGTAAGAGCGCTGTCAGGAGAGCTCAAGATATCGGCGCTTACAGTCAAGAAGGCATATGACAAGCTAGATGAAGAGGGATTCATCGTCACTGTTCACGGCAAGGGCAGTTATGTTGCAGCAGCGGACACAGCGATGGCGGAAGAAGCCAGAAGAAGAACTGTTGAAGAGGCCTTCGAAACAGCTATGGAGAAGGCGGCTGCAGTGGAGATGCCGATTGAAGAAATTCGAGAGATAATAGAACTGCTCCTTGATGAATACAAGGAAGGTAGGTAAATAAGAGATGATTCATATTGATAATGTCAGAAAGATATATCCTGGCTTCGAACTCAAGGCGAGCCTTGATGTTCCAACTGGAAGAGTAACAGGTCTTGTCGGTAGAAATGGTGCGGGCAAGAGCACAATGATCAAGTCGATTCTTGGAATTATCAAGCCAGATGGTGGAAGTGTAGAGGTTCTCGGCAGAGAGGCGTCAGAACTTCGTCCTGAAGATAAGATGAGAATGGGCGTTGCGCTGTCTGACTCAGGCTTCAGCGGATACCTTAAGCTGAGCGATATAGCGTGCATACTCGACAAGACATACTCTGCTTTTAACAAGGACCGCTTCCTCGCAGAATGCAAACGCCGCGGACTGCCAGATGGCAAGCTCATACAGAAATACTCAACTGGAATGAAGGCTAAGCTTCGTGTACTGGTAGCGATGTGCCACGATGCAGAGCTCCTGATTATGGATGAGCCTACAGCGGGAATGGATATTGTGGCTCGTAATGAGATTCTCGATATTATCAGAGATTATATGACAGATAGCGAAGATGCGTCGATGCTTATCACATCACACATCGCGGGAGATCTTGAGTCAATCTGCGATGATATCTATCTCATTGACAACGGACAGATTATTCTGCACGAGGACACAGATGTTATTCTCTCCGACTATGCGATTCTTAAGCTCGATGAGGCAACCTACGAGAGATTCGACAAGGAGTATCTGCTCGCAAGTCACAAGGAGAAGTTCGGATACAGATGCCTTACGAATCAGAGGCAGTTCTATGTTGAGAACTACCCGGACGCAGTGATTGAGCACTGCGGCATCGACGATCTGATTCTGATGATGACAGAAGGAGGCAGATAAGATGAAAGGACTTATTCAGAAAGATATTTGTCTGCTCAAGGGCAGAATGAGAAGCATTATACTTATGGTAGCAATCGGATTCATGCTCGCTTTCTCGACGGGCGGATACTTCGTGATGGCTTACCTCACAATGATCGGCGCTATCGTGACAGTAGGTACTATCAGCTACGATGAGTTCGACAACGGTTACCCTTTCCTGATGACACTGCCAGTCACACGTCGTGATTACGTGAAGAGCAAGTTCGTCATCTGCATTGCAGGTGGGTGTGTGGCGTGGGTCATCGCTTTTGCACTCTTCGTAATCAGCAGACTCGTCACTGGGGGAACTGTACTAATGATGGATTTCGTTGCCGTACTTGTATACATTCCGATACTTGTATTCTTTGTCGTATCTATTATGCTTCCGCTCCAGCTAAAATATGGGGCTGAGAGAAGCCGCGTGGCCATGATTGCGGTAATGGGTGGTATGTTCGCGATAGGGTATTTCGGAATCAAATTCATCCCAGGAATGGCAAGTGCAGGGGCAGCGCTTGCTGGACTCAGCGCATTCGGCATAGTAACACTCGCATTTGTAATCGGAATTGCAGCGCTTGCTATATCATATCCAATCAGTGTGAAGATTATGGAGAATAAGGATATTTAGAATCCCTTTACAAAGAGCTTGATCTATGATATTTTGTCTATAGACAGGTTGTCGGTTACAGGGAGAAGCATATGAGAGTTGTTAAAGACGCAGCCGAGAGAAGGAAAGAAATACTGGATGTGGCAGAGAGACTTTTCTGTACAAACGGCTTTGACAATACGAGCACGAATGATATTCTTGCCGAGATCGGAATTGCGAGAGGAACACTCTATTATCACTTCCGAAGCAAAGAGGATATTCTCGATGCGATGATTGACAGAATTCTCGATGAGATAATCAGGAAGGCCAAGATAATCGCATACGATGAGTCTAAGGCGGTGCTTGAGAGATTGACTCAGATTGTTCTGGCTGCAAACGTAGATACCCAGACTGGAGACATGATTCTCGAGCAGGTACACAAGCCGCAGAACGCACTCATGCACGCGAAGATGCAGGAGCGACTTCTGGGTGGACTGATTCCGTACTTTGTGAAGATCATCAAGGATGGAATGGCGCAGAACATAATGCATACAGATTATCCGGAAGCGACAATTCACATGTTGCTCCTCTACTCGAATACAGTATTCGATGAGCATGCGGATCAGCTGAGCGAAGAAGAGAAGAAGAAGCTCGTTCTCGCGTTTATTGACAATGCGGAGCTGCTTCTTCAGATGGAGAAGGGAAGCCTGCTTGAGGCGATGATCCCTATGTTCTACAGAGATTAATAGAATAATAGTAACTATTCAGATTTGGGTAGTTACTATATTTTTACTAACATACCGACAGACAGTCGGTCGAATCGACAAAGAACCAGATATCAAATTAGCAACGAACAGGAAGTGCGGCCAATATGGCACTCGTAACACTTCTGGGATTCCTTCCGACACTCGTGCTGAGTGTTCCTGCTGGCGTCCTAGCGGATCGCTTCGACAGGAGACTGCTGATGGTGACACATGACAGCAGAATGGCGAGCCGTTGTGGAAGAATTCTGTATCTCGTTGATGGACAGATTCAGGGTGAACTGTCGCTCGGAGATGAGATTGCAAGCCTTAAGGAGCGCGAAGAGCGAGTTGGAAGCTGGCTCACTGCGATGAACTGGTAGAAATTCACCTAAGAATTACGTAGAATTGCATATTTCGTGATATTATAACAGAAAGGGAAGACCCTTCTGTTTTTGTTATGCAGAAGATTAAGGAGTAGAGATTATGTTTATTAGGACAGCGACTATTGATGATCTGGATGCTCTCGCGAGTGTTGAGGCAGAATGCTTCCCTGCGGTAGAGGCTGCGAGCAGAGAAGAGATTCAGTCGAGACTGGAGCATTACGCGGATCATTTCTGGCTGATGTTTGATGGAGATAAGCTAATATCCTTCGTCGATGGCTTCGTAACTGACGAATCTTATCTGACAGATGAGATGTATGAGAAGGCTGAGATGCACAACGAGGACGGTGCGTGGCAGATGATATTCGGAGTCAACACGATTCCAGAGTATCGAAGAAGGGGTTATGCGGGAGAACTTCTCGAGAGCGCAATTGCAGATGCGAGAGCACAGGGAAGAAGAGGCCTGGTTCTCACATGTAAGGATGCCCTTATCCACTATTATGCTAAGTTCGGATTCGTGAACGAAGGGGTGTCAGAATCTGTTCACGGCAATGTGGTGTGGTATCAGATGCGCCTCTGTTTCTAATATAGGAGGTGGAATATGCAGACAATTCAGGATATAAGCCATGGTCCAGCATGGACAGTATGGATTGTAGTAGTAATCTTTGCAGTAATCAGCGCAGTACTTCTGTCAGGCCGTGGTGCGTGGCTAATCGCAGGATATAATACTGCCAGCGAGGAGAAGAAGCGTCGTGTTGATGAGAAACTGCTCTGTAGAGTAATGGGTACAGGAATGGCAATCAACACAGTTATTCTTCTTACTATGGCATTAATGCAGGCGATACTGCCGGCATACTTCGCATATATCTTCGCTGGGGCAATAGTTGTGATTGCTATTGTAATGGTGATTCTCGCCAATACAATCTGCATCAGGAAGTAGGATATGTCTAAGAATAAGATGAACAAAGATATAGTGCCTGAGAATTTCACTCTGGGTTTGGTTTCGGTGGATGTTCCTTCAGATGCGCTATGTGATGCCGCTCGGATTCCTTCTTATGATAGTCTCACTAATAACCAACAGACACAGCATCAGACTTGAAGCAATTCTTGCTGGGGTGCTGTCATTCCCTTCAGTGCTCTGCTTTGCAGGTGGTGTAGCAGGAATGGCACTTATGATGTATTTTGCATTCAATCTGGACAGTAGCGATCTCAAGGCAAACTGGATTGAGCAGCTCACGAATGGCATCTCGCAGATGCTTATCTTCTTGGGCCTGCTGTTCATATTAATATAGAGAGGTACGGCAATTATGGAATGGACAAGAGAATCAATCGGCGAGCTTGTCAGCAGACAGCGCACATTCTTCAGAAGCGGAGAGTCGCTTGATGTGGATTATAGAATCCAGCAACTTAAGAGACTCCGCGTATCAATCGAACTTCATCAGGAGGAGATTGAGGCTGCACTGGCGCACGAGCTTGGAAGAAGTGACATAGAGGCGTATTTCTGCGATATCGGAAGTGTCATCCTAGAGATTAACGAGACAATTCACGGCCTCAGAAAGTGGGCTAGACCAGAGAATCACTTCAGCGGTCTGCTCTGCTTCCCTAGTGTTGTGACTAAGGTATATAAAATGCCTTACGGCGTGACTCTCATCGTGAGTCCTTTCAACTTCCCGTTCCTGCTGTCTCTCGGCGTACTTGCTGCGAGCATTGCCGGCGGTAACACAGCTGTAATCAAGGCAAGTTCGAAGACTCCGGAGTGCACAGAGGTACTCCGCAAGATCTGCGCTGAAGTATTCCCTGAGGAGTATGTAGCTGTAGTAGGCGGCGGACACGATGTTGCTGACTACTGTCTTGAGGAGCGTTTTGATAAGATCTTCTATACAGGCTCACCTAATATCGGTAAGCATGTTCTTCGCAAGGCTGCTGAGAATCTCACACCTGTAGCACTTGAACTCGGTGGAGAGAATGGTAACTGGTGTGTAATCAGAAAGGATGCTGACCTCAAGGATGCAGCTAGAAAGATTGCCTTCTTCAAGATGTGCAACAGCGGTCAGGTCTGCATCAATATCAATCAGGTTGCAGTTGCAGAGGAGGTAGCAGAGGATTTCATCACAGAACTGAAGGCCGCAATCATCACTCAGATTGGTGCTAATGCACCTGCTAACCCTGAGTATGCTAAGCTCATTACTCCAGCGGCGTATAAGAAGTGTGCTGACTGGGCAGAGAAATATAGAGACAGAGTTTGCTACGGTGGATACGGCGATGAGGAGGCTCAGAAGTACTCACCTACAATTATCTATCCGGTGAATATCGACGAGGATATAGTAATGAATGAGCTCTTCTGTCCGATTCTGTCAATCGTTCCGTATAAGGATGAGGAGATCGCCAGACTGCTCGATATCATCGCAGAGAGAGAGCACGGCTTAGCGATGTATCTTTTTACCAAGGATATCGCATGGGCGAAGAGAGTAATGTCGACGCAGCAGTTTGGTGGCGGATGCATCAACGAGGTGTGCCTGCAGCTTATGGTTAAGGGCGTACCATTCAATGGCACTGGACACTCTGGAATGGGAGCATATCACGGCGAGTGGGGATTCAGAGAGTTCACTCATCCACAGACTGTGATGATCGGTTCGACTAAGTTCAACCTGCCTCTCAGAGAGCATCCATATAATGGAATCAAGAAGGCTATCGTCAAGCTGATGCAGAGATAGCACGAATCAAAATACACAATCAGGGAGTTTAGAGAATGAATAATCATGCGAACAGAAGGAAAGTTCTAATCATCAATACAGGAGGCACTATCTGTATGACTCGCACAGACGCGGGTCTTGCACCAGATCTGCAGGCTCTGTACAAGTCGCTGACACAGATGCCTGAGCTTCAGATCTCAGATATGCCTGACTGGGATATGTATAATATCGAACCACTGCTCGACTCGTCTAATATGACTGTTGATGAGTGGAACAGAATTGGAATGGTAATCGAAGAGCATTACGATAAGTACGATGGCTTCGTTATCCTGCACGGAACAGATACTATGGCTTACACCGCGTCAGCTCTCTCATTCATGCTTGAGAACCTCGCTAAGCCTGTCGTAATCACTGGTGCACAGATTCCGCTCGGCGAGCTCAGAAGTGATGGTAAGGACAATCTGATTGCTTCTATGATGATTGCCGCAAATGAGAATGTACGTGAGGTGTGCATCTACTTCGCAGATATGCTCATGCGCGGTAACCGTACTATCAAGTACTCATCAAGTGACCTGATTGCTTTCAGATCACCTAACTACCCACCACTTGCGAATGCGGGAATTCACATTGAATACAACGAGTCGATTATGAGAAAAGCTCCGACTGAGCCGTTCAGACTGCAGAAGCTGGAGAACGTGCCGATTGGAGTAATCAAGGTTTTCCCTGGTATTCAGTTCGGACTCTTCGAGTCAATCATGACTGAGAGCCTCAAGGGTATCGTTATCGAGACTTTCGGTGCGGGCAATATCCCAAGCACAGCTTCAGCGCTGCTTCCTATCATCGAGAAGGCGTTTAAGCACGGTACTATCATTACAGTTTGTACACAGTGTCCTCTGGGAAAAGTCCTGCTCGGAGCTTATCAGACGAGCAGTGCTCTCAAGGCCGTGGGTGCTGTTAGCGGCAACGAGATGACTACAGAGGCCGCTGTAGCTAAGCTATACTACCTCTTCAGCAAGGGTTATGACGCTGAGGAGATTCGCAGACTAATGGAGGTTAATCTCAGAGGTGAGCTCGATTAATCTGAGAGTCAGAAGAAATAATGAATAGAAGAAAGAAGATAATAATCTTCATTATCGCAGCGTTTGTTCTGGTAGTTGGTGCATTTGAGTTCTACGTGAGCAATCCTTACAAAGCAGTTAATATGAAGCAACACCAGGATGAAGGTGCTGTCGATTATGAAGTGATATACGATGCGGTAGAGGGCAGGGATGATATCACTGTGTACAGCCCGGAGAATCCGATTGCGGGATTCATTTTCTACCCTGGTGGCAAGGTTGAGAGTGATGCCTATGACCCGCTGATGAGAGAATGTGCATCAAGGGGCATCTTCTGCGTGCTTCTCGAAGTGCATGACAATCTCGCTATTCTTGATTCGAAGGCGGCGGATGGAGTTATCGAAGCATTTCCAGAAGTGTACAGATGGTTCATCGGAGGTCATTCACTCGGCGGAGTTGTCGCAGCAAGCTATGCATACGACCACAGTGATCAATTCGACGGATTGGTTCTGATGGCATCATATTCGACAAAGGATTTGTCAGGTCTTCCGCTCAGTGTTCTTTCGATATATGGCTCAGAGGACAAGGTTCTCGATATGTCTAAGTACGAGGAGCACAAGGACAATCTCGGAGATGGCTTCACAGAGCTTGTGATAGAAGGCGGCAATCACGCCGGCTTCGGAAGCTATGGGGAGCAGGATGGAGATGGCAAAGCAAAGATCTCAACTGTAGAGCAGATGCATCAGACGGCAGAGGCAATATTTATGCTCATGGCAAGAAGATAGGGGGAGATATGAGCATTATTGAGATAAGACACGAAAGCATAGTTGATATGCGAGTTGACGCTATTGTTAACGCCGCTAATGATGGTTTAAGACAGGGCGGTGGTGTTTGTGGAGCGATCTTCCGCGCAGCAGGTGCGGGTGAGCTTGTGATTGCCTGCATGGCAATCGGACACTGCGATACTGGTAAGGCTGTAATCACACCAGGTTTCGCTCTTCCAGCTGAGCACATTATTCATGCTGTTGGACCTGTATGGAATGGTGGCAAGGATAACGAGGCAGAACTTCTTTACAGCGCTTATAGAAGCTCCCTTGAAGTAGCCAAGGAGAACGGACTTCACAGCATCGCATTTCCGTTGATATCGGCTGGCATCTTTGGATATCCGAAGGATGAGGCGTGGAGAGTAGCGATTAAGGCATGTCGTGACTTCATAGCGGAAGAGTCTGACTACGAGATCGAGATAGTTTTCACTGTTCTTGATAAGTCTGTTATGGCACTCGGTGAGAGCATAATGGCGGAATAAGAGGTTAATATGAATATTACATTGGCGCTGTTGACGTTACTATGCTGGGCAGTGCTCTTTCTGATGACAATCCGAAAACCACAGCGATTCAGAAATGCTGTGATGCTGATGATTACCATTTGTGTCACACTACCTTTCGTTGCGGCACTATTCGGAAGCAGAAGCGGAATTATTATGCTTATCATAACAATCGGATGGTTCCTGTTCATTATGATTGTTCCGTTCGCTTTCATAGCAAATGGAATAATCATGATTACGAAGGAGTCGCTGTGCTTGGCTCATCTGCTGTCACTTCTGATGGGCGTTGTCATTGGACTTGGAGAATTTGCGGGTGTATTCAGTCTGCTGGGTGCCTTTGATGCGAAGTACTTCAAGGATATCGATGTGTATCTCTTCCCGCTGTCGATGACGGTGCTCTTCTTCAGTTTGATGCTTCTAAGCTTCATGCTGTACTCTGTATTCATCAATCAGATACCGCACAGATATGATTTCGACTATGTTATCATTCACGGCTGCGGACTTGCAGAGGGTTACAGAGTGACTAAGCTTCTGCAGAACCGTATAGACAAGGCGATAGATATCTATAATCGTTGTAAGATTAAGCCACACATCATTGCAAGTGGCGGTCAGGGTAGTGATGAGAAGTTGTCCGAGGCACAGGCGATTACAAACTATCTGCTAGAGCATAATATTCCTGAAGAGGATATTATGCTCGAGGATCGTTCAACGACAACCTGGGAGAATCTTCTCTACTCTAAGGAACTTATCGAAGCTCGCGGAGCGGGGAACAAGATTGCACTCGTATCGAACAACTATCACATATACAGATGCCTGTGCTATGCGAAGAAGCTTGGGATGAATTGCGTCGGCATTGGCGGAGGTGTAGCATTCTACTATTGGCCAACGGCACTTATTAGAGAGTTTATTGCTCTCTTCAAGCAGAAGCGCTTTGTATTCTGGACGCTGTTATGTTATATATTCTTTATGCTTTGCAATTCAGTATTCTTATTCTATTTGGCGTAGTTAATTAACCGGCACTTGCCGGAGTAGTATATAAGGAGAATTATTACAATTATGGAAACAAAGAAGATCGGAAATTTCGAAATCGGCGAGAAGCAGCTCAAGCAGTTCATGTCAAGACTGCCACAGGATCAGCAGGCATATGCTGAGACAAATGAGCAGTTCAGAAAGGGAATCGAGACTAGACTCGAGGAGATCGCACTCTTCGCTGCATACGGCGAGGAGATGGGCCTTGAGGAGAGAGAGGAGATTCAGGAGGCTCTTGCTGCATCAAGAAGAGACTATATCAGCCAG
This sequence comes from Bacillota bacterium, assembly GCA_029101005.1. GTDB lineage: Bacteria > Bacillota > Clostridia > Peptostreptococcales > Anaerovoracaceae > Crickella. The sequence goes on along the minus strand of JAQXQE010000014.1, from coordinate 16,454 downwards.
CTCGCTATGTCAGAGCTTCTTAAGGACATCACTGCTGATGACGCAGAGGCTGAGGCTTTCTACGAGGAGCACAAGTCAGACTTCACAGTACCAGCTACAGCAGTAGCATCACACATCCTCGTTGATGATGAGGCTAAGGCTGCTGAGGTCAAGGCTCAGATTGAGGCTGGAGAGGTAGAGTTCGCAGCTGCTGCTGAGGCTAACTCATCATGCCCATCAAAGGCTCAGGGCGGTTCACTCGGGCAGTTCCAGAAGGGTCAGATGGTTAAGGAGTTCGACGAGGCTGTATTCGCAGCTAAGGCTGGAGACCTCCTCGGACCTGTACAGACACAGTTCGGATACCACATCATCAAGGTAGATGCGGTTAATGAGGGAATGACACAGACATATGAAGAGGCTAAGGAGCAGGTTAAGCAGCTCGTTATCTACAATAAGCAGAGCGAGGTATATGACGCTAAGCTTGCTGAACTCAAGTCAAAGTATCTCTAAGATTGATAACAACTCTGTAGAGTAATAGGGAAATATAAACAGGTGAAGTACAATTACGAAGATTGGAATCCGTGGCACGGCTGTACGAAGATCAGTCCTGGCTGCAAATACTGCTATGTGTACCGCTCCGATGAGAGGCGCGGGGATGCAGAGCGCGCAAGAGATTGCCGCAAGACGCAGAATTTCAATCTTCCTGTCAGACGGAAGAGGGACAAGTCATATAAGATTCCTTCCGGCTCGATTGTATTCACCTGTTTCTCGTCTGATTTCCTTCTTGCTGAAGCTGACGAATGGCGAGCGGAGTGCTGGAAGATGATAAAGAGCAGGCCTGACTGCCTTTTCTACTTCTTTACTAAGAGAATAGATCGATTTGAGAGCTGTGTGCCAGCTGATTGGGGAGATGATTACGAGAATGTGCTTGTTGGATGTACAGTTGAGAATCAGGAGATGGCTGATTACAGGCTTCCAATCTTCAAGTCCCTTCCTATCAAACACAAGTCAATCATAGTTGCGCCTATGCTTGGTCCAATTGACCTGACACGGTATCTGGATGAAACGATTGAAGAAGTATCGGTAAGTGGAGAATCAGGCCTTGAAGCGAGACCTCTCAATTATGATTGGGTGCTCGATGTAAGGAAGCAATGTATAGACAAGAGGGTACCTTTCTCATTCCACCAGACAGGCGCACACTTCATCAAAGATGGCAAACTGTATAAGATCCCAAGGCGCCTTCAGATATCACAGGCGAGAAAGGCTAATATCGATTACAGAATAGGTGCTCAAGGTGTTCCTGAGACTGCGTCATATCAGATTCCAGAAACAGCCGCGGAGACGAAGCAACTTTCTATATTCGATAAATAATGGCAGAAAGAGCCCGCAGGGCTCTTTTCTTGTGTTCACAATAAGTACATAATGCGTCAAAACCGTTTGAACTATAGGAAAATGTTTTTGCTAATTCAATGGAATTTATGAGTTCCAACAAATTATTTTTGATTCTTTATCAAATCACTAATACTATAGATTGCCACTGTGTACGCAGCTATTTAATATAAGTTTTATCTATTTGAAGACATTGTTAAACTTTTGTTATAGTAACGTCGTTCGCGTTTTGCAGGCGATTTGGAGCCTGCATTTATTATGTAACAAAGGAGTATTTTGACAATGATTAACGAAAGAAAGAGTAGTCCGTTAGCTCTTGTTCCATTCGCTGTTTTCATCGTTATCTATATGGGAGCAGGAATCATTCTTCAGAGCAAGGGTGTAGAGATGGCGTTCTATCAGTTCCCATCAGTAGTAGCTATGATGATTGCTGTTATCTCAGCATTCGCAATCTATAACAAGGCTGGCATCATGGAGAACTTCAGCATCTTCGCAAAGGGTGCTGGAAACGAAGATGTAATGTGCATGCTTATGATCTTCCTTCTCGCTGGTGCTTTCTCAACTGTTGCTAAGGCAATGGGCGGAGTTGACTCAACAGTAAACCTCTGTATCTCATTCGTACCTGCTTCACTTCTGACTGTAGGTATCTTCCTGATCTCAGGATTCCTTGCTACAGCAACAGGTACATCAATGGGTACAGTTGGAGCACTCGTTCCAATCGCACTCGGCGTAGTAGATAAGGCTGGTCTTAGCCTTCCAGTAGTAATGGCAGCTTGTCTCTCAGGAGCTATGCTTGGAGATAACCTCTCAATGATTTCAGATACAACAATCGCTGCAACAAGAACACAGGGTGTAGAGCTCAAGGATAAGTTCAGAACTAACTTCCTCATCGCTCTTCCAGCAGCAATCGTAACATGCGTACTTCTCATGATCTTCGGAAGACCTGAGACAGTAACAGCAATCGAGGGAATCGGATCATACAACATCATCAAGGTTATCCCATACATCCTCGTACTTGCACTCGCTATCATCGGAATCAACGTATTCGAGGTACTGATTATCGGTATCCTCTCAGCTGGAATCATCGGAATCTTCTACGGTGACTTCTCAGGACTTGAGTTCGCTGGTCACATTTGGACTGGCTTCCAGGGAATGATCGAGGTATTCATCCTCTCATTGCTCGCTGGTGGTATCGCTGAGATGACAAAGCACTACGGTGGACTCAACTGGCTCTGCGACAAGATCGGTGCTACATTCAAGGGCAAGAAGTCAGCTCAGGTTGGACTCTGCGCACTTGCTGCAGTAACAGACGTTGCAACAGCTAACAACACAGTAGCTATCATCGTTGACGGTCCAATGGCTAAGGAGATCGCTGAAGAGTACAAGATCGACCCAAGAAAGACAGCTTCAATCCTCGATATGTTCACATGTATCGGTCAGGGACTCATTCCTTACGGTGCACAGTTCCTTCTGATTGCAGCTCTCTGTGAGGGCAGAGTATCACCTATGGACATCATCCCATGCAACTGGTACCTCTTCCTTCTCGCAATCTTCGCTATCCTCTCATTCTTCGTTCCAGCTTATGAGAAGCTGACACTCAAGGGTGAGTGGGACTTCGAGAACAACTGCGTAAAGAACGAGGCAAAGTAGTTTCGCTTCAATAATTAACAATAGGTATTATAGTTTAGCAGGTAATCTAACGGTTACCTGCTAAACGTGTAGATAAGGAGCATAGAAAATGAGTAGTATTGTAGAGAAATATCTGAATGGATTACAGGTTAAGCCAGATGAGCTTACTGCAATCGAAAGATCAAAGCTTCTGAGCGAAGGTAAGGAAGTAGACAGAATCTCTTGCTGTATCGATACTGGAGAGACACTGGCACCTATGATTGGTGTACCGGTTAAGGATTACTATCATTCTTCAGACCGTATGCTGGAGCTTGAGGAGTACATATATGAGACATTCCACTCAGATGGAGCAGGTATATCAACAACACTCAGAGGTATGGCTGAGGCTATGGGTACTAAGCTCAGATACTTCGATCACAACATTGCTCAGGTTGAGACAACAGCAATCTCAAGCCTCGATGAGGTGGATAAGCTGAAGCCTGTTGATATCGATAAGGATGGAAGACTGCCTATTATTCTTGATGGACTCAAGAAGGTTAAGGCAAGTCTCGGAGATAAGGTTCCAGTAAGTGGAACTGTTACAGGTCCTTTCACAATTGCTGCTATGGTCGTTGGAACAGAGAGACTTCTCATCGGCATGGTTAAGCAGCCAGAGAAGGTTCATCAGCTCATGAATCTCATCACAGAGAACAATGAGAAGCTGATTGCTAGAATGCTCGAGCTTGGAATTGGAATCGGATTTGCTGATCCAGTAAGCACAACATCAATCATCAGAGAGAAGCAGTACTGCGAGTTCTCACTCCCATACTTCCAGAGAAACGTAGAGTTCATCAAGAAGAACGGTGGCGGAGCAGGACTCCACATCTGCGGTAAGAGTAAGAAACTCTGGCCATATCTCAATGAGACAGGTATCGGCTGCTTCGGACTCGATAATATCGAGGATCTCACAGATGCTAAGGAGATTCTCGGACCTCACATGGGAATTCAGGGTAATGTACCTCCAGTAGAGGTTCTGAGATACGGAACAGTATATGATGTACTCAGATCTTCAAGAGAGTGCATCAGAAAAGCATGGGATTCACCTTGTGGATTCACTCTGACATCAGGATGTCAGACACCAATGGATACTCCTGCTGAGAACCTGCAGGCTCTTATGGATGCTGCAAGAATCTTCGGTCGTTATCCTATGGACCTTGAGCTTCTCAACGCAGAAGACTAATATTAATAACAGATACAACTAACCAGATACTAATACTATTGTTTGATATATAAAGGAGATATAAGTCATGGCAAAGACTAAGGATGAGCTTCTTGCGAAGCTTGCTGAAGCAGTACTTGAGATGGAAGAAGATGATGTCGTTGAGGTAGCTAACGAGTACCTCGAGGCAGGATATGAGGCGTACGACGGAATTATGGGTGGTCTCGTTGTTGGAATGAACAAGGCGAGCGACCTCTATGATGAGGAGGAGTACTTCGTAACAGACCTTCTGCTCTGCTCAGATGCACTCTACACAGGACTCGATATCCTTCGTCCACACATTCCTGAGAGCGAGAGCCAGGCAGAGAAGAAGAAAGCTGTTATAGGTGTAGTTGAGGGAGACACTCACGATATTGGTAAGAACCTCGTACGCATCATGATGGAGACTGCCGGCTTCGAGATGTATGATCTCGGAAGAGACGTTCCTCTGAACGACTTTATCGACAAGGCTGTAGAAGTAGATGCTGATCTCATCTGTATGTCAACTCTTATGACAACAACAATGGAGGGCATGAGAGAGGTAGTTAAGATGCTTGACGAGAAGGGCCTTCACGACAGAATCAAGGTTATGGTAGGAGGAAGCCCTATCTCACCTAAGTTCGCTAAGGAGATTGGAGCTGACGGATACTCAGAGAACGCATCTGAGGCTGTTAAGCTCGCTAAGACACTGACAGGTATTGCATAGAGTACGACTATATTTCTTATAAAGGTGGTTATACTATGAACAGGAATCTTTCGGATAAGGAAAGACTTAATGCTATAATGCACAATCAGGAGGTCGACAGACCTGCATGCATCTGCCCTGGCGGTATGATGAACATGATTACAACGGAGCTCATGGATGCGTGCAACGTGAGCTGGCCTGAGGCGCACCTCGATGCTCAGATGATGGCTGATCTTGCGGCTGCTAATTACGATCAGGGATGCTTCGAGAACGTAGGAGTTCCTTTCTGTATGACAGTTGAGGCTGAGGGAATGGGAGCTACAGTTACAATGGGCACTAAGGTATATGAGCCACACGTAACAGAGTATCCAATCGACACAGTAGCAGACTGGAAGAAGCTCCACCCAATGGATCTGAATAGCGGAAGAGCTAAGGTTACTATCGACGCTATAAGACTCCTCAAGGAGAAGAACCTCGACGCGCCTATCATCGGTAATCTGACAGGACCAGTAAGTACAGCAAGCTCTCTTATGGAGCCAACGATTTTCTATAAGGAGCTCAGAAAGAACCGTGAGGATGCTCACGCGTTCATGCAGTTCGTAACAGACGACCTGATTCGCTTTGCGCTCGCAATGGTAGAGGCTGGAGCTGATGTAATCGCAATTTCAGACCCAAGCGGCACAGGAGAGATTCTCGGACCTAAGTACTTCGAGGAGTATGCGGTTAAGTACCTCAATCAGGTAATCGATGAAGTATCTGACAAGACAATGGGAACAATCATCCACATCTGCGGTCAGATGAAAAATGTATATAAGCAGGCAGATATGCTGCATTCAAACGTTCTCAGCTTCGACTCATGCGTAGCAATGAGCGACGCGAAGGAGAACCTCAAGGACAGAGTGCTTATGGGCAATGTCAGCACATGGACACTCGAGTTCGGCACACCAGACAAGGTAGCAAGTCTTGCGCAGAACTGCTGGGAGAACGGATCAAGCATCATCTCACCAGCCTGCGGACTTGGAACAAAATCACCGCTTGAGAATATCAGAGCAATCAAGAAGGGAATCGTGGAGAAGACTAATGCCTAGTATCAAAGTAATGCCGTCAGGCAAAGTATATGAATATGAAGCCGGCGACAATCTGCTGAACGTACTACTCGCACAGGGGATTTTCGTAGACAATCCATGTAATGGTAAGGGTGTTTGCGGTAAGTGCAGAGTCAGAATTCTTGATGCTGAGAAGATCAACGATGTCACAGAGACAGAGCTAAAACTCCTCAAGAGTGAGGAGCTCGCTTCTGGTGTTAGGCTATCCTGTCTTGTCGCAGCAGATGGTGACCTCGTGGTAGAACTCATGCAGAAGGAGCGCAAGCATAAGGTGCTCACTTCAGGATATATGCCTGAGTTCGAATTCAACCCAGATATTATCAAGAAGGCAATTACAATTCATAAGCCATCCCTCGAGGATCAGACTCCAATGGAGGATCAGATCAAGGAGCAGCTTGCGGATATGGGTGCGGTGAGAATTCCTCTCGATGTACTTACAACAGCCTGCTTCAAGGAGGGAACATATACAGCAGTAATCTATGAGGATGAGGCTGGCATCAAGTCACTTATGGGCCTTGAGCACGGTGATACTTCGGATATCATATACGGCTGTGCAATCGATATCGGAACAACAACAGTAGTAACATCTCTCGTAGACATGACTACTGGCGAAGAACTTGTACACTCATCAATGATCAATGCACAGAAGCACTTTGGTCTTGATGTACTCACAAGAATCACATACGAGCTTGAGAATCCAGAGGATGGAATTGCAAAGCTTCAGACAGCAATTGTAGATTCAATCAACGATATGCTGACAGACGTATGTGAGCAGGCGGAGATCAGCAGAGATTTCGTATATCAGTTATCTGTAGGTGCTAACTGCACAATGATGCATATGCTCCTCGGTGTTGATGCGAAGGCAATCGGCAAGTCTCCATATGCGCCAATCTTCGTTCGCGCTAGAGATATCGAGGCGGCTGAGATTGGAATCAAGGTGGCAAATGGAGCAAGACTCTACTGCCTGCCTTCAGTATCTTCATATATCGGAGCAGACATCGTTGCCGGAGCTTATGTATGTGAACTTCACAAGGCTGACGAGAATGTTCTTTTCATAGATATCGGAACTAACGGCGAGATTGTCTTCTCTGATCACGGAAGGCTCCTCTCTTGCTCATGTGCAGCAGGTCCTGCCCTCGAGGGTATGAACATCTCATCAGGTATGAGAGCTGCAGAGGGAGCAATCGAGGATGTAGTGATTACTGAGAATGGTGTAGAACTCAAAGTTATCGGTGATCAGGAGCCGATTGGTGTCTGCGGAAGCGGTATCCTCGCTGTAGTTAAGGAACTGGTTAAGAATGGTTTCGTCAAGGCTGGAGGCGCCTTCCTCAAGCTGGACAAGTTCCCTGAGGGAGATTATCGTCTTGGTATGATGGAAGTTGATGAGGCTGGCAAACGTGCTTTCGTAATGACAGAGAAGCCTGAGAAACTCCTTATCACTCAGGGTGATGTTCGTCAGGTTCAGCTCGCTAAGGGTGCTATCCTATCTGGATTCTACGCACTCATCAGGAAAGCCGGCAAGACTATGGAGGAGCTTGACAAGGTTATGGTAGCTGGTCAGTTCGGAGCGCATCTTCCAGCTGACAGCCTTATCGGTGTAGGTATTCTGCCTGAAGAGGTAAGAGATAAGCTGGTATATGTCGGTAATTCATCAAAGACCGGTGCTCACATGGCACTGATGTCAAAGGATGTTAAGCGCGAGATAGAAGAACTTGCGCATCACATGGACTATATGGAACTTGGAGCATCTCCGGATTACGAGAGACTTTTCGCGGAGTGCCTTGCCTTCCCTGTTCAGAAGTAGGAGGTAATCAATGGCTGTTATTCAGGATTTCGAATGCAAGTACGGCAACAGCGTTGGCGTAAGTGCTGAGACTACAGAACGTCTCAATCTGGTATTCCCAGATGCTTATCTCCATGCTGATTCCATCGTTGCAATCTCCAAAGAGATAAGAGAGCATGACGGCGGACTCTTCTGTCATATGCCATTTGACCACACACTCGAGGCTGATGCTATGGGTGCGAATATCAACTACGGCAACGAGAAAATCGGTCCACGTGCAGCAGAATATATGACAGAGACAATCGAGGATCTGCTTGAACTTCCGGAGATTAACTTTGAGAGCGGTCGAATGGCTCAGAACGTTGAAGCCTGCAGAAGGCTCAGCGAAGCTGGGGAGAATGTTCTCGTTGAGATGACAGGGCCTCACACAATTCTGAATATGATGATTGACCCGATATTCGTATTCAAAGCGATGAGAAAGAAGCCTGAAGTAATGCAGCAGATTTTCGACTTCATTGCCGAGCAGCTTCTTCGCTATGCGGACAAGATGATTGAGGCTGGTGCTAAGGTAATCAGTTATGCGGATCCTACTGGCGGAGTCAATATTCTCGGACCCAAGATGTCTGAGACCATGGTTCACGACTTCACATATGACTTCCTCAAGAAACTTGTTGAAGTTGTGGACAGACGCGCTGTAATCACCCTTTGCCCTAAGACAATGCTCGCACTAGTTGGAACAGAGCTTGCAGAGCTTGAGCCAGTGAGCATCTCATCAATGGCTATTGAGAAGAAAGACGAGTATACATATGAAGAGGCCTGCCTCGCGTCACTTGGCAAGCTGGACATTCTCGGCCACACCTGTGTCAAGGACATCCACTTCGTAATCAGAAACGACAGAGTGCAGTCACTCGTGTTCAAATAAGAGATAAAGACAATCCCCGACTTCGGTCGGGGATTGTCTTATTTGTCTATTGATACGGCACCGCCCATGTAGCAGTGGCTGATTCTGCCTTCGTCTCTTTCGATGCGCACATTGATTGTGCCGCCTGGCTGTTCAAAGCTGAATTCATTCTGCTCGTTCTTCTGACCTAGCACCCAAGCCAGTGCTACGCTTCCTGATCCGCAGGAGGATTCCCATACTCTCGATTCAACTCCGTTAACATAGACATATGGCTTGAGAGTGAAGCTATCTCCTGTATCTGTTACGTACAGCACGCCACAGGCGCTAGGCTCGAGTGCGGATATCATCGCGTCAATTGCTTCATCTGCATCGAGCTCAATATCTTGAACAATCATATGATCGATGCCTTCCATTCTTACAACTGGATAGGCTGTGCCATCTGTGCTTACTTCACTTGTTCCGAGTGGCAGTGGCATATCTGTATAGGCTTCGCCTTTATCCAGGTCGACATTGACGTGAACTGGCTCGTTCGCTCCGCTGATCTCGATTGTGACATCGCAGACTCCAGTCTGCTGGAATTTGCTTGCGAGGTAGAAGGCGTAAGCTCGTGTCGCATTGCCGCAGAACTCTCCGCCAGCCATCTCGAGTCGTCCAAGGGACGATTTTACATAAGGTTCGACCTCGAAACCAACCTGCTCGGCTTTGCCAGACGCAAGAATCTCACGAGAAAGATCGAGCCTCTCGTCTGTATCTGCGCCTTGTATTACGGCAGTGATATTGCCGGCTGGATTGAGATATATAATCTTGGCCATCGGGCACCTCCTTAACGAATTGATTATAGCACTTGAATGCGATATTGGCGTAACATAAAATATAATACAGACATTATTAGGGAGGGATATTATGAAGATTACTGTTATCAATGGAAGCCCTCGTAAGGGCAATTCGCTTTGTGCGATTAATACATTTGTTGATGCTGCCAAGGGCCACGAGTTCGACATCATCAATGCTGATGGACTCAATATCAGCCCATGCCGCGGATGTGGTGCCTGCGGATGCACTGCTGGCTGTGTCGCTGATGATGATTCCAACGCAATCGTGGACAGAATCATTGCAGCGGATATGATTGTTTTTGTTACACCTGTGTACTGGTGGGGCATGACTGCACAGCTCAAGACTGTTGTAGACAAGTGCTACTGTAAGGGTGTGTATATGAAGGGCAAGGCTATCGGAACTATCGTTGTTGGCGGTGCTGACACTAGTGACCCTGAGTACAGACTGATCAGGGAGCAGTTCGAGTGCATTGCGAAATACCTCAATCTGGAGTACAGATTCGCTCTTGACTTCTTCGAGAGCGGCCTTGACGATCTTGCAAATGACGAAGCGGCGATCGCTGTTATCAGAGAGACTGCTGCATCGCTCGCATAGAACTATTTGGATATAAGGAGACGGATTAATATGAAATTCAAGATGATCCACGAGAACTACAATGTTGCTGACCTCGGCAAGTCAATGGATTTCTATGAGAAGGCTCTTGGACTCAAGGAGTCAAGACGTATCGAGGCTGAGGACGGCTCATTCATTATCGTATATATGGCTAATGAGAATTCAGATTTCGAGCTCGAGCTGACATGGCTTCAGGAGTGGGAGGGCGCTTACAATCTCGGAGATTGTGAGTTCCACCTCGCTTTCGAGACTGATGATATTGATGCTGCTCACAAGCTCCACGAGGAGATGGGTTGCATATGCTTCGAGAACCCTGAGATGGGAATCTACTTCATTGCTGATCCAGACGGATACTGGCTTGAGGTAGTGCCAGCGAAGTAGATGAAAGTCACATATCTTGGACACAGCGGTTTCTGCATTGAGACTTCGAATGCGTTCTGCATATTCGACTTCATACGCGGAGAACTGCCGGAAGAACTATACACTTCCTCGAAGGCTGTCTACGTGTTCGTGAGCCACTTCCACGAGGATCACTATGATCCGAGTGTTTTCGCCCTGACGGAGCACGTATCGAATGTAAGATTCATCATCAGTAAGGATACAGCGAAGAAGGCTAAGAGAAAGAAGCTCGACATCAGTGCATATGATGTGTGTGTTGTCGGACCGGACGAGCGGCTTGAGTTCGACGAGCACACTGTTGAGACTTACAAGTCTACTGATGAGGGTGTGGCTTACCTGCTGTCTTGCGCTGATGGTGTGATATATCATGCGGGTGATCTGAACTGGTGGGATTGGCCGGGTGAGGATCCTGAATGGAACCTCCAGATGGAGAAGGACTACAAGGCTGAGATTGCGAAGCTAGCTGGTCGCTCAATCGACATTGCGATGCTGCCGCTCGACCCAAGGCAGGAGGAGTCGTATTACAAGGGCATGGATTTTTTCCTCGACAATGTGAATGTCTGCGATGTGTATCCGATGCATTTCTGGGATTCACCTGAAGTGATTGAGAGATATGTTAGGGAATATGGGGCTGAGACTTCTGCGAAGATTCACAGCGACCATCTTGAGAGATAGATAAGGAGACAAGGGATGAATAATTTCGTATATGAGACACCGACTAGGGTGTATTTCGGTAAGGATGAAGAGCGCAAGGTAGGCGAGATTGTTGCCGCTTACGAGCCTAAGAAGGTTCTGATTCACTACGGTGGCAAGTCAGCTAAGGCAAGTGGTCTTCTCGATCGCGTTAAGACGAGCCTCGATGCTGCATCTGTTAGCTATGTTGAGCTCGGAGGCGTAGTTGCAAACCCTGAGCTCAAGCTCGTAAGAGAAGGAATTGCTCTCTGTCAGAAGGAGGGTGTAGACTTCGTTCTCGCTGTTGGTGGCGGTTCGGTTCTCGACTCTTCAAAGGCAATCGCTAATGGTGTAGCTAACCCGGATGTTGATGTATGGGATTTCTCACTCGGCAAGGCTGTACCGGAGAAGACTCTCCGTAAGGGCTGCATCCTCACTCTTGCCGCTGCTGGTTCTGAGATGTCAAACTCGTGTGTTATCACTAATTCCGAGACTGGCGAGAAGAGAGGCTACGGCTGCAGAGCTAACAGAATGGATTTCGCTATCGAGAATCCTGAGCTCACTTATACAGTTAGCCCATACCAGACTGCTTGCGGTGCTGTTGATATCGCAATGCACACTATCGAGAGATACTTCTGCCCTGGTTCGGACACATACCTCACAGATTCAATTGCCGAGGCTGTAATCAAGAGTGTTATGAAAGCCGGCAAGGACTGCCTCTCTGATCCTGAGAACTATGAGGCTAGAGCTAATATGATGTGGGCTTCTTCACTTGCTCACAACGGACTCACTCAGTGCGGACGTGAGTTCCAGCTCACTGTTCATCAGTTCGAGCATGAGGTAAGCGGAATGTACCCTGAGGTTGCACACGGTGCTGGTCTTGCTGCAATCTGGTGCAGCTGGGCACGCTACGTATACAAGGACAATATCTCAAGATGGCTGCAGTACGCTCACAACGTATGGAACCTCGACATCGATTTCGAGCACCCTGAGCAGACAATCGAGAAGGCAATCAATCTCCAGGAGGAGTACTACGCATCAATCGGCATGCCAACTAACCTCCGCGACCTCGGCGTCAAGGACGCCGACCTCGAGAAGCTCGCTCTCGACTGCTCAAGAAATAAGAGCAGAACACTCTTCGGTGGCCTCGACTACGAGAAGATTCTTGAGATTTACACAATGGCACTGAACGCGTAGTTTGCGATTCGTATTGAATTTGAATTAGTATTTGGAAATGGAGCTTTGGCGGTTTGCGAACCGCCGGAGCCTCTTTGTTTGGGTTGATTGGTGCTGGCTGTGTGCGGGTGGGCGGATTGTGAGGTGTGGTTCAGCGGATTGTGAGGTGTGGTTCGGCGGATTGTGGCTAGATTGCTTGTAAGCGTTGATACTAAAGCATCTGACCACAACGAGAATTTTTGGTTTTGCGAAATTGTGGCTAGAATCCCTGTAGTGCTTGATAATAAGGAATATAGCCACGGCGGCTACGGGACTGGAGGTATGAGCACAGGTATTGTTACGTTAATTTGAGTGTGAGAAAGAGAAGTTGAGGAATTATTTGAACAAAATTGACTGAATTGCATTGTGTAAGGGGTGTTTTTGAAAGAATTACAGCAGAAATGGTGTGAAATTGCTGATACAGTTTTTTTGAGGCGTGGCTAGATTTCTTATTATCAATGGGTTCAGCCAATCTAACCACAAAATCGTGATACAGCAGCTTGCGAGAGATGGCAAAGGGAAACTACCGGCGGGAGCCGGTAGTTGTCCTATAGATAGGAGGGCGACGAGACAAAGGAGTACTAGTTTGCGGCTTGTGTGTATTGTGTCGTCGCCCGGGGTTAGTATTGGTAGAGTGGGCGCGGTTACGCGCCCGCTGTCAAATGTTCGTGATTACTGCTCGTCGCCGAAGTCAGCCTTGAATGCTGTGGCGAGCTTCTCTGGCCAGTCTGAAGTAGGCTCAAGTTTGCCAGTGAAGAAACGCAGAGTAAGCTGGCTCATGAACGAAGCGGATACCGCCGCAGAGGCAGAGTGCGAATACGAGAGCGCCTGCTGGGTGCTCTTGCTGTGGAGCGTGTGCGAGAATCTACGCTGCGTTGAGGTGTGCTCCGAGTCCGCCGGCAGGAGTCTCCTTGAGGATGCAAGCCTCGAGCTTGCGCTGCATGCGGAAGAATGACTCACTTCCTGCGTATGCATCGTCAGATCTCATCATCTCAGCGAGCATATCGTCACTCATAGCGTTAACGCCTGAGTCTGTGAGCATGTCGAGGAAGATGTCCTTGTTGTGGAGAGAGAAAGTGTTAAAACCGGCTTTCTGCATTTTCTCGAGACGTTGCTCGGCTGGCAGCAGGTTGAGCTTCTATACGATTTTGACTTTGTGCATCTCCAGTGGAAGTGGATCATGATTGTAGAATTAGTTCTGGCGGCAAAAGAATAATCCCACAGCATTCGCCATGGGATTTGGATAGGCTATAGTGTTATAGCAAGCTTTTGTTTGCCTGCTTAACTCAGGCAGCATTCTTTCCACACAGCAAAATGCTTCTTCGATTGTTCTTGAAGAAGTAGTAATAATAATATGCTGCGTAATAAGTGAATGCCTTTGTCATTGTCAGTTAAGACTCCTTTCGTTGATGTAGTCATTATAACTCTGAAATTGTGATTGTCAACAAGAAATGCAAAATAAACTGTGCAATACAACATATTCGTGCAAAAGCACTGAACTGTTTCTGACAAGAATACCAGAATACAAGTGGCTTTAGAGATGTAGTTTTCTTGACAGTATAAGTCTGTTTATTGTAAAATTTAGCGTACACTAGGCAATGTGGCCGCTACAGAAGTCAGCGTACACATTGCTTTTGTTATTTGATGGGGAAAACGGGACTTATAGCGAGATAGAACGAAAGGAGCACAGTATGGGAAATTGTGCAATTGTAGGAATTAACTGGGGAGATGAAGGTAAGGGGCGTATGGTCGATCTGCTTACTCAGGATTATGACATCGTAGTCAGATTCCAGGGTGGCGGTAACGCAGGACACACAGTAATTAACGACCTCGGCAAGTTCGCACTGCATCTTCTGCCATCAGGAATCTTCAGAGAGGGAGTAGTTAACGTACTCGGTAACGGAGTAGCTGTTGACCCTGAGAACCTCTGGGCAGAGATTCAGCAGGTTGAGGCTAATGGAGTTCCAGTAACTCCAGAGAAGCTCATGATCAGTGACAGAGCATCACTTCTTCTGCCATGGCACAGAGACCTCGACGCACTTGAAGAGGCTAGACTTTCAGATAAGAAGTACGGCTCAACAAAGCAGGGTATCGCACCATTCTATTCAGACAAGTATCAGAAGAAGACAGTTCTTGCAGGAGAGCTCTTCTACCCTGAGCACTTAAGAGCACACCTTGCAGACCTGCTCGAGTGGAAGAATCTCACACTGACAGGTGTATATGGCGCAAAGCCTTACACAATGGAGGATCTCGAGAAGTGGATTGAGGAGAGTTGCGAGAAGATCAAGCCATACGTGTGCGATTCAGGAGCATTCCTCAGAAAAGCAAATAAAGAAGGCAAGTCAATTCTGTTCGAGGCACAGCTCGGAGCACTGCGTGACCTCGATTTCGGAATTCACCCATATACAACATCATCAAACACAACAGCAGCGTTTGCAGCTGTTGGAAGTGGTGTTGCAGGCGCTAAGATCGACAAGATTGTCGGCGTAGCGAAGGCATATTCAACTTGCGTAGGCGAGGGCCCATTCACTTGCGAGTGGTTCGGCGAAGAGGCTGAGGCACTGCGTGAGGCTGGTGGAGAGTACGGCGCTAAGACAGGAAGACCTCGTCGTGTAGGCCCACTCGATATCGTAGCAACAAAGTATGGTGTAGAGATGCAGGCAGCTACAGACATCGCACTCACTAAGATGGACGTTCTGAGCTATATGGATCAGATTCCAGTATGCACACACTACATCGTAGACGGAGTTCAGACAGACGACTTCCCATTCCCAGCAGCACTCGAGAAGGCAGAGCCAGTAATCGAGTATCTCGAGGGATGGAAGACAGATATCTCAGGAATCAGAACATGGGAAGAGCTTCCTGAGGCAGCACGTAAGTACGTTGAATTTGTAGAGGATAGAATTGGATGTCACATCACCTACGTATCAGTAGGAGCTGAGCGTGACGCATATATTAAGAGATAGGAGACACAAATGGGAAACAAATACGAATCACCACTTTCATCAAGATACGCTTCTGAGTATATGCTCGAGCTCTTCTCATCACAGAAGAGAATTGAGACATGGCGTAGACTCTGGATCGCACTCGCAAGAGCTGAGAGCAAGCTCGGACTCCCTATCACAGAGGAGCAGGTAGCAGAGCTTGAGGCACATGTAAGCGACATCAACTGGGAGGCTGCAGCAGTAAGAGAGAAGGAAGTCCGTCACGATGTAATGGCGCACGTATATGCTTACGGCCTTGAGGCACCATCAGCAGCTGGAATCATCCACCTCGGAGCAACAAGCTGCTATGTAACAGACAACGCTGACATGATCATTTACAGAGATGCACTTGAGTACATCAGAGATGAGGTTAAGGCAGTTATCAAGAACCTCGCGGATTTCGCTGATGAGTACAAGGCACTCCCAACACTCGGATATACACACTATCAGCCAGCACAGCTCGTAACAGTTGGTAAGAGAGCATCACTCTGGATGCAGGACTTCATGGCAGACCTTGAGGAGATCGAGTTCGTACTCGGTTCATTCAAGCTTCTCGGCTGCAGAGGAACAACAGGAACAGAGGCAAGCTTCAAGGAACTTTTCGAGGGAGATAGAGCTAAGATTCTCGAGCTCAACCAGATGATCTGCGATGAGTTCGGATTCGAGACGTACTTCGACGTAGCTGGTCAGACATACCCACGTAAGTTTGACAGCAGAATCCTCAATGCACTCTCATCAGTTGCACAGAGCTGCTACAGAATGGCTAACGATATCAGACTTCTCCAGCATGACAGACAGCTCGAGGAGCCATTCGAGAAGAACCAGATCGGTTCATCGGCAATGGCGTACAAGAGAAATCCTATGCGCTCTGAAAGAATCGCTTCACTCTCAAGATATGTAATGGTTGATGCTCTTAACCCTGCAATAACATCTGCAACACAGTGGTTTGAGAGAACACTTGATGACTCTGCTAATAAGAGACTTTCAATTCCGGAAGCATTCCTTGCAACAGATGGAGTACTTGATTTG
>JAQXQE010000013.1 GCA_029101005.1 Bacillota bacterium | reverse complement strand
ATGAATTTGCGTCAAATACAAAAAAGAAGCGATAAGGAAACGCGACTGGCAGACCGCTTACGCGTTTCCACGCGTACCGCGAGGAGTAAGGGCTATGCCCGTATAAACAACAACCCCGCGTTTTACGCGGGGATGGTATTTTTTTGCATGAAATCCGACAAAATCCTACCGAAAAAGATGGTACTGCTGGGGAATGTGAAGACTGCTATAGTATCTCGTACAAGGAGGAGAGAAGCGATGGAACTTAAATTGCTGATTGATGATATGGAATATCTTCAGGTATTTGCCGAGATGCTGATGAACTCGGGCACATCTGTTTTTGCTGAGCGCGTGGAGTCGCTGGAAACTGATGAGGGAGTTTTGGATGTGTTGTACTTGACGGACAGGGAGGACGCTACAAAGGGATTAGATGAATCGATAGCGAAGCGTGTTGTGTATCTGACGCCGCAGAAGTCGATGATCAATACAGACAATGAGGACGAGCAGTATAGGGTTTTCAAGTATGATAGCGTCTCAAATATCCTTTCTCAGCTTATTTTGATTGAGTCTGAGGTCTTTCCTCAACGAGGAGTTTTGCACGCGTCTAAGGGGCGATTATTCGTGGTTGCGGGGACCGTTGATAGCGAGGCATATCCTGATGTGGCGCGTTTTGTGGCGCGACAGCTTGCATATCTGCTTAGGGGCAAAGTGCTTCTCATATCGACGTGTAGCGTCAACAATTACCGCAATAATTCTGTGAGAGATGAGTTCCTGAGAATGTATTACTGTATGCGGACAAATGCTAAGTGTGATTATGATGCATTCTTCTATGAGGATGAATACGGTATCAATTATATGCGCACAGATGGGATGATTAATCTTTTTACTGATTTCAGCAATGAAGAATTTGCGTGGTTTATGGACAATCTTCTGAATCTATTCCCTATTGTTGTTGCTGATGCGTCGACTCAGCTGAATGTTGCAAATCGCATTCTGATAAGGGACTGCGAACTGCCGATTTTGCTGTGTATCAAAGAAGAGGATACCTTGCAGATCCTGGAGGATTATATTGAGGGGATTATCGTCAGACCCAGAGATGGTATTCAGGAATGCGAGATGAAGATTATGGACGAGCTGACCAGAAGATATGGACGAGATAATGTCGAATATTGAGATAGTAAGGAAATATGGAGAGCTGATAGACAATCTCAGCAGGTCAATCAGACGTCAGTTGACAGAGAACAATGTGAATAGAAGCAGAGATGACATAAGGGTACTCTGCGAGGATATCTTCTTCGAAAACTGCGCTAATTCTGAAGTGAACATCTCGGATGTGTATGACGTAATCATGAATATCTACCGTAGGGTGGTGGATAAATACGGAATTCTATCAGAACTTCTCGAAGATCCGTCGGTCAACGAGATAATGGTCAATGGGCCGTGGAATATATACGTCGAGAGGGATAGGAAACTCGAGAAAATTGATGATGCTTTTCTCTCGGAGAGCGAACTTGAGGAGACGATTCGTATGCTTGCGTCAGATGTTCACAGAGAGATTAATGAGGCAAATCCAATAGTTGATGCGAGACTTCCGAGTGGATATAGAGTCAATGGAGTTCTTCAGACTATTGCAATCAATGGACCGATACTCACCATACGTAAGTTTGCTGATGAAGAGATTAATCTTGAGAGACTGGTGGAGTACGGAAGCATTAGCGAAGAATGCTGCGAGGATCTCAAGAAATACGTGCGTTGTGGCTACAACGTCTTCATAAGCGGAGGTACTTCGTCTGGAAAGACAACTTTTCTCAATGCATTAGCTGGAGAAATTGATCCTTCAGAGCGAGTAATTGTCATTGAGGATTCTGCTGAGCTCAAGCTTGCACAGATTCCGAATTGTGTTCATATGGAATGCAGAGGTGCAAATTCTGTAGGCAAGGGAGAGGTAAGTATGCAGCAGCTGATTAAGACGAGTCTCAGAATGAGGCCTGACAGAATTGTTGTCGGAGAGGTAAGAGGTAGAGAAGTCGTGGATATGGTTCAGGCTATGAACACGGGTCACGATGGAAGTATGTCGACTGGTCACGGTAATTCGATTAAGGGAATGCTTAACAGACTTGAAACTATGTACCTTATGGACGCGCAGATTCCTATGTATTCGATTAAGAATCAGCTGGCTAATGCGATAGATATCTTCGTTCATCTTCGAAGGGATAGTAAGAGCAGAAGAGGAGTTGTTGAAGTTGCGGAGCTGGTTGGTTTTGACGGTAGCGACTACATCCTTAACTACCTCTACATTACGGATGTACATGGAGAACTAGTACCAACGGGGAACAGCCTTATAGACAAGGCGAGACTCGAGTTAAGGGGGCACTGATGACGGATCTTAATCAATATGAGATGACGAAGTACGAGGAATGCATCTTCTATGCGATACTTGCAGGTGCCTCGATAATAATAGCTATGCTTTTCTATAGAAATATATTCTTTGCGGTTGTCGTTATTCCTTTCGCACCAAGTATTAAGTCGTATGTGATTGAGGAAATGAAGCAGAGGCGACGAAGAGAGTTTATGGCGCAGTTCAGGGATGAATTGTTCGTCCTGTCGACGGCTATTGGTGCTGGGCGCTCGATGAAAGATGCTATCGGTGAGTCTATTCCAGGCATCATGGAGATACACGGTGAGGGCTGCATTCTCGGAAGGCAACTTGAGATTATATATGAGAGACTCGAGACTGGCGGCGAGAACGATGTGGAGCTTCTCAACGAGCTCGGAGTGATGAGCGGAATTGAGGATGTTCTGGATTTTGCAGCGATATATGCGATATGCAAGAAGACTGGTGCCAGTATCATAACCGCTATCAACAAGGCAGCCAGCGTGATAATCGACAAGATGACTATCGATAACGAGGTGAGGGAAATTGTAAGGCGAAAGGAGAGCGAGGGGCTTCTGATACTAGCGATGCCGATTCTAATAATTCTTTTTCTCAATCTCTTCTCGCCTGATTATATAGATCCGCTCTACAGTTGCTTTGCTGGAAGACTAATTATGACAGGCGTCATCGCAGGTAATATTGGAATATTTGGAATAATTCAGAGGATTACACAGATTGAAATATAAGGTTGAGAAGATTCTAAGTGACAGCAAGGCCATGCAGAGGCTGAATATGGTAACGGCTTTTGCTGCGATAGTGCTGCTGGCTATTGTTGTACGAGATATGACGCAGGCTGACGCATACGTGAGAGATGAGGACGGACGAATTCGCGCAATCCGCTGGCTGAAGAATGGAAATAATGAGTATAACCTCATGCTCATAGTCGATGCTGATGGGGAGAGAAGTGAGCGAGAAGTTAATATCAGGCGAAAAGTTCAGTCGGATGAAGCGTCAGCTGGCGGCGCAAGCGAGGAGGAGCTTGCAGTTGCGTTACGCGAGCGAGAGATCAGCAATCTGATCAGCGAGATTGAGTTATCTAAGTCGCGCAAGACAATTCTTCCAAATCGCCTTTCTGACGGAAGCAGGCTAAGCTGGGAAGCAATTGACAAGAGCAAAGATGACTATTTGCTAATTCCATTCTTATATCTGATTCTTGTGCTTGTGATTGTTTGGAGCTCATTATCTGAGCCTAAAGATAGAATGGCCGAACTCAGGGCGGATATACTCAGCGGACTTCCGAGATTCAGCAATCAGTTACTTCTGATGGTGAATGCGGGAATGATACTGAGCGATGCCTTCGAAGTAATCTGTCATACATATTCTATGATTCCCGAAGACAAGAGAGGTTTCTTTGAGAAGTCAATGATAGAGATTGAAGAGAGAAATAGAGATCACCGCAGCAGTACGGCACAGCTTCTGAGTGAGTATGCTGCTCGCCATAATGTCAAAGAGATGATGAGAATAGCGACAATACTCACTGAGAATGAGAGGCGAGGAAGTGATGTTATAGAAAGCATAGAGAGAGAAAGCAGTTTCCTGTGGGAGAACCGCAAAACAAGAGCCGCAGAGAGGGGCAAAGCACTCGATGCTAAGATGGCTTATCCGTTGGGGCTGCTTCTGATAATACTAATCGTTGTAACTATTGCACCGGCTTTTCTTACAATGTAGGGAAGCCAGATAAGGGGGATTATTATGAGAGAGCTTAAGAGACTTAGAAGAGCTATTGCTAATAAGAGAGGTATGGAGATGGTTCAGGTTGCCATTCTCGTGGCCATCGCCGTAGCCATCGGAATTATCTTCAAGACGCAGATTACGGCTTTTGTTAACGCTGTATTCAGCAATCTCGATGCGAGCAATTTCTAATGAAAGAGCTTATAACCATCCTAAGGAATCGAGAAGGCAGTCAGATGGTTGAAGCGTCAATTGTAATGCCGATTATTATCCTGACAGCGATGCTTCTTCTTCGATTATTCGTATTCTATCTCGACATACTTGCTTCATCGGTGAGGCTTCATAAGCAAGCGCTGAAGGCGTGGGATGAATACAGTTCATCTGCGATATCTGAATATAGTGAGAGCGAGGAGAGACACCTTCTAGCAGGTGGAATGCTGGGCTCTAATCTTAGCAAGACAATACGGGCGGAGCTGTTCATGTGTAATGAAGATGCGCTAGTTAGATTGGGGGAGTTATTTGAGAAATAGCATTAAAGGTTCTTCTACAGTTATGCTTGCACTTATTCTGAGCAGTTTCGTCGCCTGTATTGCTGGGGCAATATCTGTAGCTCGATCACTTGCAGTGGTGAGTGAATCGGAGTGCTTCAGCAGATTGTGGGCTAGGGCAATTCTGTCGGAATATGATAGGCATCTGCTCGAAGATTATGGCATTATGGCGTATTTCGGTAGCGAGAAAGAAGTTAATGAGAAACTCGATACATACGCCGATTACTCACTTCAGGCTAAGCTTGATGCTAAGATAGGGAGATCATCATCGTATCTAGGAGACTACGTATTAGCAGATACTGATAATTTTGCAGAGGCTCTGTCAAAGAGCTTCGCATATGAGACTGGAGAATCAATTATTCAGGGAAGTGCTCGTATCGAAAGAGCCGAGAATGCTAGTGAGAGTGATAGAGTAATTCGCAATCAGGTAGTGATAGATACTCTGCCATCACAGGGTATACAAAGCGAGCCAGATACTGCTGAGATCAAAGAGAAGATTGAGAATGCGGGCAGCTTCGAGTCACTTATCAGCGCAGGAGGGCGAACAGCTACTGAGATGAATTTCGTAAGACGACATATGGGGAACTACCTATATGCTGCTGATAACAAAGAGTGCTTCCTTCAGAATGAATGGGAGTACATCATATCTGGCAAACTGTCGGATTTGGAGAATTATTCAAGTTGCAGGGCAAAGCTATTTGCGATAAGAAATGCACTTAATCTGGTAGCAATTTACAAGGATCCAGCTAAGACGGCTGTGCTTGCTGAGATAGCAGAACTCATAACTCCAGGCCCAGCTGGGCTCATCACACAGGCAGTGTTGGCAGAAGCCTGGGCTGCAGCTGAGACAGAAGCTGATCTAAGAAAACTGTATTCCCGAGGCCGTGTGCCGCTGATTAAGAATGCGGATGAATGGCAGATTAGTCTCAGGTCAATCGTCTCTTCTGACAAATTCATGGATGAACTTGAAGAAGAGGCTAAGAAGCAGCTCGAGGAGAAGTCAGAGGAGATTGGTGGTCTTGCAGAGGGTGTTGATTCGGCTCTTAAGGAATTCACGCGCGGGCAGACGTATGAAGACTATCTGCTGGTTATGATGCTCGCAGTTAACGATAATGTGAGACTTCTCCGAATTATGGACATAGTGCAGATTAATATGAAACTCAGGTACTACAGAGACTTCAGTCTGGAGGAATACTATGTGGGAACTGAGATAGCAATAGAAGCGAATGGCCGTGAGTATGAGGTTGAAGATAGATACAATTAGACAGCATCTCAATAACCGAAAGGGAAGCTATATAGTGGAAGCAGCTATTAGTATTCCAATCTTCATTATTGCGATTGTGGTGATGAATTCGATTATTCTGATGTATGTGTGCATTGAAGATGCCAATTTCATTCTGACATCTGAACTAAGAAGGGCCTCTGTCGAATCAGTGTATCTGGATACTTCTCTTCTTCTTCCACACAGAGCGAGTGAGAAGATAAGGGAGAACAATTCCATTGCCAAAGAGGTACATATTGATGAACTGATCTACAGGGGCGACTATGACGGAATTGATGAGGTGATTGCAGTCCGTATGCAGCTCCATATGAGAACTGCGAATCCACTTAATCTCGCTGCAGAGGCTGATTATGAATTGTCTGGCATAAGCAGGGCATATGTCGGAAAGATACGTGACGAATCACCGATGAGCATCTCGGAGATGTCGGGAGCTGATGCAGAAGGAGTCTTTATTTTCACGAATAGAGGAGAGAAATATCATAACGAGGCATGCAATGTGCTGACGGCGGCGAGCCAGCCTGCGGTACTGAGTGCTGAATTGAAGAAAAGATACAGAGCGTGCCCGAAGTGCAGAAGTCGTAGCGCAGAAGCGGGAGCGATAGTTTACGTTTTCCCTGATGAAGGTGAAGCGTATCACTTGCGCGGCTGTAAGACGCTTGAGAGGAATTATATTGAAGTCGAAAGACGTGTAGCTATAGACAGGGGCTATCTGCCTTGCCTGAAGTGCGGTGGATAGCAGGGGGGGTGAAAGATATGAAGAAGACTTTGAGACAGAGCATATGTAACTATCATATGCCGAGGTATATGTGCGATATTCTAGTTAATAATTATTGTCCGTGCTTCTTGAGCATGAACATCGTAAAGGAGAATGATGCCTACATGTTCAGCTACGAGACGGGCAACAACAGGAAACTCGATTATTCGGTGATGGAGACGATTGACAAGCTTATCTTGCTTAGGAGCATAGTGAAGCTTAATGGCATCAGCGAAGACTGGCTTATAAAGGCGGATACATATTTGCTTGAACCAGAACTGCTGTACAGTTACAACAACAGCGTGTATTCGGATGAGATGAAGTTCCTCTTCTATCCGGATTTCAACAAAGTGGGCTTCGGGACAAAGCTGATGCTTTTCATAGATAAAATCAAAGATCCAAGAAATCGCAGGGAATGCGATCTTATGGAACGTCTTAAGGAGGCGATAGATGTGGGTGACTACAACCGATTCGACAGAATTGCAGAGAAGAATATTGCGAGAATCAGAGCCGAAATGGACGGTAGAACAGTATAGCTATCTTGTTACTGTAGGTGTAAGTGGTGTATAATCTACTTGTTATGTATTGATTGTAATCAATGAATAAAGACAAAGGAGATAATACAAATGTCAACAAAGATTGTAAGAGTTCTTGGTCGTGAGATTCTCGATTCAAGAGGTAACCCAACAGTAGAGGTAGAGATTGAGCTCGAGGACGGAACTGTCGCATTCGGAGATACTCCAAGTGGTGCGTCAACAGGTATCTATGAGGCACTTGAGCTTAGAGACGGAGATAAGTCACGTTACGGCGGCAAGGGTGTTACAAAGGCTGTTGATAATGTAAATACAAAGATCAGAGAGCTCATCCTTGGACAGGATGCTTCAGATATTCAGACAATCGAGAAGATTATGATCGAAGCAGACGGAACAAAGGATAAGAGCGCATTTGGTGCTAATGCAATCCTTGCCGTTTCACTTGCATGTGCTAAGGCTGCAGCTGCATCAATCGGTATTCCACTCTTCAAGTTCTTCGGTGGTATCAACGGAAACACTCTTCCAGTACCAATGATGAACATCCTGAATGGTGGAGCACACGCATCAAACACTGTAGATGTACAGGAGTTCATGATTATGCCAGTCGGAGCGCCTTCATTCAAGGAGTGCTACAGATGGTGTTCAGAGGTATATCACCAGCTCGCTAAGGATCTGAAGAAGGACGGCTATGCTGTATCAGTTGGCGATGAGGGCGGTTTCGCACCTAACCTCAAGGATGAGTTCGAAGTAATGGACTACATCATGTCATCAATCACAAACGCTGGTTACAAGCCAGGTGAGGACTTTGTTATCGCAATCGATGCTGCTGCAAGTGAGTGGAAGACTGACGAGGTAGGTAAGTACAGAATGCCTAAGTCAGGAAGAGAGTTCACTTCAGAGGAGCTCGTAGCTAACTGGGAGGAGTTCTGCAACAGATATCCAATCGCATCAATCGAGGATGGAATGGACGAAGAGGACTGGGACGGCTGGAAGCTCATCACTGACAGACTTGGTGACAGAGTTCAGCTCGTAGGAGATGACCTGTTCGTTACAAACCCTGAGAGATTTGCTAAGGGAATTGAGCTCGGATGCGCTAATGCTATCCTCATCAAGCTCAACCAGATTGGAAGCATCTCAGAGACTCTCGAGGCAATCGCTCTCGCTAAGAAGAATGGATACAACACAATCATCTCACACAGATCAGGTGAGACTGAGGATACAACAATCGCTGACCTCGTAGTAGGTGTTAACGCTTACCAGATTAAGACTGGAGCACCTGCAAGAACTGAGAGAGTTGCTAAGTACAACCAGCTCCTCAGAATCGAGGATGCACTCGGAGCAAATGCTAAGTTCATCGGAAAGGACCTTTTCAAGTAGAAATGGATTTCATCATTGCTGAGCATTCCGGATTCTGCTTCGGTGTGCAGAGGGCAATCGATATGGCTTTTGCTGAAGCTGAGAAGACAAGAGAGGGCGGCAGTACTTATACCTGCGGTCCTCTTATCCATAATAGGGCTGTCACAGACTATCTCGAACAGCACGGAGTGGGTAATATCGATGACCTCTCACAGGCTAAGTCCGGAGATACCGTAATCGTAAGATCGCACGGAGAACCAAAGGAATTCTATCTTAAGGCAGAGGAGATGGGCATTACGCTCGTCGACACTACCTGCGTTTTTGTTGCCAAGATTCACAAGTTGGTTGAGGCTGCAAATGCAGAGGGTAGAGAAGTTGTAATCGTGGGAAGCGCTGTGCATCCTGAGGTTACTGCGACTAACGGCTGGTGCGATTATTCAGCGGCAATTCTTGAATCAGAAGAGGACGCGCTCGAGTGCGTGAAGACAGAGCACAACAGACCTCTTGTGGTTGCACAGACAACATTTAAGGCGGAAATACTGCACTCGATTATTGATGTTTTCGACAAAGCTGGCTGCACGTATGAACTGAAGAATACAATCTGCAATGCTACCAGAGACAGACAGCAGAGCTGCGCTGAGCTTGCTGCCAAAGTAGACGCTATGGTAGTTATAGGAGACACACACAGTTCAAATTCAAAAAAGTTGTTCGAAATTGCAAAAAAAGAGAACAAAAACTCAATTTTTGTGCAGGATAAATTTGATAATCAGTTGAAAGAATTCGCAAAATATAATAAAATAGGCGTGATTGCAGGTGCATCGACACCTGAGTGGATTATCAAGGAGGTTATTGCTAGTATGAGCGGAAATGTCACAAAAAATATCGAAAACAATCCTATGATGGAGTTTTTAGATGACATTGAGAAATCTTTACGCCTGCCTAAGCCAGGAGATATTATCGAAGGTAAGGTTGAGCAGGTGCTGGACGAGGCAGTTATTATTAACATGGGCTGCAAGAAGGATGGTATTCTGCGTAAGGATGAAGTAGTTTTGGAGGATGGTCAGACTCTCAAGGATGTCTTCAAGGAGGGCGACGAGATTCAGGCCAAGGTTATCAAGTCCGATGAGGGAGAGGGTGGAATCCTTCTTTCAAAGAAGAGACTTGTAGTTGTAGAGAACTACAAGGAGCTCGAGGACGCTATGGAGAGCAAGGAGACAATCACTGTAAAGCTCACAAGAGCTGTAAACGGTGGTGTAATTGCTGCTTACAAGGAGATTACAGGCTTCATTCCGATGTCACAGCTTTCAGACAGATTTGTTGAGAATGCAGATGAGTTCCTCGGACAGACTGTTGACGTAAGAGTTATCAGAGTTGATACAAAGCGCAACAGAGCGGTTTTCTCTAGAAAGATCGTACTGGTAGAGGAGAAGCATAAGCAGGTTGAGGAAATCTGGAGCAACCTGAATGTTGGAGATATCGTTGAGGGTAAGGTTATGAGATTCACTGACTACGGTGCATTCGTAGATATCGGTGGTGTTGATGGGCTCCTTCACATCTCAGAGATCTCATGGGGTAAGCTCAAGCACCCACAGGAGGTTCTCAAGATTGGTGATATCATCAATGTTAAGATTCTTTCACTCAACGAGGAGAAGGGCAAGATTTCACTTGGTCTCAAGCAGACACAGCCAGAGCCATGGTCACTCGTTGGTACAAAGTACCAGATTGGTGACACACTTGAGGGTAAGGTTGTTCAGCTGAAGGAGTACGGCGCATTCGTTGAGCTCGAGGCTGGACTTGACGGACTCGTACACATCTCAGAGATCGCTAACAAGAGAGTTGAGAATGTTAACGAGGAGCTCAAGCTTGGTCAGACTGTAGAGGTTAAGATCATGGAGATCGACCCTGACAAGAAGAGAATCAGCCTTAGCATCAAGGCTAATCTCCCAGAGGAGGCTGCTGAGGAAGCAGTAGAGGAGACAGAGGAGGCATAAGCCGCTTCTGAGAATCAGAAACAATAGAGAGTTGCGATTAGCGTCGCAACTCTCTTTTTTACTTACACAACAAACTCCGCCGAAGCGGAGTTTGTCTGTTGATAGTTTAGCTGTTCTGTCTGTCCCAGAAGCCTCGAGTGAAGAGAAGCAGTACTGGATATATCTCAAGTCTTCCGCACAGCATAAGGAATGACAACACATACTTCGAGAAGCTACTCAAATCGCCTATGCTGACGTGTGAGCTAAGATGGTATATCGATGCACCTGTATTAGTTAACATCGCCTGAGAGAGCGAAATAGCGTCTGCAACGCTCGTTCCATCGACGGTCAGCAGAAGTGCGCCAATGAAGAAGAGCGACATAAAGAGTAGAATATAAACATTAACTCTTGCTATTACACCTGCTTTAAGTTCCTCCCTGTTATATATGATAGGGCGGAAGCCACTCGGATGAACGTGCCTATAGATGTTCGATCTGATACTCAGGAATCCAAGCGATACTCTGGACATCTTGATTCCACCGCCTGATGAGATGGCACATGAGCCCATGAACATCAGGAGTATCAGTATTGTGATACATGCTGTTGGCCACTGTCCGCAATCACTTACTATGAAACCTGCTGTTGAACTAAAGGAAACAGTTTGCATGAGGACCGTTCCGAATGATGTTCCTTGTCCTGATACAAGAAGGATTACAGTCATAAGCACAGAAGCACAGGCAAGTGTTACAAGATAGAAGCGAAGCTCTGTGTTGTGGTAGACATTGATGAGCTTGCGTCCGAGAAGGAGCAGGAAGATGGAGATGTTCACCGAACTCAGGAAAGCGAAGAACGAAAGAATCGCTCTAATAGCAAGTGGGTAGTTGGTGATTATTCCACCACTAAGATGCTCAACCCCAGATGTACTTGTATTTGACAGCGAAGTAAGAAGTGCGTAGAGCCTTGTCATACCAGCAAGTCTAAGTGCAATGTACTGCAGTATTGTTATTCCGAAATAAACAAAGATGATTCTTCTATATGCTTTGCGGAAAGTGAAGTTAGACATCAAGAAGCCAGGTCCTCGAATCTCGGTAGAAACGAGCTTCTGACCTACGCTCTGCCACTCTGGTAGGAAACTGATTACGAGCAGGATGATACCGATACCGCCCATCCAGTTACAAGTGCACTTCCATAGGAGAAGGCCAACCGGTAAACTGCTGATTGGAATCGCACTCGTTCCGCATGTTGTCCAGCTTGCCGTAGCTGTATAGAGGCAGTCGACAAACGAATATCCCTGACCTGCAGCGAGGTATGGAATGATACTCATCGCAATTACAGATATCCAGATTGTGATTGTCGTAATGTAGCAAACTCGGAAATTAACATTAGTGATGTTGTTATTGAGTATTCTGTGTGAGAAAAGTCCGAGGAGAATACTCATTCCACTGATAAGAATCATAGAATCAGCAATTCCATGTTCATGATATCTCAGAGCCATGCAAAGAGAAGGTAGCATAGCTACCCCGTATACTATCAAGGCTATTGATACGATATTCAAGACAAAAACTCTGTTCTGTTTGATCATATTATCTCTTTAGTAGAATCTTCTGTCAGGATTCCAGAAGTGTCTTGATAGAAGAACAAGCAGAGTTGTAATCTCAAGTCTTCCTGCAATCATAATAATATTATAGGTCAGCAGGCATATTGGTGATTCCATATGGTACTGGCAGATTAGCCCCATGCTGTCGAGGCCAGGGCCAAGGCTGCTGATACATGAGATGATGGTGAGGAAGTTAGTAACAGCACTTCCGCCACCAACTATGCTTACAATCAGTGTTCCGATGCCGATTGTGGCAAAGTAGAGCGTTGAATACGTGTAGATATATGAAAGCGTTCTACCCGGAATCAGGTGATTGTTAAGCTTGATGTCATCGATGATATTATCGTGAGTTCTTCTTCTGATCTCAGCCCTTACAATCTTGAAAGAAACGAGCATTCTCGAGATCTTAAGGCCTCCAGCTGTCGATGACGAGCAACCACCGATTGCCATCAGGAAGACGAGCAGAAGCAGGCAGAAAGATGGCCAGTTGACATCTCCTGTGAGATATCCTGTCGTCGAGAGTGTATTGATACTCTGGAAAAGGCCTCTGACGAGGGCCTCTATTGGGTCGTTACATACTCCGCTTAGCTTGAGGGAGACTCCAATGAGAACAGCAGACACTCCAATTATTGTAATATATGCTTTGAACTCTTCATCTCGAAGAATCTTGCTGGCCTTACCACCAAGAATATCAAAGAAGATTACAAAGTTTGTTCCTGCGAGGAAGGCGAAGAAGCCAATGACACTGTAGATGTAATAGCTGTCAAAGTACGCAAGCCCCTCGTTGTGCGTAGTGAAGCCACCTGTCGCCATAGTAGCGAACGCATGAGATATGGCATCGAATGCGTTCATTTTGCCTACCCAAAGAAGAATGAAGAGCAGGATTGTCAGAGTGATATATGCGGCATACAGGTTCTGTGCATTGTCGGCCTGTCTTGCTGCAATCTTGGATGAGATTGGACCAGGTGTTTCGGCAGCTGACATTGAGCCTGCCTTGGCACCGAGCTTAGGAAGAAGGGCAACAAAGAGTACGATGATACCCATTCCACCGAGCCACTGCGAAAAGCATCTCCAGATCAGAATTGAGCGTGGAAGAATCTCTATATCAGTGAGGCAGGATGCTCCTGTTGTGGTGAAACCTGAGCAGCTTTCGAAGAAGGCCAAGAAGAAATTGCTTATAATTCCAGAGGCCATATACGGAATGCAGCCGACAAGTGAAGCCACAATCCAAGCGACACTTACGAGCATATAGCTATCTCTACGGTCGAGGCTCTCTTGTTCAAGCTGCGTCTTGAAGGCGTAGTCAACTGCGATGCCGATTATGAAACAAACAATTATAGAAATGAGAAAAGCCCAGGCTTCGCGTTTCTCGTCGTAAGCCAAGGCAATAATAAGGGGCAGGCTCATGCAAGCCCCGAGTACTATTAAGAATTTTCCCAGAAAATGTATAAGTTTCTTTAGCATCTCGTTATTCTACTTGAAGAAGCCCAGCTTTGTATTAGGTCTGAGCAGTCTCTCAACGTATCCGATATGTGAGAGCAGGCACACGATGATTACGTGGTCGCCGGCTTTGATTACAGTATCTCCGTTAGGAATGATAGTCTCATCGCCTCTGTTGATTGCTGCGATGATGAAGAAGTCAGGAAGATTGAGATCCTTAAGAGGTACTCCAAGAAGTCCCATCTTATCATCAGTGTAGATCTCCATGAGCTCAGCCTGTCCCTGGAGGAGGACAGTCGAAAGAACTCTCTTCTCTCCACTAATCATACGGAGAATAGTACCAGCACTGAGATCCATAGGGTTGAGAACCATATCGATTCCAAGAGTTGAGATGAGATCATCGTAGCTCTCGTGGCTGATCTTGGAGATTACATCTTCAACTCCGTGATTCTTCGCTGTAAGTGCTAGGAGGAGATTCTCCTCATCGAAGCCGGTGCATGTTACAAAAGCGTCCATTCCAGCGAGATTCTCTGAGAGAAGGAGGTTGATATCTGTTCCGTTGCCGTGAAGAACTATTACATTGTGAAGGTTGTTAGTCAGATAATGGCAACGCTTCTTGTTATTCTCGATAATCTTGACAAAGGCACCGAAGTCAGATAGCTTCTTAGCGAGATAGTAACCTGTACGACCTCCGCCGACAATCATAACCTTCTGAGCCTTCTGTACTTTCTTATGCTTAAGGAAAAGCTTACCTGTGAACTCAACCATCAGATCACTCGCACCGAGAAGGAAGAGTGTATCGCCAGACTGAATCACGTCATTACCATGAGGAATGAGGAGTTTGCCGTGTCTTGAGATTCCGACAATCAGCATCTCCGGATGGCGCATTCTGAAGGCCTTCATATCCTCGCCGATGATCTGAGGCTCCTTGTCAGCCTCGAACTCAACCATAGTGATGCGCTTATTTGTATATACACCATTAGTGATTGAGTACTTCTCAATCAGGTAACGATAGATCTCACTTGTGATGAGCATATCCGGATTAACTACAGCATCGATATTGAAATGCTGGCAGATGAAACCCATCTGGTTCATATGCTCTGGCTCAGTAACTCTTGCAACAACCTTCTTGCAACCGAGAACCTTCGCGCATGACGCACAGATAATATTAGTATCATCAGAAGATGTGCAGGAGAGAAGGAAGTCATAAGTCTTGATATTGAGCTGCTTAAGTACGTCAACAGACTTGGCATCGCCAATGAAAGTCAGAACATCGTACTGCTGTCCAATCTGGAAGAGCTTGTCTTCATTTGTATCAACAAGAGTGATATCGTAGTCACCCTCAACAAGTGCTTCTGTAATTCTTAATCCAAGTTTACCCGCACCAAAAATCGCAATCTTCATATTCAATCCTCTTAATTATGGTAGAATATCTACAAACGCAATAATGCATTTATATCACACAATTATAGCCCTTAAGCAAGGGCAATTCAAGGCATATAGGGGGAAGTATGAGTATCAGAATAGTGGCACTCGATCTCGACGGAACAACGCTCAACAGCAAAGGAGAACTGAGCGACAATAACAGGAAGACTCTCGAAGAAGCGTGCGCGGCCGGAGTGGAAGTCGTGTACTCGACCGGACGCGTTTTTGCATCGATACCGAAGGAAGTTCTCACGGTAAAAGGTATTCGTTATGTGATATCTGCCAATGGTGCGGTAATTAATGATCTGCGCACAGGTGAGCCCGTATACGGCGACTTCCTTGCTGAGAATGCAGTTCTTAGCGCAATTGAGATTGCAAAGGAGCACGAGCTTCAGCTTGAGGCCTTCTGGAACGGCAGAGCATTTATCGACAAGGCGATATACGATGACATCCTTGAGAATGGAATGCCACACCGAAATGCGGAATATGTTCTTAGAACAAGAACACCAATAGATGGTATTTTTGATGGAATGCATGAGAACAAACATCGCATAGAGAATCTAAACTTCTTCTTCAAGGACAAGGAACAGCTCGAGGAATATCGTCCGTTGATTCAGACTATTCCGGATGCGATGTTCACATCATCATTCATCAACAATATTGAGGTCGGCGGACCTGGCACATCAAAGCGTAAGGCGCTTGAGGCACTGCTTGGCAAGCTTGAGCTGACACGTGATGATCTAATGTGCTGCGGAGATGCGGCGAATGATATTGAGATGATACGATTTGCAGGTGTGGGTGTTGCAATGGGTAACGCCTGGGAAGAGACAAAGAAGGCGGCGGATTACATAGCTGCAAGCAATGACGAAGACGGAGTAGCTGAGGCGATAAGACACTTCTGCCTGTAGGAAACACATCGAGAATAAGCGATTATGCAGATACGTCACGCGTATCTGCATTTTTTTACCGTAAAAGATGGTACTGCGGGGGAATGTGAAATGTGCTCTACTTAGCTCAGGAGGTAGATATGGCAAATACAAGAAGAATTGGAGATAAGGGAGAAGACCTTGTAGTCGAACTGCTGAAGTCGAGAGGCTTCGAGATTCTGGACCGCAACTTCCGAATGAAGTTCGGAGAGCTTGACATTGTTGCAATGAGGGGCAGATGTGTACATTTCGTCGAGGTCAAGGCGAGGTGGAGTTCTGGGTATGGGCATCCTGCGGAGTCGGTTATCAGAAGGAAGCAGCAGACGATAAGAAAGCTAGCTGACTGCTATAGACGGATGAAGAACTTGCAGGGCTATGATGTGAGTTTCGACGTAGCAGAACTCGAAATAAATCTGATTGAGAACTGTTTCTGATTAGGGGGGTAATTATGATAAGTGTTATTAATTCAGCTGTATGTTACGGAATCGAAGGGAACATTATCAGGGTGGAGACTGATATATCGAATGGCCTGCCGTCTGTTAATATCGTAGGTCTGGCTTCTACGACTGTTATGGAGTCAAGGGAGAGAATTAAGTCGGCTATTATTAACTCGGGCTTTGAGTATCCAAGGCGAAGGGTGACGGTTAATCTGTCGCCTGCGGGAATAAGGAAGAACGGCAGCTGTCTTGATCTTGCGATTGCGGTAGGTCTGTTAGTGTCGTGTTATTACATAGATGCCAGGAATGTTCAGAACTATGGGATTATTGGTGAGCTATCGCTCAATGGAGGTGTGACATCGGTGATAGGTTTACTTCCGATGCTCATATGTATGAGAGATGCGGGTATCACTAAGATAATCATTCCGTATGATAATGCTGCAGAGGCTCTTATTGTAGATGGAGTGGAACTCTTTCCGGTTAAGAGTCTGGATGAGTGTGTGGCGGCGATTAATGATGGCTATAGAGCTGAACTTCCTGCAGAGGAGAGACGTGAGAAGTTCAGCTATTCGATAGATTATGCGGATATATGCGGACAGGAGAATGCTAAGCGCGCTATTGCTGTAGCTGTTACTGGAAGGCATGGACTTCTTATGGTCGGGCCTCCTGGTTGTGGTAAGACTATGCTTGCCAGCCGGGTGCCGACTATTATGCCCGATATGACGAGAGAGGAGATGCTAGAGACAGCAATCATATATTCGGTTGTCTCGGAGAGGACGAAGAAGGACCTGCAGCCTGGGGAGAGACCATTTCGTCATCCGAATTATAGTATTGGTAAAGCTGGTCTCATTGGTGGGGGTAATTACCCTGTGCCTGGTGAGCTTACGCTGGCGAATAAGGGTGTGCTGTTCCTCGATGAGATATGCGAGTTTGATAGAGAGAATATAGAAGCTCTTCGACTGCCTATAGAGGAGCGCAGAATTGTACACTTTAGAGGAGGAGTTCCATATCTTTTTCCAGCGGACTTCCAGCTTATTATGGCGTCTAATCCATGTCCTTGCGGATATTACGGAGATACAGAGCATGTATGCAAGTGTAATGGCGGGCAGCTTGAGAGCTACAGGAGAAAGCTCAGTGGGCCGATGATGGATAGGATAGATATCAGGATTGAGATGGAGAAGGTCAGCTTCGAACAGATCGGAGAGCGTGATGGGGAGGCGACATCTTCTGCGCAGCTTGCAGAGGATGTTAGCAGAGGTATTGCTTTCGCCAGGGCACACGGGCGTACAAAGGCTAATAGTATGATAAGCGATGAGGAAATTGCTGAGATATGCGTGCTCGGCTATGAAGAACTTGAACTTATGCGTGCAGCATACGATCTATATCAGATGTCTCCTCGCTCATATAACAAGGTTCTCAAAGTGGCACGAACTATTGCCGATATAGAGGAGTCGGAACAGATTAGCTGTGAGCATCTTGCAGAGGCACTCAGCTACAGGATTCTGACAGAGATTAATGGAGGTTAGTATGGAAAGGGACATCAAGATTATCGATGAGAATTCTGAATACTATCCAGAGAATCTAAGGCTCATAGCGAATAGGCCTAAGCAGCTATACTGCGCTGGTGATCTCAAATTACTTAACAGTACGTCAATCGCTGTAATTGGTTCGCGTAAGTACACTATATACGGCAAGAATGTAGCATCTATGATTGGTTCAACGCTGGCACAGGCTGGCGTGCCGGTGGTTTCGGGGCTAGCTGGTGGAATTGATACATTTGCCCATGAAGGAGTGCTCTCGGTCGATGGTGGACGTCCGATTGCAGTTCTTGGAACAGGAATTGACAGGCCGTATCCAAAGAAGAATGCAAAACTTTATGAGAGGGTTCTTGAAGCAGGGCTAATTGTAAGTGAGTATCCGCCCGAATTTGAGGGGGCCCCTTATAGTTTCCCTGCAAGGAACAGGATTATTGCGGGGCTCTGCACTTCGCTTGTTGTGATAGAGGCGAATTTCAAGAGCGGCTCGCTTATCACTTGTCAGTTTGCAATGGATCAGGGCAAGACTGTGTATGCTGTACCTGGCAATATCAATAGTCAGTTCAGCATGGGAACTAATCTTCTTCTGAGAGATGGTGCGACTCCGCTCGTTGTCATAGATGACCTGATAGCGGATATCAAGAAGGACAATCTGCCAACACTTGAGGATAAGGCGGCTTCTCTTGGTGAGGATGAGAGGGCAATTTTCTTTGTTATTGCGAGAAATGATGGCTGTTCAGTCGATTATATTTCTCACGAACTAAACATCAAATCATCAAAAGTTAATGCTATACTGACCGTGTTGGAGATTAAAGGATATGTGACAACTTTCGGTGGAAAAGCATATCTTAGCAAATAATGCTTGCAAAATTGCGAAATTGAGTCTAATATATTTGCCCGTGGGAATAATGCGCTTTTGCGTTCATATAATATAATATAGAAGAAAAGAGGACTGTAACTAATGGCAACAGCCAAGACAGCAACAAAGACAACTGCAAAATCAACAGCTAAGAAGACGACAAATAAGAAGGCTTCAACAACAAAGAAGTCCACTAAGAAGGCGAACCCAAAGACTCTCGTAGTCGTTGAGTCTCCTTCAAAGGCAAAGGTTATAAGTAAGTATCTCGGAAGCAAGTACAAGGTAGTTGCTTCTGTTGGTCATGTAAGAGATCTGCCTAAGAGCAGACTCGCTGTTGATGTTGAGAATAATTTCGAGCCTGAATATATCAATATCAGGGGCAAGGGTGATGTAATCAAGGAGCTCAAGAAGGAAGCTGCATCTGCAAGCTCAGTGCTCCTCGCAACTGACCCGGACCGCGAGGGAGAGGCAATCTCATGGCATCTTGCTAATCTCCTTTCAATCAATCCAGAGGAGGCCTGCAGAGTAAAGTTCAACGAGATTAACAAGGACACTGTAAAGGAGTCAATCAAGGCTGCAGAGCCTATCGATATGAAGCTTGTTGATGCACAGCAGGCGAGAAGAGTACTCGACAGACTCGTAGGATATCAGATTAGCCCGCTGCTATGGAAGAAGATCAGCAGAGGTCTTTCTGGTGGTAGAGTTCAGTCAGCTGCTCTCAAACTCATCTGCGACAGAGAGAATGAGATCAATGCATTCATCCCAGAGGAGTACTGGGAGATTATCGCAGACTTCGGCAAGGACTTCACTGCTGAGCTTTCTAAGATATCTGGTAAGAAGGCTAAGGTATCATCAGCAGAGCAGGCTGATGCTATTGAGGCGGAGCTGAAGCTTAGCGACTATATCGTAAAGGATATCAAGGAAGGAACACGTAAGGTTAAAGCGTATCCTCCTTTTACCACAAGTTCACTGCAGCAGGATGCTGCTAACAAGCTCGGATTCCAGACAGGCAAGACAATGCAGGTTGCACAGCAGCTCTACGAGGGTGTGAATATAAAGGGCGTAGGTGCTCGAGGACTCATCACATATCTGAGAACAGACTCTGTAAGAATTTCTGATCAGGCTAAGGCTGCTGCTTTCTCATACATCAAAGAGAATTTCGGAGATTCATACACTGCTAGCAATTCATATGCTAACAAGAATAAGGCTATGCAGGATGCGCACGAGGCAATTAGACCTTCAGATGTTCTGCTCGAGCCTTCAGCAATCAAGGATTCGCTGACACCAGATCAGTTCAAGCTCTATGATCTCATCTGGAAGAGATTCGTTGCTTCACAGATGTCAGCTGCAGTATATGACACAGCAACTGTTCTCATCGAGAATGGTAAGTACGAGTTCAAGGCAACTGGTTCAAGAATTGTTTTCGATGGTTGGAAGAAGGTATACAGCGCTGAGAAGAAGGAGAAGGAGGCTAAGATTCCTGTTCTTGGATGTGGACAGATTCTTGATCTCAAGCAGCTCATCAAGAACCAGAAGTTCACTCAGCCACCTGCAAGATATACTGAGGCATCTCTTGTTAAGGAGATGGAGGATAAGAACATCGGAAGACCAAGTACTTATGCATCCATCATCACAACACTTACAGGTAGACGCTATATCAAGAGAGAGAAGAAGAGCCTGCTTCCTACTAAACTAGGATTCGATGTAACTGGTATTCTTCAGGAGTACTTCCAGGATATCGTTGATGTTAAGTTCACAGGAGAGATGGAGGACAATCTCGATCGCATCGAGCTCGGTGAGGTTGAGTGGAAGTCTGTAATTGCTGATTTCTACAAGGGATTCAGTGAGGAACTCAAGATTGCGGATGCTGAGGTTGAGAGAATCGAGAAGGAAGTAATTCTCAGCGACGAGGTCTGCGAGATTTGCGGCAAGCCTATGGCTATCAAGGAGAGCCGTTTTGGTCAGTTCCTGGCGTGCACAGGTTATCCAGAGTGCCAGAACACTAAGACTATTATCAAATCTACTGGTATCAGCTGCCCTAACTGTGGCAAGGATATTATTGAGAAGAAGAGCAGACGCGGTAAGATTTTCTACGGCTGCAGTGGATATCCAGAGTGTACAGTTTCATATTGGGATCTTCCTACAGGAGAGAAGTGTCCTAAGTGTGGAGAGATGATGGTGCATTCAAAGGGACGTAATCCTGGCAAGAAGTGTTCAAACCAGGAGTGTAACTATAAGGAGAAATAAAGATGGTTGAATTTCATGCTACTACAATATGCGCGGTAAGAAGACCTAATGGTGATATCTGCATCGGTGGAGATGGACAGGTTACTATGGGTGAATCTACTATTATGAAGAACGGCGCAAAGAAGGTGAAGAAGATCTACAACGATACTGTGCTCACTGGATTCGCAGGTTCTGTAGCAGATGCTTTCTCACTTACAGATAAGTTTGAGAATAAGCTTCAGGAGCACGGCGGCAATCTCAAGAGGGCTGCTGTTGATCTTGCTCAGTTCTGGAGACAGGACAAGGCTGCAAGAAGCCTTGAGGCTCTTATGATTGTACTCGATAAGGAGGATATGCTTGTTATCTCTGGAAACGGAGAGGTAATTGTACCAGACAAGGACGTCATCGCTATCGGTTCAGGTGGTAATTATGCTTACTCTGCAGGTGTTGCTCTGCTTGAGAACACCGATCTTGACGCGGAGAGTATTGTTAGAAAGTCACTTGAGATTGCTTCAAATATCTGTGTATACACAAACAGCAATATCTCAGTAGAGAAGCTTTAGGAGGTATGGCAATGTCACAGAATATTAAGAATATGACTCCGAAGGAGATTGTTGCGGAGCTCGACAAGTATATTATCGGTCAGGATGAGGCTAAGAAGTCAGTTGCTATCGCTCTCAGAAACCGTTACAGAAGAAGTCTTCTCGATGAGAAGATGAGAGAAGAGGTTACACCTAAGAACATCCTGATGATGGGACCTACAGGAGTTGGTAAGACTGAGATTGCGCGCCGTCTTGCCAAGATAATGGATGCACCTTTCGTTAAGGTTGAGGCTACTAAGTTCACAGAGGTGGGCTATGTAGGAAGAGATGTTGATTCTATGATCAGAGACCTCGTAGAGGCATCTGTTAGACTGACAAAGCAGAGCAAGCTCAACGAGAAGTATGACATCGCAGAGAAGCTTGCTGAGGATAAGATTGTTGAGGCAATCATTCCAGATCCAACACCAGCAGCTAGTCAGAACAATATTCTCGGCAATATCTTCGGCAATGCAGGTTATAAGAGCCAGAAGCAGGAGTATGAAGAGAAGCAGAGAGCTGAGGCTCAGAACAGTCCTGACTATCAGGAGATTCATATGGCTAGAGAGCAGGTGAGAGTACAGCTCAGAGAGGGTAAGCTCGAGGATCAGCTTATTGAAATTGAGGTACCTGATAATCCAAATATGAATGCCCTTGATATGCAGAACGAGGGTGCAAGCATTGTAATAGGTAATATTTTCGACAATATGATGCCTAAGAAGACAAAGCGCAGAAAGGTTACAGTTAAGGAAGCAAGAAGCATTCTGCGTGAGCAGGAGGCGGCAAACCTCATCGATATGGATCAAGTTGTAGACGAGGCTCTCAAGAATGCTGAGCAGAACGGAATCGTATTCATCGATGAGATTGATAAGATTGCTTCAGGTAATTCGATGCGTTCTGGAGCAGATGTTTCTAGAGAGGGTGTGCAGAGAGATATTCTGCCTATCGTAGAGGGAAGCGTAGTAAACACAAAGCATGGCCCTGTTAAGACTGATCACATGCTCTTCATTGGTGCAGGTGCGTTCCATGTATCTAAGCCTTCAGATATGATTCCAGAGCTGCAGGGTAGATTCCCAATTACTGTTAATCTGAAGAACCTCGATAAGGAGGACTTCAAGAAGATTCTTACTGTGCCTCAGAATGCTATTATAAAGCAGCAGAAGGCTCTCCTGGAGACAGAAGGGGTAAGTGTTGAGTTCACTGACGATGCAATTGATGAGATAGCAGGAATGGCATATTTCATGAACGAGGAGAAGGAGAACATCGGAGCAAGAAGACTCCACACAATTCTCGAGACATTGCTCGAGGATATCTCATTCAATCTGCCTGATCCTGATATTACGGAGATTACTATCGCAAGAGAGGATGTAATCGAGAAGTTCAAGGAAGAGGTTAAGGCTACAGACGTAGACAAATATATTCTGTAAAGGGAGTAACGGAGGACAGATGTATCTTTACAAGACTGTATATGAATATGGTGAAGCGGAGATCGTAATCGAGAAGTCGCGCTTTATTGCAAGAGTAATGCCTATTGAGTCCTATGAAGAGGGCCAGACTTTCGTTGCGGAGATTAAGCAGCAGTATAAGGATGCGACACATAACGTTCCAGCTATTATATTCGGACGCAAGCAGGAGATGCAGTGGGCTAGTGATGATGGAGAGCCTAGTGGCACTTCAGGTATGCCTATGCTCAAAGTAATGGCCGATATGGGCCTTACTAATCTTGCTGTAGTTGTAACAAGATACTTTGGAGGCGTGAAGCTCGGTACTGGCGGGCTTTCACGCGCTTATTCCTCGTTAGCAAAGGCGGGAATCGAAGCAGCTGGAATCTGCGAGGTCAAAAAAAGTATTGACCTCGATTGCCAGATGGAGTATACATATTTTCCGAGGGTTCAGAACTCCGCAAAGGACGGGCTTTTCGAGATACACAATATTGAGTATTCCGACAAAGTCAGTATGACTGTATCTTGTATGGAAGAGAATGGAGAAGAGATGAAGTCCAGACTCCAGAATCTCACACTTGGACAGGTTCTGATTACAGAAGAGAAAAATATTTTGAAAAAATTCAAAATATGAGTTGACACGATACTGACCGCGTGGTATTATAAGCAAGTCGTCAGCGATAAACAAAATACTGAAGACATCTTGGATACCGAGTGAATCGGACATCGAGGGCGCATAGCTCAGCTGGGAGAGCACCTGCCTTACAAGCAGGGGGTCATAGGTTCGAGCCCTATTGCGCCCACCATATGCGGCCGGGTAGTTCAGTTGGTTAGAATGCCAGCCTGTCACGCTGGAGGTCGACGGTTCGAGCCCGTTCCCGGTCGCCAATTAAATATGCTGCTGTGGCTCAACGGTAGAGCAGCTGATTTGTAATCAGCAGGTTGGGGGTTCGATTCCCTCCAGCAGCTCCAATTTTTACGAGGGATTCCCGAGCGGCCAAAGGGGGCGGACTGTAAATCCGTTTGCACTGCATTCGATGGTTCGAATCCATCTCCCTCGACCAATATGCGGAAGTGGCTCAGGGGTAGAGCATCGCCTTGCCAAGGCGAGGGTCGCGAGTTCGAATCTCGTCTTCCGCTCCATAACATGCAGATGTCGTATAATGGTAATACCTCAGCCTTCCAAGCTGAAGCCGCGGGTTCGATTCCCGCCATCTGCTCCACTTTTTTTATATAATAGGTTTTAGGCATGATTATTGTGGGTCCATAGCTCAGTTGGATAGAGCAACGGCCTTCTAAGCCGTGTGTCCGGGGTTCGAATCCCTGTGGGCTCACCACTTTTTTTATTCTACGACCTTATCAATTAATTGGGGTATAGCCAAGTGGTAAGGCAACGGACTTTGACTCCGTCATTCGTAGGTTCGAGTCCTGCTACCCCAGCCATTGTGACCCATTAGCTCAGGCGGCAGAGCACTTGACTTTTAATCAAGGTGTCCGGAGTTCGAATCTCCGATGGGTCACCATTTTTGTATATCAGATAAGAATACTAATTATGGAGAGGTGTCCGAGTGGTTTAAGGAGCTGGTCTTGAAAACCAGTGATCCTGAAAGGGACCGTGGGTTCGAATCCCACCCTCTCCGCCAAGACATTTGGAGAAGTACTCAAGTGGCTGAAGAGGACGGTTTGCTAAACCGTTAGTGTTCGATTAGGGCAGCATGGGTTCGAATCCCATCTTCTCCGCCATTTACCTTAGGGGTATAGCTCAGTTGGTAGAGCAGCGGTCTCCAAAACCGCGTGCCGAGGGTTCGAGTCCTTCTGCCCCTGCCATAAATATCGGGGTGTAGCGCAGTTTGGTAGCGCAACTGGTTTGGGACCAGTGGGCCGCGGGTTCAAATCCTGCCACCCCGACCATTCTTTAATAATTACTCGATATCGGGGTGTAGCGCAGTTTGGTAGCGCAACTGGTTTGGGACCAGTGGGCCGCGGGTTCAAATCCTGCCACCCCGACCATTTTTCTCAAAATGTGGGCCATTAGCTCAGTTGGTCAGAGCATCCGGCTCATAACCGGCAGGTCCTGGGTTCAAGTCCCCGATGGCCCACCATAATATTATACTAGATTTGCCCAGTTAGCTCAGTTGGTAGAGCAGCAGACTGAAAATCTGCGTGTCCTTGGTTCAATTCCGAGACTGGGCACCATAGAGCAAGCCGAAAGGCTTGTTTTTTACTTGTATAAGACAAATTTGTGCAATATACAACAAAAACATTCAAATAATTACTATATTTCTGTGCAAATACACATATTCTGCTTGACGATTAGTGTTTTTTTGATATAATAGGACTGTACTTAATATGTTGTGCCCAGTTAGCTCAGTTGGTAGAGCAGCAGACTGAAAATCTGCGTGTCCTTGGTTCAATTCCGAGACTGGGCACCATAGAGCAAGCCGTAAGGCTTGCTTTTTTACTGTCCGAATTTCATAGATCTATTATGTAAAGAACTCTTGACATATGATATTATTCTGATAGAATGTAAAATAAGTTTTACTGTAAAGTGTATTTTACCGTAAAGAAATCTTTACACTATTTCGGGAGCTATCACAGGTATGGAGAATAGACTTGCTGAGATCAGAAAGAATAAGAAGATTGGGCAGGCCTACCTGGTCGAAGCACTCGGTGTTTCGAGGCAGACTATCAGTTCAATAGAGAACGGTAGATGCACTCCATCATTGGAATTAGCGCTTGATATAGCAGATTTGCTCGGAATGAAGGTTGAAGAAATATTTATCAGAAACAAGAAAGGAGGACACAATGGCAAATAGTAAGAGAATAAGCAAGAATATCATTGCAATTCTGATTTTTGCTATTTCTATCCTCTGTCTCGCTTCGGTAAGCGCTAGTGCAGCTTCGCCAAGCGGCACCGGTTATGTTAATGCGAAAGGTGGTGCATACCTCAGAAAGGGTTCCTCTACAACAAGTTCTAAGGTTATGCTTCTCAAAGATAATACGAAGGTAACAATCAACAAGGAAGTATTCGTTACTAAGACATCTACTGCTGCAAAGTACAAGTGGCTCTATGTTACTGCAAATGGCAAGGCTGGATATATCAGATCGGACCTTGTTGATGGAGTTAAGTATTCTGCAGTTACTGGCAAAACCACTGCATCACTTAACTACCGTGCAGGTGCAGGTTCTTCTATGAAGCGTAAGGGTACTTTTGCAAAGAACAAGTCCCTGACAATATATATGAGTGCTAAGCCTTATGGTTCAAGTACTGTATGGTATAAGACAAAGGTTGGTACAACTTACGTATATGTATGTTCATCTTGGGTTACACTCAACGACAATATCTTCCAGGATCCAGATAAGGATAATCCAGCACCTAAGCCGGATCCTAAACCTAGTGATCCAGAACCAAGTGATCCGAACAAGCCTATGACAGATGCTGAGTTCGAGACCTATATGACACAGCAGGGATTCCCTGAGGCGTATAAAGCTAAACTCAGAACTCTTCATAAGAAGTATCCAAAATGGGTATTCATCGCACAGAAGACTGGAATTGACTGGAATACAGCAGTTAAGAAGGAGAGTGCAAACGGCGTATCACTTGTTGAATCATGTCAGCCAATCTCATGGAGAGCAACT
The DNA here is from genome assembly GCA_029101005.1 of Bacillota bacterium. Lineage (GTDB taxonomy): Bacteria > Bacillota > Clostridia > Peptostreptococcales > Anaerovoracaceae > Crickella. The sequence continues at coordinate 4,731 of JAQXQE010000013.1, read as the reverse complement.
GATGCGAACAGCTTCAAGGCGGGTAGTCCTAAGACTGTTGTATCGACTGTAGGCGGCTCAACTAGTGTAGGAACTGTCGCAAATAAAGAGAATTTTACCGTGCTCGATGAGGTGTGGAAGGGCACAACACAGTGGAACCACATCAAGACTGCTGCTGGTAAGGTAGGATATATCTCGGGAAGCCTGGCAAGCACAACATATTCTAAGGTGCTTACAGGTACTTTGACTGAAGATAATGTCAACATCCGTAAGGGTGCTGGCACAAGTAATTCAGCTATCAAGAGCCTTAAGAAGGGAACAAGCGTTAGAATTGTTCTTCAGGCTAAGGATTCAAAGGGTACTGTATGGTACAAGATTAAGAATGGAACAAGCTATGCATACATCTGCGGAGCGTACGTCTCTGTTGCTGGAACAACTAGCGTAACTGAGGAGATTGTGACACTGAGCGATAAGTATCCTGTAGCTACAGCGAAGGCTGCCGCTGAGTATCGCGCATATCCAAATGAGGTTATCGCTAAGGCAGGAAGTGTAGCTAGCGGAGACAAGCTTACAGTTCTTGGAACGTTCACAGACGAGAACGAGACTGCTTGGATTAAGCTCTACAATAACGGCAGTGCTGTATATGCTAAGGCTGAGAACTTTGATGTAGAGGGTACTCCAGCTGCAATCAGCAAGCCATCAAGCATCAAGGGTGTCACAACAGATGCGCTTAACTACAGATCTGCTGCAGGAACAAGTGCTTCAAAGCTTGGAACATTCTCGAAGGGTAGCAGTCTGACTGTTGTTGGTGCAGAGAAGTCAGGTACTACTTTCTGGTATAAGGTAAGCTACAGTGGTAAGACAGTATACGTATGTGCTGATTATGTAAGTCTCAATGCTGAGGTAGCTCCGGCAGACGCAGCGCCAACTGTGACTACAGAGACTAAGGTAGTTGCGGCTAAGCCTGCTGATCTGACAGCAAAGGGATATATCGTAAGCGGAAGCTATATTCCTAAGGATGGTTCCACATGGTTCAACGCGAACAGTCAGGCGGTCGCATACTATATGGATCCAAGAAACTTCCTTACTGAGGACAGAATATATATGTTCGAGGATCTCTCATACCACGGCGAGTATCAGACTGAGGCAGTGGTTAACAAGATTCTCTCGGGAACAGCACTTTCGAAGTACGGCTTCCTCGGAAGTTGGTTCTGCGGGGCTGGTGCAAAGTATGGAATGAGCCCGGTTGCACTTGCAGCTAGAGCGAGACAGGAGACAGGTGGCGGAAGCATTGCTATCTCTGGTTATGTGTATAACGGCAAGACCGTATATAACCCTTTCAATATCGGTGCGACATCTTCATCTAACCCTGTTATGAACGGAATTGCTTATGCGTATAAGGCAGGTTGGTACACAAAGAAGGATTCAATCTACGGAGGAGCGAACTTCATCGCAAGCGGATATATCAACAAGAAGCAGAATTCTCTGTACTATCAGAGATTCAATGTTGCGAACGGTGTTACTTCAGTAGCAACACATCAGTACATGACTAATCTGCTGGCTCCATATTACGAGGCGTACTCAGTTAAGAATACATACGCATCATATGGAATCACTAATGAGGCACTGACTTTTGTAATTCCTATCTACAACAACATGCCTTCGAGCACTATACTTCCATAGAGCACGAAAGATTGAAGGAATAGAATTTTCAGGTTAATTACTTCACAAAAGCAATTGAATTATCGGCCAAATGATAGTAAACTACATAGAGGCTGCTGTACAAAGTGCAGCGGCCTTTATTTATAGCTATGAATAAAGGAGAAAAGATATCATGAAATGTAGTGTAGAAACATCTGCTAGACACGTACACCTTCCAGAGGACGTTTACAAGGTGCTCTTTGGAGCTGATGCTGAGATGACAGCTGTTAAGGAGCTCTCAGGCGGCGGCGCTTTCGTTGACGCTAGAAGAGTTACACTCGTAGGCCCTAAGGGAACATTCGAGAGAGTTGCTATTCTCGGACCTTACAGACCACTTCAGGTTGAGCTCGCTAAGACAGACGCTCGTAAGCTCGGTGTTGACGCTCCTATCAGAATTTCAGGAGATACAAAGGGAAGTGCTCCAATCAAGATTGTTGGAGATGCTGGCGAGTACGATGCAGTTGAGGGTGCAGTAGTTGCTAAGAGACACATCCACATCGGTGCTGCTGAGCTCGAGGAGCTCGGACTCGAGAACAACGCTGTAGTACAGGTTAAGCTCACAAGCGACGACCGTTCACTCATCTTCGATGACGTTATCCTGAGAAAGGCTGGTTCAGGCGCTCTTATGCACATCGACACAGACGAGTGCAACGCTGCTGGACTCCCAGGAACAGTTGAGGGAGAGATCATCGTTAAGTAGTCTATCCTTTACAACAACGCAATACCATCCCCGCGTAAAACGCGGGGTTGTTGTTTATACGGGCATAGCCCTTACTCCTCGCGGTACGCGTGGAAACGCGTAAGCGGTCTGCCAGTCGCGTTTCCTTATCGCTTCTTTTTTGTATTTGACGCAAATTCATCAACTTCAGGAATTCTAAGCTGATCTCCCAGTCGATCCTCGTCAAGCTGATGCTTTATATACTCTGCAATTCGCCTCTCGTTCTTTCCTACTGTATCAACATAGTACCCTCTACACCAGAAAGATCTATTTCTATATTTGTATTTCAATTCGCCGAACTGCTCATATATCATTGTGCTACTTTTTCCCTTTAAGTAACCCATAAACTGAGATACTGCCATCTTCGGTGGTATCTCAACAAACAAGTGTATATGGTCTGGGCACGCTTCCGCTTCTAGTATTGTTACCCCTTTCCACTCACACAACTGTCTTAATATTTTTCCTATCGCATTCCTCTTCTCCCCATAAAACACTTTTCTTCTGTATTTTGGTGCAAACACGATATGATATTTGCAATTCCACTTGGAATGCGATAGACTATGAACGTCATTTAGACCCATGTTACCTATCCTCCTATAATATTTTGCAGTTGGCAGACCGCAATCATATTGTAGGATGAGATATGTAACTGGTCAAACGCATAGCGTCTACGGAACCCCACGTCAAACGTGGGGTTTTCTTATAACAAGAAAAAAGCGGCTGAACGCCGCTTTTGTAAGCTTATCTTGTGAGTTTGAACTGCTTCGGCAGTCTCTGTCCCAGGCCACAGGTTACCTCATATGAGATTGTTCCAGTTGCCTTTGCAATATCATCTGCTGTGATCTCGCAATCGCCCTGTCTTCCGATGATCACAACCTCATCTCCGAGCTTAACATCTCCAGCATCAGTTACATCTATCATGCACTGATCCATATTGATTCTGCCCGCAATTGGAACCTTGACCCCATTAACGATAACCTTACCCTCCTCTGAATAGAGTCTAGGGAATCCATCAGCATAACCGAGGCCGATAGTAGCAATTACGCTCTCCCTCTCAGCAACGAACTTGCATCCGTAGCTTACGCATGTACCAACAGGCACAGTCTTAAGATGAAGAACTCTTGCCTTAACAGACATAACAGGATGAACCTCAACCTTATCCTTCATAACCTCGTCAGATGGATAATAACCGTAGAGGATAATTCCTGGTCTTACAAGGTCGTAATATGCATCTTCAATATCACTGATAGCCGCACTGTTAGAAAGTGTTCTGATTGCTATATTAACACCTGCATCCTTGAGCATATTATCGAACTTCTTATAATTCTCAAGCTGGAAGTTCGCATAAGTCTTATCTGCTGCATCAGCAAGAGCGAAGTGTGAGAAGAGTCCATATACTTCGATATTAGGAAGCTTACTCATCTCTGCTACCTCAGCAGCTGCACCGTCATCATCTACTCTGTAGCCGATACGACCCATTCCAGTATCCACAGCAATCAGCACCTTAACTGATCTGCCGTACTTCTCAGCTTTCTCTGAATATAGTCTCGCTGTATGAATGCTGTCAACTACAGGCCACAGCTCATACTCAAGAGCTGCATCGACAAGTTCATCGGCAGTCAGACCAAGAACAATGATGTTCTCGAAGATATATCCCGCTCTTCTGAGCTCGATACCCTCTTCAATAGTAGCAACAGCAAATGTATTGATTCCATTCTTCTGCAGAACTGCAGCCATCTGAATTGCACCATGTCCATATGCATCAGCCTTTATTACACCGAGCATCTCAGTAGGTGCTACTTTCGCCTTGATGGCCTTTACATTTTGATCAAATACGTCGAGATCAACCTCTACCCAGGCCGCTCTACCCAATGTTGAAATATTCATCTCTAATACCCCTTTGAATATAAATATTTGCCAAATGATTATACCAAGAATTAGACAAGTCTGCAAAAAATAAGAAAAAGACATCTTACGATGTCTTCATCCTGGTGCGCGACAAGGGACTCGAACCCCTACGGTCTCCCGCCAGAACCTAAATCTGGTGCGTCTACCAGTTCCGCCAGTCGCGCATATTGCTTTTATAAAAAAAGGAATCTTTCGATTCCTAAATGGTGACCCCAACGGGAATCGAACCCGTGTTACCGCCGTGAAAGGGCGATGTCTTAACCTCTTGACCATGGGGCCATATTAGAAAAAACCGGCGACGTCCTAATTTCCCAGGAGGCTGCCCTCCAAGTATCTTCAGCGCTAAAGAGCTTAACTTCTGTGTTCGGGATGGGAACAGGTGTAGCCTCTTCGCTATTGTCACCGGATTTCTCTTCTTATTCAGG
>JAQXQE010000012.1 GCA_029101005.1 Bacillota bacterium | reverse complement strand
CCTGAATAAGAAGAGAAATCCGGTGACAATAGCGAAGAGGCTACACCTGTTCCCATCCCGAACACAGAAGTTAAGCTCTTTAGCGCTGAAGATACTTGGAGGGCAGCCTCCTGGGAAATTAGGACGTCGCCGGTTTTTTCTTTGTATAAATTGTTATTTCCTGTTCTACTCATGCTTGAATATTGAATATTTATATTAATATAGTACTCTTTAAGGCTTGCCCAATTAGGACGAGCCTTTTAACATTCTTTCGAACTTGCTGTAATTCCACGCCCGTGCTATTATAATTAAGTTATTACATTCAAAGTGAGGTTAATTATGGGTAAGGCAAAATTCCTGCTTGGTCGCATCAAGAACATGCACTACAAGCAGTTTTTTCAGACAATAGAGAAGATGCATAAGAAGTCTGGCAAGAGCAGAATTTACCTCTTTGCCGACACTATAGCGACAGGCATCAAGTATCAGGCTGGTTATGTTGATTATTTGAACGCTGAGATGTGGAATATGAATGCAGCACAGAAGAATGACGTAATCACAAGAGGAATCAATAACGAGTATGTAATCAAGTACAACGACTTCGACTACACACATTACTTCCTTAACAAAGCTGATTTTAACAAGAAGTTCGACAAGTATCTGAGACGCGAGTGGATTGAGATCAACTCAGAAGCTGATCAGGATAAATTTAACAGCTTCATCGAGGGCAAGGATGCCGTAATCATTAAGCCTCTCAATGAAATGGGCGGAACCGGCGTAACGAAGGTTAAGGCAGTTCCTGAGAGTTTTGAGCAGGTAAAAACTATGCTTCCAGTGCTTGCTGAGGAGATTATTGAGCAGGATGAGTCTCTTGCTGAGCTTAACCCTTCAAGTGTCAATTCAATTCGTGTGGTATCATTCATCAAGAAAGATGGTACACCGATTATCCTTGCTGCGTATCTAAGAGTTGGTCAGGGCGGTGTTGTAGATAATTTCTGCAGCGGCGGTATGCTCACCGCTATTGACCTCGATACAGGCGTTGTTTTCGGTCCTGGCGTAGATATTGACAACAATGTATTCTACAATCATCCGCTTACAGGAAAGCCTCTTGTTGGCTTCCAGGTACCTCAGTTCGAGGAAGTCAAGGAGATGGTGCTTGAGGCTGCGCTTATGGTGCCTCAGGTTCGCTATGTTGGATGGGATGTGTCCGTTTCAAAGAAGGGTCCTTGCTTCATTGAGGGTAATGAGTACCCAGGACATGTATTCTTCAACTTCCCGCAGCATCATCCTGATGGAAAGGGACAGAGAAGCAAATTTGAAGCTATCATGGACTAATAGTAATATATGTAAAGTAAAACACCGGAGCTTTGCTCCGGTGTTTTTGTGTGTCATATTAAGCTGTTATCCTAATGTGGCGATGAGTTCAGCTTTACGATACTCGTATGCCTCCACCGCTTCTGCCTCGAACTCGATAGTGTCGTCCAGTCCGAGTTTTCTCAGGAGATACTTAGCGAAAAGTGGATTCATGATGAGATAAGGTCCGAGCGAGTATGTCGCGAAGAAGTTGTTTCTGCGGATGCCTTCTGCTTTGGTATTCGGATTCATACCGATTCCAATCTCGATATCAATGAATTTATTCGCTTCGAAGAAGTCTCCATAAGCGAATGAGAACTGGCTTCTGTGACCGAGCATTGTGAGCTCAAAGCCGTCTTCATCGACGAATTTGCCGACATACTGAGAATTGTGTCTCTCTGCACTGTTCATATATCGTACTGAGTGGAAATCGAAGATTCCGAGTGCAGGGATGATGCGATCCTCGTCGCGGATCTCATTGCCGAAAATCTCAACTGAGTTGCCTGTAATCAGGAAGATAGTACCCTTCTCGATGAGCTCTTCAATTCTTGCCTTGTATGGTCTGAGAAGCTCGATAACCTGCTCCTGCTTGCGCTCTGAGAGGCAGCCGAGGTAAATCATGTCTACATCCTCGTTTGCGAAAACAGGTGTATCTGTGTGTCTTGTGTTAAGTATCTCGAGCTCGCTGCTGCAACGTCCGAGATATTCCATATTGTAGCTTTCCGCGTAGATGTTGCAGAACTCAGGATAAAGGAATTCGATTCTCTTCATTACTTTACCTCCTTTACATCTACGGTGTTGTTGCCGTCCTGTTCGAAGAAGTTGATTGCGCCTACGACCTTGCTTGGGTCATCGCCGTTGAGCTCCATAGCTCTTGCAACGATGGCGTCTCTCCATCTTCCGCCCTTGCGTACATAGTCAATCTCGAAGAGTACATATACCTTTTCTATGCCCTCCGTATCGATGAACTGTGGAACAAGGCTGTCGTCCTCAACGCAGAAGATTTTCTCCTCAGGGATTCCTGCGAGGAGGAGTCTCAGCTTGTGGTTAAGATACATGTGACCCGCACAGACAATCTTCTTGATGTTAGGGCTGTTCAGGAACTCATAGTCTGTTTCGTAGATCCAGGTCAGAGTCTCTGATGGATGGTTCTTGTCCTGAACCTCATCAAGACAGAATACTACTTCCTTAATTGAAGGCTCTTTTGCCATGTATTCGAAAACTGTAGATGCGGCACTTACGTTCTGGCTCTTTGTTCCGTAGGTGTGGTACTCTATTCCGTTGTACTTGATGCAGGTCTCACGAATCTTGGTGATCTTCTGTGATTCGAAGAATTCAGCAATCTCACCGGCTCCAACTCCGGCCTCGCGAAGTACTGCTGTTGCTGAAAGCACATTGAATGCGTTGAAAATTGTCTCTGAAATGAGTGGGTATGTTGCTGCAACGCCGTTCTCCTCGATGGTGATTGTTCTTCCATCGAGATTTACTGAAGTTGCATAGTACTTGCACTCATTGGTCTTGAAATCGCATTCAGGACAGTAGTAGTCGCCGATATGTCTGTAGTGTCTGTAGTTGTACTGGATGTCCGCACCGCACTCAGGACATACCCAGATGTCCTTTACTCTGTTCTCGAAAGGATTGGTGTGAGCATCAGCCATTCCGAAGAAAACCCTTGGTGTGCCGGTGTTCTTCGCGAGCTGTGAGCTGATAGGATCGTTGGCATTCAGTATTGCTGTAGTCTTATCGCCGAGTGCTTCGAAGGTCTTCTCGAGGCAGTCGAAGATGTACTCAGGATGACCGTTTCTTCTGAGGGAATCCTTGCAGACGTTGGTAACGAGAATGAAGTCAGGCTCGATCTTTGCCATTGCAGGAGCGAGGGTTTTCTCGTCGGCCTCAAGGATGGAAGCGTCCATAACAGGCTTGTTCCAGATGTTAACCGCTCTCAGGAGGTTGAGGCAGTAGCCTGCAGCGAGGTTGGCACCCCAGTCATTGAAGCTTACTGTGTAGCCCATCTCCTTGAGCTTATTGTAGACAAGCGCTGATGTTGTAGTCTTGCCGTTGGTTCCGGTGATAGTGATGACAAGCTTTGGCTTTGAAACTCTGGCGAGAAAATCAGGACAGAGCTTGTATGCGAGAAGACCAGGTCTGTCGTCTCTTGCATTGCCGCGCTTTCTGTTAATCCAATAGTAGAACTTAGCTGCCCAGAGGGCAAAATAGAATCTAAGCATTATTTATCTCCTTATTGATAATGCGTACCGCTATTTACGCATAGAATTGAAATTATTATACCATATATAGAAGTAGAAATATGCTCAAAGCGTGGATTTTTGAAAGGTGAGGAGCGTTATTGAATTAAACAGAAAAAACTGCTGTGCTGTCAAAGAAAATGTTTGACAGCTAAAGCCAGAGATGGTATAGTAGTGCAGTATGAAAGAGAATATTTCCACAGTTGAATATGCGAGCATGCTCTATGACTTCTATGGGGAGCTGCTGAGTGAGGCGAGGAAGGACGTAATGAATCTCTACCATGAGGATAATTTCTCGCTTTCTGAGATTGCAGACGAACTTGGAATGACAAGACAGGCAGTTCACTACACGCTTAAGAAGGCGGAGGCAGCCCTTGAGGGATATGAGGAGAAGCTCGGTCTTGTAGCAAAATATAGAGAGAACGAAGAGAAGGTAGAAGTGGCGAAGCAGAAGGCTGAGCTGATTCTTAAGCAGGATGCCCTGAGCGATGAGTCGAAGGCGCAGCTTGCGGACATTCTCAGTATTATAGAAGAGATAACGGAGTAGCAAATGGCATTTGAAGGATTATCCGAGAAGCTTCAGTCGACCTTTAAGGATCTCAGAGGCAAGGGAGTAATTACTGAGAAGGATATCGATGCGGCAATGAAGGACGTCAAGATGGCGCTCCTCGAGGCCGACGTTAACTTCAAGGTTGTTAAGAGCTTTGTTGCTGGAATCAAAGAGAAGGCACTGGGCGAAGAAGTAATGAACAGCCTGACTCCGGGACAGCAGGTTGTTAAGATTGTAAGAGACGAGCTCGTTGAGATGATGGGCGGAGCGAACAGCAAGCTCACATACTCGCCAAGCGGTTTTACAGTTTATATGCTGGTTGGTCTCCAGGGTACTGGTAAGACAACTACAGCTGGTAAGCTTGCGGCTTATCTCAAGACACAGGGCAAGAAGCCTATGATCGCAGCCTGCGATATCTACAGACCGGCGGCTATTGATCAGCTGGAAATTGTAGGTAAGGCGGTTAACACACCGGTTTTCGCAATGAGGGATTCAAAGGATCCTGAGGCGATTGCAAAGGCAGCTCTTAAGGAGGCGCAGAACAAGGGACTGAATGTTCTCATCGTCGATACTGCAGGACGTCTGCAGATTGACGAAGCCCTCATGGAAGAGCTCAAGGTTCTGAAGAAGGGCGTTAAGCCACACGAGATTCTCCTCGTTGTCGATGCCCTCACAGGACAGGATGCTGTTAACATCGCTAACGGTTTCAACGACGCACTCGGTGTTGACGGAATCATCATGACTAAGATGGACGGTGACTCACGAGGCGGAGCTGCTCTCTCAGTTAAGGCAGTTACAGGCAAACCTATCAAGTTCATGGGTACAGGTGAGAAGTACGACGCACTTGAACCTTTCCATCCAGATAGGATCGCTTCAAGAATCCTCGGAATGGGAGACATGATGTCACTCATCGAGCAGGCGGAGAACGCTTACTCAGAGGAAGAGGCGAAGAAGCTTGAGGCAAAGATCAGACAGAACAAGTTCGATCTCGAGGACTTCCTCGACCAGCTCAAGCAGATCAACAAGCTCGGCGGACTCGCTAAGATTATCGATATGCTACCTGGAATCAGCGCAGCTGACAAGAAGAACATCGATATCGAGCAGAGTAAGAAGGAGCTCAAGCACCTCGAGGCTATCATTCAGTCGATGACCAAGGAGGAGAGAGCTAACCCTTCAATCCTCAACGCAAGCAGAAGAAAGAGAATCTCTGCTGGTTGCGGACTGCCAGTATCAGCAATCAACAAGCTCATCAAGCAGTATGACGAGATGCGCAAGATGATGAAGAAGATGAACGATCCTAAGTTCAAGAAGAAGAACAAGCTCTTCAAGGGCCTGGGATTCTAAACTAAGCTATTCAAATCGCAAAGTCGGTTATAGAAATAGATATATATTCAAAGATAATAATTGTTAGAAACATCAAGGAGGAAACACCAATGGTAAAGATCAGACTTAAGAGAATGGGAGCACACAAGAAGCCTTTCTACAGAGTAGTAGTAGCAGATTCAAGAACACCAAGAGATGGTAAGTTCATCGAGGAGATCGGAACATACAACCCACTCGCAGATCCAGCAGAGATCATCATCGACAACGAGGCTGCTCAGAAGTGGCTCGCTAACGGAGCTCAGCCAACAGATACAGTAAGAGCTCTCCTCAAGAAGTCCGGTGCAATCAAGTAAGGAAGGAAGAAACCAACGATGGCTAGTCTAGTTGAAGCAATTGCTCGAGCACTGGTATCTAAGCCTGACGAAGTATGCGTTACCCAGGAAGGGGACGGCAAAGACATTGTGATTAAGCTTTCTGTTGCTAAGGACGACATCGGTAAGATTATCGGTAAGTCTGGACGTATTGCAAAGGCAATTCGCACAGTTGTAAAGGCTGCGGCTGTTAAGCAGAACAAGAGAGTCACAGTTGAGATTGTAGAGGACTAAGTAACCAACTATAGGGCAATCATTGAGCATGCGGGTATTGTCCTGCATGCTCTTTTGCAGGTTTAAGAAATAAACATCAAGGAGATAGAATGAAAAATTCTGAGATGATCAAGATTGGCAGAATCACATCGTCCGTGGGCATCAAGGGCGAGGTACGCGTGAGCCTCTACGGAGGGGAGTCTGACAACCTGAAGCAGGGCACAGTTTTCACAGCAACAAGAGCGAAGACTGAAACAACTCTCGTTGTAGAGAAACTGAGATACCAGAACGGTCGCCCGGTGGTAAAATTCGCAGAAGTATGCGACAGAAACGCGGCTGACGAGTTGCGTGATTTCGAGCTCAGTCTGCCAGAAGCAGAGCTCGCAGATCTCGCGCCAGGTGAGTTCTACATCAAGGACCTGATTGGTTTCGAGGTGTACGACAGAATGAGCGAGGCAGTAATCGGCGTTGTTAGCGAATACATCAGAAATACAGCACAGTGCCTCTGGGAGGTAAAGTCTGCAGAGGGCAAGCAGATTCTCATTCCAGACGTTGATGCCTTTGTGAAGGAAATCAGCGCTGATGCTAAGAGAATCGAAGTAGAACTCATTCCGGGATTCCTGGAATAGGATGGAAATATGAAGATAAATATTCTTACGCTTTTCCCGGAGATGTTCACACCGCTCCGCGAGAGTATGCTCGGAAGGGCCGTTGATAATGGCATTCTCGAGTTCAATATCGTGAACATCAGGGATTACACACAGGACAAGCACAGAAGGGTGGACGACACCCCTTACGGAGGCGGGGCCGGCATGGTTATGGCGGTGCAGCCTATTATTGATGCCTACAGAGAGAATGGTTTTGGGGGAAGAAGCCTCTATATGTCACCTAGGGGCGAGGTTCTTAATGCTTCACTTGCTGAGGAACTCGCAGCTGAGGAGGAGATTACAATTCTCTGCGGTCACTATGAGGGCGTAGACCAGAGAGTGCTTGAACTCATGAATGCGGAGGAAGTATCAATAGGTGACTATGTACTGACTGGTGGAGAACTTCCAGCGATGGTTCTCATCGACACGCTGGCTCGCTTCATCGAGGGCGTGCTCGCGAGTGAGGAATCCGCTATGGATGAATCCATCTATTCGGGTCTTCTCGAGTATCCTCACTACACTAAGCCGAGAGAGACTGAGGGCATGGAGGTTCCGGAGGTGCTGCTCTCAGGCAATCATCAGATGATAGATCTGTGGAGATTCGAGGAGGCAGTGAAGCTCACTGCGGAGAGAAGACCGGACCTTTTTGAGAAGTTCGTAAGCGAAGAGCGCGAGCTCAGCAAGAAGGAGAAGGAAATTCTGGCAAAGTACACAAACCACTAAATACAGTAAAGACAAGGGCTTGAACAAATACATATTGTATCAAGCCTTTTATTATTGTAAAATGTTATGAAGAGGGTCTATATGAAAAATAAGCGATTTCTTATCTTTATATACGTGGTTGCATTGGCAGCCTGCATAATGTTCGTATACGTTTTCCCATCAATTGGTAAGGCTCTTGAGGGCACTTACATTGTTGAGCATGGAAGCGTAGAAGTCTACGATGAGGTCGATTCCTACATCGTGAGAAATGAGACCGTATATACAGCCGGCAAGGACTGCTTTGTGAAGACAAAGGCAGATGAGGGCAAGCTTGTAAGAGTTGGCGTGCCTATCGTTACAATCTCAGAGGGCGGCAAGGAAGAAGCCAGCAACACATATACAACACTGATTGAGACTCTCGACAAGGCAGCCGTTCCAACTGAGGACGGACTGAGTAAGAACGCGGGCTATGTATCGTACAAGGTGGACGGTGCAGAGACCGTGCTTAATCATGACAGTATTGCCAAGATGAAGAGGGAGACTCTGGAGAAGTATGCCGCAGCAAGACTCGTTAAGGCTGCAGGAGGCAAGTGCGCCAAGAGCGAACCACTTTTCAAGATAGTAGAGAATGGTGACTGGTGGCTCGTATACTATGTCGACAGCAAGACTATCGAGAAGTACTACGAGGGACAGAGAGTCGATCTTACGATAGATGATGAGACCGTAAGTGCACATGTCGAGTCAATTAGTCCGAAGCCAGTAAGTGACGAAGACGAAGAGACCGAGGATGGCGAAGCTTCCGAGAAGAAGGATGAGGCTGAGCCAGTAAGCGAGTATCGCATCGTGCTCTGCTGTAGCGTTTTTGTTAAGGACTATATGACAATGCGTACAGCGAAGATCAAGGTCACCACATCAGGTGGTGAGGGCCTCAAGATTCAGAATAAGAGCATCGTAGAGAAGAAGGGCAAGAAGGGTGTGCTTGTTAAGAACAAGTACGGCAAGAATGTATTCAAGCCTATCAAGATTCTCGCAGCTGATGACAAGTATTCGATTATATCCGAGGAACGTTATCTGGATGCTTCATATAATTTCGTAGACACGGTCAAGATCTACGATGAGATTCTCACATCGCCAAGTGAGAAGGATGTAAAGAACGCAGAATAGGGATTGGGATTAATGAGTATAGCAGAGAGATATTCAGAGATTCTGGCTCGCAAGGATGCCGCAGCAGTAAGAAGCGGACGCAAGCCTGAAGATGTTACTCTGATTGCAGTTACAAAGACAAGATTTGCAGATGAACTCAACGAGGTAATCGATGCCGGCGCTACTGATGTCGGTGAGAACAAGGTTCAGGAGATCCTCGAGAAGCACGAGAAGGTTAAGCCTGTGCGCTGGCACATGATCGGCCACCTGCAGACAAACAAAGTTAAGAGTGTCGTTGACAAGGTTGTGATGATTCACTCAGTTGATTCTTTCCACCTTGCCAAGGAGATTAATAAGAGAGCGGCAGCCATAGATAAGGTTATGGATGTACTGATTGAGATCAACTCCGCAATGGAGGCGACTAAGTCGGGAATCGCAGCAGATGATGTGAAGGCACTCGTTAGCGAGATTGCTGAGAACTGCGAGAACATCCGCGTCTGTGGACTGATGTGCATTCCTCCAAGATGTGAGGATCCGGAGGATGCAAGAGGATACTTCAGAGAGGCTAAGATAATCTTCGACGATATGAAGAACTGGGGTCTTCCTGAAGAGAGAGTTAATCCTGTTGAGCTCTCAATGGGAATGTCAAACGACTTCGAGGTCGCAATCGAAGAGGGTTCAACTATCGTAAGAGTGGGAAGCTCGATCTTCGGACCAAGAAGAGTGAGATAAAGTAGAACGTGTCGCTGCATATTATTAAATATGCTCACGCATTGAACACGAATACGCGTAGTTTAAAGGTTATAATTACTGGTGGATTTATTCTGAGGAGGATGCAAAATGGGTTTCGGAGACACAATGAAGAAGCTTATCGGAATTGACGACGATGACAATTACGATGATATCGATATCACACAGGAGGAAATTGACCTCGAGAGAAAGAGAATTATGAAGGCAGAAGCCCCATCTTCTCCAGCACCACGTGCTATCGATGAGCCTATGTCAACAGGAATCAGCCAGAGAGCTGACAATCCTTATAACATCGTGGAGCCAATGATGAATGCGAAGCCAGTAGAGAGAAGAGCATCAATGAACGGCTCTGGCCCATTCAAGATGGTAGTAATCGAGCCTAAGCACTTTGATGAGTGCAGCAAGCTCGTAGACAATCTGAAGGCTCGCAAGCCTATTATCATCAACCTTGAGAAGGTTGAGACTGATCTCGCAAGAAAGATGTTCGACTTCCTGAGCGGAGCAACATACGCGCTCAGCGGCAATGTTCAGAGAGTAACACAGAACATTTTCATCTTCGCACCTGCTAATGTTGATATCAACGCTAAGCTGAACAGAGACAACACTGAGGCAGGATACGTGAATAATAATAACAACAACCCTTGGAGGTAATATGAGAGTACTAGCATTAGCTGTCAACTGGTTTGCCAGTATACTCGAGCTCGCACTTATCATAAGAGCGATTATGAGCTGGTTCGTAGGCAATCCATATTCGACAGCAGGTAAGATCTACGGAATGCTGCTGACAATCACAGAGCCGATTGTTGCTCCAATCAGAGGAATGATGAGCAAATTCAATACAGGCGGAATCGACTGGTCCGTGTTCATCGCATTCATCCTGATTGATGTAGTGCAGTCGATACTGGTGAGAATGCTGCTGATTTTCTAGTAGATTGAAGAATAAGTTAATACGACAAATCTGAATACACGATACTTAATGAGATAAGAAGAAAGGAAGGACAGTGTAGCTATGATTATGCCAATTGATATTGATAAGAAAGAATTTAGCCGTGACAAGAGAGGATATAACTCAAGAGAGGTTGATGAATTTCTTGATCTGATTGCTATAGACTACGAGAAAGTTCTGAATGATAACAGAAGTATGGCTCACAAGATCAAGTCTCTTGAGAAGCAGCTCCAGGAGGCTCAGAAGTCTGACACAGCTATGCTCGAGACACTTGAGACAGCTAAGAAGCTCATGGCTGACATCTCAGCAAGTGCTGAGAGAAGAGCAGAGCTCATGATGAGAGATGCAGAGCTTGAGTCAGAGAATATGATTCTCGACGCTAAGATGACAGTTAAGAAGCTCAACGAGGAGCACCTCACACTCATCAATAAGGTTGAGAGACTTAGAGCGAACTATAAGACGATGCTCACAGCAGAGCTTGAGAAGCTTGAGCACGATGAGTATGACCTCCTCAGAGATATCGACAGAAGTGATCTGCCTGAGCTCGAGAGAGGATTCCAGTCAACAGGAGACGAGAAGATCGTAGGTAGCGAGACGATCGTTGCTAAGCCTGAGGCAGTTGTTGCACCAGCTCCTGTTGCAGATACACAGAAGGTTGAGATGCCTGTTTCTGACCTAGCGAATGCGACTGTTTCTGATCTCTCAGAGAGTCTCAAGAAGATGGCTGAGGAGCAGGGTCAGGTTAGCGACACAATCATCCTGAAGTAGTTTCTGACTGCACGCTGACTAAAGGGAGATAATATGATTCCAGTATTAATCACAGTCGGCGTTATTGCTGTCGATCAGATTACCAAAGTACTAATCAGAGCCAATTTCACACTTGGTGAGAGCCTGCCTGTGATAGGCGACTTTGTTCGTCTGCGCTATATTCGTAACACAGGCACGGCGTTTAGTATGTTCGAGAATAATCTTTGGATCACACTGGGGCTTACGACGGTGCTTATCGTCGTATGCCTTTTGTTTTTGATTCACGAGCTGAAGCACGGCTCGAAGGCTCTGGCATACTGCGTGACGGCAATAATGGCTGGCGGACTTTCGAACATAATAGATAGAGTGAGTCTTGGATATGTAACAGATATGATATCTGTAGGTAACTTTGCGATTTTCAATGTAGCAGATATTGCAGTGTGCTGTGGTTGTGGACTCTGCATACTGATACTGCTTATGCAGATGAAGGAGGAGAAGAATAATGAACGATAATGAACTCATCATCTTGACTACATCTGCAGAAGATGCGGGAACCAGACTCGATGCATATATCTCTGCGGCGATTGAGGATCTCTCAAGGAATTACGCTCAGCAGATTATAGAAGATGGCTGTGTTTGCATCAATGGTGCGGTTGAGACTTCAAAGAAGCGCAAGGTCAAGGCTGGTGAGGAGATTGCTGTAGACTTCCCGCAGCCTAAGGATCTCGAGGTCAAGGCGGAGAATATCCCGCTCGATATAGTATATGAAGATGATGATGTGATTGTTGTCAACAAGCCTCGCGGCATGGTAGTTCATCCAAGCCCTGGCAATTACGATGGTACTCTTGTAAATGCGATTATGTACCACTGTGGTGACAGCCTCTCATCAATCAACGGCGTCATAAGACCTGGCATTGTCCACAGAATCGATAAGGACACCAGTGGACTTCTGATGATTGCAAAGAATAACAGGGCGCATGAGTCGCTGGCTGCTCAACTCAAAGATCACTCATGCACTAGAGTGTATACTGCGCTTGTGTATGACAATATCAAGGAAGATGAGATTACCATCAATAAGCCAATCGGAAGAGATGAGAAGAATCGTCTGAGAAGAGCGGTTGGCGGTAGCAATATGAAGGATGCAGTGACACATATCAAGATAGAGAAGCGCTATGGTAAGTACACACTTGTGACAGCAAGACTCGAAACTGGTAGAACTCATCAGATCAGAGTTCACATGTCATATATTAAGCATCCGCTCGTTGGTGACACGACTTACGGACCTAAGAAGCAGAGTTTCAATGTAGATGGTCAGCTCCTGCACGCGGGAGTGCTCGGTTTCGTACATCCTGGCACTGGCAAGTATATGGAGTTCAGCAGCGAGCTGCCAAAGTACTTCACCGACGTGCTGGCAAAGCTCGATTAAGAAGAGGCGTGAGCCTTTTATAGCAGAAGGGTATAAGAATGAAGAAACGTGAGAAAGTTAATTCTCGCCCGGGTACTCTGCTGTACCCTGTGCCATCTGTGATGGTAAGCTGTGGCGACGAGAATGAGAACAATATTGTTACGGTGGCGTGGACTGGTACGGTCAATTCGGAGCCGCCTATCGTCTATATCTCGGTGCGCAAGTCGCGCTACTCGCACGAGCTCATCAGCAAGCATGGCGAGTTTGTAATCAATATGGTTGGAGAGGACCTGACTAAGGCTATGGATTACTGTGGCGTGAAGTCGGGCAGGGATGTCGACAAGTTCAAGGAGACTGGCCTCACTCGTGAGAAGGCTGACGTGGTCAAAGCACCGCTGATTGCAGAGGCGCCTGTCTGCCTCGAGTGCAAGGTGATGGAGGTGCGTGAGTTCCCATCTCACGATATGTTCCTCGCTGAGGTTGTGGCGGTGCACGTTGCGAAGGAGTATATTCGCGAGAATGGCGAGTACGATTTCGGTGCAATGGGACTTGTGGCTCTTAACCACGGCAAGTATTATAAGCTTGAAGACAGAAGCAAGGGCTTCTTCGGTTATTCGATAATGAAGAAGAAGACTGCTGCCAGACGCAGACAGCAGGCGAGACAGAAGAGCGGGAAGAGATAATGAGAATAGAACAGCTTGAACAGTTCATAACGGTTGTTGAAGAAGGCAGCATGAGCGAAGCGGCAAGGAAGCTCTTCGTATCGCGTTCGTCGCTTTCGACTGCAATGAAGAACCTGGAGCATGATTTCGGTGCTCCGCTCTTTGATCGAGTATCGAAGGGAATCATTCTGACTCAGTTTGGAGTTGATGTATATAATCAGGCGAAGGATATCAGCAGAAGAATCAAGCACCTGAAGCAGTTCAATCTTGCGAGGGCGGAGTCGAGATTATCTGTAGCTGCTGTATACTGCCCAGTTGCAAATGACGCATTTGCTGAGCTGGCGGTGAGACACAGTCAGGATTCAATTGAACTCACAATTGAGGAGACTGGAGTATCTGAAGTAATTCAGTACGTGGCAGAGGGCTTCGCGGAGATTGCGGTATTCACGCTTTTCCCAATCAACGAGACGATGACAAATGTTATGCTCGACAACAGCAATGTTGAATTCCACGAGATCGAGACGAAGAGACTGAGCGCTATCGTTGGACCAAAGAATCCACTCTACTACACGGAGAAGGAGACAGTATCTCTTAGTGAACTCAGTGATTTCCCTCATGTGGAGCATTACTCAGCTCCGACTCACCACAATATGAGCTACGACTTCGGATATGAGGTGGCGGAATTCAAGAGTGATATCAAGGTAGGTGACCAGGGACTCGCGAGATATATAGTATCTCAGACAGATGCTGTGCTCGTTAACTCTGTGAGCAAGAGTGCATTCGAGAAACTCTACGCTGATTATGGACTGAGATGCATTCCTCTTGAGAACGATTCAATGGAAGCTAAGTTTGGATGGCTCAAACTGAAGAACAGAGAACTCTCACCATTAGCAGCGGAGTTTATAGAGATATTCAAAAAGAAGGCTCACGAGGAGTACAGTAACAGATAGAGAAATAATGGTGAACTATCTACAGGCGGCAGAATATGTCGCCTGTATTGTTTTATAGAGTGAAGCCGTCGAGAAAATCGACGGAATATGTAGCGAAAAATCCTCGTGCATTGAAAAAAGATATTTGCTATAATCGGTTTTGTAATATTTAACAAAAATCAAGAGAAAATTAGTGTTGAAAGGGGCAAAATTATGGGAAAGAGTAAGAGTTGGGTTCGCTGGCTCATTCCTGGTTTCATCTTCCAGTCCGTAGTAATCGGTGGTGGATATGGAACAGGAGCTGAGATTCAGCAGTACTTCCTGACACAGGGATTTGTTGGAGGAATTCTCGGATCAATCGTTACACTGGTTATCTGGTCACTCCTCTGCGCAGTAACATTCGAGTTCGCAAGAACATTCAAGACATTTGATTATCAGTCAATGATGTCAAAGCTTCTCGGCAAGGGTGCTATCGCTTACGAAATCTGCTACATCATACTGCTTCTCATCGTACTCGGAGTAATCAATGCTACAGCTGAGTCAATGTTCGCTGACCTCACAGGTCTTCCTGGATGGATTGGTATCGCAATCCTCTCAGTTGGTATCGTAGCACTGATCATCGCCGGTACAGATGCAATCGAGAAGGCACTTTCATATTGGTCATATGCACTTTACGCTGTATACATCGTATTCATGATCATGTGCTTCACAAAATTCGGAAGCAACATAGCAGAGCAGTGGTCAGCACACGAGGTAAACTCAAGCTGGTTCTTAATGGGTGCTAAGTACTCATTCTACAACCTCGGTATCGTACCTGCTCTCCTCTACACAATGAGAGATGTAGAGACACGTAAGGAGGCCGTAGGACAGGGTCTCATCGCTGGAGCTATCGGAGTTATCCCAGCTATTCTCCTCCTCATATGTGAGGCTGGATGCATGCCTGGAACACTCACAGCTGAGGTTCCTGTAACAGCTATCTTCGCTGTACTTCAGTGCAAGCCACTGTACATCGCATTCGAGATCGTTCTCTTCGGAACACTGATCGAGACAGGTACAGGATTCATCAAGGCTGTTGACGACAGAATCGAGCTCGCACTTGATAAGAGAGGCGGATCAAAGCCAACATGGGTTAGACCAGCAATCGCAGTTGTTTCTGTAATCATCGGAATCGGCGTAGCTAAGCTCGGACTCACAGGTCTTATCGCTCAGGGTTACGGCACAATCTGCTGGGGCTTCCTGCTCATCTTTGTTGTACCAATGGTTACAATCGGTATCTACAAGATCTCAAAGTCAGGAAAGTCAGCATAATAGACAAAGAAACGCAAGACAAAACCCGAACCGCAAGGTTCGGGTTTTTTGCATATATAAGCTTACTTATTCAGCGAAGTTCTTGATTAGAGCGAGAAGTATATTCACCACTTTGTCCATATCCTGAATTGAGATGTGCTCATATGGACCGTGGAAGGCGTGTCCGCCAGTTCCGAGATTAGGACAAGGTAAGCCCTTGAAGCTGAGGTCTGATCCGTCTGTGGATCCTCTGATTGGAATTACAATCGGATCAACGCCGCAATCCTTGCAGGCATCCTTTGCCTTGCTGATTACTTCTGGATAGTTCTTCAGAACCTCACCCATATTCTGATACTGATCATCAATATGCAAATCTACTGTGTTCGCGCCATACTTCTCGTTGAGAAGCTTAGCAGCGAGCTCCATAGTTGACTTCTTCGCCTCGAGCTTGGAAGCATCGTGGTCACGGAGAAGATAGTCCATATCTGCAGTAGATACATCTCCGTTGAAGCTTTGAAGATGATAGAAACCCTCATATCCCTCGGTACTAACTGGGCGCTCTCCAGCAGGAAGCATAGCATTGAACTCCATGCCGACTAGAGCAGCATTAATCATGATGTTCTTACAGAATCCAGGATGAACATTCTTGCCTGTAATATGAATCTTAGCACGAGCTGCATTGAATGATTCGAACTGAACCTCACCTGCAGATTCACCGTCTACTGTGAAGGCGTACTTAGCACCGAACTCATCGATGCGGAAGCAGATTGTTCCACCACCAATCTCCTCATCAGGAGAGAAGCAGATGCAGAGTGGGCCGTGCTCGATGCTATCAAGCTGCTCAACGGCTGTCATGATCTCTGCAATACCGGCCTTGTCATCAGCTCCGAGAATCGTTGTACCGTCTGAAGTGATGAGGGTGTGGCCCTTGAGATCTGCGAGGTGCGGGAAGTCCTTCACTTTGATTACAATGCCGCCCTCTTCGAGTTCAATGTCATTACCATCGTAGTTCTCGATTATCTGTGGACGAACATCGTGGTCACAGAAGTCGGATACAGTATCCATATGTGCAATTAATCCAATCGCAGCGCAGTCCTCTTTACCTGGACTTGCTGGAATATGTCCATATACATAGCAGTTCTCATCGACGTATGCGTCTTCAACACCGAGAGATTTGAGTTCTTCAACAAGAGCATTCGCAAGGTCGAACTGGCAGCTGCTAGATGGATGTGTTTCGCTTGTCTCGTCGCTAGGTGTGCGATACGAAACGTATTTCAATAATCTGTCGGATGCGTTCACTTTGAATTATCTCCTTTAATAATAGTTGATATATCAGCACTACTAATATAATCATTATAAAGTTTCAACACAACATCTTGTCAAATAATAAACAATATGTGATTTGAGAATTAAGCTATGCTATGATTATTCTGTTCTAAGGATAATTGGATAAAAGGGAGAGGAATACTGTAATGAATTACGAACGAATAGTTCAAAGCCTCCTCGATGTTGGTGAGGAGATGCTCAAGTGCGGAGCGGAGAACTTCCGTCTTGACGACAGCCTGTACAGAATGTGCGAGAGTTACGGGTTTAAGAGATACGATGTTTTCGCTATTCCGAGTAATATTCAGATTACTGTAGAGACACCAGATGGTCAGATTATCACTCAGGTCAGACATATCGAATATGCTGATATCGATTATGACAAGCTTGACTATCTTAACAATCTTTCGAGATATATCTGTGAGAATACACCTGATGCAGATGAGATTAACAAGAAACTTGAAGAGATTATGAGCCGTAAGTGGCACAAGACTCCAGTCAAGTATCTTGCAGGAATTATGGGCGGCACTGGCTTTGCAGTAATGTTCGGTGCGGGATTTGCAGATGCGATTGCGGCTATTGTGGCTTCAATCGTTATTGTTGCTATAGGGGGTGTAATCGGCAAGAGAGAACACAACGTACTCGTTTACAATGCAGTACTTGCTTTCTTTGCAGAATCTGTAATCCTGGCAAGCTATAACCTTGGTCTGATTCAGCATCCGGATCGAGTAATGATTGGTATCGTAATGCTTCTCATCTCTGGACTCGGAGTTACTATCGGAATCAGAGAGATTCTGCAGAGAGACTTCATCTCTGGCTTCCTGACAGTGGCGAACTCATTCCTCGGAGCGCTGGGTATCGCATGCGGAATTGCTGTTTCTATGATCATTCTCAAGGAAGGTTCCAATGAGGCCTTCCTGCTTGCAGATGGATTAGCTGTTCAGCTCGCCTCATGCACAACTGCCTGCGTAGGATTCGCTCTGTGGTTCAATATTAAGGGCAAGCAGGTGGTCTGGGCAGGTGTAGGTGCATTCTTCACTTGGTATATATATGCGATTGCAGAATATCAGTTCCATCTTGGTAACTTCGTAGCAACACTTCTCGGAGCTGCTTTCGTAGCAACCTTCGCTCTTGTGATGGCAAGAGTATGCAAAGCACCATCGACAATATTCCTCACAGCATCATCATTCCCACTGATTCCGGGACCTAATCTGTACTATGTTCTGTATGGATTTGTTTCTAAGGATTATGCGCTTGTTGGAAGTGAGACATATCTTCTGTTCGAGACATGTATTGCGATTGCGGTAGGATTCCTTATTGTGGATATTATTGTAAGAAATCTCTTCTATGTTAAGGATGCAAACAGAGAATATGAGCTGAGAGAGACGAAATAATCTGGAGGTATTAGAAATGGCAAAGATAACTGAAGGCTATATGTCATATCTTGGATATGAGACATATTACAGAATTGTAGGTGAGAGAAAGGATAACGGTAAGGCACCACTTATTTGCCTTCACGGAGGTCCTGGCTCAACACACAACTATTATGAGGTTCTCGATAATGTTGCTGATGAGGACGATAGAATGATCGTAATGTATGACCAGCTCGGTTGCGGTAATTCATATCTTGATGGTCATCCAGAACTCTGGAATCAGAAGGTGTGGCTTGATGAGCTCGAGGCGCTGAGAGAGCACCTCGGACTTGACGAGTGTCACATAATTGGACAGTCGTGGGGTGGGATGATGCAGATTGCTTATGCTATCGAGTATAAGCCACAGGGTGTTAAGAGCTATATCATCTCAAGTGGACATCCATCAAGCTCACTCTGGGAGAGAGAGGGTCTTAGAAGAATCAAGATGATGCCACAGGATATGCAGGATGCAATCAACCATGCACTTGCTACTGGAGACTTCTCTGGTGAGGCATACGACGCAGCTGTTGCTGAGTATATGGCACGTTACTGCGATTACTGGCTCGGAGACGATGTACCAGAGTGCTGCAAGAGAGCTAAGAAGGCAGGCAAGGAAGCTTATGTATACGGCTGGGGTCCTAATGAGTTCGCTCCAACAGGTTCACTCAGAGACTTCGAGTATGTAGACAGACTTGGAGAGATTGAGATTCCATCACTCATCATGAGTGGTATCTCAGACCTCTGCTCGCCTCTTGTTGCAAAGACAATGGCAGATGGAATTCCTAACTCAGAGTGGATTCTCTGGGAGAGAGCGAGACACACTTGCTTCGTAGACAGACATGATGAGTACTGCGTGAAGCTCATCGAGTGGATGAACAAGTACGACAAGTAGTCAAGGCGGACAAAGCAATGGACCAGGGCAGATTGAATAGAATAATTGAGTCGATGAAGGCCGAAGATATGTATCAGATGATCATCACTGATCCTATTCCTATCTTCTATCTCACTAATGCCTGGATTATTCCAGGTGAGAGAATGCTGGCGCTCTACATCAATACAGATGGAGTGACAGAACTCTTCGTTAATAAGCTCTTCCCTCAGACTAAGGATCTCGGAGTTAAGATCACATATTACGATGACATCGAAGATGGAGTCGAGATTATGAGCAGAGTCGTTGCGAAGGACAAGACTATCGGTATCGATAAGACATGGCCTTCACACTTCCTCTTAAGACTGCAGGAGCTCGGAGCTGGTTCAAAGTTCGTTAACGGTTCAATTATTGTTGACAAGGTTAGACAGATTAAGGATGAGAAAGAGATTGAACTCATGAGAATCTCATCAAGAATCAATGACGAGGTTATGGCAGAACTCGTTGGGTGGGCAAATAAAGGTCTGTCAGAGAAGGAGCTCAATGCTAAGTGCAGAGAGATCTATAAGGCGCATGGATGTGAGGGCGTATCCTTTGATCCTATCACTGCTTATGCTGGTGGCGCTGCTGACCCACATCACATCACAGATGATTCCAAGGGTAAGAGAGGCGATTGCGTACTTCTCGATATCGGTGGATTCAAGGATAATTATGCTTCAGATATGACAAGAACGTTCTTCCTCGGGGAAGTATCTGATAAGGCGAGAGAGGTATACGAGATTGTCAAGGAGGCTGAGCGCAGAGGTATCGAAGCAGCTAAGCCTGGCAACAGAATGATGGATGTAGACCTTGCCTGCAGAAACTACATCGAGGAGATGGGTTACGGCGAGTACTTCACACACAGAACTGGCCACTCATGTGGTCTTGAAGATCATGAGTGGGGTGATGTATCTTCCGTTAATGAGGCAATCATTCAGGTAGGACAGTGCTTCTCTGTAGAGCCTGGAATCTATCTTCCGGAGGAGAATCTCGGTGTTAGAATCGAGGATCTCGTAATCATAACAGAAGACGGATGTGAAGTTCTCAATAAGTACAGCAAGGAGCTTACAGTGCTGCCGTTTGAAGACTAGCTATTGCATTATTTGAACGAAAGTCAAGAAATAAGTATATCTGAAATGTATATTTTACAAAACTTGACTAATGTTCAAATAGTGATAGTATAAAAACGTTTTCCTAGGATAAAAGGAAATGCATTTGAGATTTGTTACTTAAGGAGGTACTAAGATGGAAACTCAAAAGCAGAAGATGCCATTAGGATTCTGGGCGTGTGCGACAACTGAGATTTTTGAGAGATTCTCATACTATCTCGGACGTTCAATCCTTCTGGTATTCGTTACTACAGCAGTAGTAAACGGAGGTCTTGGTCTGTCAGAGGGACAGGCAGCTACAATGCAGTCACAGATGACAGCATTCACATACGGACTTCCAATTGTCTGCGCGGTTATCTGTGATAAGTTAATCGGTGCAAGATATACTACACCTTTCGGAATGGTGCTTTGCGGAATCGGCTACTGGCTCGGTTCAATGGCAAATAGCGCTGGAATGATGTACGCAATGATCTGGTGCATCTCAATCGGACTTGCGTTCTACAAGACTGGTCCACTGATTGGACGTATTGTTCCTAGAGATCAGCTCAATGAGGCTTACTCAATAAGATACGGTCTCGTTAACATTGGAGCATTCGCTGGTCCTTTCCTTGTAGGTATCTTCTATCAGGATATCTTCGCTCAGGGAGAGGTTCTCGGATTCAGACCTTGCTTCAAGATCGCTGCTATCCTTATGTGGTGTGGTGCTATCTGGTTCACTCTCGGATCAAGATTCATGGGAGAGGCGGGAAAGAAGCCATTCAAGAAGGAGCAGACAGCTGAGGAGCTCGCTCACGAGGCAGAGGTTAAGGCTCAGGACAAGGAAGCTAATAGAATTCCTTACACATCACTCGAGAAGAAGAGAATTGCTGCTATCTTCCTGATCTCAGCATTCGCTATCATCTTCTGGATCTTCTGGTATCTCGCATACCTGCCAGTATACTATCACTGGGGTGCTAACGCTGACTGGGTTGTTGCAGGCTACAATGTACCACTCACATGGTTCGACGCTGCTAACGCTCTGTTCTGCGTACTCGTTGGAGTATTCGTAACACCTAAGCTCTGGGGCTACTTTGAGAAGAGACCACAGGGTGACATCAGCATCTACAAGAAGTGCGCAATGGGTATCGCTACACTTGGTATCGGATACCTCTTCTTCGCAATTCTCGAGCTCATGCGTGGCGACGGTCAGATCAGCTGCCTGTGGATGCTCGTATTCGCAGTAATGATTACTTTCGGAGAGATGTTCTTCTCACCTCTTGGTAACGCATTCATTGCTCAGTACGCACCAAGCCGTATCTACTCAACAATGCAGTCTGTATGGGGACTTGCAATCTTCTTTGCGGCTCTCGGATATGGACCACTGTACAATGCGCTCTTCAGCGGCAAGATTACATTCATAACTGCTTGCTTCATCGTAGTAGCAGTATCAGCTGTTGCTGCAATCGCACTCGTATTCCTCGACAAGCCTCTTTCTGCTCTTGTTGAGAAGAAGGACGAGGCTAAGGCTGAATAATTCCAGGAGGCATTAAGAAATGGGTGTTCCAGAAAGATTAACCGCTCTTAGAGCAGAGATGGCTGCTAAGGGCGTAGATGTATATGTAGTTCCTACAGCTGACTTCCACCAGAGCGAGTATGTAGGAGATTACTTCAAAGCAAGAGTGTATATCACAGGATTCTCAGGTTCAGCAGGTACTGCTGTAATCACAGCTGATGAGGCTAGACTGTGGACTGACGGTCGTTACTTCATCCAGGCTGAACAGCAGCTCGCTGGCACAACAGTTCAGCTCATGAAGATGTTCGAGCCAGGATATCCTGATATGAATGAGTACATCGACTCAATCCTCAAGCCAGGTATGACACTTGCTTTCGATGGAAGAGCAGTATCTGTTGGTGAGGGAGAAGAGTATGCTAGCATCGCTGCTAAGAACGATGCGAAGGTTCTCTACTCAGAGGATCTTATCGATGCAATCTGGGCAGATAGACCAGAGCTCTCAAAGAAGCCTGCGTTCGCACTCGGACTCGAGTATGCAGGTGAGTCTGCTGCAGATAAGTTGAAGAGAACTCGTGAGGCAATGGTAGCAGCCGGTGCTAACACTTATGTTCTCACAACACTCGATGATATATGCTGGACTCTGAACCTCAGAGGAGACGATATCGATTACTTCCCACTGCTTCTTTCGTATGCAGTAATCAAGATGGACTCAGTTGAGTTCTATGTGGATGATTCAAAGCTGAGCGAGGAGATCAAGGCTGATCTCGTAGCACTCAACGTTAATATTCACCCATATAATGACATCTATGAGGATGTTAAGGCGTTCGGCGAGGAGACCGTTCTTCTCATCGACCCAGATAAGCTGAACTATGCTATCTATAACAACTTCGCAGCAGATGTTAAGAAGGTAGAGATGCAGAACCCAACAATTCTGATGAAGGCTATCAAGAACCCTGTAGAGGTTGAGAACATCAGAAAGGCTCAGATCAAGGATAGCGTTGCTCACGTTAGATTCATGAAGTGGCTCAAGGAGAACGTTGGCAAAATCAGAATCACTGAGATGAGCGCTACAGACAAGCTCGATGAGTTCAGGGTAGAGATGGGTAACTTCATCCGTCCAAGCTTCGAGCCTATCTCATCATTCGGTCCACACGGTGCTATTGTTCACTACACATCATCACCTGAGACTGATGTTGAGCTTGAAGAAGGCGGACTCTTCCTTACAGATACAGGTGCTGGATTCTGGGAGGGATCAACAGACGTAACAAGAACCTACGCTCTCGGAGAGATTCCACAGCAGATGAAGGATGACTTCACACTCGTAGCTATCTCTAACCTCTCACTTGGAAGTGCTAAATTCCTCGAGGGATGCACAGGACTCGTCCTTGATATCCTCTCAAGAAAGCCATTCTGGGATAGAAACCTCAACTTCAACCACGGAACTGGTCACGGAGTTGGATACCTTCTGAACATCCACGAGGGTCCAGCAGGATTCAGATGGAAGTACAGAAAGGGTGAGACTGCAGTTATCAGAGAGGGTATGGTTATCACTGATGAGCCTGGATTCTATGTAGAGGGATCACATGGTATCAGACTCGAGAACGAGCTTCTTGCTTGCAAGGGCGAGCTCAACGAGTATGGTCAGTTCATGTATTTCGATGAGATCACACTCATCCCAATGGACCTCGATGCTATCAATCCAGATATCATGACTGCAGAGGAGAAGAAGCTTCTCAACAACTACCACAAGAAGGTATACGCGACACTCACACCTTACCTCAACGACGAGGAGACAGAGTGGCTCGCAAAGTACACTAGAGAGATCTAGTACATAAGTATTGCAACGCATAGACGCATACAAATACGAACGAAAGGAGGCAGACGCTTAGGCGCCTGCCTCCTCTCTTGCACCAAAGTTCTGGCGTGTTAGAATATCAGTATTGGAGGAGAAGAGTATGAACTACGAGAGAGCAGCAATGCTGATAATAGATATGCAGAATGCATTTATTGAGGAGGAGTCGCCGCTGTGCATCAAGGGTGCGAAGCCGACAATTCCTGCTTGCGCTAAGGCGCTTGAGACTGCGAGAGAGAGGGGTATTCCTGTCTTCTATATCAAGCGTCAGTACAGAGAGGACGGCAGCGATGTCGAGATTACAAGACGCAAGGTTTGGGAGAACGGCAAGCCGCTGGCACCGGGAAGCACGGGTCCGCTCAGCGAGGAATTCTCGGCAGAGCTCACGCCGAAAGACGGGGATTATGTAATCGTTAAGCCAAGATGGAGCGCATTCTTCGGAACTGAGCTTGACATCATGCTGAGAGGACTCGATGTGAATACTGTAATCCTGACGGGCACAACCACACCGAATTGCGTCAGAACCACTTGCTATGACGCAAACTCGCTGAACTACAATGTGGTGATTCTCGAGGACTGCACATCTTCAATGACAGAGGAGATACAGAAGGCGAATATCGAGGATATGGAGAGAATGGGCGCAGTGATACTGCAGTCCACAGATTGGTAGACTCAAGCGATAAAACCTGCTAAGAAAAGTCAACTGCTTTTTCTTAGCAGTTTTCTCATTTTCACTGCATCACAAACAGGCCGACATAGTCGGTCTCGAAGATGTATGCCGTTGTTCTATGAGTATACTTCGCTCACTCTCGCATAGTAT
>JAQXQE010000011.1 GCA_029101005.1 Bacillota bacterium | reverse complement strand
ATGCTGTGTTTTGCGTTCACGAAAAATCTCTTATATTAACGTCCATACGAAAATGGCACATCCGCATGATTGTTCATCATGTGAATGTGCCGTATTTCTCATTGCTGACATAACATGTCATCTTAACTTAATGACATTGGGCGCAGGCTGCCCCTTTTGCGTGGAAGGGTAAATTATTGGTCGAGGCTTTGCTCCGCTTGTGCGATACTATACTCGAACAAACTATAAACTGAGGTTGTTAGAATGGTATATTATTTCGAATTAAAGGATGGCAGTTTGATTGCCTGCTCGCATAGGGGCACATATATGTATGATGGCAAACATTGGGAGTCAACGACTCCTTTGAACGAAGCAGAGGCTGAGTACGCGCGCATGATTGATGAGGATGAACTCAAACAGCTTCTGGACGGGGAGGAGATAGACATTACTACTCCAGTCGATGCGCCTGTATCATATCATAAAAAAGAGAGATAGCATTTGCTATCTCTCTTCTGTGGTGCGCCCGCAGGGGCTCGAACCCCGAACCTTCTGATTCGTAGTCAGACACTCTATCCAATTGAGCTACGAGCGCATATTTGGTTGCATTACTTGTGCGACCAAATTATTATACATTGCATTTGATGAAATGTCAACGCAGATTATCGAAGCTGATATTTCTTCTCGGAGTAGTCCACGAAGGCTTTGACAGCACGAGATGCCCTGCCAAGATCCTTGAGAGCAATACCTATTGACCTTGAGTAGTGTGGCTCGGTTGGAATCGCTGTTACACGGTAGTTCTCACGAACAGCCATGAGGGGAATGAAACCGATACCGAGTTCGTTCTCGACCATACCGAGGATTGTTTCGTATTCTTCGACCTCATATCTTACCTGTGCGCTGATGTTGTTGGCACGGAATATCTTGTATAGTTCACGATCTCTGTGCTCGGTAAGTGTAACAAGCGAACTGTCGTTGAAATCTTCAATATTGAATACTTCAAGTGAGGCATCCTCGGATGTCGATGGAACTATCGCAACCATAGGATCATCGAGAAGTGGAATGCACTGTAGGTGAGATAGCTCGTCGAGAGCGACGAAGCCGAAATCAATCTTACCCTCATTAATCCACTCCTCAATACTGAAGAGATCTCCTTCGTATATATTGAAGCGAATATTCGGATAGAGATCATTGAACTCTCTAATCATAGCAGGGAGAATAGTCGCTGCTACACTGTGGTATGCGCCTATTGATATCGTTCCGCTGTATATTCCTTTGAGTGAATCAATCTTCTGCTGAAGGTAGTTCTCGGTGTTACAGATAGAACGAATATAAGGCATAATCTGTTCGCCCTCTGTCGTCAGCGATAATCCGCTTCGCTTGCGGATAAGCAGCTGGATGCCGAATTCATCTTCAATCGATTTGAGTGTCTGGCTGACTGCAGACTGTGTGTAACCAACTGCTTCGGCAGCTTTCTTGATACTGCCAGACTCAACAATTTTGAGTAAAATCTGGTATTTACTGATACGCATAATTACCCCCCCTAATCCCTTTTGGTTTAACAAAGACTTAATTTATAATTAAGAACAATAAACTTTACTGAATGTATTATAACACATATAATTGGTACATAGAGAAAAAATTGTCAATCTAATTTGGTGGAAAGAACAACAGACAATTTAGGAGGTATTATATGAATGTATTAATGGTATTAAAGGGCCTCACAGTTATCGGAATGATCTGGAGTGCTTTCGTTATCGTAAAGGGTATCAAAGGGCAGCTTGCTACCGCAGAAGGTAAGGCTGAGTGGGATTCACAGAAGAAGCACGGTCTGTATAACGGAATTGTTGGTATCGTAGCATACTTCTTCGATACACTTGGAATCGGTTCATACGCTATCGCTTCATCAGCATTCAAGCTGAGAAAGTCCGTTAAGGATGAGTACATCCCAGGCACACTGAACGTTGGTGCTGCTATCCCAGTGCTTCTCGAGGCCTTCCTCTTCTTCGGATTCGTAGAGGTAGATATTCTCACACTCGTTCTGATGGTTGCTGCACAGGTTCTCGGTGCTAACCTCGGAGCTGGAATCGTAACAAAGTGGGATGCTCACAAGATTAGACTTGGAATGGGTGTTGGACTTCTCTGCCTTGGTATCATCATGGCTGTTAGGTCACTCGGAATCGGACCTTTCGGAGCAGTTGGAACTGCACTTGGTCTGTCAGGAGTTAAGCTGATCATTGCTGTAATCGTTTGCGTAGCACTCGGAGCATTTATGAACATCGGTATCGGAGCATACGCTCCTACAATGGCTCTCGTAGCTATCCTCGGAATGAACGTTGGAGCTGCATTCCCAATCATGATGGGTGGATGCGCATTCCTGCTCGCGTTCGGTAACGTTCCTAAGTTCGTAAAGGAGAAGAAGTACGATATGGTAGCATCATGCTACACAGCAATCCTCGGTACAATCGGAGTACTGATTGCATACTTCCTCGTAAAGAGCCTGCCACTCGACATCCTGATGTGGCTCGTAATCGTAGTAGTACTCTACACATCAATCCTCTTCCTGAGAGATGCTATTAAGAAGAACTAATTCAATAGAGAATTAAATAACCGAACAAAAATAATACAAATGGAGGGAATGTCAAGGCATTCCCTCTGTTTATAGAGGAGGATCAAACAAAATGGATAAGAATGTAAGATACGGTTATCTGGACGAAACAAATAAGCGTTGCGTTGTAAAGATGAAGAAGGGTCAGAACATCGCTGGCTGGCCAATCGGAATCATCTACATTGATGAGGTATATTACCCAATGGTTCCAGGCAACATCGTAAATGGCTATACTTTCGATTTCCCAGTAAGACTGAGAGCCGTTGAGGGTCTGGATATTCCTAACCTCTTCAACTGCGGAGAGAGCGTATATGACGCAATTATGGCTGCCTGCAAGAAACTCGAGAGTGAGGGCTGCAGAGCAATCAGCTCAGCTTGCGGATTCTTCGGCAACTACCACAGACAGGTTGCAGACGCGATGGACATTCCAATCGCACTTTCAAGCCTCGTTCAGCTTCCATGGATTGAGACTATCCTCAAGCCAAGCCAGAAGATTGGAGTGCTCACAGCAGACGCTACATCAATCACAGACAGACTCTTCGAGTCATGCGGAGTATCTAAGGAACTCCAGCAGAAGCTCGTTGTAAGAGGCCTTGGCAAGGAGCCAGAGTTCTCATGCATCCTCGAGGGAAGAGGCGAGTTCGATAACGCTGAGGTAGAGCAGGAGCTTATCAGAGCAGCACTGGAGATCACAGAGGCAAATCCTGACATTGGAGCAATCCTCCTTGAGTGCAGTGATATGCCACCATATGCAGCTGCAGTACAGGCTGCAACAGGTCTTCCTGTATTCGACTTCACAACACTTATCAGATGGCTGCACAACGCAGTAGCACAGAAGCCTTACACAGGCTGGATCTAGAATCGACACACGTTAAAAGGTCGCCGTAACGGCGACCTTTTTTCTTGTGTGTATTTGCTATGTTGCGTTAGTGTAAGCATTATTCGTAATTGAGTTGCGATTTGCCCAATCTGTAGCCTTGATGAGTGCTTCGTATCCTCTCATATGATCATAGAGAACCATCGATATCTGGCTGTCGTATACATCTGCCATCTGGTCTCTGATAATCAGAGAAGACTCACTCATATTTGGCTTGTAAATTACTGGGATACTACTCTTTGCGAAGTAAAGTTCGAAATAATACAGTCGATCGAACATGCTGTTTCTGTTGCTCGAAGCAGAAAGGATTCTGTTCGATAGGATGTGGTGAAGGTGACCATATTCACCACTTGGGCTATGTGTTGTTATGCTGTCCCACTCCTTGTAACTGAGAAGTGTATCGATATCTTCTGCAATTGAGTCTTCGCAAGTCGCCCAATTGTCTCTCTTGCCATTTGTCAGGTCAGGATATTCAAGCATAAGACATCTGTCATTGCTTATTGTCATAGCTTCTCCGAACTCAACGCGTCTAGTTGTGTTGTTACCGTTGGTGAGGCAAACGACGAAATAATCATCTTCCGCGAGATGGCACCCAGCCCAAAGAGTTTCGTCATCAGGGTGGGCCACAATCATGAGTTTGTCATATCCTTCAAGATCCAGGCTGTCAAGCAGCTCGGTCGTGATTCTACTCTGCTTAATTGGCATATTATCTGCGAGCATATTCTGACCAACCTTGTTGGAGATGAGATTGTCACTTCCAAGAACTGTTACATCAGAAACATCAGCAGAGCTTGCGTAGAGCTTAGCACACTGTGATCTTTCGTTGGTTGCCAGAACCAGAGGCGAGTTTGTCTCGAGTGCAATGCTGCTTCCTGAGAGTCCATCTGGGAAGTTGTCCCCTACAGCGAGAATCATGGAATCTGATTCTGGGAAGAACTTCTCTGCAATCATCTGCGAGGTGTCATAACGTGTGTTACCAGCGATTCTACGTGCTGTCTTGCCGCAGCTGTCTTTGGTCTCAGTGCACACTGTCTCTTTGAGTACATCTGAGCCTCCAATGGCGTATATCTTTGACTGTGCGTTCTGCACGAGCCAGTCTTTCTGAGATGGAGTTAAAGTGTCTCCAACTAGCATAATAATCTTACCTGTTGCAGATGCAGATAGTGAATCAGCGTAGCCATATGCCGTGCATAGCATAATGTCCTGAGTGCCAGCGAGTTCGACTACCTTGTTAATGACAGCGAGATTGGTATCAATTCTTGTCTTGCCAGAGAGCCGAACTGCATTGAACTTATCTGAAACTAGATTCTCAAATCTTGATGAGACAACATCTGACCCTCCGAGAATGTACACATCAGCACCAGGCTTAAGTGTCTTGAGAATGTATGAGTACACGCTGTTCTCTGTTGAAGGGTTAACCAGAAGTATTGGTGCGCCTGTTGCAGCTGCAAGTGAACTTCCAGACAGGGCATCTGGATAATTACTGCCGGCTGCGACAATTACTGAGTCAAAGAGATCGGAACTACGTTCTTCAAGCAGCGTGTCTGCGATGCTTATTGCGGTTGTGTATCTGGTGCTGCCGGCGATTCTCTTGACGTTGACATTCCATTTTGCATAAAGCGTCAATGAGTCGAAGTCGTCGCTCTCATAATTCTTCCTGTCTGCTTTGACCTTGCTGCTGTCTATATCCCATACCTTGCCATCACTCGTAGCCCAATATTTGAAATCTGCTTCGAGCTCTTCATCTGGGTTACAGAGTCTTACGACATCGTCAGATCTGTTATTATCGCGCAACCAGTCTCCGATGCTTGTTCCTGCAGGAATACTGCCCAGATACAGCATGCCTTTGTCTGCAGCAGTTCCGTCTTCTAGGTTAAGTGAGCCGAAACCATTAAGATCGAAATAGACATTAATCCCTTTAGGGTTGCGAAGAAGCTCTTCTGATTCCTCGTCGGTACCTTCTGACTCCATCTCTACATCGAGTGGATTATCTGGTAGTTCCGAACTTATGTCGACGTTGATGCTTTCCTCTGATTCCGCTTCTATTGCGGATGGCTCAGCTGCTGCGAGGGCAGGCGTGCAAGTCAGTATTAATATTAGAATGCTTAGTGCGATTTTTCTCATTTGTAATTTGGTCGTCCTTTATATATATTACCCTAGGTTTTCAATTATACCACGAAACTGCTCTCGAATTATGACAATTTCTTGAGTAGTAGAATAATTACGACAGAAAAAAAGACTGCCCGCAGGCAGTCTTTTCAATTAAAGCTTAATTACGTGGAATTAGATTGAGAATCCCTTTGTCATCTTGTCATCGTCATCCATGAACCACTTAGCCTCTCCGCAGAGGTAAGCAGCACCTGTTACCTGTGGGATAACAGCATCGAACTCGCCAACCTTAGCTGTGTCTGCGATTCTTCCGATGAACTTTGTTCCGATGAATGACTCATATACGAAGCACTCGCCAACGCCGAGCTCACCGTGCTTGTAGAGCCATGACATCTTAGCTGATGTACCAGTTCCGCAAGGTGATCTGTCAAGCTGTGGGTTCTCAGCCTCTCCGAAGACTACGAGGTTTCTGAGAGCGAACTTAGCCTCTGGGCAGTGTGACTTAGCATCGAGGTCTGTTGTGCAGTAGTTCTCGATGAGGTCGAGTGTTGTGATGTCGAGCTCTGGGTGCTGAATCTCGAACTTCTCGTTGATAGCCTTGAGAGCGTAGCTTGACCACTCTGTGAGGAACTTAGCTGTGTCAGGACCAACCTTGATTCCAAAGTTCTTCTCTGTATCTACGAGAGCGAAGAATGATCCACCGAAGCAGATGTCGAATGTAACTGTCTTGCCCTGGTACTCGAGCTCGCAGTTCTCCTTGTATACGAATGCAGGTACGTTTGTGAGTGTTACACCTGTAACCTTGCCATCCTTACATGTAGCAACTGTTCTAACGATTCCAGCAGGTGCCTCAATAACAACCTCTGTCTCAGGCTCCTTCATCTCCATGAGGCCTCCCTCAAGGATAGCTGTAACTGTACCGATTGTGCAGTGTCCGCACATGTTGAGGTATCCACCACCGTCGAGGAAGAATACTCCGAAGTCAGCCTCTGGGTTAACTGGCTCACAGATGAATGAACCGAACATATCGTGGTGTCCTCTTGGCTCGAACATAAGCATTGTTCTGAGGTAATCATAGTGCTCCTCGAGGTAATGCTTCTTCTCAATCATTGTATTTCCTGGTACATCTGGGCAGTCCAGGCATACTCTGCAGTACTCACCCTCTGTGTGAGCCTCGATTGTTCTCAGGACAGTTGGGTTGTAGTTGCTGTAATTAATGTTTGCTTCATACTTTGCCATTGGTTTAAGTCCTCCTTAAATAAAAGCGTGTAGAAGTGGCATAGTCTTCTACTTTGATAAACTCATACTATATTAGTTCGTACTCGTTGTCAATTGTAAGTTGAAAGGGATTGTCAAAATAAAAACATAGTTTTATACACACAAGTTTTTCAATTTTATTATGGAAATATACAAGACTTTGTTATAATTTTCTCAAATAGAAAGTTATCAACTTATTGTTGAAACGAATAGTTAATTTTGATACTATTACGAGGAAGACGGGTGAATTATGCCCTTTTTCAACGAAAGAAAGAAGAGATAATAAGAGGAGATTAGTGTTATGGACAACATTCAGATGCTTTTAAGACAGCATGTCGGAGCTCCTTGCGCTCCTATCGTAAAGGTAGGAGATAAGGTAAAGAAGGGAACTCTTATCGCTGAGCCAACAGGCCTTGGTGCTAACATTTTCTCAAGCGTATACGGCGTAGTTGAGGAAATCACTGAGGACAGAATCATCATCAAGCCAGATGCTGAGCAGCCAGACGAGTATGAGAAGATTCCTGAGGGAACTCCACTTGAGATGATCAAGGCAGCAGGTGTTGTAGGAATGGGCGGTGCCGGATTCCCTACAGCAATTAAGATCAATGCTAACCTTGACCACGGATATATTCTTGTAAACGCTGCAGAGTGCGAGCCTGGACTTAAGCACAACATCATGCAGATTGAGAGAGAGCCAGAGAAGCTCATCAAGGGTCTTAAGTATGTAATGGAGATCGCTGGAGCTGACAAGGCTATCATCGCAATCAAGAAGAAGAACCGCAAGGCAGTAGAGATTCTCGACGAGCTCCTGAAGAATGAGCCAGCAATCGAGAGACATCTCCTTCCAGATATCTACCCAATGGGAGAGGAGAGAGCTGTAGTAAGAGAGTGCCTCGGCATCGAGCTTGAGCCAACACAGCTCCCATCAGCTGCTAACTCAGTAGTAATTAACTCAGAGACAGTTTGCAGATGTGCAGAGGCTGTTGATGAGGCTAAGCCTTCATTCCTGAAGAACCTCACAGTAAGAGGACAGCTTGTAGGCGGACACGAGCCACACGTATTCTGGGATGTACCAGTAGGAACAAGCGTTAACGACCTCATCGAGATGGCTGGCGGACTAGACGAGCAGTACGGTGAGATCATCATGGGTGGTGCTTTCACAGGTAAGGCAACAACACTTGACGCTCCTATCTGCAAGAACACAGGAGCACTCCTCGTTACAATGCCATTCATGGATCTGAAGGGCGCTAAGATGGGTATCCTCGTATGTGCTTGCGGTGGTAACCTCGAGAGAATGCAGGATATCGTTAAGAAGTACAACGCAACAGAGACACATGTTTGCTACTGCAAGCAGGCTCAGGAGCAGAAGAACGGAACACGTAAGTGTGAGCGTCCTGGTAACTGCCCTGGACAGGTTAAGAACAATATGGACTTCAAGAAGGCTGGTTGCGAGTACATAATCATCGGAAACTGTTCAGACTGTTCAAACACAGTTATGGCATCAGGTCCTAAGATGGGACTCAAGGTTCTCCACCAGACAGACCACGCTTGCAGAGCCGTAGATCACGCTCTTTACAGAACTCTTAGAGTTTCAAAGTCTGTTGATCAGGATCTCAACGTAGTAGATAACGTAGAGAACAACTAATTAACTTAGGTGTTAACGAATGCGGGGCAACCCCGATTTGCCTCGCATAGTTTAATACAATATAAACGCAATAAAGCGTACAAATGATTTACTTATTTTTTCAAGGAGGAAGATCGATATGTCAATTACAGCTGAAACAGCAAAGCAGCATGCAAACGATCCGGCAGTCCTCTGCTGCAGAGCAGAAGAGGGTACTGTACTTGATCCTTCCAACTTCGAGGATCCAGCAATCTTCCCAGATCTCGTAGATTCTGGTCTGCTGAACCTTGATGGTGCACTGACACTTGGACAGGTACTCAACGGAAAGACAAAGCTCACAAAGACAGTAGATTCACTTACAGCTATCACTCCAGCAATCGCTGAGGGATTTGATGCAGCAGAGGCTGCAGCTGAGGAGGTTGTTGAGGAAGTTGCAGAGGCAGCTCCAGCAGCTCCAGTAGCAGCAGTAGCAGCAGCTCCAGCAGCAGCTGGCACAATCAAGCTCCACATCGGTGAGGGTAAGAACATCGACATCGAGATCCCAGCAGGACTCGGCGGTGGCGCAGTAGCAGTTCCTGTAGCTGAGGCAGCAGCTCCAGCAGTAGCAGGTGCAGCAGCAGCTCCAGCAGCAGAGGTCGGCGAGGAGAAGGTAGTTAGAGAGCTTACAAGAAAGCACTACAACATCACAGAGGTTAAGAGAGGACCTGAGACAAAGATCGAGGGAACAACTCTTTACATCAGAGAGGGAATCGAGGAGGAAGCTGTAGCTTCACAGGATCTCGTAACATCAATGAAGATCGAGATCATCACTCCAGAGCTCTACCACACATACTCAGAGACAGTAATGGATATCCAGCCAATCGCTACTAAGGAAGACGAGTGGGCTCTTGGTGAGGGATATACAAGAGTACTCGACGGCGTTGTAACTGTAGTAACAGGAACAACTGACGAGGGAATCCAGATCGCTGAGTTCGGTTCATCAGAGGGATACCTTGATGAGAACATGATGTGGGGTCGTCCAGGTGCTGTTGATAAGGGCGAGACAATGATTAAGTACTTCGTTACTATCAAGAACGGCAAGAACATGGAGAGACCAGGTCCTATCGCAGCTCACTCAGCAGTAGATTATGTAACAGCTGAGATCAGAAACGCTATGAAGAAGGACCTTCCAGAGACAGCTGATTCAGAGCAGGTTCTCCAGCAGGTAAGAAGACCTGGAAAGAAGAAGGTTGTAATCGTTAAGGAGATCATGGGACAGGGTGCTATGCACGATAACTTCCTCTTCCCATCAGAGCCAGTAGGAGTACTCGGCGCTAGACCTAACGTAGACCTTGGTAACGTTCCAGTTTGCGCTTCACCACTTGAGGTAATGGACGGATGTATCCACGCTCTTACATGTATCGGACCAGCTTCAAAGGAGATGTCAAGACACTACTGGAGAGAGCCACTGGTACTCGAGGCTATCCACGATCCAGAAGTTGACCTCGTAGGAGTTGTATTCGTTGGATCACCACAGGCTAACTCAGAGAAGTTCTACGTATCAAACAGAGTAGGACAGACTGTAGAGATGCTCGATGTTGATGGTGCATTCGTAACAACAGAGGGATTCGGAAACAACCACGTAGACTTCGTAACACACATCGAGAACATTGGTAAGAGAGGAATTCCAGTAGTTGGATTCTCATTCTGTGCTGTACAGGGTGCTCTCGTAGTAGGAAACAAGTACTGCGATGCAATGGTAGACAACAACAAGTCAAATTCAGGAATTGAGAACGAGGTTCTTGCATGTAACACACTCTGCACAGAGGATGCTATCAGAGGACTTGCTCTCCTGAAGGCTAAGATGGCTGGCGAGCCAATTAAGGCTGCTGAGAGAAAGTACAATGTTAACGTAAAGAACAACAACATTGAGCTTATCGAGAAGGCAATCGGTTCAAGCATCGAGCTCGTAGACAATGAGCAGGCTCTGCCAATGAGTGAGAAGAGAAAGGCTAAGTACGACTAATCATTATGGGCAACGCTAACAATTTGAAGTACGGTTCATGTGTTAACTATTATGAGGGTGTTGTCGTAGAAGACAGAGGTGACATTGTCACTCTGGATGTAAAGGGCAGACTTGGCTATTTTGAAATAGCTAAGGATATGTTCATTGCACAGTATCCTTTCAAGTTAGGACAGGTCGTAGGTTGGAAGATGAGCTTCGTCGAGCAGCTTGCGCCGGAGATGTGCACAGGCTACGAGAGAGGCGTAATGAATCCAGATAACACTATGTACATGGAAGGTACAGTATCACTTGTTGAGGACTGTGCAATCTCATGGAACATCAAGGATGATCAGGGATTCTGCAAGACACCAATGAGAATGCTACTTTCTGATATTCCTTTCGAGGTTGGACAGACTGTTGGCTGGAATATGTCAAAGATTGTCCAGATCAGTGAAGATGCAGACGACAAATATGTTAGTAACATTCATAACAGAGAAGAACGTGCTAAAGAGATTTCAAACAGAAACAACTAGGAGGAAAACAAAATGAGTTTAACAGTTGTAAAAGGATTACAATCTGAGATCTTCGTTCCTGTAACTCCACCTTCAGTATTCACAAAGCCAACTAAGCCAATGAATGAGTGGATTGTTGGACTTGCTACAGCTGCTGGTGTTCACAGAAAGGACCAGGAGAGATTCAACCTTGCAGGAGACTTCACATGGAGAAAGATTCCAAAGGATACTCCTACAGATATGCTTATGGTATCCCACGGTGGATACGATAACTCAGACGTTAACAAGGACGTTAACTGCATGTTCCCTATCGATAGAATCCACGAGCTCGCAGCTGAGGGTGTTATCGGTGGAGAGGCAGAGAACCATGCTGGTTTCATGGGCGGCGGTGGAAACATCGAGAAGTTCACAAATGAGACAGGTCCTGCTATCGCTGAGATGTTCAAGGAAGAGGGCGTTGACGCTGTTCTCGTAACTGCTGGATGAGGAACTTGCCACCGCTCTGCAACAATCGTGCAGAGAGCAATTGAGAAGGCAGGAGTTCCTACAATCTGCATCACAGCTCTTCCACCAGTATCAAGACAGAATGGTACTCCAAGAGCTGCTGCACCACTGGTACCAATGGGTGCTAATGCTGGTGCTCCACATGATATCGCTATGCAGAGAGGAATCACAATTGATTCTCTGAAGCTCATCGAGACAATCGAGACTCCAGGTAAGATCGTTCCACTGCCATACGAGTATCATGCTCAGATCTAATTCTATTTAATAACTAAATAGGACATCGGTAAAACGAAGATGGGGGCAGAGTAATCTGCCCCTTTTTCAAAATAGCACAATAAACAAAAGAGTGAGGATGAAGCAATGGCTAATGATATTAATCTCAGAAGATTGGTAATCAAGGCCTTCCACATGACAGAGGTGGAAGTAGGTGATTGCAATAGTGTATCTGTAGACGGCAAGATGACAATCAATATGGATGAGCTCAATCCTATCGTTGCTAAGTACAGCGATGTAATTGAAAGCGTTAAACTCGAGCTTATCAAGCCAGGTGAGCATGATAGATACACAAACACAATTATGGATATTATTCCTATCTCAACAAAGGTTCTTGGAGAACTCGGAGAGGGCATCACTCACACTGTTACTGGTGTATATGTAATGCCAACTGGAGTTGACGTAGATGGAGAGCAGGCACATGAGTTCGGTTCATCTGAGGGTAATCTTAAGGATATGCTCTATCTGAATAGAGCCGGCACACCTGCTGATGATGATTATATAATTTCCTTCGACATCGTGTTCAAGAAGGGAATGGCTCAGGAGAGATATGCTATCATCAAGGCATACAGATGCGTTGAGGAGTGGATGAACATCTTCAGAGCACAGCTTAAGAAGTTCAATGGTACAAAGTGCACAGAGAAGCACGAGTACTATGACAGAATTAGACCAGGACAGAAGAAGGTCCTCGTTATCAAGGAGATGATTGCTCATGGAGCAATGCTCGATACATGGATCTTCCCTAATGAGCCATCCGGTGTAGAGGGTGGTAAGTCACTTATCGATTACGGTTGTATGCCAATTATGCTGACTCCTAATGAGTTCAGAGATGGCGCAATCAAGTCAATGAACTAAGGAGGTGCAGATATGGGAGTTGGTCCATCAACAAAAGAAACAAGTTTGCATCATTTCAGAGATCCGCTGATTAAGATTCTGGGTGAGGATTCAGGAATTGACCTGATGGGAGTACTTGTATTTGGTTCACCAGAGGGTAATGAGGAGAAGATCAGATGCTCAAGAACAGCGGCTGTAGTAGCTGAGTGTGCTAGACCGGACGGCGTTATCGTAGAGACTGACGGATGGGGTAACCTTGATGTTGACTATGTTAACTGCGTAGACGAGATCGGTAAGAGAGGAATTCCTGTTGCCGGCCTTAACTGGAGTGGTACTGCAGGAACATTCGTAGTTCAGAGTGATTATCTCGGTAATGTTGTTGACTTCAATAAGAACCCAGAGGGTATAGAGTCAAACATCGTAGGAGAGAACAACTACACAGATGATGATGTAAGAGAGTGCATCAAGAAGCTCAAGATTGCTATGCTTAAGAAGGAGCGTTCACTTTAATGAGAAATCCTAATAGAGTTGCTGCGAAGAGAAGAAGAGAAGCTGCTGGAGAGGATATGTCTAATCCATATGATGCTATCGTAATCTACAATTCTGCTAACAAGTCTACAATGGAATACGCAAAGTGGATATCAGACGAATTAAACACTGATCTTGTTCCATATTCAAGAAAGCATCTGGCTTATGCTTCTTTGTATAGAAATGTTATCTACATTGGATGGATTAGAGCTGGAGAGATTACAAGACTCATGATGCTCAGACAGAATGAGTCAAATTTCGATCTTAGAAGTAAAAATGTTGTCATCTGTGGCGTAGGAATAGGCCCAGTCGATGATGAGAGATATGTACAGGATATTGCAGATGCGAATGGTCTGGACAGCGTATATCTCCTTCCAGGACGCTATAATCCTAAGAAGGTAAGCGGAACTGCAGCTGCATCTGTTAAGGCAATGAAGGACAGTATGTTCGCTCACTATACGGAAGATGTAGCTGAGCTGATGCGCGAGCGATTTGATAAAGGATATGATGGAGTAGATAAGAAGTATATTGATCCGATTATCGCTAATATCAAGGCGACGGCACAGGAGTAATACAAGCTGATTAAGGGAGAGGCTAAGATGACTCTCCCTTTTGTATTGCGTTTGAAATAACGGACGAAAGTGCATAAAGATAAGTATTGAATATAACATAATAAAAGCGGAGGACTAAGCCTCCGCTTTATGATTGGTTATATAGTTTCTGTTGAATTAAGAACTATGCAGCCTTCTTTGCCTTCATGTAGTCAAGGAAGAACATAACAGCTGTTACCTCTACTACAGCGATTACGATGTAGAGAAGAGTTGTGAGTGGGAGTGACTTTACTAAGTAGTAAGCAATGAATACTCCAACAGCTCCACCGAACATCTGTGTCAGTGTAGCAACCATGTCGAATCTGTTCTCCTTAACGAACTTAGGACCATTACCGAATGCCATCAGGAATGCGCATGAACCCATCATGATAGGGAATGCAGCTCCAACGTTCATTCCGAGTACTGATACGAGAGCGATACATGGAGCATAGAGTCCAACTCCGATGCACATAAGAGCTCCGAGGATGAAGTTTAAAACTACTCCGATGATCAGCTTTATTCCTGTCAGCTTGAGAGCATCTCCTGTGATACCGAAAGGACCAACTCCGAGCTGTCTGCAAAGCATGATGATTCCGAGCAGGCAGAGACCAATAGCCATTGCGAGTCTTACTCCCTGTACGTCGAGCTTTGTTACGAAGCCAGCTCCGAGGTAAGCACCAGCAACAGCAGCTACGATCATGAGTACGAGTGTAAGAATGTCGATGTCAACGAATCCGAAGAAGAGGAATGCCTCGAGGAGTACTGGGAAAGTATCTCCAACATTCAGAGTACCAGGAACGTTGATATCATCTACTGACTTACCAAACTTGAAAGCAGCTGATGTAGGAGCGTATGAACCGATACCGAGTGTATCGAAGAAGTTAGCAAGAACACCTACGATTGTGTTGTAAACAACCTTCTTCTTACCCTTAGCCCATGCTGCCTGACCTTCCTCAGTCTGCAGGTTCTTCTTGACCTGTGATACTACAAGTACAACGTTGAGAATGAGACCTACAATACAGAGTCCCTTTAATACGTACATTGCCATAAAATAACCTCCATAAAACTACAAATATAACCTATCTTTGGTAGGCACATCCCCGATACGGCCCACCTCTAAGATATACCTATTCTATTGAATTGTCATTTATATGTCAATAGAAATGTGAATATTATGTGAAGTGGATTAGTGTAACCGATTAATACATAAGTGAAATTTATTTAACGCAAAGTGTAAAACCACTTCTTCCACATAATTCTAATCAAAGCATGTGCTATAATGCGGATATGAGTTTCACACATTTACATGTACATACTGAATACAGCCTGCTCGACGGAATGTCCAGAATAACTGAACTTCCGGCATATGCGAAAGAGCTGGGAATGGACGCTGTGGCGATTACTGACCACGGTGCTATGTTTGGTGTTGTCGATTTCTATAAGTCATGCAAGAAGGCAGGGATCAAGCCTATCATCGGCTGCGAGGTGTACACTTCGGCCAGATCAATGCAGGATAAGGAGCCTGATAAAGACAGATACCAGGGCCATCTGATTCTTCTTGCCGAGAATATGACTGGATACACCAATCTATCCAAGATTGTATCAAAGGGCTATACAGAAGGTTTCTACTTCAAGCCTAGAATAGACAAAGAAGTTCTCAGGGAGCACAGTGAGGGCATCATATGCCTCAGTGCATGCCTTGCGGGTAATGTGCAGAGAATGCTGATGCACGACGACTACGAGGGTGCTAAGGCAGAGGCACTGGCGCTTCAGGATATCTTTGGCGAAGCCGATTTTTACCTGGAGATACAGAACCACCACCTGCCGGAGGACGCGAAGGTTATCGAGGGTCTGAAGCGTCTCTCGAAGGATATTGATGTGCCGCTGGTTGCGACTAACGACGCACACTATCTGAGAAAAAGCGACGCAAAGGCGCACGATATTCTGCTCTGCATTCAGACTGCGACAAATGTCGATGATGAGAACAGAATGAGATTTGCGAACGATGAGTTCTATCTGAAGAGTGAAGCGGAGATGCGAGAGCTTTTTGCGGATATTCCTGAGGCCTGCGATATGACACAGGTCATTGCAGATAGATGTAATGTAGAGTTCACGTTCGGTGAGTATCACATCCCAGAGTATATTCCGCCTGAGGGACTTAGCTGCAGTGAGTATTTGCGCAAGCTTTGCTACGAGGGTCTTGAGCGCCGTTATGGCAAGGAGGCTCTTGAGGAGGGCAGTGAGTACCGCG
Organism: Bacillota bacterium; assembly: GCA_029101005.1. Classification (GTDB taxonomy): domain Bacteria; phylum Bacillota; class Clostridia; order Peptostreptococcales; family Anaerovoracaceae; genus Crickella. The sequence continues at coordinate 125,258 of JAQXQE010000011.1, read as the reverse complement.
AGAGACTCGAGATGGAGCTCGGTGTAATCGAGGGCATGGGCTATGTGGAGTACTTCCTCATCGTATGGGATTTCATCCACTATGCGAAGAATAATGGAATTGCTGTTGGACCGGGAAGAGGTTCTGCGGCTGGTTCGATTGTTGCGTACAGCCTGGATATTACAACGATTGATCCGATTAAGTATAGTTTGATTTTTGAGCGATTCCTCAATCCTGAGAGAGTCAGCATGCCTGATATCGACGTTGACTTCTGCATCGAGAGGCGTCAGGAGGTTATCGATTACGTTGTAGAGAAATATGGTCAGGACAAGGTTAGCCAGATTATCACCTTCGGAACGCTTAAGGCTAAGGCTGCGGTTAGAGACGTAGCGCGAGCTCTCAATGCGACATATGCGGAGGGCGATGAGATTGCAAAGGCGATTCCGAATGATCTCGGCATCACAATTGAGAAGGCACTTGAGATTAATCCTGAGCTTAAGAGACGTTATGAGAGTGAGCCGCTCGTTAAGAGCATCCTCGATATGTCTATGGCTGTCGAGGGTATGCCTCGCCACTCGTCAACTCATGCAGCTGGAGTTGTAATCAGTAAGCTTCCACTCGATGAGTATGTGCCACTGATCTCAACTGAGAAGGGCCTCGCAACACAGTTCAATATGACCACAATTGAGGAGCTTGGTCTTCTGAAGATGGACTTCCTCGGTCTTCGAAACCTCACGGTAATTCGTGATGCGATTAGACTTATCGAAGAGAATCACGGAGTTACAGTAGATTTCTCGACAATGGGCTACGATGATCCTGCCGTATATAAGATGATATCCGAGGGCAATACCAAGGGAATTTTCCAGCTGGAGAGCGTGGGAATGACGGACTTCATGAAGAACCTCAAGCCTACATGCTTCGAGGATGTTGTTGCGGGAATCTCGCTCTACAGACCGGGTCCTATGGATTCGATTCCAAAGTACATAGATAATAAGAAGCATCCTGACAATATCAAGTATATTGATCCACACCTTGAGCCGATTCTCGGCGTAACTTACGGCTGTCTGGTATACCAGGAGCAGGTTATGCAGATTGTAAGAGATCTCGGCGGATACTCATACGGACGTTCCGACCTCGTTCGCCGTGCGATGAGTAAGAAGAAGATGTCGGTAATGCTCGAGGAGAAAGAGTACTTTATTCATGGCAAAAAAGCCGAGGACGGCTCAGTAGAAATCGCGGGTTGCGTAGCTAACGGCATACCTGAGAAGGCTGCTGAGGCTATTTTCGAAGACATGGTTAGCTTCGCCGAGTATGCTTTCAATAAGTCGCACGCGGCCGCATACGCTGTTGTTGCCTATGAGACAGGTTGGCTCAAGTGCCACTATCCTGTAGAGTTCATGGCGGCGCTTATGACAAGCGTAGCTGGACAGGCACAGCACACAGCATTATATGTAAGAAACTGCCGCGAGATGGGCATAGAGACACTTCCGCCATCAGTAGTTAAGAGCGGAAGGAATTTCACCGTTGAAGAAGGCAAGATTAGATTCGGACTTCTCAGCATTAAGAATGTTGGAGTAGGCATTATAGATGCGATTCTCGAGTCTAGAGAACAGAACGGTGAGCCTGCAGATATGTTCGAACTTATCAATTCTATTAATCCTAAGGAACTCAATCGCAAGGCAATTGAGTCGCTGATTAAGGCTGGTGCATTCGATGATCTTCACGACAACAGAGCGGCTATGATGGCAGCCTGTGATGAAGCGGTGCAGACAGCGCAGAAGAAGGCGAGAAAGGCTGGAAGTAATCAGATGTCACTCTTCCAGCTCGATGATCTTTCGGATATTATGGATGATATCGCATCGAGTCCGGAGCTTCCTAAGATTCAGAACTTCAGCAAGGAACAGCTTCTTGCACTTGAGAAGGAGATGCTTGGCGTATATCTGACAGGCCATCCGCTCGATGAGCACAGAGAACTGATTAAGAAGCACACAAGTGCGACAGTTGGAGATCTGATGCCAGACAGCGAATTCGATCTCGATGACGGAAGCGAAGATAAGTACTATGTAGCAAACAGTAAGTTCAAAGATGGCGATACAGTAATCATGGCGGGAATGCTTACCGATGTTAAGACTATGATTACGAAGAAGGCTCAGGAGATGGTACGTCTTCAGCTCGAGGATTTCGAAGGTGTAATTAGGGCAATTGTATTTCCTAAGGTTTTTGAGAAGTACAGATATGCAATTCACAACGATGCAATCGTGGCTGTAAAGGCGAAGCTGAGTTTCAAGGACGAATCTGAGCCAGAACTCATGATAGATACAGTAGTCGAGATTAACAGGATTGCGGAGCTTGTCAATGCTAGAGACCGACAGTACAACAGACCGCAGTATCAGAATTCCAGATATTCACAGCCTGCAGCTCAGTCACAGCAGGATGATAAGCCGAAGAATGAGAACTATGTCAAGCTGCGCGTAAGTGAGGATGTAGTCAAGGAGCATACAGATATCAACGGTATCCTGTATCATATTAACGATATGGTTTCGCTCTATCCGGGTGACAGAAAGGTGCTGGTATATCTGCCTAATGGTAAGATGCTCAAAGGCGATGATGCTCACCGCGTTGAGATGACTGACGAACTCAGAAGGAAGCTCGACAAGCTTCTCGGAAGCGATAATGTCAAATCGTAGGACGAAGACAGGAGAAATATAGATGAAAAGAAGCCTTGTAATATACACTTCAAGAAGAGGCAGCACTAAGCAGTACGCAGAGTGGATTGCAGAGGAGCTCGGTAGTGATATTGTCACTTTCGAAGAGTCCAAGAAGATGGACCTTCGACAGTACGATCTCGTAATCTACGGTGGATGGATTAGAGGAAGTGGAATCGTTAACTTCGATGTATTCAAGAAGCGCCTCACAAGAGACATCCTTGACAAGATGATTGTCTTCGGTGTTGGAATCGCCAACGAGTCAGTTGGCAATTACCAGCAGGTATATGATATCAACTATAAGAAGATATCAAGAGACGGTGGCAAGAATCCGACTCTATACATTCTGTCTGGAGCTTATGATCCTGATAAGATTGATGGAATGGATAAGATGCTGATGGCAGTTATGAAGAAGGTTCTCATTAGTGGAAGCACAGCCGATGCAAGTGCTGAGGCGAGAACAATGAGAGATAGAATCGAGAATGGCGTTGACCTCGTTAAGAGAGAGAATATCAACGCACTCGTCAAGGAAGCGAAGAAATTCCTCGCGTAGCGGGAAGCTCGACGACACAAAGAGGGTCAACAAAGTATTTTAGGGTTTAGGAAATTCTATGATGCAAGAGAGAGCGTGATGAAATGGTTTCATCACGCTCTTTACTTATTTGTTATTATTATGCAAGTACGAACTCCATGAACTCGATGATGCCATCCTCTACGTCGAACTTGATGTCGTCATAGTTGTGGATCTCGTGTCTGTATCCTGTGTAGAGCTCTGTTGTTACGCTGTGGCCTGTCTCGATGAGCCAGTTGCTTACCTGATATACGCCCTCGCCGTAGTTGCCTACTGGGTCGCAGTCACCAGCGATATTGTAGATTGGAAGGTCTGTTGGAACCTTCTCAGCCCAGTCTGTGCCAGTGATACCGAGCATCATCTGGGTGAAATCATAGAGTGATCTGTTAGTTGTTGGCTTTGTGAATGCGTCGAGTGGGTCGTTAGCGTGGTCGTACTGAACCTCGTAGTCTTCGCAAATCCACTCGTTGCCGAACTCGATGTCCTCGTCGCATCTCTCGCACATCCATCCGAGGAGCATGCCAGCCATCTCTGGATCTCTTTCCATTCCCTTGCCTTCGTCGCAGGCCTTCTTGAGAATCTCAGCTCCCTCAGCTACGCCCTTGAATACTCCAGCTGTTCCACAAAGTGTTGCACCGTCGAGTTCGTCGCCGTATGTTGCTATGTAGTCTCTTGTGATGAATGATCCCATGCTGTGTCCGAACATAAAGTATGGCAGGTCTGGATACATATCCTTAACAATGCCTGTGAGGGTGTGCTCGTCCTCCATCATTGTGTGCCAGCCCTTGTCACCCCAGTCGCTCCATTCATCGTTAACAACAGCTGTTCTACCGTGTCCTACGTGGTCGTCAGCAGCTACGATGAAGCCTGCATCCATAAATGCAACGATCATGTGAAAGTATCTTCTTGAGTGCTCGCCGAATCCGTGAACCAGCTGCACGATGCCGCGTGGCTGACATGCTGGAACGTAGATCCATGCCTGCACATCATCCCTCTCATTGAATGACTTGAAACTAATTTCGTGTAACATTAACGCTTCCTCCTTACACAAATAAGAAACATAGTAATACAGTACCATTATAGCAAACGAGGGACTTTTTTGGTATAATGTCTACTTGTATACGCATATATATTGCAGGTAATGTGGTGAGCAATCACCGTTGGTATAGATAGGAGATTATACAGATGAAAGAGAAGTACTATTTCACAGATGACATTGCCATCATCAACTTTGATCTGGCATGGGAGGAGACAAAGTCCGGTCTTCTCAAGTCTGACGGCTTTGCGGATATCGCAATGCAGTTCCTTGGATTCCTGAACGAGAACAATCCGGACCTCTATGACTGGGCAGTTCGAGGCAAGGATAAGAAACAGGCAGTCAAGGATATCGTAGATGTCGCTCGTATGGCAATTGTATTCACACTGGATGAGATTGAGAATCCATATCTCGACGATGCTGAGATGTTCCTCGAGTTCGTTGAGGAGTTCTTCGACTTCTGGAAGGACCATCAGAGATACTCAGTGACAACCGTAACAGGCGAGACAGAGTCAACATCATTCGTTAACCAGGATTCAACATTCAACCATCTGGTTCGTAACACTTTCCGTACACTCGAGCAGAGACTTATGGGAAGAAGAACTCAGGTTTTCAGACAGCAGCCATCAGGAACTAATGGTGCGATTGCTGTATACCAGCACGGAGAGACAGGCCTCAGTGATAGATATGCCTTCCTAGAGAATGTAATGTTCATCGACTCAATTATGATGAGAACTCCAATGATTCTCCATCCTAAGTCAAACAAGAGAGAGGGAATGTTCGAGGAGGTAGTTAAGAACCCAGCTTATACATTTGCAGGAGACCCAGAGGATTACTTCTGCTATCCAGCTAAGGTTGGAAGCCTCATGATTTTCATCTGCTTCCACAAGGACTACATCTCAAGCGGAGTACCTTGCGCTAACCTCTTCGAGATCGCAACTCGTGAGGAGGCTGCAGCTAAGCCAGACGGAATCGTAATCTTCGGTAATCCGGATGGCGAGGGCAAGTGCACATTCTACCACGACCGCGATGAGGAGGTATGGGTAGGAAGCGTATCTTCAAGCGAGAAGATCGAGTACTTTGGATACATGAAGAAGATGGTTCTCACAATCCACAATGCAATCATGATGCAAAGAGGATGGCTGCCAATCCACGGTGCATTCATCAACATCACAATGAAGAACGGTGTTAAGAAGGGAATCTGCCTCATGGGAGACTCAGGCGCTGGTAAGTCAGAGACTATCGAGGCTCTCAAGGCTCTCGGTAAGGATAAGATCCGCAAGATGGAGATCGTATTCGACGATATGGGAACTTTCCACATCGAGGATGGCGTAGTATACGCACAGGGAACAGAGACAGGAGCTTTCGTAAGACTCGATGATCTCGATCCAGGTGCACCATATAGAGATATGAACCGTTCAATCTTCTTCAACCCTGATAAGCACAACGCTAGAGTAATCACACCAGCTGCTCCTTACCAGGTAATCGTTAAGAACAGCCCCGTTGACCTCTTCGCATATGCTAACAACTACGACGATAAGACAGGCCTCAACCGCTTCGAGACAATTGAGGACGCAAAGGACGTATTCATCAGAGGAAGAAGAATGGCTAAGGGAACAACTCAGGAAGTTGGACTCTCAGAGACATACTTCGCTAATCCGTTCGGACCAATGCAGAAGCAGGATCTCTGCGGACCTATCATCGACGAGGTATTCTCAAAGCTCGAGGAGAACGGAACATTCATCGGTGAGGTATATACACACCTCGGACTCAATCCGGATGGTGACGATATCGGCATCGCTGCAGAGGCGCTGCTCGACTTCATCGAAGCTGAATAAAGTAACGACAAGCTAAAAAAGTCGCACACGCAAGTGTGCGACTTTTATCTTATGCGTTATTTGCCCTTGAGTCCGAAGAGGATTACGCTTGCGATGATGATTCCTCCTCCGACGAAAGTTGCCACATCAGGTGCTTCGCCGAGAACCGCGAAGCCTATCAGCGTGCATATGAATGGGGTGAGGAACATAAAGTTAGTTACTTCTGTCGTCTTCTCAGCATATGAGAAGGCTTTGTTCCAGGTGACGTACGAGATTCCACTGCAGAAGACTCCGAGGTAGACGATTACTACCTGAGAGAGTCTGTTTGTTGCGAGCAGTTCTCCGAGCATATGAGGAGCGGTAGGTATCTGCACGATGAAACCCGCTATCATTGCCCAGGTTACAATCTGTATCGAGTTATAGCCATCCATCTGAAGTCCGCGAGCCATCAGGTTGTATGTTACGAAGAAGACAACGCCGCCGAGTGTCCAGATGATGCCTCTGTTGATAGATAGGACGCCATTCCAGAGCATGAGTATTGCTACGCCGATGAAAGCTGTGATGATGCAGATATAGCCGAGTGGCTTGAGCTTCTCCTTATATATGAAGCTCGCAGCGAATGCAGTTGTGGCTGGCGTGAGAGCGAGTATTACGCTTGAAGTTGAAGCTGTAATGCTCATTAGTCCTATATTGAAAACAATCATATATAGACCGAAGCCGAAGACGCCGGTGAGCATCATTCTCAGCGTAGCACGTGGTGGTGCAGCGATACTGTTCTTAGTGAAGCCGGACAGCGCCAGCAGAAAGATGGCTGCGAAGAGGCATCTCAGCGCACCTATGGTGCATGGATCCAGAGCGACGAGCTTGGTGAAGACGAAGGCTGTTGCCCATAGAAGAATTGTTATTGATGAATAGAATAATCTCTTAGCCGTTGTACTCATAATGTTCCCCTGTTGTAAGCGTCAAAAGGGTCGGGTATGTCACCCGACCCTTTGATTCTATACTTCTCGATTGTCTACCGCAAGGTTTAGAGTGAAACGAAGAGGTAGATTATGAAGAGAATTCCTGAGATCCACATTACTGGCTTGATCTCCTTGATCTTGCCCTCACATACTCTGAGAACGATCCATGATACGATACCGAACATGATTCCGTTAGCGATTGATGATGTGAATGGCATCATGATGATTGCAAGGAATGCAGCGATGATGTCGCTCATTGGAGCATCCTCAAACTTAACGTTCTTAATCTGTGTCATCATCAGGTATCCTACGTATACCAGAGCTGGTGTTGTAGCGAAGCTTGGTACTGAGAGGAAGAGTGGTGCGAAGAGCAGTGAGATGATGAAGAGCACACCAGTTGTAACTGATGTGAGACCTGTTTTACCACCTGCAGCAGCACCTGCTGAAGACTCTACGTATGATGTTACAGTTGAAGTACCGAGGCATGCACCTGCGCATGTTCCGATAGCGTCGCAGAGGAGAGCCTGCTTAGCTCTTGGGAGCTTGCCTTCCTCGTCGAGGAGGTCAGCCTTAGCAGCAACTCCGATGAGTGTTCCAACTGTATCGAAGATATCTACATACAAGAATGAGAATACGATTACGCAGAACTGAAGTGCGTTCTCAGCAACCCACTTGAAGTCGAATGAGAAGAAGTGGTCGAGCTGAACTCCTGACATAGCGAATGTAGGATATACGCTGTATACTCCAGCCTCAACATCAACCTGGTACCAACCGATAGCCTGAGCGATCATTCCGAGAACCCATGTGATGAGGATTCCGTAGAAGATAGCACCCTTAGCTCCCTTGTGTGCGAGGAATGCGATGATGAGAACACCGATGAGTGAAAGTGCAACACCTGCGTCTGCAAGGTTACCCATTGCGATTCCGCCCTCTGTTGAAACTACTACTGCTGCTGAGTTCTTCAGTCCGATGATTGCGATGAAGAGACCGATACCAACAGAGATAGCTGCCTTGAGGTTCATTGGGATATCATTAACGAGTGACTCTCTGAAGTTAGTGAATGAGAGCAGGATGAAGATGATACCTTCAACGAGAATAGCTGCGAGAGCAACCTCCCATGGGTGATCTGTGCCTACCATTGGACATACTGTGAATGCGAAATAAGCGTTCAGTCCCATTCCTGAAGCAAGAGCTACAGGGTAGTTAGCGAGGAATGCCATCAGCAGTGTTGCGAAACCTGCAGAGATAGCTGTTGCTGTGAAGATTGATGCGCTGTCCATTCCAGAAGCGGAAAGGATGGATGGGTTTACTGCGAGGATGTAAACCATTGACAGGAATGTAGTACAACCGGCAATGACCTCGGTTCTCACATCTGTGCCAAGCTCATCCAGCTTAAAGAAATTCTTCATTGTAGTAAGACTCCTTTTCTTGATTGTGCTTAGATTATTTGCAAAAACGAAAATATACAGTTATTATATTGAGTGCTTATAATATGTTCAACAGTAAATATGAATGAAAACCCGAATTTATGCACTTTTTTGTGTAAAAAGTGCGATTTCGGGCGCGAATTTCTCGCGAAAATCGTTGCATTTAGCTGCGCCTTCCAATATAATATATGGGTGCCGCTATAGGCGACGAATTTTTTGTGCGCTCAAAATGGCGAGTATTTTATAACTTGTCACACTGTGATATGCCGCGGTGCCCTATGTGGTTTAAGGCGATTAGTCACGGTGGAAGTAATTAACCGGAGGTATTAGAAATGTCAGTAGTATCAATGAAACAGCTTCTCGAAGCAGGTGTTCATTTCGGACACCAGACAAGAAGATGGAACCCTAAGATGGCTCCATACATCTTCACAGAGAGAAACGGAATTTATATCATCGACCTTCAGCAGACAATCACACTGATCGACGATGCATATAACTTCATGCGTCAGGTTGGTGAGAGCGGAGCTCCTGTTCTTTTCGTAGGAACAAAGAAGCAGGCTCAGAACGCTATTAAGGACGAGGCTACACGTTGCGGAATGTACTTCGTTAACGAGAGATGGCTCGGTGGAATGCTCACAAACCACAAGACAATCAGCAAGAGAATCCAGAGACTTGCAGAGATCAGAGCTATGCAGGAAGACGGAACAATCAACAAGTACGCTAAGAAGGAAGCCCTCAAGATGCTTGCAGAGGCTGAGAAGCTTGAGAAGTATCTCGGCGGAATCAAGGATATGAAGGGTATGCCAGGAGCTATCTTCGTTGTTGATCCTAAGAAGGAGAAGATTGCTATCAAGGAGGCTAAGATTCTCGGAATTCCTGTAGTAGGTATCGTAGATACAAACTGCGACCCAGATGATGTTGATTATGTAATCCCAGCTAACGACGATGCTATCAGAGCCGTTAAGCTGATCGCTGGATGCATGGCAGACGCTATCATCGAGGCTAAGCAGGGAGAGAGCTTCCAGGACGCTGTAGAGGCTGAGGTAGAAGCTGAGGAGGATGCAGAGTAATATCTGCTCCGAATCGTAACAACAGTTAAGTAAATAGGAGGCACAATAATGGCAAATATTACAGCTGCTCTTGTTAAAGAGCTTCGTGAGCTTACAGGTTCAGGTATGATGGATTGCAAGAAGGCACTCGTAGAGACTGATGGAGACATCAAGGCTGCAGTAGACTACCTCAAGGAGAAAGGTCTTGCTAAGGCTGCTAAGAAGGCTGGCAGAATTGCCGCTGAGGGTCTTGTAAAGGTTGCATTCTCAGAGGATGGAAAGACTGCTGCAATCGTTGAGGTTAACTCAGAGACAGACTTCGTATCAAAGAACGAGGAGTTCGTAACATTCGTTACAGATCTCGCTGAGCTCGCTGTTACAGCTGAGAGCGATGATATCGAGGCATTCAAGGCTATGAGCCTTGGAGAGGGCACAGTTCAGGATGTTCTCACAGCCAAGATCGCTAAGATCGGTGAGAACATGTCTGTAAGAAGAATCGCTAAGGCATCAGGAGATGTTGTTACCTCATACATCCACGGTGGCGGAAGAATCGGTACTATCGTTGTAGGTACTGGTGAGGCTACAGATGAGGTTAAGACTGCATTAACAAACATTGCTATGCAGGTAGCTGCTATGAACCCACAGTTCGTAAGCAGAGATGAGATCTCAGCTGAGGAGATGGAGTCAATCAAGGTTAACACAATCGGAAGCGCTCTCAACGATCCATTCACACTTCCTAAGCCAATCCTCAACAGCCTTCTCGACAAGGCAGTTGACGGAGTATGGGGTGAGGCTGATGTAAATGTTCTCGCTGAGAAGAGAGCTGAGAAGGGCTTCAACTTCAACTATCTCCCTAACTTCATCTCAGAAGAGGGTAAGGCTCAGCTTGCTGCACTCGCAGTTGCTGACAAGGAGAACATCACTTCAAACAAGATCTTCACAGGTCTCGTTGAGGGAAGAATCTCAAAGGAGCTCAAGGACATCTGCCTGATGGATCAGGTATATGTAAGAGCTGAGGATGGAAAGCAGACTGTTGCTAAGTACATCGAGTCAGTTAGCAAGGATCTCAAGCTTACTCAGGTTGTTCGTTTCGAGGTAGGCGAGGGAATCGAGAAGAAGCAGGAAGACTTCGCAGCTGAGGTAGCAGCTCAGATCAACAAGTAAGTCGTAAGCTGTACATAACACGACAAATACCCGGAAGCACGCATCTATATGCGTGCTTCTTTTTTTCGGCACGGTATTGATAACGCAAAAAAAGAGCTTGACGAAGCAAGCTCTAACGAGCTGAAGATGGGTGGTGATATTTTTGCATAGGGTTCTTCAGCTTGTATATTACTACATATTAATAGGAACTGTAGTTCCTATAATTATGAACTTCAGTGGGCTATATGTCAATACGTTTAAGAATTATGATTCCTATATAGTATAACTAAGGAGGAAGAGTAATGCTTGTTTCTGATCTGCAGGATATCGGAAATGCACTTCGTGAGCAGAGGGAGGTGCGGAGGCTGACGCAGGCGCAGCTCGCTGAACTCGCTGGAATTACACTGAGGGCGTATTCAAATATCGAAAGAGGATCCACGAATATGGGAGTGCAGACGCTTCAGAAGATATGCGGGGCGCTGGAGATTACACCAGACTGCATACTTGTAAAGCGGGATGTATATGAGTCTTACAGCGAAGAATCCTTCGTATCTATGCTCAGTGATTGCTCTTCGCAGAAGAAAGAAGAGATAATGCGCGTAATTAACGCCATGATTGAATAAAAAAACAAATATTTTTGCAAAAAGCCGCCGAAAAGGCGGCTATATCTTTGCACTTTGCGACAAATCTATATATAATTACTAAGTTGAGCATATATTACGCAAGTATTTACAAATATAAGTAGATTGGAGAAGGACAATGGAATATCGTAAGGCGCACGATTCACTTGGAGAGATGCTCGTTCCTGCCGACAGATACTGGGGAGCACAGACACAGAGAAGCCTTGAGAATTTCCCAATTGGCGATGATAAGATGCCGATTGAGATTATCAGAGCTTTCGCTGTACTTAAGAAGGCAGCGGCAATCACAAACAACAGCTTCGGCAAGCTTGACGATGAGAGATGCAAGCTTATCAGTCTCGTTTGCGATGCAGTAGGAGAGGGCAAGTTTGATCAGGAGTTCCCACTGTCAGTATGGCAGACAGGAAGCGGTACTCAGTCAAACATGAATATGAACGAGGTTGTATCTGGTGTTGCAAATGCACTGGTTAAGACAGAGATACTTCATCCAAATGACCATGTGAACATGTCACAGAGCTCTAACGACACATTCCCTACAGCTATGCACATTGCTGCAGTCACAGCTGTAACAGATAACCTCATTCCAGCAATCGAGGAGATGATTGAGACACTCAAGAAGCTTGAGGAAGAGAATACTGACATCATCAAGATTGGTAGAACTCACCTCCAGGATGCTACACCTGTTAGATTCTCACAGGAGATCTCAGGATGGAGAAGCAGCATGGAGCATTCACTCGAGTTCATCAGACAGTCACTATCAGGACTCTACGAGCTCGCTCTCGGAGGAACAGCAGTTGGGACAGGCCTCAACGCACCAGAGGGCTTCGACGAGAAGGTAGCGTCCGTAATAGCGGAGCTTACTGGTAAGCCTTTTATCACTGATCCTAACAAGTTCCACTCACTCACATCGAAGGATGCACTCGTGTACTCACACGGAGCTATCAAGGCTCTCGCTGCTGATTACATGAAGATGGCTAATGACATCAGATGGCTGGCAAGCGGCCCAAGATGTGGAATCGGTGAGATCACAATTCCGGAGAATGAGCCTGGCTCATCAATCATGCCTGGTAAGGTTAACCCAACACAGTGCGAGTCAGCGACAATGGTTGCTGTTCAGGTTATGGGTAACGACGCGACTATCGGAATTGCTGCATCACAGGGCAATTTCGAGCTCAACGTGTTCATGCCTGTAATGATAAACAATTATCTGCACTCAGTAAGAATCCTCGCTGATTCACTGAGATCATTCAATAAGAGATGCGTATCTGGCATCAAGGCGAACCGTGAGGCAATGGCAAGCATTCTTGACCGTTCACTCATGCTCGTTACATGCCTCAGCCCATCAATTGGATACGAGAATGCGGCTAAGGCAGCAAGACTTGCTCACGAGGAGGGACTGCTTCTCAAGGAGGCTGTTCTCAAGCTCGAGCTTATGACAGAGGAAGAATTCGATCTGGCAGTTGACCCTGCTAAGATGGTATAGAGAAGAAAAGGGGATTAAGGATAATGGATTATGCAAAGGAATCACTGAAGCTGCACGAGCAGCTGAACGGTAAGATTGAGGTCGTTTCAAGAACACCAGTTAAGGATGATGGGGCTCTTTCGCTGGCTTATACACCAGGAGTTGCTCAGCCTTGCCTTGAGATTCAGAAGGACATCAGCAAGAGCTATGAGCTCACACGCAGATGGAACCTCGTTGCTGTAGTAACTGACGGTTCTGCAGTGCTCGGACTTGGAGATATAGGCCCAGAGGCTGGAATGCCTGTAATGGAGGGTAAGTGCGTTCTCTTCAAGGAGTTCGGAGATGTTGATGCATTCCCTCTCTGCGTTGCAAGTAAGGACGTTGACGACATCGTTAATACAGTAGCTCTCATCTCAGGCTCATTCGGTGGAATCAACCTCGAGGATATCTCAGCACCACGTTGCTTCGAGATCGAAAGAAAGCTCAAGGAGAGATGTGACATTCCTATCTTCCACGATGACCAGCACGGTACAGCAGTTATCACACTCGCTGCGCTTATCAACGCTCTCAAGGTTGTTAACAAGAAGATTGAGGACATCAAGATTGTAACTTCAGGAGCTGGGGCTGCTGGTACAGCTATTGTTAAGCTCCTCATCAGCATGGGTCTCAAGAACGTTATTATGTGTGACCGTAAGGGTGCTATCTACGCGGGTAGAGAGGGACTCAATGACGCTAAGAAGGAGATTGCAGCTATCACAAACAAGGATAAAGTTGCAGGAACCCTTGAGGAGGTTATCAAGGGTGCTGACGCATTCATCGGAGTATCAGCTCCAGGCCTCGTAACTCAGGATATGGTTCGTTCAATGGCTAAGGATCCAATCATCTTCGCCTGCGCTAACCCAACACCAGAGATTTTCCCAGATGAGGCAAAGGAAGCTGGCGCTGCAGTAGTTTCAACAGGAAGAAGTGACTTCCCTAACCAGGTTAACAACGTAATGGTATTCCCTGGAATCTTCAGAGGAACACTCGATGTAAGAGCGAGCGAGATCAATGATGAGATGAAGATTGCAGCTGCAAATGCAATTGCTGAGCTCATCAGCGATGAGGAGCTCTGTGCAGATTACATCCTGCCAAAGCCATTCGATCCACGCCTTAAGGATGCTGTTGCATCAGCTACAGCAGAGGCTGCGAGAAAGAGTGGCGTAGCGAGAATCTAGTATATATCGATACAGCGAAAACGCGTGCGTAATGCACGCGTTTTATCGTGCGTTATTGTTCGGAATTGAGACCAAGAATCGCTATGTGACAGCTTGCGTAATTGCAAAAAATGTCAAATTACCGAACAATTATTACGATTAGTTACGAAACACACGTAGAGGTACGAACAATGTCACATTAGTGCATTATTACGAATAGAATTATGCCTTAGAAGGTGCGAAATATAAGGGTTTTGGAGTATAATTAGTTGTCAAAATTTGTTCAATAAGGAGGCCGACATGAAGAAAGTTGGTATCGTGATGGGCAGTGACAGTGATCTGCCTGTAATTAAGAAAGCGACAGATGTACTTAAGGAGTTTGAGATCCCATTTGAGGTGCATGTCTACTCAGCTCACAGAACACCAGAGCAGGCAAGAGATTTCTCAATGAACGCAAGAGCTAACGGCTTCGGAGTAATCATTGCGGCAGCTGGTATGGCAGCTCATCTTGCAGGTGCGATTGCGGCGAACACAACTCTGCCGGTAATCGGAATCCCATGCAAGTCTTCTGTTCTTGATGGAATGGATGCGCTGCTTTCAACAGTAATGATGCCACCGGGAATTCCTGTTGCAACAGTTGGTATTGACGGAGGTAAGAATGCAGCTCTCCTCGCTGCAGAGATTCTCGCAGCAAGCGATGATGAGCTCGCAGCAGCACTCGACAGAAAGCGTGTTTCTGATGCAGAGGCTGTACTTAAGAAGGATGAGGGCATTCTTGAGAGAATTTAAATTAACACTTACATAAGGGACTAGAACGTAAGGAGAAAGATATGGGCGGATTTTACGGTATAACATCAAACAGAGACTGCGTACTGGACGTGTTCTTCGGAACTGATTACCATTCACATCTAGGAACTAAGAGAGGTGGAATGGCAGCATGGGACGAGAGTATAGGAATGCAGAGAGAGATTCACAACATCGAGAACTCACCATTCCGTACAAAGTTCGAGAACATCACAGCACAGATGAAGGGTAAGGTTGCTATCGGATGTATCAGCGATACAGATCCACAGCCACTCCTCATTCGTTCACTCCACGGAATATATGCAATCACAATCATCGGTAAGATTAACAACCTCGATGAGCTGATCGACAAGACACTTGACTTAAGAGGCGGTCACTTCGATGCAATGACATCAGGCAGAATCAATCAGACTGAGCTTGTTGCAGCTCTGATCAGCCAGCAGGAGAACATCGTAGATGGTATCAAGTATGCACAGGCTGTAATCGAGGGAACTTGCAACATCCTCATCATGATGGAGGGCGGCAAGCTGATTGCTGCAAGAGACAGACTCGGAAGACTTCCAATCGAGATTGGACACGGCAAACACTGCAAGGGTGTCGCATCAGAGTCATTCTCACTCTTCAAGCTTGGTCTTGAGGAGATTACAGAACTCGGACCTGGAGAGATTGTTGAGATCACTCCTGACGAGGTTAAGCAGCTCGTTGCTCCTGGTGAGGAGATGAAGATCTGTTCATTCCTCTGGAGCTACTACGGATACCCAACAACATCATACGAAGGTGTTAACGTAGAGATGATGCGTTACGAGAACGGAAGAATCATGGCAAGAAACGACATCGAGAATGGTTTCGACCTCGATTCTGTAGACTATATCGGAGGCGTTCCTGATTCAGGTACCCCACACGCTATTGGATATTCAAACGCTAGTCAGAAGGCGTTCACAAGAGCTTTCATCAAGTACACACCAACATGGGCAAGAAGCTTCATGCCAAGCAACCAGAGCGAGAGAAACAAGGTTGCTAAGATGAAGCAGATTCCAGTACTTGAGCTCATCAAGGGCAAGAATCTCCTCTTCGTAGACGACTCAATCGTAAGAGGAACACAGCTCAGAGAGACAGTAGAATTCCTCTATGAGAATGGCGCAAAGGAAGTTCACATGAGATCTGCTTGTCCTCCGCTGATGTATGGATGCAAGTATATCAACTTCTCATCATCAAAGAGTGAGATGGATCTTATCACAAGAAGAACTATCGTAGAGCTCGAAGGTGAAGAGGGACTGAACCACATTGATGAGTACAGCGATGGATCAACAGAGCGTGGTAAGGCTATGAGAAAGGCTATCTGCGACAAGTTCCACTTCGACTCACTTGAGTTCCAGTCACTCGAGGGTATCAAGGAAGCTATCGGAATCGACCCATGCAAGCTCTGTACATATTGTTGGGACGGTAAGGAATAAGGTATAATTAATAGAATAATCACACCAAGATTACAAAGGATGGTATCAAATATGAACAACAAATCCAGATCTGACAGCTACGCTGCTGCAGGAGTAGATATTACTGCAGGTTACAGAGCCGTTGAGCTCATGAAGCAGCACATCGCAAGAACTGTTACTCCAGGAGTAATGGGTGCAGTAGGCGGCTTCGGAGGACTCTTCGAGCTTGATCTCACAGGTATCAACAAGCCTGTACTTTGCAGCGGAACAGACGGAGTAGGAACAAAGCTCAAGCTTGCTTTCCTCATGGACAAGCATGACACAATCGGTATCGACTGCGTTGCTATGTGCGTTAATGACGTACTCTGCGTAGGAGCTAAGCCTCTCTTCTTCCTCGACTACATCGCTTGCGGCAAGAACGTTCCTGAGCGCATCGAGGCTATCGTTAAGGGTGTATGCGAGGGCTGTGTACAGTCTGACTGCGCACTCATCGGTGGAGAGACAGCGGAGATGCCAGGATTCTACTCAGTAGACGAGTATGATCTCGCAGGATATACAACTGGAGTTGTAGATAAGGATGCAATCATCGACAACAGCACAATGGCTGCTGGAGATGTAGTTATTGCAATTCCATCAAGTGGAGTTCACTCAAACGGATTCTCACTTGTAAGAAAGGTATTCGATATCGAGAATGCTGACCTTAAGACACCTATCGAGAAGCTCGGTGGCAAGTCACTCGGCGAGGCACTCCTCACACCTACAAAGATATATGTTAAGCCTGTACTTGCAATGCTCAAGGAGGTTAAGGCTAAGGGAATCTCACACATTACAGGAGGCGGCTTCTATGAGAACATTCCAAGAAGCATTCCTGAGGGACTCGGTGCAAGAATCGAGAGAGATAAGGTGAAGGTTCTACCTATCTTCGAACTCATCGCTGAGACAGGTAATATCAGCGAGCACGACATGTTCAACACATTCAACATGGGAGTTGGAATGAGCATCGTTGTAGCACCAGAGGATGCTGATAAGGCAATCGAGATTCTCAAGGCTAACGGTGAGGACGCTTATGTAATGGGCGAGATCATCGAGTCAGAGGACAAGGTTGTAATTGTCTAGATTAATCAAATATGGTCATCGGATGAGCCTGCGCACAGCGCAGGCTCATTGGGGCTATTAAATTAGGCGGTTAAATCCGATAAATTAACCCAGGAGATATTCAACTATGGAAGGTAAGGCAAGAATTGCAGTTCTGGTATCAGGGGGAGGAACCAATCTGCAGGCTATTCTGGATGCCCAGAAGGCGGGAATAATCAGCAGTGGTGAAGTCAGCCTGGTAATCAGCAACAAGGCGAGTGCCTATGGTCTTCAGAGAGCTAAGGACTCGGGCGTAGAGGCCATGGTTATCACTCGTAAGAAGGGTGCTGTGTCGGAGTACGATGTTCCGGTAATTGAGTGCAGCAAAGAGAACTTCGAGACAGAGATAATCAAAGCCATCGACGAAAGAGATATTGACCTCATCGTGCTTGCAGGATTCATGTGCATCCTGAGTGAGGACTTCATCAAGCACTATGAGGATATGATAATCAATGTTCATCCGAGCCTGATTCCGTCATTCTGCGGAGAGGGCTTCTACGGACTGAAGGTCCATGAGGCGGCTCTCGAGAAAGGCGTTAAGGTAACGGGAGCGACTGTGCATTATGTGAACGAAATTCCGGATGGAGGACGCATTATCGCACAGAAAGCCGTGTGTGTCGAGGAAGGAGACACACCGGAAGTTTTACAGAGAAGAGTAATGGAAGAGGCTGAATGGATAATTCTGCCACAATCAATTGAAAGGATTTGCTATGAGCGTATACACAACTAGACCATTTGCAGAAGTCGTTGCTGGTAATTCATATCCAGGACGCGGAATCATTGTTGGAGAGACACCTGACGGCGCATATGCAGTAAATGCCTACTTCATCATGGGAAGAAGTGCTAACAGCCGTAACAGAGTTTTCAAGGAGAGAGATGGCGCAATTTTCACTGAGCCATTTGATCCATCAAAGGTTGAGGATCCAAGCCTCATCATCTATGCAGCAGTACGCGAGTACGACCACAAGCTGATCGTTACTAACGGTAACCAGACGGACACAATCTACGAGGGACTGCTTCACGACGAGACAGAGCACGACGCTCTCCTCAAGAGACAGTTCGAGCCAGATGCTCCAAACCTCACACCAAGAATCAGTTCAGTTGTTACTTTCGACGGAGTTAACGATTTCACTTACACAATGAGCATTCTCAAGAGTGCTGATGCTGAGGGAACTGCTTGCAACAGATACTTCTATGAGTACACACCACTCAACGGTGTTGGACACTTCATCCACACTTATGAGACAGATGGCAATCCATTGCCAACATTCCAGGGTGAGCCTAGAAGAATCGAGATCCCTGGCGATATCGACGCATTTACAGAGGAGATCTGGAACGCGCTCAATCCTGAGAACAAGATCTCACTCTACGTAAGATACACAGAGCTTGCTACCGGCAAGAAGACAACAAGAATGATTAACAAGAACGAGGAGGCATAAAGCATGAAAGAATTCGAACTGAAGTACGGATGCAATCCTAATCAGAAGCCTGCGAAGATCTACATGCACGACGGATCAGAACTTCCAATCGAGATTATGAACGGCCGCCCTGGCTACATCAATTTCCTCGATGCGCTGAACTCATGGCAGCTGGTTAAGGAGCTCAAGGAGGCTCTCGGCATGCCAGCAGCAGCTTCATTCAAGCACGTAAGCCCTACATCTGCAGCAGTTGGTACAGTTCTTCCTGAGAAGCTCAAGAAGGCATGCTTCGTAGATGATATCGAGGGACTTGATGAGAGCCCACTCGCATGTGCATACGCTAGAGCTAGAGGAACAGATAGAATGTGCTCATTCGGAGACTGGATTGCTCTTTCTGACGAGTGCGACAAGACTACAGCTCTTCTCATCAAGAGAGAGGTATCTGACGGAGTAATCGCTCCTGGATACAGCGATGAGGCACTCGAGATTCTCAAGGCTAAGAAGGGTGGCAAGTATAATGTCATCAAGATTGATGAGAACTACGTTCCAGCAGCTCAGGAGCACAAGCAGGTGTTCGGAATCACATTCGAGCAGGGAAGAAACAACTTCGAGATCAACAGAGATCTCCTCAAGGATGTAGTAACAGACATCAAGGATATTCCAGAGACAGCAATCAGAGATATGATCGTTGCTCTGATCACACTCAAGTACACACAGTCAAACTCAGTTTGCTACGCTGTTGACGGTCAGGCAATCGGAGTTGGAGCTGGTCAGCAGTCAAGAGTGCACTGCACAAGGCTTGCGGGTGACAAGGCTGATACATGGTTCCTCAGACAGCACGAGAAGGTTCTGAACCTCCCATTCAAGCCGGAGATGAAGCGTCCGGACAGAGACAATGTTATCGATGCTTACATCAACAAGAATGAGGAAGACTGCTGTGCAGATGGAATCTGGGAGAAGTACTTCACAGAGAAGCCAGAGCGTTTCACTGATGAGGAGCAGAGAGCATACCTCGATACAGTAACAGACGTTGTATGTGGCTCAGATGCGTTCTTCCCATTCTACGACAACGTACAGAGAGCATATAAGAGTGGAGTTAAGTACATCGTTCAGCCAGGTGGTTCAATCAGAGATGACGCTGTTATCGACTGCTGCAACGAGCTTGGAATTGCGATGGCATTCACAGGCATGAGACTTTTCCACCACTAATCGCATAAGGAGAACAAGATATGAAAGTAATGGTAGTTGGCGGAGGCGGCAGAGAGCACGCAATCGTCAAGAAGATCATCGGAAGCCCTAAGGTTGATATGGTATATGTTCTTCCGGGCAACAGCGGAATCGCAAGAGACGCTGTAACAGTTTCAATTGCTGCTACAGACATTCCTGCAATTGTTAACTTCGCTAAGGACAACGATATTGATTACGCAATCGTAGCACCTGACGATCCACTGGTTCTCGGCTGCGTAGATGCACTTAACGAGATAGGAATCCCTTGCTTCGGTCCGGACGCGAAAGCGGCTATTATCGAGGGAAGCAAGGTTTTCTCTAAGGATCTCATGAAGAAGTACGGAATCCCTACTGCTGCATATGAGACTTTCAACGATATGGAGAAGGCTCTTGAGTACCTTGAGACAGCTCCGATTCCAACAGTTATCAAGGCTGATGGTCTTGCGCTCGGTAAGGGTGTAATCATCGCTATGACAAGAGAAGAGGCTGTTGATGCGGTTCGCTCAATGATGGAGGACAAGAAGTTCGGTAAGAGCGGAGACAATATCGTAATCGAGGAGTTCCTCGAGGGACCTGAGGTATCAGTTCTCTCATTCACAGATGGTAAGACAATCGTTCCTATGATCTCTTCAATGGACCACAAGAGAGTTGGAGATGGAGACACTGGTCTCAACACCGGCGGAATGGGAACTGTTGCACCTAACCCATACTACACTGCAGAGGTTGCTGAGCGTTGCATGAAGGAGATATTCGTGCCAACAATGGAGGCTATGAATGCAGAGGGAAGAACTTTCAAGGGCTGCCTCTACTTCGGTCTCATGATTACAGCTGATGGCCCTAAGGTTATCGAGTACAACTGCCGTTTCGGTGATCCTGAGACACAGGTTGTTCTGCCACTTCTTAAGACTGATCTCTTCGAGATTATGCAGGCTGTTACTGCAGGCACTCTTTCAGAGGTTGAGGTTGAGTGGCTCGATGCATCAGCATGCTGCGTAATCGGAGCTTCAAATGGATACCCTGTATCATACGAGAAGGGTTTCGAGATCAGCATTCCTGAGGACCTTTGGAACAATACATATATCGCTGGAGCGAAGAGCCATGAGGGCAAACTCGTAACATCAGGCGGAAGAGTTCTCGGTGTTACAGCAGTAGAGCCAACACTTGCTGAGGCAGTTGAGAAGGCTTACGAGATGATTGGCAGAATCGAGTTCGATAACAAGTATACAAGAAGTGACATTGGTGCAAGAGCGCTCAAGGCTCTTGAGAAATAGAAGGAGAAACGAATGGTTTACAGAATCTATGTAGAGAAGAAGAAAGAGCTTGCCAACGAGGCTAAGGGACTTCTGAGCGACATCAGAACTCTGCTCGGAATCGAGAGAGTGACAGATGTTCGCATCATCAACAGATATGATGTAGATAACATTGAGAAGGATCTCTTTGACTACTGTGTTGGCACAGTTTTCTCAGAGCCACAGCTTGATAATGCAGCAGAGACTCTTGAAGGGCTCAACTGCAGAGGATACAAGTCAGTATTCGCTGTAGAGTCACTTCCTGGACAGTTCGACCAGAGAGCTGATTCAGCTGCACAGTGCATCCAGATCATCTCACAGGGCGATAAGCCACTCGTAAGATGTGCTAAAGTATACGCACTCTACGGAGATATCCTCCCAGAGGATGTTGAGGCTGTTAAGTCATACATCATCAACCCAGTAGAGACAAGAGAGGCTGAACTCAGCATGCCTGAGACTCTCGAGATGGAGTACGAGGTTCCACAGGATGTAGCTATCATCGAGGGCTTCATCGATATGGACGATGATGCAAGAGCACAGTTCATCAAGGATTACGGTCTCGCAATGGATACAGCAGACCTCAAGGTTTGCCAGGATTACTTCGTAAGCGAGCAGAGAAATCCTACTATCACAGAAGTAAGAATGATCGACACATACTGGTCAGATCACTGCAGACACACAACATTCGGTACAGTAATCGACGAGGTTACATTCGAAGATGAGCTCCTCGAGAAGGCTTACAATGACTACCTTGCAGTACGTAAGGAGCTTGGAAGAACAAAGCCAATCTGCATGATGGACCTCGCAACACTTTCTGTTAAGTACCTTAAGACACAGGGCAAGCTCGACAAGCTTGACGAGTCAGAGGAGATCAACGCTTGCACAGTTAAGATTACTGTAACTGTAGACGGAGAGCGTCAGCCATGGCTGCTCCTCTTCAAGAACGAGACACACAACCACCCAACAGAGATCGAGCCATTCGGTGGCGCTGCAACTTGCGTAGGTGGATGTATCAGAGACCCACTCTCAGGCCGTTCATACGTATACGCAGCAATGAGACTCACAGGAGCTGGCAACCCACTCCAGCCAGTTAACGAGACTCTCGAGGGTAAGCTCCCACAGAGAACAATCTGCCAGACAGCTGCTGCAGGTTACTCATCATACGGTAACCAGATCGGCCTCGCAACAGGTATGGTAGATGAGATATATCACCCAGGTTACGTAGCAAAAAGAATGGAGGTTGGCGCAGTTATCGCGGCAGCTCCAGCAGTAAATGTTCGTCGTGAGAGACCTGCTCCAACTGATGTTATCCTCCTCCTTGGTGGAAGCACAGGAAGAGACGGAATCGGCGGAGCTACAGGATCATCAAAGGCTCATGACGTTAAGTCAGTAGAGACTTGTGGAGCTGAGGTACAGAAGGGTAACGCTCCAGAAGAGAGAAAGATCCAGAGACTCTTCAGAAACGGCGATGCTACTCGCATGATCAAGAAGTGTAACGACTTCGGAGCAGGCGGAGTATCAGTAGCTATCGGAGAGCTTGCAGACGGACTGGATATCGACCTCAACGCAGTTCCTAAGAAGTACGAGGGACTCGACGGAACAGAGCTCGCTATCGCTGAGTCACAGGAGAGAATGGCTTGCGTAGTAGCTGAGAGAGACGTTGAGAAGTTCATGGAGCTCGCAGCTAATGAGAACCTCCAGTGCGTACCAGTTGCTGTAGTAACTGAGAGACCATACCTCACAATGAGATGGAACGGCAAGACAATCGTAGACATTTCAAGAGAGTTCCTTGATTCAAACGGTGCAGACAAGCACATCACAATCGCGCCAGAGGCTCCAAAGGAGTGGAAGAAGACAGTAAGCGGCGGTTTCGCTGAGAACTACATCAAGGAGGCTGATGACCTGAACATCTGCTCAAAGAGAGGACTCAGCGAGCGTTTCGACTCAACAATCGGTGCAGGATCAGTACTTATGCCATTCGGTGGTAAGAACCAGCTCACACCAATCCAGGCAATGGTTCACAAGATTCCACTCGAGAAGGGCCACACAGACGACTGCTCATTCATGTCATGGGGTTACAACCCATTCATCTCAGAGAAGAGCCCATACCACGGAGCTTATCTCGCAGTAGTAGAGTCAGTATCAAAGCTCATCGCAACAGGTGCAAGCTTCAAGGATACATACCTCTCGTTCCAGGAGTTCTTCGAGTCACCTCGTAAGGATCCTAAGAGATGGGGTAAGCCATTCGCAGCACTCCTCGGTGCATTCGAGGCGCAGCTTGGACTTGGCGTAGGTTCAATCGGTGGTAAGGACTCAATGTCCGGATCATTCGAGAACATAGACGTTCCACCTACACTGATCTCATTCGCTGTTACAACAGATACAGTTCCAGATGTTGTAACACCTGAGTTCAAGGAGGCTGGACACAAGGTGTTCGTAATCGAGCCACAGACAGATGCAGAGGGACTTCCAGTTGCAGAGTCACAGCTCACAGTATACGACAAGATGACTGAGCTTATGAGAGCTGGCAAGGTTCTCGCTTGCTACACACCAGTCATCGGTGGTATCGCTGAGGCTGTTCTCAAGATGGCAATCGGTAACGGACTCGCTTTCGCATACAATGCAGATATCACAGATCAGGACATCTTCGGATATAAGTATGGTTCATTCGTATTCGAGGCAAGCGATGACTTTGACCTCGCTTCAGTAGCTGCTGATTCAGCTATGAAGGCATACGAGCTCGGAACTGTAACAGACGGTAAGGAGATGACAAGAGGTGAGGATTCAGTAGAGATGAGACTCCTCATCGGCGCATACGAGAATAAGCTTGAGAGCGTATACACATGCAATATTCCTGACGAGAAGGGACCAGTTAAGAACTTCGAGTACAGAGCTAAGACATGGCCTGTAGCAAACTACAAGTCGGCTAAGCCTAAGGTAATCATCCCTGCATTCCCAGGAACTAACTGTGAGTACGACTCAGCAAGAGCTGTAAGAGAGGCTGGAGCAGAGCCTGAGATCATCGTAATCAAGAACCGCACAAGTGACGATATCAAGCGTTCAGTTGAGCAGTTCGCAGACAGCGTTAAGGACGCTCAGATGATCTTCATCCCAGGTGGATTCTCAGGCGGAGATGAGCCAGACGGATCAGCTAAGTTCATCACAGCATTCTTCAGAAATGACGCTGTTAAGGAGCAGGTAACTTCACTCCTCGACAACAGAGATGGACTTATGTGCGGAATCTGTAACGGTTTCCAGGCGCTCATCAAGCTCGGACTTGTTCCTTACGGCAAGATCATCGACACAGATGAGAACTGCCCAACTCTGACATTCAATACAATCGCTTGCCACCAGTCAAGAATTGTTAATGTAAGAGTAGCTTCAAACAAGTCACCATGGCTCAGAAATACACAGGTAGGCGACATCTACTCAGCACCTATCTCACACGGTGAGGGAAGATTCCTCGCAAGCGACGAGCTCATCCAGCAGCTCGCAGTAAGCGGCCAGATTGCAACTCAGTATGTTGATATGAACGGTGATGCAACTACAATGGTTCACTTCAACCCTAACAACTCAGCATACGCTATCGAGGGTATCACTTCTCCAGACGGAAGAGTCTTCGGTAAAATGGCTCACGCCGAGCGTGTTGGCAACGGTCTCTACAAGAACGTTCCTGGTGAGTATTTCATCAAGATGTTCGAGAGCGCTGTTCGCTACTTCAAGTAAGATTAAGATATGTAAACAAGCACCTGCTTCGGCGGGTGCTTGTTCTCGTCATATGAAAAAAACTATCGCTCATAACGAACTTCACGCAAATTGTTTTTGCACACAAAATAATCGCAAATTTTTTAGCGATTATTGATGCTTTAACTATATCCAAAGACGTAGATAAGTGTTATAATTATCACAAGCGTGTCGAGAGGACACTCTTTCTTTAATATGCTTATGTGAAATAAGGAGAATCTATTAATGAAAACTGATGTACAGATTGCACAGGAAGCGAAGATGCTTCCTATCACAGAGATCGCTGCGAAGCTCGACATTACTGATGATGAGATCGAGCAGTACGGTAAGTACAAGGCGAAGATTGATATCAATATCCTGAACAGACTTCAGGACAAGCCAGATGGAAAGCTGATTCTTGTGACAGCTATCAACCCAACACCTGCTGGAGAGGGCAAGACTACTACTAACGTTGGTCTTTCTATGGCACTCAACAAGCTCGGTTACAAGACTGTAACAACTCTCAGAGAGCCTTCACTCGGACCTTGCTTCGGTGTTAAGGGCGGAGCTGCTGGTGGCGGATACGCACAGGTAGTTCCTATGGATGACATCAACCTGCATTTTACAGGTGACTTCCACGCAATCACTTCAGCTCACAACCTGCTTGCTGCTATGGTTGACAACAGCATTCACCAGGGCAACCCTCTCGACATCGTTACAAAGAGAGTTGTATGGAGAAGAGTTGTTGATATGAACGACAGAGCTCTCAGAAATATCGTTATCGGCCTCGGTAAGAAGGGTGATGGCGTTATGAGAGAGTCAGGTTTCGACATCACAGTTGCTTCTGAGATTATGGCTATCCTCTGCCTCTCAACAAGCAGAGAGAACCTCAAGGAGAGACTCGGCCGCATGGTAGTTGCTTACAACTCAAAGGGCGAGGCTGTAACTGCTGATGACATCGGAGCTACAGGTGCTATGGCACTCCTCCTCAAGGATGCTATCAATCCTAACCTTGTTCAGACTCTCGAGAACACACCAGCAATCATCCACGGCGGACCTTTCGCTAACATCGCTCACGGATGCAACTCAGTAATGGCTACAAAGGTTGCCCTCAAGCTCGGCGATTACGTAGTAACAGAGGCTGGATTCGGTGCTGACCTCGGAGCTGAGAAGTTCTTCGACATCAAGTGCAGAGCAGCAGGACTCAAGCCAGCTGTAACAGTTATCGTAGCAACAGTTCGTGCTCTCAAGATGCACGGTGGCGTTGACAAGAAGGAGCTTGGACCTGAGAACCTTGAGGCACTCGAGGCAGGATGCGCTAACCTCCTCCAGCACATCGACAATGTTGCTAAGTTCGGCGTACCAACAGTAGTTGCTATTAACAGATTCCCTACAGATACAGAGGCGGAGCTCGCTCTCCTCGACAAGCTCTGCAAGGCTAAGGGCGCAGATGTAGTTCTCTCCGAGGTATTCGCTAAGGGCGGAGACGGCGGAGTTGAGCTCGCTAAGAAGGTAATCGAGATCACAGAGCAGAAGGAGTCAAACTTCGCTCCACTCTACGATGCTGAGGCATCAATCCCAGAGAAGATTGAGAAGATCGCTAAGGAGATCTACAGAGCAGATGGCGTAGATTTCACAGCAGACGCTCTCAAGCAGATTGCAGATCTCGAGAAGCTCGGACTCGACAAGGGTCCAATCTGCATGGCTAAGACTCAGTACTCATTCTCCGATGACGCAAAGCTCCTCGGTGCACCATCAGACTTTAGAATCACAGTAAGAGAAGTAAAGATCAGTGCCGGCGCTGGCTTCATCGTAGCCCTCACAGGATCAATCATGACAATGCCAGGACTTCCTAAGGTTCCAGCAGCATGCGGAATGGATATCCTTGAGGATGGAACAATTATCGGCCTGTCATAATAGCTGATGGCGGCTTGATAAATCGCGCATGACTTTGTCAAAGGGATAATATAGGTGCTCACGTACAAGAAGTACGCTCCGCTCCTATATTATCCCTTTTTCGCGTCCTGCGCGATTTCTCTGTGCTATCGGATGCCGATGTGGGTTGGAGATGTGTACAAATCGTTCCTTTGAGTAGACGGCTTCGCCGCAGGGAAGGTTGATTTGGAGAGATGGTGTTGCTTGGGGGAATTGGTCGATTGCGGCAAGCGGAGTCAGCACTGTGATGACCTGGACTGGATGGATTAGCATTCTTCCGTGGCTGGCAGTCGTGTCGTTCAATGCGAGAACAATTTCGACAAATAACATAGAGAATTTGGACAATAGAAAATCCCGACCGGAAGGTCGGGATTTGTTGTGCGATATTATTCAGCAGGCTTGTGCTCTTTCTTTGACTCTGCTTCGATTACTCCTGGTGGAACGTTCTCGTAGTCGTTAGTGAGCTTGAGCTTATCAAGTACATAGAATACGAATCCGAGGAGCATTGCAACTACAGCAGCAAGGCTCATACCTGTGAGCTGTGATGAACCGATTGATACACCAGCGCCTGAGAGACCTGTAACGAATACTACTGAAGTGAGTGCGAGGTTACGAGGCTTTGAGTAGTCAACCTTGGAATCAACCATCAGTCTGATTCCAGAAGCTCCGATCATACCGTAGAGCAGGAAGCTTACTCCGCCCATTACAGGGCCAGGAATTGTCTGGATGAGACCAGAAGCCTTACCTACGAATGAGAGCAGGATTGAGAAGATTGCAGCGCCGCCGATAACCCATACGCTATATACTCTTGTGATAGCCATAACTCCGATGTTCTCGCCGTATGTAGTAGTTGGAACTGATCCGCACATACCTGAGAGAGCAGTTGAGAGACCGTCAGCGAAGATTGATCTGTGGAGGCCTGGATCCTCGAGGAGGTTTGTTCCGATGATCTCCGAAGTAACAACCTGGTGTCCGATGTGCTCGGATACGATTACCAGAGTTGCAGGGATAACAATCAGAATAGCGTTGAGGTCGAACTTAGGTGCAAGGAAGTTAGGAAGAGCAAGCCATGAAGCTTCCTGAACCTGTGAGAAATCAACCAGTCCGAGTGCGAGTGCTGCGATGTATCCTACGATGATTGAGATGAGTATAGCGATTGCAGAAGCGAAACCTCTGAATACAACCTGACCGAATACTGCAACGAGCAGTGTGATCAGGAAAACTGTTACGAACTTAGGATCGATTGCGGTGTAAGAATCTGTAAGTACGATTCCTCCATTCTGAGCAGCATTTGAAGCGAGCTCAAGACCGATGAGGGCAACTACAGGACCCATAGCAGCAGGTGGAAGAACTATGTCGATCCACTTTGTGCCTACGAATTTGATAAGGACGGCAATCAGCATGAATATGCAGCCGGTGACAACGAAGCCTCCCAGTGCGTACTGATATCCGTAGTTCGGATCAGTAATCAGCAGCAGTGCAGGGGAGATGAAAGCAAAGCTGGAACCGAGGTACGCAGGTGCCTTACCCTTTGTGATAGCGATGAAAATCAGTGTTCCGATACCGTTCATCAGAAGAGCGATAGCTGGGCTGATACCGAAGATGTAAGGTACCAGAACAGAAGCACTGAACATAGCGAATGTGTGCTGAATAGAAAGCGGAATGCCCATGCGAAGTGGCACTTTCTCTTCAACCTGAATAATGCGTCGTGACTGACTCATGATTGACTCCTTCCGTGTCTATTTAATTATTTCTGTACCAATTATACGATTTGCAGAATCTATTGCAAGATAAAAGACGGTATTGCTACCGCCTTTTTTGAGGTCGTACTTCTTACTGCTCTGCGAGCGCTGCTCTGAGTGCCTTCGCGAGCTGATCAGGGCATGATGTGTCCTTGAATCCGCACTTGATTCCCTCGATTCTGCTGATAGCATCCTCGGCTTTCATTCCCTGAACGAGAGCTGCAATTCCCTGGAGGTTACCATTGCAACCACCGTAGAATGCAACTGACTTGATTGTGTCGCCGTCGAGCTCAAGGTCGATGAGCTGTGAGCAAACACCCTGTGGTTTGAACTGCATCTATTATTTCCTCCTCTTAAAGTCCTGTGGCTTCAGCAACCTCGCACATCGACTCAAGAGCGATATCGATGAACTCGTCGAAGCTGAGTCCAGTCTTCTCAATCTCAGACATATACTGTCTGTTAGCACCAGCTGCAAATCTCGCCTCCTTGAAGCGCTTTGTAACTGACTTGTGCTTAACGCTTGCAACCTTCTTGTCAGGGTAGATCTGTGCGATTGCCTTGATGAAACCTGACATTGGGTCAGCTGCGATAATAGCATACTCTACTGTAGTTTCTGGGCTCTTACCGCAGATAGGATTGTGAGACATGATGGCATTTGCCAGCACCTCGTCATCCCAGCCTTCATCCTTGAGGATTCTAGCTGAAGTAGGGCCATGTGTTGAGAGGTCCTCTCTCCATGGGCAGGTCTCTTCGTCGAGATCGTGGAGAAGTCCGATGCATCCCCAGTACTCAACCTCGTCTGGTGCAAGTCTCTTGGCGAGGCCCTTCATAATTGCCTCAACCTGCAGGCTGTGAAGGATGTAGTTCTCACCCTTGACGTATTTGTTGAGAAGCTCCCAAGCCTGCTCACGTGTAATTCTGTCGCTCATATTCTGTAAATCTCCATTCTAAATTCTAACAGCGATATCGACCACCTTGGCAAAAGTCTCAGCGACATCTGCGCCAGTCTGGTCAACCTCGTCTGTAGTTATCTCTTTGTCTTCAATGATTCCTGCTGCCATATTAGAAAGGCAGGAGATTCCAATTACTTCAAGTCCCGCATGATTAGTTACGATAGCCTCTGGAACAGTCGACATTCCGACTGCATCAGCGCCAATTGTGGCGAGGAATCTGATCTCAGCAGGAGTCTCGAAGCATGGACCTGTAAGCCCGGCGTAGACTCCTTCGTGGAGTTCGATGCCGATTGCAGCTGCCTCAGCCTTTACTGCCTCGCGGAGAGACTTGTTATATGTATCTGTCATATCCGGGAAGCGCGGACCAAGCTCAGGGATGTTCGCACCAATCAGCGGATTGCGTCCGGTGAGATTGATGTGATCGCTGATGAGCATCAGTGAGCCTGCTTCGAAATTGCGGTTGATGCAGCCCGAAGCGTTAGTGATGATCATACGCTTGATGCCGAGTCTTATGAGGACGCGGTAAGGGAAAACCACTCGTGTTATACTATGTCCCTCGTAGTAGTGGAAGCGTCCCGCGAGAACAATGACTTTTATCCCGTCGAGGTCTCCGTAGATGATCTCTCCGTAGTGACCAGCGACTGTAGGACTGATGAAGCCCGGAATCTCTGAATAGTTGATTCTGATTGCGTTCTTGAGTCTGTCAGCGTAGCTGTTCAGACCAGAACCGAGCACGATACCGACCTCTGGCTCTGTGATACCACGATCTCTGAGATACTTGGCTGTGGCATCAATAGTCGATAGCGAGGCGTATTCGATATCTATGCTGATATCGGTGACACTCATAAATCTGTCCATTGCAATCACCTCGTGATTATTATTACTTGATCAGAAGCTCAGCAATCTGGATTGCGTTAGTAGCTGCGCCCTTGCGCACCTGGTCACCGCAGCACCAGAGATTGATGCCGTTCTCGTGAACGAGGTCTCTTCTGATTCTTCCTACGAATACGATGTCCTGATCGCTTGTTACACTTGGCATTGGATATACCTTGTTATCGCGGTCATCGTAGAGCTTAGCACCAGGAGCCTCAGCGATTGCCTTGCGAACATCGTCGAGATCGAGGTAATCCTCTGTTACTACTACTGCGCTGATAGCGTGTGAACGCTCAACAGGAACTCTTACGCATGTGCATGAAACTTTGAGGTCTGGGAGGTGCATAATCTTACGTCCCTCGTTCTGAAGTTTCATCTCCTCGCTTGAGTATCCTACCTCATCGAAGCCACCAATCTGTGGGATGAGATTGAATGCAATCTGGTGCTGGAAGACCTTAGCTTCAATCTCGTTCTTGCGTCCCTCGAGGATGAGCTTTGACTGCTCGAACATCTCCTTAGGGCCGCCTGCACCTGCACCACTTGTTGCCTGATATGTTGAAGCAGTAAGTGACTCAATCTTTGACAGCTTGTTGATTGCATTGATTGCTACGAGAGTGATGATTGTTGAGCAGTTCGGGTTTGCGATGATTCCCTGGTGCTTGTAAGCATCCTCTGGGTTAATCTCAGGTACTACGAGAGGAACATTCTCCTCAAGTCTGAAAGCACTTGAGTTGTCTACGAAAACAGCGCCGGCAGCTGTGATAGCTGGAGCGAACTTCTTAGCTGTGTCGTTCTCAGCAGCTCCGAGCACGATGTCGAGTCCCTCGAATGAATCTTCCTTAGTCTCGTGAACTGTGATGTCGCCAAAAGGAGTATTGAGAACCTTGCCCTCACTTCTTGCGCTTGCGAGCAGTCTGAGCTCCTCGATAGGGAAGTCTCTCTCGGAGAGAATCTTGATCATTTCCTGACCTACAGCACCTGTTGCGCCGATAATACCTACGTTGAATTTCTTCATATCTAGTCTCCTCATATACTTCTATGGACGGCCACCATCGAATAGTCGATAGGGACCGTCCTTCCATTATAACAGATTATCTGGCGAAACTGTCATACAGAACCTGGATTCCTTTCTCGAAATCCTCTGTATATACGCCGACCATAATGCAGATCTCATCTGAGCCCTGCTCGATTGTTCTGATATTGATGTGATTAGCGCCAAGAGTCGCAAAGATCTTACCAGAGATACCAGTTCTATAAGCCATCTGTCTACCAACGATGGCGATGAGGCTGATTCCCTCAGTGAGGCTTACATCCTCGAGCTTGCAGTCTTCCTTGATCTGTGAGATGAACTCGAACTGCTTGCCGTTGATTGACTCGCTTGGCACTACGAGAGAGAAGCAGTCAACACCGTTGGAGATAGTCTCAACTTCAACCTTGAAGCTCTCGCAGATATTGAAGACCTTACGCAGCATGCTTACCTTGCTGATCATATTGGCCTTATGAATAGTGATGATGGAGAAGTCTTTCTTACCAGTGATACCAGTGATAAAGCGTGCGTTCTCCTCAGCGCTCTCCTCATCGAAATGTTCTCTGATGATTGTTCCCGGATCAGAAGGGGCGTTAGTGTTTCTGATGTTAACAGGAATGTCCTTCTTACGAACAGGGAAAACTGTATCTTCATGCAGTACGCTTGCTCCCATGTAGGAGAGCTCTCTCAGCTCTGCGTAAGTTACTCTTGCGATAGGGCTTGGGTTCTCAACGATGCGTGGGTCTACCATCAGGATTCCGCTTACGTCAGTCCAGTTCTCGTAGATGTCAGCATCGAGTGAAGCAGCGGCGATAGCGCCAGTGATATCTGAGCCACCTCTTGAGAAAACCTTGATCTTATCTCCCGGAGCGATTCCGTAGAATCCAGGAGATACTACCTTGCCGTATACATCGAAGAGCTCCTTCAGAGCCACTTCTGTCTTCTCGTAGTCGACAGTGCCATCGTGCTTGAAGAACATCCACTCTGTAGCGTCAACGAACTTGAAGCCGAGATACTCAGCCATGAGCTTCGCGTTGAGATATTCACCTCTTGAAGCGAGATAGTCAGGTCTTGTTCCCTTTCGAACATCACCAAAGATATCCTCAAACTCAGCATCGAGGTCAATTGAGAGCTGGCACTCATCTACGATTGCCTGATATCTCTCCTTGATCATATCCACAACGTTATCGAAGGGAACGTCGTACTTGAGGTGAGCGTGACAGAGGTAGAGCAGGTCAGTTACCTTTGTGTCCTTGCTGAATCGTCTGCCGGGAGCGGATACGATGACCATTCTTCTGTCGGCATCAGCCTCGACAATTTCCTTTACCTTGGCGAACTGACTTCCGTCACTGAGGGAAGAACCGCCAAACTTACATACTTTTAACATCTCTAAATACCTCTTTATATTCCCTTATTCTATGCTGGCGAAGAACATCTCTCTGCCTTTCTCCTTGCGGTGCTGAGCCATAGCGTGCATTTCGCTTACTGCGATTGGCTTGGAGATGCAGAAGAAGATTCCGTCCTTCTCTTCGAAGCTCTCGATCATTGGCTCGATGTGCTCGCACATTCTGTCATGTCTGATGTAGTACTTGCGAAGCTCGCTATTGTCTACGGTGATGTCGCCAGCCTTTGAAGGAGCCTTCATCTCAACTGCATCGCGAATATCTACAACGTCGGAGATAACTGACTGACCTGTTGGACGGCTTCCTGCTCCCTGACCATAGAAGGCGAGAGGGCCAGCATTGTCCGCAACGAGAGTGATAAGATTGTAATTAGCCTTAACGTTAGCCTCGAGCTTGTCCTGAGCGAAAAGTGTAGGCTCTACGCATACAGCAAGCCTGTCGTCGTTACGCTTTGACTTCATCATCAGCTTGCATGTGTAGCCGTTCGCCTTGAACCAGTCGATGTCGCAGGCCTTGATTGTGTCGATGCCGTAGCAAGGAACCTGATCCTCAGTGATGGCTGCATCGTATGCGATGTTTGATGAGATTACTGTCTTTCTCAGTGTATCTGTTCCCTCGATATCTGCAGATGGATTTCTCTCCGCATATCCGAGCTCCTGAGCTTCCTTGAGTACTTCAGCGAAGTCTGCACCCTTGTCGTGCATAGCGTCGAGGATGAAGTTCGCTGTTCCGTTAACGATTCCTCTGATCTCAGTAATATTGTCACAGCGCTTAGTTCTTGCGAGGTTGAAGAGCCAAGGAATAGCTCCTCCAGCTGATGGTGTATATCTGAGGGATACATCGTTAGCTGCTGCGCACTCTGTGAGTTCCTTGTAGCAAGCGCTGATGAGGTTCTTGTTAGGAGTTACTACATGCTTGCCGGCGTTGAGGCAGGCAAGAACGAACTCTCTTGGTGTGTCGATGCCTCCCATAGCCTCGATAACAAGTTCGATCTCGGTATCGCCGGTGATATCGCTGAGCTCGGTGGTGAACTTCTCTGCTACATCCTCGTAACCAGGGCGAACCTTGAGGTCGAGGATTCTCTTTACTTCGATACCTCCTGCCAGCTTGGCAACTTCGTATGCACCGCTTCCAACGACGCCGAATCCCATAATTGCTATCTTCATGCTATCCTCCAATAAGTTAAAAAATAAAATCTGCGAGGCAGAGATGCACTCGCGTTTATGTCTTTGAAATAAAAACACTTGTGTTTACTGTATGAATAATGTATCATATAAACACAAAATATGCAATATAAAAAGGTTAAAAATGGTGTTCAGATGATAAATTACATTAGCACAAGAGATGATTCAATCAGAATAAGTTCAGCAGAGGCTGTCCTCAACGGACTCGCTGCTGATGGCGGTCTTTACGTACCAGAAGACCTCGAGGCTTTAAAGCTCGATTATAAGGAAGTAATCGCTAAGGATTACAGAGGAATGGCTAAGATGATATTCAACAAGTTCTTCCCTGACTACGGTGAGGAGAGAATCGATGCTATCGTAGAGAGAAGTTATGAGAACAAGTTCACTGCACCTGAGATCACACCAGTGGCTAAGGTAGCAGATGGATTCGTTATGGAGCTCTATCACGGACCTACATGCGCGTTCAAGGATGTTGCACTCTCCGCTCTTCCTAACCTGATGACAGTTGCTAGAGATATGACAGGTTTCACAGATGAGATTCTCATTCTGACAGCGACAAGCGGAGATACAGGTTCTGCTGCGCTTCACGGATTCTCAGACGTACCTGGCACAAGCATCATCGTTTTCTATCCTGACGGCGGAGTATCTGAGACACAGAAGCTCCAGATGGTAACACAGAGCGGCAAGAACACCTGCGTATGTGCGGTTAAGGGTAACTTCGATGACGCGCAGAGCGGCGTCAAGAAGCTTTTCACAGAGATTCCGCAGCCTGCAGAGGGCGTATCACTCTCAAGTGCTAATTCTATTAATATCGGAAGACTTGTTCCACAGATTGTATACTACTTCGCTGCTTATAAGGCTTTGCTCGAGAGCGGCGAGATTGAGCTGGGTGACAAGGTTAACTTCACAGTTCCAACAGGTAACTTCGGAGACATTATGGCTGGATATTTTGCTCTCAAGATGGGTCTTCCTATTGAGAAGCTGATCTGCGCTTCAAACAAGAACGATGTACTCACAGAGTTCCTCGCGACTGGACACTATGATAAGAGAAGAACTTTCTTCAAGACTACTTCTCCATCAATGGATATTCTCGTTTCTTCAAACCTCGAGAGACTGCTGTACTACGTATGCGGACTTGAGAATAACAAGAAGTATATGAAGGCTCTTGCTGAGTGCGGTGAGTACCAGATCAGCGCTGAGGAGCTGGCGGCAATCCAGGAAGTATTCGTAGGAGTTGCCTGCGATGACGAGAAGGGTGCTGAGGCAATAGGTAAGGTCTACGCCGAGGACAAGTATCTGATGGACACACACACAGCAATCGCTTGGTGCGCATTCGAGGAGTTCAGAGCATCAGACGACCCAGCTGCAGGACTTCCAAATGTAACACTCTCAACAGCTTCACCATATAAGTTCACAAGAGCCGTAATCGATGCTCTCGGTGAGACAGAGGAAGTAGCAGATGAGGATAACATGAAGAAGCTCGAGGCAGTTACTGGCGTTCCTGTAACAGGACCACTCGCAGATATCTTCAGCAAGGAGATTTGCCACAAGGATGTCATCGAGTGTGCTGATATGAAGGCATACGTTATCGGCAAAGCATCAAAGTAAGGAGTAGCGATGAGCGGTAAATATCTTGTTGTAGACAAGTGCATTCTTCCAGCTTACTGTGAGAAGGTAGCAGAGGCGAGAAGGATGCTTGATGATGGAACAGCGAAGGATATCAGCGAGGCAGTGCGCATCGTAGGAATATCCAGAAGTACCTATTACAAATATCGCAATTTCGTCAAAGAGATGAGTTCAGTTGCATATAACAGACATGCGATGATTTCCATGATGATGACTCACGAGGTCGGCGTGCTCTATGCCGTGCTCAGGGTTATTTCAAATTACAGCTATAGTGTCTGGACGATTAATCAGAATCCGCCAGTAGACGGCAAGGCGAATGTGGTAATAACACTCGATCTTGGCGACGAATCCGACGATCTCGACGAGATGCTTTCCGAATTGGAAAAATTGAGAGGGCTCTCCAGGGTTCAATTATTGGGTATTGACTGATATACTATAGAAGTATTCTATAGTAGAGCTTGTTCTTTCCGCTTGCAACTTTGTCAGCGCAAATTACATCGCTCGAATCAAAGCTAGTCAGGGGAGCCAAATGGATTTCAAGCAGATTGAGGCATTCGTTAACGTAGTAAAGTATAAGAGTTTCAGCAAGGCGGCTGATGCGATGTTCTTCACACAGCCAACTATCAGTACTCACGTAAGCAATCTGGAGACAGAGCTTGGTGAGAAGCTGCTTGATCGAAAAGGTCGTAAGATTGAGCTGACACCGCAAGGTATGGTTTTCTATAAGTTCGCCGTAGATATGGTAAACGCAAGAGAGCGTGCCATTGAGGCGATGGAGGGTGCTTCCCACAAGGTGGGCGGAACTCTTGAACTGCAGACTTCATCTATTCCTGGAGTGGCCTTCCTTCCAGAGGTGCTCTCGGAGTTCAGCAAGGAGATTGGGGATGTTCAGTACTATGTGACACTCTCTGATACTCAGTCTGTAATAGAGAACCTCGCAGACAGAAGAGGTGAGCTCGGATTCATCGGAAGCAAGCCAACATCAAACGGTTTCGAGTGCACGAAGGTCTTCTCAGACAAGGTGGTACTCATAGCGCCTAAGGCGTTCAATCTCGGACCAACGGTAACCCTTGCGGAGATAAAAGAGATGCCTTTTATCTGGAGAGAGAATGGATCTGCAACAAGAAAGTCCTTCGAGGAGACTGTTGCGGACTGTGGCTACGACAGATCAGAACTCAAGGTGGCGGGACTCTTCGATGACCTCGTATCAATCGTTAAGAGCGTTGAGTGCGGACTTGGAGTATCTGTAGTATCGAAGAAGGTCGCTGATTCTGTTGTAACAGACAAGATGACAATTTCAGAGATTAAGGAGTTCAAGGTTAACAGAGACTTCTACATGGTCAACCTGAAGAATGTGTCACTCTCACCACTTGCGGAGACTTTCAAGAACTTCGTTAAGGAGAGGGCGGAGAAATAATAGCTATCAAAAGGCGGTCAATCAATGACCGCTTTTTTTAAGGAAAACCCCGCGTTTTGCCGCGGGGAATTATTAGTCGTTAATCTCGATGTAGTGGCTGCCTTTCTGCTTGAAGTAGCCGATTACTGCTGATTCGCAGCCCTTCTCGCCGAGCTGGTACTGCAGTCTCTCGAGATGCTGCTCTGGTACAGAGAACAGGAGTCCGCCTGATGTCTGTGGATCGTAGAGGCAGTCGATGCGGTTACGAGCTGTGTTCTTCGCGAGATTGATTACGTCGTCCTCGAGGTAGCTTCTATTTCTGTACGCGCCTGCAGGAATGATTCCCATATTGGCAAGCTCAAGAGCCTTGTCGAAGACTGGTACTGCACTAGCGAAGATTGACAGAGTCAGGTTGCCTGTCTTTGCCATCTCGGCTGCGTGTCCGAGGAGGCCGAAGCCAGTGATGTCTGTACAGCCGTTGGCCTTAACACCTTCAGTAGCATCAAAGGCGTACTTGTTGAGTTCGGCCATAGTCTTAATCATTGCTGCGGACTCTTCTGGAGTCAGGAGGTCAGCCTTGTCACCAGTTGAGAGGATACCTGTTCCAATCTTCTTGGTGATTACAAGAAGGTCGCCTTCCTTACCAGTGTTAGCGAGGATGTCAGCTGGCTTTGCGAAACCAGTTACGCTGAGTCCGTACTTAGGCTCATTGTCCTCGATGCTGTGTCCGCCGACGATTACTGCACCTGCCTCGTTAACCTTGTCATTACCACCTGCGAGGATTGCCTCGACTGCTGCGAGTGGCAGGCAGTTAGGGAAGCAGAGCAGGTTCATAGCAAGCTTAGGGGTACCACCCATGGCAAAAATATCGCTGAGTGAGTTCGCAGCTGCAATCTGTCCAAACATATATGGATCGTCTACGATTGGCGGGAAGAAGTCGATTGAGTTGATCATAGCGACGTCGTCATTGATTCTGTATACGCACGCATCGTCGCTGCTCTCGAAACCGACAAGGATATCTGGGTCCTTAATCTTAGGAAGGTTCGAGAGAATGTCGCTTAGGACGCCCGGCCCTATCTTAGCTCCTCATCCGCCTGCTTTTGTCATTGTTGTGAGCTTCACATCCTTGAGGTCCATAACCTTAGGGATGGAGCAGGATTGCTTATTTGTATCAGTCATACTTAATTCACTTTCTGTAATGTATTCTGTAATGTATAATATCAGTACAAATCATTATATCACACACGATACGCACGAGGCATTATATAATAGGAGGAAGCACATGAGAATATATTTCAATGAAGATAAGAAGATTGTTGACGTAATCAGAGAGGGGCTCAAGAAGAAGGACGGCCACTGCCCATGCGTTCTCGAGCAGTCAGAGGACACAATGTGCATGTGTAAGCAGTTCAGAGATCAGATTGCAGATCCAGAGTTCGAAGGCTTCTGCCACTGCAGACTTTATTATAAGGAGAAGTAAGAGCAAAAAGGCGCCCGCAGCGGGCGCTGTCTTTATGCGCGTGCAATCGTTCAAAATGTAACAGAATGCTTGCAAATGCTAGTGTTCATGTGATATTATGGGTCAGTACGACTTGGGAGTAGATAGGTGCTGGTGTGCCTAACGGTCTTCAAAACCGATTTGAGGAGCTGAAACCTTCTCGGGTGAGTTCGATTCTCACATACTCCCGCCATTTCTTTAGTTGTATGGGAGGACAATATGAATAAGAAAGATATTCTGAGAAGAATTCCTAAGATTGATGAGGTGTTACAGCAACAGCCTCTTTTTGATTTTTTTGAGGCAAAAGGCGCAAG
This sequence comes from Bacillota bacterium, assembly GCA_029101005.1. GTDB lineage: Bacteria > Bacillota > Clostridia > Peptostreptococcales > Anaerovoracaceae > Crickella. The sequence goes on along the minus strand of JAQXQE010000011.1, from coordinate 86,291 downwards.
CTTTGTGACAGATGCTGCTAGATCTGTAATCGATTCACTTCGCCAGGAGATTCTGGCACTTACAGATGAGACAGCTGAGAACTTCGATGTTGAGAGACTCACCCATTCAAGAGTTGCAGCGGCTGTAATTGAACTCATCGATGAAGAGGATAAGAATAACCTGATTCCTGCTATCAATGCCACAGGTACTATTCTCCACACTAACCTCGGCAGAGCACCGCTCTGCAAGGAGGCTGTTGAGAATGTAATGAAAGTTTCGAGAAGCTATTCAAACCTCGAGTATGATGTGAAGGCTGGTAAGCGCGGATCAAGACACGATATCGTTAGCGAGATTCTCGTTGAGCTCACAGGAGCTGACGATGCAATGCTCGTTAACAACAATGCTTCAGCTACAATGATCGTTCTGTCAGCAATGGCAGCCGGCAAGGAGTGCATCGTATCAAGAGGTGAGCTCGTTGAGATTGGCGGAGCATTCAGAATTCCAGACATTATGGAGCAGAGTGGGGCTACACTTCGTGAGGTTGGAACAACTAACAAGACAAAGATCAGCGACTACGAGAATGCGATTAACGAGAACACTGGCGCACTGATGAAAGTGCACAAGAGTAATTACGACATCGTCGGTTTTACCGAGGAAGCTACACTTGAGCAGCTCGTAGAGCTGGGCAAGAAATACGACCTGCCAGTAATCTACGATATGGGTAACGGGCTCATGGTAGATATGTCAGCATATGGATGTGACGAGCCTAACGTTCCAGCATCACTAGCAACTGGAATCGACGTAATGCTCTTCAGCGGAGACAAGCTGCTCGGTGGCCCACAGGGTGGAATCATCGTAGGTCGCGATGAGTATATCAAGAAGATGAAGAAGCATCCTCTCGCAAGAGCCATCCGTGTAGACAAGATGACTTTCGCAGCGATGGAGGAGACTCTTAAGAAGTACAGAGACGAGTCTGTTGCTCTTAGAGATATTCCGGTTCTCAGTATGATCAGTGCAAGCGAGGAGAAGCTCAAGGCTAAGGCTGAGAAGCTGGCTGAGCTCGTTGCGGCTGAGTGCAAGGATGAGGCTTTCAATATTGAGATCGTTGAGGTTCTCGATCAGATAGGCGGAGGTTCTGCGCCTTCTGTAAGACTGCCTGGCTATGCAGTTGCAATCACATCTGACGAGGGAACAACTAAGAGCCTTGAGAGAAGACTGAGACGATATGAGCTTCCTGTTGTCGCTCGTATTCAGCACGATCAGCTTCTGCTCTGCGTGAGAACAATTATGGATGACGAACTTGAGCATGTAGCGAAGGCTCTCAGATAGAAGGATATAGAATATGAAGAATATTATTATCGGAACGGCTGGCCATGTTGACCACGGTAAGACCCTGCTCATCAAGGCCCTTTCTGGCATCGATACAGACAGACTGTCTGAGGAGAAGAAGAGAGGAATTACAATTGAGCTCGGTTTTGCGCACATTCCTAATGACGACGGATACAATATCGGTGTAATCGACGTGCCGGGCCATGAGAAATTCATCAAGAATATGCTCGCTGGAATCGGCGGAATCGACTTCGTTGTATTTGTAGTTGCAGCGGATGAGGGAATCATGCCTCAGACAAGAGAGCATTTCGAGATTCTGCAGTCACTGGGAATCAACGATGGTATCATCGCAGTCACAAAGACAGATATGGTAGATGAGGAGTGGCTCGAGATGCTGCTCGAGGAGGTTGAGGGCTACTTCGCTGGTTCATTCCTTGAGGGCAAGCCTATCATTCCTGTCAGCGCCAAGAATGGTGACAATATCGATGTGCTGAAGGCGGAGATTATCAAGAAATGCGACAGAGAGAACAAGCGCCGCGAGGATAAGGAGCTCTTCCGACTTCCAGTCGACAGAGTTTTTACTATGCAGGGCTTCGGAACTGTCGTGACAGGAACACTCATCGAGGGAACATGTAATGTTGGCGATGAGGTGGTAATTGAGCCTAAGGGTGTCAAAGCCAAGGTTAGAGGTATTCAGACTTACGGCAAGGAGACTGACTCAGCAATCGCTGGTCAGCGTACTGCAATCAACCTGAGCGGTGTGAAGAAGGAAGATGTCGATAGAGGAGATGTGCTCGCTGCACCTGGAGCTGTTGCGGCTACTAATATGATCGACGTTGCACTTAGAGTTTTCAGTTCAAGTGATAAGACTGTACTCAACAACAGCAGAGTTCACCTCTATGCTGGAAGTAAGGAGGCTCTCTGTAAGGTCATCCTTCTCGATAGAGATGCACTCGGTGCGGGCGAGACCTGCTATGCACAGCTTAGACTCGAGGAGCCTATGGCTCTCAACAGAGGTGACAGATTCATCATCAGATTCTACTCGCCAATCATCACAATCGGAGGCGGCCTGATACTTGACTCTGTACCAGATAAGCATAAGAGAAACAAGCCGGACATTCTCAAGTCTCTCGAGATTCTCGAGACGGGATCACTGGCAGATATTATGGAGCAGAAATGTTCACAGCGCAGATTCCCTAAAAATGACGAGCTCGCACTTGAGCTTGGAATTCTTCGCACTCAGGCGGCTGAACTCGTTAAGGAGGAGGTTGCTGCCGGTAAGCTCGTAATGCTCAGTGAGGGATCTATTCTCAGCACAAGTAAGCTCGAGAGACTCAAGAGCAATATCGAGTATATGATCAATGCTTACCACGAGGAGAATCCACTGTCGGATGGTATTCCTAAGCAGGAACTTCTTAGCAAGCTTATGGCAAGCTATCACATCGAGGACGAGAAGCTGCTGGCTGCGCTTGTTAACTATCTAATCGAGATTAAGGTTATCAGCGATCAGGGCAAGACAATCGCTCGCGCTGGCTTCGAGGTTCAGCACACTGAGGAGCACGAAGCACTCAAGAAGGAACTGACAGAGAAGTACCGAGCTGCAGGCATCGAGGTAATCAAGAACGATGAGGTATATTCTCTTGCAGATAAGAACACAGTAGCAGCAATGCTTGTGGAACTTGCAGAAGAGGGTATAATAAGAAAGATGGATTCTGCATATTACATCTCTGCAGAGGGATGGAATCAGGCACTCAATGCTGTAACATCATTCGGTGCTGACTTCACTCTGGCTGAGTTCAGAGATAAGCTCGGAACAACACGTAAGTATGCTGAGATTCTACTCGCCGCTCTCGATAGAGCTGGTATTACAAGATTCAACGGTAAGACAAGAACTGCGCTTATCGCCAGATAATGGGGGATATCAATGAGAATGAGAAAAATGCTCGCGTGTATGCTTGCTGCGGTGATGCTGCTTGCAATGACAGCTTGCGGAGATAAGGGTCCGTCCGACAAGCTCAAGAGCGATATTAAGGAACTCAAAGATGGCAATATTGCAACTAGCTTTGTTGACGAGAGTGAGCTCTCGGGTGAGAACAAGGAGAGCTACAAGACTTTCCTCTCAATGCTGAGTGGTTTCGACTACACAATCGCAGAGGAGGAGATTGCAGAAGATGGCAAGACAGCTACAGTTAAGCTTGTTGTGGAGTCATATGATTTCGGAACTGCTTACCTTGACGCGTGGGATGAGATTCTCGAGAGCAAGGAAGCTGTGGCAGAAGAAGATGACTTTTACCGCATATTCTTCGAGAAGATGACAGCCCTCGAGGACACTGATTACATCAGCGAGGTGATTGTCAACTGCAAGCTTAATGATGATGGCGAGTGGGAGACTGACCTTGCAACTAATGCGGAGTTCATGGATGCTATCTTCGGAGGCATGATAGGTATTGTTAAACAGCTTGCGAATATGTAAGCGTATATATAAGCAGGAGGATTAGAAATGGCAGAGAATTGCACACACGATTGTTCATCTTGCAGCGCAGACTGCTCTTCAAGAGACAACGGAATTCAGATGGCACAGCTGAACGCTTTCAGTAGCGTTAAGAAGGTTATCGCTGTTGTGAGTGGTAAGGGAGGCGTTGGTAAGTCAATGGTTACAGCTCTCTCAGCGGTTGCTGCTAACAGAAATGGCTTCAGCACAGGTATTATGGATGCGGATATCACTGGTCCATCAATCCCTAAGATGTTCGGTGTCCACGAGAAGGCTGCTGCTAACGAGATGGGTCTCGTTCCAGCGGAGACAGCATCAGGAATGAAGTTGATGTCAATCAACCTTCTCACAGAGAATGAGACTGATCCAGTTATCTGGAGAGGTCCAGTTATCGGCGGCATTGTTCAGCAGTTCTGGACAGATGTTGCATGGGGAGACCTCGATGTTCTCTTCATCGATATGCCACCAGGAACAGGCGATGTTCCACTGACTGTTTTCCAGTCACTTCCAATTGACGGAATCATCGTAGTTACTTCACCACAGGAGCTCGTATCAATGATCGTAGCTAAGGCTGTTAATATGGCTAAGCTCATGAACATTCCGGTGCTCGGTCTCGTTGAGAACATGAGCTACTATGAGTGCCCAGACTGTGGCAAGAAGATTGAGATTTTCGGCGCTTCAAAGGCAGAGCAGGTTGCAGAGGAGTACGGCATCAAGCTCATCGAGAAGCTCCCAATCAATCCAGAGCTTGCAGCGCAGGGAGACGCTGGTAAGATCGAGTTCAACTTCGGAACAGAGATGGAGTCAGTCCTCGACGTTCTCGCAGAGCTCGGCCTCGAGAAGTAGAATAATACGTGCGAAAAGCAGCGCGAATGCGCTGCTTTTTCTTTTGCGTGGAGTGCATCGAGAAAGATTTTGCTTGTTTTGCGAGTTTAGTAATACAAAACTGTTGACTTAATAAATATGAACTGTATAATTATTTGGGCTATAACGTTTAGAAATACTAAACTGGAAATTTAGAAGTGTTTGCTCATCGCAATGAGCTTAGAAAAGGGACAAATTCATGGACATTGGTGAGAGAATTAGAGAACTGAGAGTAGAGCGCGGACTCACGCAGGAGGAACTCGGAGACAGAGCAGAACTGTCAAAGGGATTCATATCACAGGTCGAAAGAAACCTGACTTCACCGTCGATAGCGACGCTTGAAGATATAATACTCGCACTCGGAACGGACTTCAGCACATTCTTCTCGGAAGAACCACGAGCACAGCTCGTTTTTACCGAGGAAGATTATTATGAGAAGAAGGATGAAGAGGGTGGATACACAATCGAGTGGATTGTGGCGAACGCTCAGAAGAACGAGATGGAGCCAATCAGGCTTACACTCGTCGCTGGTGGTAGCACAATGCCAGATAATCCTCATGAAGGAGAGGAGTTCGGCTATGTAATCACAGGTAAGATTACAGTGCACATCGGCAATGACAAGTATACGGTAAAGAAGGGTGAGACTTTCTACATCTATCCAGATAAGACTCACTACATAAGCTCGGACAGAGGTGCTCAGATTATCTGGGTTAGCTCACCTCCAAGCTTCTAAGAAATAAGATAAGAAGGAGATATCAATGGCAGAACTTATCAGACTCGAGAATATCAGCAAGAGCTTTGGTGACAACCTGGTTCTTGATGAGCTCAATCTCACTGTTAATGAGAATGAGTTCGTAACACTGCTCGGACCTTCAGGCTGTGGTAAGACAACTACACTGAGAATCATCGGAGGCTTTGAGAAGCCGGATGTGGGTCAGGTGTTCTTTGAGGGTAACGACATCACAGCGCTCCCTCCTAACCAGAGACACCTCAACACTGTTTTCCAGAACTATGCTCTCTTCCCTCATATGAATGTAGGAGAGAACATTGCATTCGGACTCAAGGTAAGTGGCAAATCTGATCAGTATATCAAGGATAAGGTTAAGTATGCTCTCAATCTCGTTAACCTCAAGGGCTTCGAGAAGAGATTAATCACTGAGCTTTCTGGTGGACAGCAGCAGAGAATTGCCATGGCAAGAGCTATCGTTAATGAGCCAAGAGTTCTGCTTCTTGACGAGCCACTCGGCGCACTCGATCTCAAGCTGAGACAGGAGATGCAGTACGAGCTCGTTAGACTTAAGAAGGAACTGGGTATCACATTCATCTATGTTACTCACGATCAGGAAGAGGCTCTGACAATGTCAGATAAGGTCGTAGTAATGAATAACGGATACATCCAGCAGGAGGGAACACCAGAGCAGATCTACAACGAGCCTGAGAACGCTTTCGTAGCTGACTTCATCGGAGACAGCAATATCGTAAGCGGAAGAATGGTAAGAGATAATGTTGTTGAAATCAAGGGTACAGAGTTCCCTTGCATCGATGGTGCTAAGGATGGATTCATGCCAGGACAGCCTGTCGATGTTGTAATCAGACCTGAAGATATTGAGATCAGACCATACGGAGAGGGACTCTTCAATGGTGAGATTGTAAGCAAGATCTTCATAGGCGTGCACTACGAGATGCTCGTTAAGGGTGAGCCAAGCGGATTCGAGTGGCTCCTGCAGAACTACGATGAGCACAGCGTGGGCAGCAAAATCGGCATGTACGTTAGACCTGAGAATATTCAGATCATGAAGAAGCCTGAATATGATGATGAGAAAGCGATGGAACTCGACATATGACAATAGCAAACAGACGCTGGTCGATTCCGTTTCTTGTGTGGATAGCAATTGGAACCATCATTCCGCTGCTTTCAATTGTGTACTACGGTCTCACATCAAGAACCGGAGGTCTGACCTTCCAGAATATTACAGCTATTCTGGAGCACGATAATCTTCAGGCTCTTGGTCTGTCGCTCGGACTTTCTGTTCTGAGTACACTCATCTGCCTGATTATCGCATTCCCAATGGCAATGATTCTTGCTAACAGCAAGTACGGCAAGCAGGGCTTCCTGATCTTCGTATTCATCCTGCCAATGTGGATGAACTTCCTGCTCAGAACAATGGCATGGCAGGTTCTGCTTGAGAGAAATGGTGTAATCAACGCTCTTCTCACAACATTTGGCCTTCCAAGGCAGGAGCTTATGAATACACCGGGAGCGGTAGTTCTTGGTATGGTATACGACTTCCTGCCATTTATGATTCTTCCAATATATAATGCGGTAGTTAAGATCGACAAGCACCTCGTTGAGGCTGCTCGCGACCTCGGAGCAGGTAAGCTCAAGGTATACACAAAGGTAGTACTCCCACTAACGGTTCCGGGAATTGTAAGTGGAATCACAATGGTATTCATTCCTGCGCTCACAACATTCGCAATCTCGAACATGCTGGGTGGAGGTAAGATTAACCTCATCGGTAACATCATCGAGCAGGAGTTTACAGTTAATACTAACTGGTACCTCGGATCGGGTATGTCACTTGTAATGATGGTATTCATCATAGCTAGCATGCTGCTGCTGAACAAATTCGATAAGACAGGAGGGGCAAGCTTACTCTAATGAAGAAGACAATCAGTTACATATATGTTGGGCTGGTAATGCTTTTCCTCTACCTGCCTATCTTCGCTCTCATTGTTCTTTCGTTCAATGAGGCTAAGTCAATGTCTGTATGGACGGGATTCTCCCTCCAGTGGTATCAGGAACTCTTCCACAACAGACTGCTGATGAGCGCAGTTGGTAACACATTCTCAATCGCGATTCTTGCATCGCTGATTGCGACTATCATTGGAACAACTGCGGTAATTGGACTCAGTGCAATGAGACCAAAGTCACAGAATGTAGTTCTGGGCTTCAATAATATCCCTATGCTCAATGCGGACATCGTAACGGGAATCTCGCTTATGCTTTTCTTCCTGTTGCTCCACATTCCGCAGGGCTACGGAACAATCCTGTTCGCACACGTAACATTCTCAATCCCTTACGTAGTGCTCTCGGTAAGACCGAGAATGAACAGAAAGACTGACAGACTGTACGAAGCTGCAATGGATCTTGGAGCAAGCAAGAGATATGCTTTCCGCAAGATTGTAATTCCAGAGCTAATGCCAGGAATTCTCTCGGGCTTCCTGCTGTCATTCACAATGTCAGTAGACGACTTCATCATCACCTACTTCACAAGAGGTGCTGGTATCAACACAATTTCGACAATCATATACAGCCAGGTTAAGGTTGGAATCAGACCGTCGCTCTTCGCGCTGTCTACTCTGATCTTCGTGATTGCCTTCGTGGCTCTTCTGGTTGTTAATTTCAAGAGTAATAAAGAAGAGGAGGTTGCATAGACGTGAGAAGAAGACTTATTAGCCTTGTGCTCGTGGGCGCTCTTATGCTTACAGTAGCATTTACATTTACTTCATGTGGTGGTGGCTCAAATGGTGAGCTCAACCTTATCTGCTATGGTGACTACTATGATCCAGAGATCGTAGCTGAGTTCGAGGCGGAGACTGGTATCTCTGTTGTTCAGGATACATACGATACAGCTGAGGAGCTCTACACAATGCTCGCTAACGGCGCGGTTTCATATGACGTAATCTGCACATCGGATTATATGATTGAGAAGATGATCTCTGAGGATCTTCTTGCAGAGATTAACTACGACAACGTACCTGAGATTGTAAATATTGACGATCTGTATATGGAGAAGTCAGCGATCTTCGATCCAGGTAATAAGTACAGTGTTCCTTACCAGGTTGGTTATGCAGGACTCGCATACAACAAGAAGATGGTAGGAGATACAGTTATCGATTCATGGGACGACCTCTGGGATCCACAGTTCAAGGAGAATATCGTAATGCCTAACAGCGTTAGAGATGCATTCATGATTGCTCTCCTCAGAAGAGGCTACGATATGAACACCACAAATGAGGCAGAGATTGCAGAGGCAAGCAAGGACCTCATCGCACAGAAGCCGCTCGTATACAAGTACGCTAACGACGATGCTAGAGAACTGCTCGCTGATGGCTCAGCTGCAATCGGAGTAGTATGGAATGGAGAGTACTCATACATCACAGACCTCAATGAGGACGTAGATGTAATCATCCCTAAGGAAGGAACAGAGTTCTTCATCGATTCATGGGCAATCCCAGCATCAGCTGAGAACAAGGATAATGCTGAGGCTTGGATCAACTTCCTCTGCAAGAAGGAGGTTGCTGCAACAAACTTCGATTATCTCTACTACACAACACCAAATAAGGCCTGCCTGTCACTCATCGACCAGGATGCTCTCAATAATCCTGCAATCTTCCCAAGCCAGGATGCTCTCAGAAAATGTCACTCACTCAAGAGCATGAGCACAGACGTAATGGAGCTCTACAGCAACTACTGGAAGAAGGTAAAGGCTAACTAAGGAGCGGATTGCATAGTAACTAGAGATAAGAAGGGACATGCCGAAAGTGCTATTCCGGTGTACGGTCCTTCAGAACTACTTAATCATTATGACCTGTAGTTAGAGAGGAACAGCTGAGGCTGTTCCTTTTATGATGGACAAAAATCATAATTCACTCAAAAAACACATTCACAACTGTTGACTATATCGCATATTAAGAGTATATTGTGAATTGTAATTAGCACTCCAACTGAGTGAGTGCTAACAAAACAAGAAAGGAGGTGGCCATGGATTTAACCGAAAGACAATTGCAGATTCTTCAGGCGGTTATCAGCGACTACGTTCAGAATGCTGAGCCTGTAGGTTCAAGATCTATTTCGAAGAAGTACAATCTCGGCGTAAGTCCTGCGACTATCCGTAATGAGATGGCAGACCTTGAGGAGATGGGTTACCTCACACATCCTCACACATCTGCGGGAAGAATACCTTCTGACAAGGCTTACAGATTATATGTTAATAATCTGATGCAGAAGAGGAATCTGACCACAAGAGAGAAGAGAGCCATCAGAGATAAGCTTCATGCTGACAGAGCGGAATTCAACGCAACGATTAGACATGCAGCGGAGCTTCTCTCTGAAATTACTCATCTGGCATCCTTCGCGATGACACCAGTCAACAATCAGGACACACTGAATTTCATCAAGCTCCTGCCAGTTGATGAGAGAACAATAGTCATGATGATTGTCGCAGACAGTGGCAGCATTACAAATACAACGATGAGAGTCAACGTTCCTTACACAGCAGAGACACTTGAGATTCTGAGTAAGACGATGACAGTTCATTATAAGGGCACTACAATCGATGAGGCTCTCAAGGCTAATATCATCGAGGACATTGGAACAGACATCGAGGCGATGAACCTGTTCTCCGGCAACGTAATGCCAAGCTTCATGAAGACACTCGAGGATATGCTGAATGTCAACCTGTACACAGAGGGATTGATGAACATCTTCAACATTCCAGAGTATTCAAGCATCGATAAGGCGAGAGACTTCCTGGAACTCTTCAGCAAGAAGGAGGAGTTCACAAGGAATATGCTGAGCAGAGGTGATGGCATAATCGTAACTATCGGTGAGGAGAATATGTCGGATTCAATGAAGGATTGTTCGCTGATTACAGCGTCATATCACGTAGACGGCAAGCTCGTTGGTAAGGTAGGAGTTATCGGACCTACGAGAATGAAGTACGATGAAGTTACATCGATAATGGAATATCTCACAAATAATCTCAGCGAATCTTTCAAGCTGGGTGATGGAAAGGATGAATAATTAATGACAGAAGAGATGAAGACAGAGATCTTCGAGGAAGAGCTCAAGGAAGAGACAGCTAATCCTGAAGAGAAGGTCGAGGCGCCTGAGACAGAGGAATCTGAAGATACAGCTGAAGAGGCTACTGCGGAAGCTGCTGAGGCAGACGCTCCAAGTGCAGAAGAGCAGGAGAGTGAGCGCTATATGAGACTGATGGCAGAGTTCCAGAACTTCAAGAAGCGCACAGCTAAGGAGAAGAGCGACATCCACGCATATGCGAATGAGAAGATTGTTGCAGACCTTCTGCCGGTTCTCGACAATTTCGAGAGAGCGCTTGAGGCAGATTCGGCGGCAGACCCTGAGTCATATGCTAAGGGTATGAAGCTGATCTTCGATCAGATGAGAACAGCTCTTGAGAAGGCTGGCCTTGCAGAGGTTGAGGCTCTCGGAGAAGAGTTCGATCCAACTAAGCACAACGCAGTTATGACACAGGCTTCAACAGAGCATGAGTCAGGCAAGGTTTGCACAGTGCTTCAGAAGGGATACTCACTTAACAAGAAGGTAATCAGACCATCAATGGTTGCGGTTGCCGAATAATATAGTTAATTAATCCATTGATATAGATACTAGGAGGATATAGACAAATGGCAAAGATTATTGGAATTGACCTTGGAACAACTAACAGCTGCGTTTCAGTACTCGAGGGTGGTGAGCCAGTAGTAATCGCTAACGCAGAGGGAATGAGAACTACACCGTCAGTTGTAGCTTTCACAAAGAACGGCGAGAGACTCGTAGGAGAGACAGCTAAGAGACAGGCTATCACAAACCCTGACAGAACAATCTCTTCAATCAAGAGACACATGGGTGAGAACTATACTGTATCAATCGACGGTAAGAACTACACACCACAGGATATCTCAGCAATGATTCTCGGCAAGCTCAAGGCTGACGCTGAGGCATACCTCGGAGAGAAGGTAACAGAGGCTGTAATCACAGTACCTGCTTACTTCTCAGATGCTCAGAAGCAGGCAACAAAGGATGCTGGTAAGATCGCTGGTCTCGATGTTAAGAGAATCATCAACGAGCCAACAGCTGCTTCGCTCGCATACGGACTCGATAAGGGTGACTCATCACAGAAGATCCTCGTATACGACCTGGGTGGTGGTACATTCGATGTATCAGTACTTGAGCTCGGAGACGGAGTATTTGAGGTACTCGCTACTAACGGAGACACAATGCTCGGAGGAGATGACTTCGACAACGCTATCATGAACTTCCTCGCTGACAGCTTCCAGAAGGAGCACGGCGTAGACCTCAGAGCTGACAACATGGCTCTTCAGAGACTGAAGGAGGCTGCTGAGAAGGCTAAGAAGGAGCTCTCAAGCGCACAGACAACAAAGATCAACCTCCCATTCATCACAGTAACAGCTGAGGGTCCTCTCCACATGGATATGGATCTCACAAGAGCTAGATTCGATCAGCTCACAGCTAACCTCGTTGAGAGATCAATCGAGCCAATGAACAAGGCTATGAAGGATGCTGGCGTAACAAGCGCTGATCTCGCAAAGGTTATCCTCGTAGGTGGTTCAACAAGAATCCCTGCAGTACAGGCTGCAGTTCAGAGAGTAACAGGTAAGGAGCCATTCAAGGGAATCAACCCTGATGAGTGTGTAGCTGTTGGAGCTGCTATCCAGGCTGGAGTACTCACAGGAGAGGTTAACGACGTACTCCTTCTCGACGTAACACCACTGTCACTCTCAATCGAGACACTTGGTGGAGTAGCTACTAAGCTCATCGAGAGAAACACAACAATCCCTACAAAGAAGAGCCAGATCTTCTCAACTGCTGCTGATAATCAGACAACAGTAGATATCCACGTAATGCAGGGTGAGAGAGAGATGGCAACTGGCAATATCACACTCGGAAGATTCCAGCTCACAGGAATCGCTCCAGCTCCTCGTGGAATTCCACAGATCGAGGTAAGCTTCGATATCGATGCTAACGGTATCGTTAACGTAAGTGCTAAGGACCTCGGAACAGGTAAGGAGCAGAAGATCACAATCACTTCATCAACAAAGCTCACAGAGGACGAGATCAACGCTAAGATCAAGGAAGCTGAGATGTACGCTGAGGAGGACAAGAAGCGTAAGGAAGAGGTTGAAACAAAGAACCAGGCTGAGACAATGCTCTTCGAGACAGAGAAGCAGATGAAGGATCTCGAGGACAAGGCAACTGCAGATGAGAAGGCTGCTGTTGAGGCTGCAAGAGCAGACCTTCAGGCTGCTGTAGACGCTAACGATGTTGAGGGCATGAAGGCTAAGATCGAGGCTCTGACAAACGCATTCTACCCAATCTCAGCAAGAATCTACCAGGAGGCTCAGGCTGCACAGCAGGCTGCTGACGGACAGGCTGGTCCTGATATGTCAGGCTTCGGTGGAATGGGAGCTGATGCTGGTGCACAGGCTGGTCCACAGGGCAGTACTTTTGAGGCAGACTATGAGGTAGTTGACGAGGATAAGTAATGGCTGATAAGAGAGATTTTTACGAGGTGCTCGGTATTCATAAGGGCGCCTCGGATGATGAAATCAAGAAGGCGTACCGCAAGATGGCGATGAAGTACCATCCTGACAGGAACCCTGACAATAAAGAAGCCGAGGAGAAGTTCAAAGAAGTTAACGAGGCATACGAGGTACTCTCTGACCCTCAGAAGAAGGATATGTATGACCGATTCGGACATGCAGGTGTAGATCCTAACGCTGGTGGTTTCGGAGGCGGCGGCTTCGGTGGCTTCGGTGGAATGGGCGGCTTCGAGGATATCTTCGATATGTTCGGTGGAGCATTCGGTGGCGGAAGACGCAGAAGAAATGGCCCTCAGAAGGGTCGTGACCTGCAGAAGACTGTTACACTCGACTTCACAGAAGCTATCTTCGGATGCACTAAGGAGATTGAGCTCAACAAGAACGTGAGATGTAAGACCTGTAATGGTGAGGGTACAGCTCCAGGCACAAGCAAGAGTACATGCTCGCAGTGTGGAGGAAGCGGTCAGGTATCTCAGGTGAGCAACACTCCATTCGGAAGATTCCAGAATGTCACAACCTGTCCAAAGTGCCAGGGTACTGGTTACACAATCGATACACCATGTCCTGACTGCGGTGGCGCAGGCTCAACACGCAAGTCTGTGAAGATTAAAGTAGATATTCCAGCTGGAGTAGATACAGACAGCATCATCACACTTCGCGGACAGGGTGAGCCAGGTGTTAATGGAGGTCCAGAGGGTGATCTCTACATAATCTGTAATGTAAGACCGCACAGCACATATAAGAGAAAAGGTAATAACCTCTATCTCGACATGCCTATCTCGTACGATCAGGCGGTGCTCGGCGATAAGCTTAAGGTTCCTGGCTTCGGTGAGAGCTACAGCTACACAATCCCTGCTGGAACACAGTCGGGCTCTGAGTTCAGACTCAGAGGTAAGGGTGTAGCAGACCCAAGAACGGGCCGCAAGGGCGACCTCTATGTTAAAGTGTTCGTAGAGATTCCAACTAAGCTCTCCTCAAAGGAGAAGAAAGCGATTAAGACCATGGCGGCAGCTATGAGCGAGGAATCGCTGCCTAAGAAAGAAGCTTTCGGCAAGCTGAAGTTCTAGGTTGTATTAGATAAAAGAACAGAGTGCAGACTCTTGTCTGCGCTCTGTTTTTTTTATCGAAAATATGGAGATTATGTGAAGTCAATAGTTGACATTAGTGGGGTACCGCAATATAATTTAACCATAATAGAATAGCGTTCCGCAGAATAGAACACTATGCGAAATGACAAGCTCTATTTAAGGGAGGAAAGTAAATGAAAATTCTGATCATTAATCCAGGTGGAACAAGCACCAAGATTGCTGTGTTCGAGGATGAGCAGGAAGTTTTCAAGGCGTCTATTGACCATACAGCTGAGGAACTGAAGCCATTCCCACACGTTTTTGACGAGTTCGAATACAGAAAGAATCTGATTATTGATACAGTTGAGAAGGCTGGCTATGAGATCAAGGAATTCGGATGCGTAGCAGGAAGGGGCGGACTCTGCAGACCTGTTGAGGGAGGAACATACGCAGTTAATGATCTTCTAATCGAGGACTTCAGAAACGCAGTATGTGGAGAGCATGCTTCAAACCTTGGAGCAGTAATCGCTAAGGCAATCGGAGATGAGATTGGTGTTCCATCATTCATCGTTGACCCAGTTGCTGTAGACGAGATGATTGACAAGGCAAGAATCACAGGAATCTCAGAACTCGAGAGACCAGCTTGGTTCCACGCACTCAACCACAAGGCTGTTGCAAGATCAATCGCAGAGAAGATTGGCAAGAAGTATGAGGAGTGCAACTTCATCGTTGCTCACCTCGGTTCAGGAATCTCAATCTGCGCACACAAGAATGGTAAGATGGTAGACGGTTCAGGCGGAAGAACAAACGGACCTTTCTCACCTGAGCGTTGCGGATCACTTCCAACATATCCACTCGTTCAGCTCTGCTACTCAGGTAAGTACACTGAGTCAGAGATGGTTAACAAGATCAGTAAGTTCGCTGGTATGTATGACTACCTCGGAACAAAGGATTCAAGAGAAGTTGAGAAGAGAATCGCTGAGGGAGATGAGAAGGCTAAGCTCATATATGACGCATTCATCTACCACACAGCTAAGGAGATCTGCTCATACGTTCCTTCACTTGAGGGACCAGTTGACAGAATCATCGTTACAGGAGGAATCGCACATTCAAAGTATGTAACAGATGAGATTGCTAGACTCACAGCATGTGTTGCACCAACAGAGGTTGTTGCAGGTGAGTATGAGATGGTAGCACTCGCTAAGGGTTCACTCCGTGTTATGAATGGAGAAGAGCCAGCGAAGGAATACAAATAAAGGAGGCATATAATGGCATTTTCAGTAAGAATGAGCCGCATTAAGGCTTCAGGTATCAGAGCTGTACAGAAGAGAATCGCTGGTAAGCCAAACATGATTTCTTTCGCAGCAGGACTTCCTGATCCTGAACTATATCCACTTGAGGACCTCAGAAAAGCAGCTGACGCAATGCTCGAGAAGGAAGGCCCTAAGGCATTTGCTTACGGTCTGACAAAGGGTTATGGTCCACTGCTCGACTTCCTCACAGACAGAATGAACAACAGAGAGGGCGTTGAGTGTACAAAGGATAATATCTGCGTACTCTCAGGTTCACAGCAGGGTCTCGGACTCGCTGCTATGATGTTCATCGACGAGGGCGATGTAGTAATCACAGAGAACCCAAGTTACCTTGGAGCTATCAACGCATTCAGACCATACGGTGCTGAGTTCAAGGGTGTTGACACAGATGACGAGGGTATCGTAATCGAGGATCTCGAGAGAGTACTCGCTGAGACACCTAAGGCTAAGCTGATCTACGTAATTCCTAACTTCCAGAACCCTACAGGTAAGGCATGGAGCCTTGAGAGAAGAGAGAAGTTCATGGAGGTTGTATCAAAGTACGATGTAGTAGTTGTTGAGGACAACCCTTACGGCGATCTGAGATTCAAGGGAGAGCAGCTTCCACACCTCAGAGCTCTTGATAAGAAGGGCCAGGTAATGTACCTCGGTTCATTCTCAAAGATCCTGAGCCCTGGTATGAGAGTAGCATGGGCTTGCGCTTCACCAGAGGTTGCTAAGGCAATCGAGGAACTCAAGGAGACTAATGACCTGCAGAGCCCAGAGCTCACACAGATGCTCACATACTACTACCTCAGCATGTTTGATCTTGAGGAGCATATCAGAGAGATCCAGGTTGTATACAAGCAGCGTTGCGAGCTCATGGTAGAGATGATTAAGGAGTACTTCCCACCAGAGATCAAGTACACAGATCCAGAAGGTGGAATGTTCCTCTGGCTCGAGCTTCCAGAAGGACTCGATACAGACAAGATCCTTGATGATGCTGTTGCAGCAGGTATTGCTTACATTCCAGGTGAGTCATTCTTCTCATTCGAGGGTGTTAAGAACACAATCAGAATGAACTTCACAATGGTTAAGGATGAGCAGATTCGTGAAGGTATTAAAGTACTTGGTGAGGTGTTTAAGAAGTACATTTAATAAAAAAGTAAAAAGTTATTGCTAGACGTTTGTATGTAGAAATGCAAGGAGAAAAAGTATGGAAAATGTAAACTACATTAAGATGAGCAAGATCAGACTCGTTCTCGCTATGCTTATCATGGGTGCAGGTTGGGCTATCGTATACCTCGTACCTTATCTTCAGTACACATGGTATGAGCCATTCCGTGATTTCCTGGGAACATCAGGAACAAAGATGAGCTTCCTGCTCTCTATCTACGGACTTGGTAACATCTTCCTCGCACCTATCGGTGGATGGGTTGCTGACAGATTCAACTACAAGACAATCTACTTCATCTCAATCATTCTGAATGTAGTATTCGCAGTTGGATTCCTTCTGAACCCACACTCATACGTATGGTGCATCCTGATGTGGATTGGATTCGCTATTGCATCACTGATGTTCAACTTCCCTACACAGATCAAGATCGTAAGAATGATGTGGCCTGAGAATGCTCAGGGAAGAGCGTTCGGATGGAACGAGACATGCATCGGAATCTTCAACCTCGTTGAGTCATCACTTATGATGATCGCATTCCAGACAGTTGGAGGCGGAGAGGCTGGTATCAAGGCTACAGTTATCGCTAACATTGCAATGTCAATCGTAATCGCTGCTGGCGTTTGGTTCGTAATTCCAAACCCAACAAAGGAGATGCTCGCTGCTGCAAGAGCTGAGGCTGTTGCTAAGTCAGCAGACAAGAAGGACAAGAATGTTGTTGCTGAGGTATGGTCAGTACTTAAGCACAAGGAGACATGGATGTTCGCATTCTGTATCTTCGGTGTATACTCATTTATGACAACACTCACATACTTCACACCTTACTTCTCTGATGTACTCGGAGTTCCAATCGTAATCGCTGGTTGGGCTGCTATCTTCAGACAGTATGGTTGCCAGATGATCGGAGCTCCTATCGGAGGCGAGATCGCTACAAGAACATCCCCTGCTAAGAACCTCATACTCGTATATGTTCTTGCTATCGCAGGACTTCTCTACATGCTCTTCGGTGCTAACGAGAACTCATCAGTAGGATTCGTAATCTTCATCGTGGTTGGCCTCTCATTCGCTTGCTACGCAGGAAGAAACTACTATGCTACAATCGAGGAGTGCGGAATTCCAGCATCAGTAACAGCTACAACAACAGGAGCTGCTGCTATCCTCGGATTCTCACCTGATATCTTCCAGTTCACACTCTTCAGTAACTGGCTCGATACACTCCCAGCACAGCAGGCATACGACAGAATGTTCTGGTTCCAGCTGGTTGTAGTAATCATCGGACTCGTTGACGCTATTATGATCATCAGACTCAAGAAGAGAAATGACCAGAGAGTAGCTGAGGGTAAGGAAGTAGAGTACTACGGAAAGTAATCTATCGGACTACTTAATCACAAGCTAAAAACCCGCCGAAAGGCGGGTTTTCTTTTGCGTAATTATACAGTTGGCAGCATCGCGTATATGCTCTTTAGCAGGGCTTTCGTCGCAGGTGGCATATTACCCGACTCCTGTATGCAATGCCGAGAGAACGGAATATAGGCTTGTTCAGCGGTATTGCGACAACATGATAATCTCACTCATGGACCTCGACACAATCGTACTCTTCGTAGGACCTGTGCTCGACGCGTGCTATCCAGCGGGAATCGTAATCGCACTCTACTACTGCATGTGCAAGGATTGCGATAACAAAGCAAACCTCAGAGCTGCGAAGTGGGCGACAATTGCGGCTTTCCTAATGAGCATTCTCGAACTGCTCTCTAGATAGAATACACTCTTTGAACTGAATATGAGTTGGATTACTGACGCGTATAACATCATGCCACTCAGCGCATATCGTCTTGCATGGCTGCCAGTGAGCGTGATCTCATTCGCTGCAGAAAGATTCATCCGCAGAGCAGAAGCGTAGTATAAGCGCGCGATAAAAGGGGCTACATATGTAGCCCCTCTTAGTGTGCGTTATATTACTACTCTACGATGTCTTCTGCAGGAACCTGGCTACGCTTTCTGATTGTGAAACCTGTAATCGCGAAGATTATAGCTACAATTGGGTTAGCGATATTGAGGATGCAGTATGGCAGGTACTCGAGTGTTGATACACCGAGGTATGTTGACATCGCTACCGCACATGTTGTCCAAGGGATGAGCGGTGAAGTGATTGTACCGAAGTCCTCAAGTGTTCTTGAGAGATTCTGTGGAGCGAGATCTCTCTTCTCGAACTCCTCTTTGTACATCTTACCTGTGATCAGGATTGAGAGGTACTGCTCTCCGCAGATCAGGTTAACGAGTACCGCTGTGAGGCCTGTGCATGTGATGAGTCCTGCTGTGCCCTTTGCGAGCTTCAGGAGACTTGCTGCGATTGTCTCAAGCATTCCTGACTTGTGCATTACTCCACCGAATGTCAGTGAGCAGAGAATCAGTGATACTGTCCACATCATATTCTGCAGTCCGCCCTTTGAGAAGAGCTCTGCGAGCATCTCGTTTGAGCTGTTGCACTCATATCCGTAGCTGAGTACTTTTCCGATTGTTGCAATATCATTGCCCTGAACTGTTACTGCGCAGATTACTCCGATGAGCATACTTGCCACAAGACCTGGGATTGCTGGAATCTTGAAGTAGATCAGCAGGAGAAGAATTACGAGTGGAAGCATCAGCCATGGTGATACTATGAACTCTTCTCTGAGTGCAGCAGATACTTCTGTAATCTGTGTAACCTGCTCAGCACTTCCAGAGTACTTCATATTGATGAACATGAATCCGATGATTGCGATAACATAACTTGTTCCAGCTGTGTACATCATATGTCTGATGTGAGCGAAGAGTGTTGTTCCAGCTACAGCAGGAGCGAGGTTAGTTGTATCTGAGAATGGTGACATCTTGTCTCCGAAGTAAGCTGCAGATACTACGCAACCAGCAGTGATAGCAGGTGGGATACCCATACTTGTTCCGATTCCCAGCATAGCAACACCGAGTGTTCCAGCTGTTGTCCAAGAACTTCCCGTTGTAACTGATACGATTGAGCAAACGAGCAGACATGTTACGAGGAAGAACTTAGGAGAGAGAATCTTAAGTCCGTAGTATACAAGACTTGGAACGATTCCGCCGGCAATCCATGAACCTACAATCAGTCCGATGAGGCAGGCGATGAGAATAGCCTGCATTGCGCTGCAGATTGATTCGATGATGCCTTTCTCGATATCAGACCACTTGCACTTGAGACATACAACAGCGATGAATGCTGCGATGATTGCTGCGAAGATCAGTGGAATGTGAATATCCAGTCCCCATCGAGTCAGTGACAAATAAAGGAAAATGAACACTGATACAATAGGAATCAGTGATAATAACAGTCCCGGTTTCTTCTGAACTGTCTCGGCCTTAGTGTTTTCTTTCATTTGTTTAGCCTCTTTTCTTATTTAAATTTATATACACATACCGTGTTCTAACCTCTGGAACAATGTTCCGATAAAATTAGATTACGTTTATATATATAACATAAATCACGGAATTAGTACACCTATAGCCGTAGTTTTGTAAAATCACACAAAAAAGGAATCGAACTTATCAAAATGTATCGAAAGAAAGCAGAAAATAAAGCTAAGAAAGGTCTAAATCTATTGACTGGCATATACTAGTTTGTTACAATTATAGCAGAACAACGTTCTATGGAGTAGAACAATATAACACAAACTTATTTTATATATGAGAGGAAAGTAGGCTGATTATGGAAAAAATCAAGTTAAGTGTTGAACACTGCAAAGGTTGCTACCTCTGCGTTGCTAATTGTAAGCCGGGCGCTCTGAGCGTTTCAAATGAGGTTAATGCTAAGGGTTACCTTGTACCTCAGGTAGATCAGGATAAGTGCGTTCAGTGTGGTTGCTGCTACACAATGTGCCCTGATCTTGTATTTGAAGTATTTTAGTCTGTAAGGAGGATTCAGATTATGGAAAAGAGAATTATGAAGGGCAACGAGGCTATGGCC
This sequence comes from Bacillota bacterium, assembly GCA_029101005.1. Classification (GTDB taxonomy): domain Bacteria; phylum Bacillota; class Clostridia; order Peptostreptococcales; family Anaerovoracaceae; genus Crickella. Next base: position 65,757 of record JAQXQE010000011.1, on the reverse strand, counting down.
GAGGGTGCTGTAAGAGGCGGTTGTCGTTTCTACGCTGGATATCCTATCACTCCACAGTCAGAGATTCTTCAGTGGATGTCATGGAGACAGAAGGAAGTTGGCGGAGTATTCATCCAGGGAGCTTCAGAGATCGAGAGTGTTAATATGACTTTCGCTGCTCGTTGCCTCGGTGCACGTGCATTCACATCAACATCAGGCCCTGGTTTCTCACTTTATCAGGAGGGAATCGCATACTGGGTATCAGCTGAGATTCCTTGCGTAGTTGCTTGCGTTCAGAGATTCGGTATCGGTGACGGATTCATTTCAGCTGGACAGGATAACTACTGGCAGGCTGTAAAGTGCGGTGGAAACGGAGACTACCACCTCATCGTACTTGCTCCTAACTCAGTTCAGGAGTGTTGCGATATGGCTTATGAGGCATTCGAGCTCGCTGAGAAGTACAGACACCCTGTATGCCTGCTCTCAGACGGAACTATCGGACAGATGATGGAGCCTGTAGTTCTTCCAGAGATGAAGGAGTACGACAAGGACGATCTTGACTGGACTATCAGCGGATGCAAGAAGGGTGACGACCACAAGGTTGCTACTGATGTAACATACTTCGAGCCAGTTCAGGAGTGGAACCACAAGTACCTCGCTAAGATGAGAAAGATCAGCCAGGAGGAGCAGAGATGGGAGAGCTTCGAAGTTGCTGATGCTGACGTAGTACTCGTAGCATACGGTATCTCATCAAGAGTTGCTCAGGAGGCTGTACAGAGAGCTAGAGCTGAGGGCTTCAAGCTTGGCCTTATCAGACCTATCACACTGTGGCCATGGCCATCAAAGGCATTCGATGAGGTTCCTGAGACATGTAAGGGTCTCGTAACAGTCGAGGTTAACATGATGGGACAGATGAGAGAGGATGTAATCATCCACACAAAGGGCAAGTTCAACACATATGCTATGACAGTTGACGAGCCAAGAATTCATACAGTAGACGAAGTTATCGAATTTGCCAAGGCTGTTGCTGCTGGCATGGATGAAGAGGAGGTATACTAATGGTTGCTAAGAAAGCCCCTGAATTATTTTACGATGAGAGCAGATTCTGTGGTGGATGCGGTCATGGTATCTTCAACAGAATCCTCGCAGAAGTACTTGAGGAGATGGGTATCGTAGAGGATACAATCATCTGCTCAGATATCGGATGCAACCACCAGTTCCAGTTCTGGATGAACGTTGACGCTATCGTTCCTCCACACGGCAAGATGGGTGCAGCGCTCACAGCTATGAAGCGTGTACGTCCTGACAAGAACATCATCACAATCGCAGGAGACGGTGGTGCTTACGCTATCGGTATCGGTGAGACAACATCTGCAGCTCTCAGAAATGAAAATGTATGCATGTTCGTAATGAACAACACAGTATTCGGAATGACAGGTGGACAGCTTGCTCCTACAACAATGATGGGACAGAAGACTGCTTCAACACCTGCAGGAAGAAACTTCGAGGATAACGGACAGAACACAGATGTATTCAAGCTTATGAAGGGAATGGATATCGCATACCTCGCAAGAACATCTGTAACTAGCCCTGCTAACATCAACAAGACAAAGAAGGCTGTTAGAAAAGCTATCGAGAAGCAGATGGAAGGAAAGGGATTCTCACTCGTAGAGGTTCTCGTACCTTGCCCAACAAACTGGCATATGACAGCTCCAAAGTCAATGGAGTACATTGATGAGGTAGTTTCAAAGATTTACGAGCTCGGTGAAGTAATCGATAGATAGTGGAGGATAGACAACAATGGTAAAACGTATTATTTGCGTAGGACTTGGTGGACAGGGTGTCCTCACAGTCGGTAAGCTGCTCATGGAGGCTGCTGTAGATAAGAACCTCGAGTGCACTTGGACATGTAAGTATGGTAACGAGATGCGTGGAGGATATTCAGAGTGTAATGTAATCATCAGTGACGAGAAGATCGCTTCTCCATACGCTGATCATCCAGACGTAGTATTCCTGATGAAGAACGACGGACCTGTTGTAGATGCTTCAATCGAGAGATATGAGGCTGCTATGCCAGAGGGTGCTATTCTTCTAACAAACAAGAATGCACTTGATCAGGACAAGGAACACAGATCAGACATCCAGGTTGTTGAGGTTGCAGCAACTGATATCGCAACAGAGCTCGGCAGAGGAAGCAATGCTAACCTTGTTCTCCTCGGAAAGCTTGCATCAATGTCAGATCTCTTCACATACGAGGAGTTCGAGGCTTCAATGTGCAAGTACTTCGAGTCACACGGCAAGGGTAAGTTCAACGAGGGCAACGTAAAGATGCTCGCAGCTGGACGTGACGCATAATCAGCTATTAGAAACACAGAAGGAATGCAGAGCATCTGCATTCCTTCTCTTTTACTTATTAATAATAGAAGCGAAGCTTAGAGATATACGTTCTCGCTAATCTCCTTACTGAGAGCCTTCATGAATTCGATTTTCTCTTCGAAGTTGTCGTCGTGAATACGGTCGATTGGACCGGACATACTCATTGCAGCAACGGCGTGGCCACGGCTGTTGAGAATCGGAACTCCGAGGCAGAAGAGACCAATCTCTCTCTCCTCGTCGTCGACAGCATATCCCTGCTCGCGAACGATGTCGAGTTCCTTCATGAAGGATGTATAGTTTGTGATTGTGTTCTCGGTGAACTTGACCATCTTAGATCTTTTGTATACGCTTAAGTTGAGGTCTTCGCCGAAGGCGAGGAGACACTTACCAAGTGAAGCGCAGTAGCACTCGCGCTGGTTGGCACCGCCACCGCTGATGATTCCGAGGTTGTGGCGTGACTGTATTGCGAGGATGTTCTCGATTGAATAGATGCCGTCGAAATCAGTAGTGAGTATTCCGTACGTAACGGTCTCGCGGTACTGGTCGCTGAGCTTCTTAAGATATGGTCTGATACTTTCTGCAATGATGTGGTTGTGATTAACCGCACTATATGCATAAAGCTTAGGTCCGATTGAGTAAAGCTCGGTAAGCTTGTTCTGAACTACGTAACCTCGGTTCTCGAGAGTAGCAAGTGTTCTGAAGACTGTGCTCTTGTAGATATCGAGATCTTTGCTGATCTGAGATACGGAGGTCTCGCCTCCAGCTTTGTAGAGATACTCCAGCACATTGATGCTTCGATCAACCGAGTTGATGATGACTGACTTCGATGAATCAGCTTTATTCTGAGCGCTCATAGAAATTCCCCTTTTGGTAGTTTATTAATACAAGAATACCGATATTTTCCAATAGATACAAGGCTTTGAAAGGATTTATTGACAATGAAACAATTTGGTAATAGAACGCTGGATATTTTCCAGGAAATTAACATGATTCCTCGTAATTCGGAGAAGGAGAAGGCTGTAAGTGACTACATCAAAGCCTGGGCTGAGAACCTGTCTCTGGAGGTATATCAGGACGATATGAGCAACCTGATAATCCGCAAGCCGGCTACTGCTGGATATGAGAATTCTCCATCTGTAATGCTCCAGGCACATATGGATATGGTCTGTGAGAAGATGCCTGACAGCACTCATAATTTCAACACTGATCCTATTATTCTCAAGTGCGAAGGGGACTGGGTAGATTCCGCAGTTGGAACATCCATCGGAGCGGATAACGCGATAGGCGTTGCGACCTGTATGAGAATTCTCGAGAACAACGAACTTGAGCATCCAGCGCTCGAGATGGTTTTCACCGTAAGAGAAGAGACAGACTTCATGGGAGCAGCTATGATCGATGGCAATCAGATCAGAAGCCGCATGATGATTAATCTCGACTTCGAGGATGACACTTCGATGATTGCAGGAAGTTGTGGCGGTTGCGGAATCAAGAAGACTCTTCCTCTTAAGAGAGTGGCTTCAAAAGATGAGAAGGCTTATGAGGTTAAGCTCTCAGGACTCATCGGTGGACACTCCGGTGAGGACATCCACAGAGGCAGAGGCAATGCGATTGTAATGCTCGCAAGACTCATCAAGAAGTCAGGATTCAAGCTCGCTTCAATCGACGGTGGTTCTAACAGACTTGCCATCTCAAGAGATGCTGTTGCAGTAGTGTACGCCCCAGCGGATAGCGATGTTGCAGGCTTCTTCGATGTTGCAGGAGCCGATATGAGAAGAGAACTAGGACGAAATGGAGCTGAGTTCAAGATGGAGACTAAAGTCGCTGAGAACGCATATATGCCGCTTGACGATGCATCGGCGAAGGCTGCATACACAGCAATTTTCCTCTCTCCTAACGGACCGCTTGAGCTCTGTGCGGACTTCGACGGAGTAATCGAGAACTCATGCAATCTCGGTATTGTAGAGACCAAAGAGAATGAGCTGGTTCTTGTGTCAGAGGCGCGCGGACAGCACACATCAGCATACGAGTTCACAAAGGAGAAGGAAATCCACCTCGCTGATATGCTCGGAGCTGAGCTCGAGTTCTTCACTGAGTACTCGCCTTGGGAGTACGCTGAGGAATCAAGACTTCGAGAGACTGCACTTGAGACATACCGTCAGATGAACGGCAGCGAGATGAATGAGCTAGTTCTCCATGCGGGACTTGAGGTTGGAGAGTTCGTTGCCAAGTTCGACGACCTAGATGTTATCGCAATTGGACCTCTCTGCGAGAATCTGCATGCGCCAACAGAGCGCGTGTCAATCAGTTCATGTGAGAAGCACTACGAATATCTCATAACACTGCTCGCTAATCTTAAGTAGCTAACAAGACAGGGGCCTTAGGGCTCCTGTCTTGTTCTATTTTCGATACAAAGTCCGATGTGTCGACTGGAGACGGAATAATCGCGACAAAAAACCGCGTATCGCGGAATTCGGACAACAGTACGCGTATTTTGGAACAATGTCCGCGATTTGTGGAAACTTGTAGGTGAAATAAAGTGATTTTTGTGTTACTATAATAAAAAATCGTTGCTTGCAACGTGATTTTTTTTCACGCAAATGTGACAATCAATAGAAATGGAGATTTTGTAATATGAAGAACTTAGTTCAGAAGTGGACATCAGTAAGCCTGATCATCAGAATTCTGATCTTCCTGATCATCGGTGCTACACTCGGAATGCTTGCACCAGGTGCTAGCGCTCTGTCAATCTTTGGTAGCGTTTTCGTAGGCGCTCTGAAGGCAGTTGCTCCTTTACTCGTATTCGTACTTGTAATCGCAGCTCTTTCTAGAGCTAACGTAGGAATCGGCGGAAGATTCAAGACTGTTATCATTCTCTATATGATGAGTACATTCCTCGCAGCGCTAGCAGCTGTAGTAATGAGCTTCATCTTCAAGGTAACAATGACTCTTCCAGGAGCAGAGGGAATTGAGACAGCTCCTCCTAGCGGAATCGCAGAGGTACTCACAAACCTTCTCTCTAACATGGTAACAAACCCAATCGCATCAATTGCGAATGCTAACTACATTGGTATCCTGTTCTGGGCTGTACTGCTCGGACTCGCACTGAGAATGTTCGCAAGACCTGAGACAATCCAGGTATTCGCAGACATAGCTGATGCTGTATCAACATGTGTTCGCTGGATCATCCAGTTCGCACCATTCGGTATCATGGGTCTCGTGTTCGACGCTGTATCAACAAGCGGACTCGCAATCTTCAAGGAGTACGGTAAGCTGCTCGCAGTTCTCGTAGGCTGTATGCTCATCATCGCACTCATCATCGATCCACTGATTGCATTCTTCTTCCTCAAGAGAAATCCATATCCACTGGTATTCAAGTGCCTTAAGGAGTCAGGACTCACAGCGTTCTTCACCAGATCATCAGCTGCTAACATTCCTGTTAACATGGATCTCTGTAAGAGACTCGGCCTCGAGGAGGACTTCTACACAGTATCAATTCCTCTCGGAGCTACAATCAACATGGATGGTGCTGCTATCACTATCACAATCATGTCACTCGCTACAGCTTACACAATGGGAATCCAGGTTGACTTCCCAACAGCAGTTCTCCTCAGCATCCTCGCTACACTCGGAGCTTGCGGAGCATCTGGAGTTGCTGGTGGATCACTCCTCCTCATCCCAATGGCATGTTCACTCTTCGGTATCTCAAACGATATCGCTATGCAGGCAGTAGCAGTTGGATTCATCATCGGAGTAGTTCAGGACTCACTCGAGACAGCAATCAACTCAGCTGGAGACGTAATGTTCGCGGCAACAGCAGAGTTCCACGATCGCATGAAGAGAGGCGAGAAGGTGGAGTTCTTCGAGAAGTAGTCGTAAAGTCTTTACTCCTAGTCTTCATATAGACTTGATATTAAGAGGTGGACGAGGTCAGTTCAGGCTGACCTCGTCTTTTGTTGTGGGAGAAATTACTAGTATAGATATTTGGTGGTCGAAGATTCTTGAAGTCGATGTCTTGTTTCGCGAGAGTCGATCAAAATAAGAAGAATGGGCAGTAGCGATTGAAATAACCGTTACTGCCCAATTTAGCTTTAATTTGAATTCAATTGTTTAGAGATTGATGTCGAGTTCGACTGGGCAGTGGTCGCTGCCGTAGATGTCGCTGAGGATCTTGGAGTCTTCCATCTTGTCTGCGAGGCGGTCAGAGATGATGAAGTAGTCGATTCTCCATCCGACGTTGCGCTCGCGGGCTTTCATGCGGTAGGACCACCAGGAGTAGGCCTGCTCGAGATCTGGGTAGAGATGTCTGAAGCTGTCTGTGAAGCCTGAGGCGAGTAGGGCGGTCATTGCTCCTCGCTCCTCGTCGGAGAAGCCGGCGTTGCCGCGGTTGGTCTTAGGGTTCTTGAGGTCGATCTCGTTGTGAGCGACGTTGAGGTCACCGCAGTAGATTACTGGCTTGATGGCGTCGAGCTCCATCATGTACTTGCGCATTGCTTCTTCGAAATCGAGGCGGTAGTCTATTCGCTTGAGTCCGTCCTGTGCGTTAGGGACGTAGCAGCAGATGAGGTAGAAGTCAGGGTACTCGAGTGTGATTACTCGTCCTTCGTCATCGTGCTCGCCATTGATGCCATAAGCTACGGAGATTGGCTCGCCGACTGTGTCTTTTTTGGCGAAGATGGCTGTGCCTGAGTAGCCTTTCTTCTCTGCGTAGTTGTAGAACTCGTGGTAGCCCTCTGGATGCCAGTTGGCCTGGCCCTCCTGCATCTTTGTCTCCTGCAGGCAGAAGAAGTCTGCGTCCTGTGCCTCGAAGATCTCCGCGAAGCCCTTGCCGAGCACAGCGCGGAATCCATTAACATTCCAGCTGATGAATTTCATATATATATACCTCTTAGAAAATAAACTTGTTAATCACGAATTTCTCTGCGATTGTGTCCTTGTACTTGCCGACTCCTCTGATTACAGCGTAGGCTGTGCCAGGGCAGGTGTTGTCGACATATGTCACAGTGTAGTCGCGGCCCTCGCGCAGTCTGCGGAAGCCGTTCTTAATCTTGAAATTAGGCTCGACATTGTGGCCGTAGTATCTGAACTTGCTCTTCTTGAACTTGATGCTGCACTCGCCGATTGACGTTCTGTCGTGAGCGTCGCTCGCATTGGAGTACCAGAGGCCGTTGGCAGGGATGTACCAGAAGTCGCGGTCGACATACTGGCTCTCTGTGCCCTCGAGCTGCATCGAGTCGCTGCACTGCCAGAAGCGGTAGTCGCTCTGGAACTGCGCGTAGGTGTTGTACTGTGCTGTCCAGATGTTTGTTGTATTCGAGAGGCCTGTTCCGTCGAGGTAGTGCACGAGAAAATCAAGGTTCGCGTACAGCCCGCTGTCGTATCCGGCGTCCTCTATGGTCTGCGTCCAGGCTTCTGCAATCGCCGTTAGTTCCGGCGTTCCGAGCTGACCAGAGTTGATTGCGTTGACTAGTCTGCCTGCATTGAATTTCTCATAATCCATCATTACAGGGAGGTCAATATCGTATGGCTCGATGAGTTCGAGTACGGCATTAGCCTCTTCTCTGGCTTCCTTCTTACTGAGTGCCTGTGAATAGTAGTAGACACCGACTGCAAGTCCGGCCTTCTTAGCGGCGCGGATGTTCTCTTCGAAGCGCTCATCGACATGGAGATTACCCTCACCGGTATCACGGAAGCCCGCGCGGATGAAGGCGAAGTCGACGCCGACTTCTTTTATCTTGTGCCAGTCTACAGCGCCCTGGGCGTAAGAGACGTCGATGCCGTCTGCGACTATGCAGTTCTCGAATGCGGCGGAGTGGGTGTAGGCTGAGCTGTCGATCTGAGGGGCCGGCTTCATCGAATAGCCGATGATGAGAATGATCGCGGCAAGTGTGCCGACTGCGATCAGCAGGGCTTTGAGTGGGTTCTTCTTTATCTTCTTGATAAGCGCCTTGCGGAGCTTGTCGATGTACTTCTTGAGTTTGCCTTTAGAGGTCTTGGAGCGGCATCTTGGCTTGCGTTTAGTTGCCATGGGTCCTCCTTTCGATATTCCAGTAAAAATCTTTGCTGATTATACCATAAATGCTTGATTTGAGTGTGATTATCGAGTATAATTCCCGTGCGAATTAATACATTTTAAGATGAAAGTGGGGTAACAAATGGCAAATATTAAATCCGCAAAGAAGAGAATCACAGTTATTGAGAAGAAGACAGCAAGAAACATCAGAGTAAAGAACCACGTTAAGCAGGCTGTAAAGGCATTTGAGGCTGCTATCGAGGCTGGTGATGTTGCTGCTGCTGAGAAGGCATTCGTACTTGCTGAGAAGAAGGTAATGCAGGCTGCTGCAAAGGGAACTTATCACAAGAACAGTGCGTCAAGAACTGTTTCTCGTCTTGAGAAGAAGCTCAACGCTCTGAAGGCTGAGTAATCTCACCCGTCCCCACCCGCGTATCAGTTAAATACGCTAAGCACCGGAGTGTCTCCCGGTGCTTTTTTTCGAATTAATTATTGGGACTACTGACTGGTGACAGTGGTAACGAGAGGAGGATATATATGACAAATCAGGAACTTCAGAAATCGCTTGAAGATATGATCAAGCTTGCAAAGGAGAGAGATCTGCTTGAGGGCAGATACAATGTCACAATCGAGGATGTGGACATTGACGAGAAGATTGCAAGATTCAGATATAAGGCTGATCCAGCTGATCAGAACATCTATGGCGGAGTCCACGGCGGAACAACTGCAACTATCTTCGACTATGCGATGGGAATCCTGCTCGATGCTCTCACAGAGAAGTACATGAGCACAATTCAGCTCAATATCCAGTACCTCAAGCCGATGCTTGCAGACGAGTACATTCTTGAGTGCCAGGCGCTTCATGTCGGCAGAAAGGTGTGCCAGACAATTGCGAAGTTCATCGACGCATCAACAGGCGTACCAACAGCACAGGCACAGGCATCATACGTAGTAGTAGCTGCCGATAAGGCGGTTAAGCTGCAGTAGTCGGAAACGTAACGATATAAGACAAAAGGCATATATCCGAGGATATATGCCTTTTACTATGCAGAAATGCAGGTGCTGCGGTCTTTGACTATTCGGCGGTGCTCAAGTATAATAAAGTATCTATGCATAATTAGGAGTAACTATAGTATGAGCTACTTAGACAACATAAGAAATTTCAGCATTATCGCTCACATCGACCACGGTAAGTCAACTCTTGCTGACCGTCTGATCGAGAAGACGGGACTGGTTGAGATGAGAGATATGAAGGAGCAGTATCTCGATAATATGGACATCGAGAGAGAGCGTGGTATCACAATCAAGCTGCAGACAACAAGACTTGCTTACAAGGCAAAGGATGGACAGGAGTACATCCTCAATCTGATTGACACACCGGGTCACGTCGACTTCAACTACGAGGTTTCAAGATCTCTTGCGGCATGTGACGGTGCGGTTCTTGTCGTGGATGCAACTCAGGGTGTTGAGGCGCAGACTCTTGGTAATGTATATCTGGCTCTCGATGAGGATCTCGAGATTCTGCCTGTTCTTAATAAAATGGACCTCGACAGCGCAAGACCTGACGAGGCTAAGGAGGAGATTGAGGAGATCATCGGAATCGATGCTGAGGAGGCACCACTAATCAGTGCCAAGACCGGAATGGGCATCGAGGATATGCTCGAGAAGCTGGTTGAGGTTATTCCGCCACCACAGGGCGATCCAGATGAGAAGCTAAAGGCTCTTATCTTCGATTCATATTATGACAGCTATAAGGGTGTAGTAATCTACACTAGAATTTTTGATGGTAGAGTTAAGCGCGGTGACACAATCAAGATGATGAACACCGGCAAGAACTATGAGGTTACAGAGGTTGGATACTGCATTCCAAGCATGCTTCCAAGCTCAGAGCTCAAGGCTGGAGAGGTAGGATACATCTGCGCGAGCATCAAGCAGGTTGCTGACGCGAGAGTCGGAGATACTATCACACTTGCGGGTAACCCTACAGAGAAGCCACTCAAGGGATATAAGAAAGCGCAGTCGATGGTATACTGTGGAATTTTCCCTGCAGAGGGAGAGAAGTACGAGAACGTCAAGGATGCGCTCGAGAAGCTGCAGGTTAACGACGCAGCGTTCAACTTCGAGCCTGAGAACTCAGCCGCTCTCGGCTACGGTTACCGCTGCGGCTTCCTCGGACTGCTTCACATGGATGTAATCACCGAGAGGCTCTCAAGAGAGTTCGACCTCGATGTAATCACAACACTGCCAAGCGTAATCTACAAGGTAGTTCTCAAGGATGGCACTGAGCTCATGATTCAGAATCCTTCGAACCTGCCTGACCCAATTGAGATTGCTCACATCGAGGAGCCAATCGTTAAGGCTGACATCATGACTCCGAACGAGTACGTTGGAAGCATCATGTCACTCTGCCAGAACCGTCGAGGCAAGATGATTCACATGGAGTACCTCACTAAGACAAGAGTTCAGCTCCACTATGAGATTCCTCTGAACGAGGTTATCTACGACTTCTTCGATGCTCTGAAGTCACGTACAAAGGGATATGCTTCACTCGATTACGAGTTCCTGAGATATCAGCAGGCTAAATTGGTAAAACTAGATATCCTTCTCAATCGTGAGGTTATCGACGCGCTCAGCACAATCGTGCCTGAGGAGAGTGCATACGCGAAGGGCCGCGGCATCTGCGCTAAGCTCAAGGAGATCATTCCAATGCACCAGTTCGAGGTTCCAGTTCAGGCGGCTATCGGACAGAAGATCATCGCTCGTGAGACTATCCGTGCTTATCGTAAGGACGTTCTTGCGAAGTGCTACGGTGGTGACGTTTCTCGTAAAAAGAAGCTTCTGGAGAAGCAGAAGAAGGGTAAGAAGCGTATGCGTCAGTTCGGTACTGTAGAGGTTCCTCAGGAGGCATTTACAGAGGTACTGAAGCTTGACGATGGCAAGTAATATGCAAACAAATATAACTAGACAACCCGGAATATACATTCACATTCCTTTCTGTGTAAGAAAGTGCAATTATTGCGCCTTCCTCAGCCAGCCGGCTGATGGAAGGCTGCAGGAATGTTATGTCCGGGCTTTGATTAAGGAGATGGAACTTAGGGCTGGGGGCTGCGCCGCTATGTGCTTTGATAGTGTGTATTTCGGCGGCGGCACTCCGAGTGTGCTTTCGGATGATCAGCTTGCTGATCTTCTGGAGGCGGTGAGGGCGAATTATAATATCACGGGCGATGCGGAGATTACGCTTGAGGCGAATCCGGGTACGCTTGGTGATGGCAGTCGCCTCAAGTGGCTTCGGAGCATCGGTTTCAATAGACTGTCGATGGGCGTGCAGTCCATGAACAACGACAGGCTGAAGTTCCTTGGTCGAATCCACGACAGCGAGGCTGTCGTGCGCGACTTCGTCGCGGCCCGCGAAGCGGGATTCGACAATATCAATCTGGATATAATTTTCTCGGTTCCGGGGGAGAGCGTTGAAGACGCTCTCGACGATATCAGAGCGATAGTGACTCTCAAGCCTGAACACATCTCGTTCTACAGCTTACAGCTCGAGGAGGGCACTCCTTTCTTCGAGATGTGGTCTGCCTGCGAATTCGAGGAGGTGGCAGACGAGGACGATCGCTTCACCTTCCACCGAGGTTCTGCTATGCTCGGGCATTTCGGATATGAGCACTACGAGATATCAAATTTCTCAAAGCCGGGCTTCCGCTCACGCCACAATTCGAAGTACTGGAATGCTTCGGATTACCTCGGTCTTGGACTTGGTGCAAGTGGCTATCTGACTGAGCCTGACGGGGTGAGACTTCGCTACAGCAATATGACATCTCTCACGGACTATTGCGAGGCTTGCGACCGAGGTGAGCTCCCTCTTGGCGAGAGCCACCGAAACAGCACGCACGATGATGTGAGCGAAGCGGTTTTTACCGGATTGAGACGCAAGGAGGGTATACGCTACGCTGACTTCTTTGACGGAAGTGAGACCGCATTCCGTTCGTATTATGCGGATGAACTCGCGGAAGCTCAGGAGTTTGTGGACGGCGGTTTCCTAATAATTGACGAGGACGGACTGCGCCTGACTGAGAAGGGCGTTGACATAAGCAACAGAATTATGGCGATTTTTGTGTAGGAGATTATCAAGATGAATACTAACAAATATGTACTGGCTCTCGACCAGGGTACTACAAGCTCAAGAGCGATTATCTATGACAGAAACAGCAATATTATAAGTGTGGTTCAGGAGGAGTTCACTCAGATTTTCCCTCACGAGGGATGGGTTGAGCACGACCCGATTGAGATCTGGGCTACTCAGATGGCTACTGCGCAGAAGGCTATGCTTCAGGCTAATCTGACTTACCAGAACATTGCTGCTATTGGTATCACAAATCAGCGTGAGACTACTGTTGTCTGGGATAAGGAGACTGGTGAGCCTGTATACAATGCAATCGTATGGCAGTGCAGAAGAACTGCTAACTACGCTGATGCTCTCAAGCCTCACGAGGCTATGATCCGCGAGAAAACCGGCCTGGTTGCTGACCCATATTTCAGTGCTACTAAGCTCGCATGGATTCTCGACAATGTCGAGGGTGCTCGTGAGCGCGCTGAGAATGGCGAGCTTCTCTTCGGTACTATCGAGAGCTGGATCATCTGGAAAATGACTGGCGGCAAGGCTCACGTTTCTGACTATTCGAATGCCTGCCGTACTATGCTTTTCAACATCAACACTCTTGAGTGGGACGATGAGCTCCTCGCTCTTCTCGACATTCCTCGTTGCATGCTGCCAACTCCTGTGGAGTCTTCTGCTCATTACGGCGAGACTATTGTTGAGCTCTTCGGCGGACCAATTCCAATTACTGGTGCTGCTGGCGACCAGCAGGCGGCTCTCTTCGGTGAGTGCTGCTTCAACGAAGGTGAGGTTAAGAGTACTTATGGTACTGGCAACTTCCTTCTCCTCAATACCGGTGACAAGCCTGTATACTCAAACAATGGTCTTCTCACTACTATTGCTTGGGGTCTAAACGGCAAGGTCAAGTACGCACTTGAGGGTTCTGTATTCATCTGTGGTGCTGCTATACAGTGGCTCCGTGACGAACTGAATTTCATCGATTCTGCTGCTGAGTCTAATGAGCTCGCTGCGCAGGTTGATTCAACTGATGGCGTATACGTGGTTCCTGCTTTCACTGGCCTCGGTGCTCCATACTGGCAGCCAAATGCGCGCGGCGCAATCTTCGGCGTAACCAGGGGCACTGGCCGCGCGCACATCGCACGCGCTGTTCTCGAGTCGCTTGCTTATCAGAATGAGGATCTGCTTGCTGCTATGGAGGCTGATACGGGCCGCAAGATTGATGTCCTGAAGGTCGACGGTGGTGCGGCCCTCAACGACCTGCTCATGCAGATGCAGGCTGACATCTCAGATCTCGCAATCAGCCGTGCTAGTTCAATCGAGTCAACTTCACTCGGGGCTGCTTACCTGGCTGGCCTCTGTGTTGGCTACTACGAGTCACTTGATGACATCATCAACAACAAGTCAATTGATAGGATTTTCCGTCCGTCAATCACTGACGATGAACGCGAGCAGATGCTCGCGGGCTGGAAGCGTGCAGTCAAGGCGACAATTGCTTATTGCGCTGAATAGGGATACGACACAAAGCCGGCGGATGCCGGTGAGGTGGATATAGATACGACACAAAGCCGGCGGATGCCGGCTTTGTTACATATTGGGTTATGAATGGGGACTTGCCAGCTTGCTGGCAAGTCTTCTTCTTTGTGAATTGCTTCTGATTCTAGTCCAAATCACTCGAAATGAGGATTTGCCCATAGTCGGATTTTTTGAGTTTGCAAATTCTAGTCCAAATGGGAGATTTGGAGGGTTTGACCACACACTCAAAAAACGAATCCGAAGAAATTCGGCGTTGAGAGCGTGTTGATGGGCCGAATTTGATGTAATTCACTCTGATTCGCTGTAACTTGGGTAGATTAATTGCCAAGTTCAGAGAAATTTGGCCGTGAGAAACGAAATTGTCGCCAAATCTGACTGGAACAAAAAATTTCATTATGGGCAAAGTGGCAAAAGTGGCGATTTGGACTAGAAAACGTCGGATCAAAAAATTGCGTTATGGGCAAAGTGGCAAAAGTGACCTTTTGGACTAGAATCCGCGGCCGCCACCGCAATCCGCGGCCGCCACCGCAAGCACCAACAATTCCGCAATCCAGCATTTTCTTCCCGAAATAATGTGTACTGCGGGGGAATGTGAAATCTGCAATAATCGAGACATACAGAAAACAAGAACCAGAAGCTAGAACCAGAACCAAGGACAAAGAATCGTAAGGAGGATCAAATTATGGTAACGCTAGAGCAGATTGTCAGAATTCCGGAGATCAGCAGCATAATAGAGGAAGGCAAGCGTCAGAGGGCGGCGATGAAGGCTAAGATGAAGGGGCTGCCGAATGGCAGACTGTGCATTGTGCAGTGTGGGAAGTATACGCAGTGGCAGTACAGCACTACGGATATTGATGAGATAACGAAGTTCGAGAAGAAGGGGTTAAGAGTAAAGAGAATCACAGAGACGAGGGGCGTTAAGCGATATGTCTTCTATATTCCGAAGTCTATGAAGAAGTTTGCGACACGTGCGATTGAGAAGGATTACCTGGAGAATTTGCTTAAGGGTGTGAACGAGATAGTGGACACTCTCGAGGGATACCTCGCAGACGTTGAGCCGTATATCAAGAAAGAGAAGTGTATGCTTTCTCATCTTGATAGAAGCAGTTTGCTTACTGCGGAGGAGGCGGCAATGCGAGAGGAGCTTATGGAGTGGGCGTATGACGAGTATGAAACTAATCAGACTCATCCAGAGCACAAAGTGTTTGAGACGAAGAAGGGTGACTATGTGAGATCGAAGTCGGAGCAGAAGTTTGCGAATATGTTATATGATGCTGGCATTCCATATAGATATGAGATGAAGCAAGTGATTAATGGGAATGAGCATTATACTGACTTTGCGATGAGGCAACCACTGACTGGGAAGTACTATATGCATGAGCATTTTGGGCTTATGGATTCGAAATCGTATATGTATAAGACGATAGACAGACTCGAAGATTATTTTGCAGATGGCTATTTGATTGGCAAGGATTTCTTTGTGACTATGGAGACGAAGACGCGTCCAGTAACTGATAAAGAATTCGAGCAAATTATCAAGATAATACTTGCGGACAACGTGCCTGATAGTGTAATATAAGCGAGTCGCGCTAATGAAGTGCGGCTCGGCAATGGCACGGAGATAACGACACGAAAGATTTTCTCAAAAAAGTTTGAGAAAAGTGTTGACAAGATAATCAAACATCCGTATAATAGACATTGTTGACACGGAAAATATGGCGCATTGGTCAAGAGGTCAAGACGCAGCCCTCTCACGGCTGAATCTCGGGTTCGATTCCCGGATGCGCTACCAAAGCAAATCACTCATCGCAAGATGAGTGATTTTTCTTTATGTCTAGAAATATAGAAAGAAGAGCTTCTCCGATTCGGGGAAGCTCTTGAGTTATTCTGTATTAATTATTCAAAGCTGCGCTCGAGGTAGACTTTGTTGGCAGCTGTTGCGACAATCTGGCGAAGGAGGAAGATTTCTTCCTTCTCGCTCTTGTGTACTGATCCAGAGTCCTCGCCGAGGAAGACTGTGCGGAGTGCTTTCTCAAACTCTTCGCATACGAAGTCGTATGCGGCTGGGAGTTCGTAGTGCTCCTGTTGGACTTCAAGCATGATGCGAACGTGCTCGAGAGAGATTACAGTCTTAGCGATTGCGATGAAGAGCAGGTAGGCGATCTGGTCTCGGTAGTAGAGTTTCTTAACCGGGTTGGTGATGAGGTGCTTCTTGACATAATTGCTGACCATGCTGCCAGTGATCTCCATATCTGGATATAGCTGCAGGTATTCGTTGAGGTATTTGACTACCTGGTCGAGGTAGAGACCTACGTTCGGGATCTCTTTGTAGCGTGGAAGCTGATACTCGCGAAACTGATCGAGACAATCTGAAGACATTTTGATAATCATACTAAACTCCTAATCGGTTATTGAAAAACTCTTGACAAGTTAATAATATCCTTGTAATATTCAGTTATCGGTTTTCGAAAAACCGATAACAAGATAATAATATCCGCATAAGGATTTGAAATCAAGTACTATTACAGATCAAGGGGAGAGAATTATGGTTGAGAGAAGAGGCGTATTCAGAGCGAAGGATCCGATTAGCGCATTAACACATTTCGCGGGCTTCGTTTTCGGCATTCTTGCAATGCCATTGTTGCTGGTTAGGGCATCCGTGCAGAGCGCGGGCACCAGCGCAATGCTGGCGTTAAGCGTATTTATGCTCAGTGTCATCCTTCTCTATGCGGCGAGCAGCACATATCACATCTTCGATATCTCGGATAAAGTCAACCTAATAATGCAGAAGATTGACCATATGATGATCTTTGTGCTGATAGCAGGTTCATATACGCCAATCTGCATCATCGCTCTCAAGGAATCAGGTGCGAGACTGCTGGCAATCGTATGGGGCATTGCAATCGTTGGAATGCTGATGATGAGCGTATGGCTAAAGTGTCCGAAGTGGGTATCGTCAATTCTGTACATTGCAATGGGATGGGTGTGCATAGGCGTACTTCCGCAGCTTCTCAGCGTGCTGAGCCCAGGGGCATTCGGCTGGTTGCTCGCCGGAGGAATCGTATACACAATCGGTGGCGTGATATACGCACTCAAGATTCCGCTCCTCGAGAAGCACTTCCCGGGCTTCGGCGCACACGAGCTCTTCCATTGCTTCGTACTCGCCGGCACATTCTGCCACTTCATGATGATGTTCCTCTACCTCGTAGAGATGTAGACCGCAACACGTATTTGATAAAAAGACTCTGCCACTACTACTAGGCAGAGTCTTCTTTATGCGAGAGGTTTCCTGCAAGGCGACGGTGTTGAACATTGCCCATCAAAAAATGTATAATATTCAAGTTAAGTATTGATAAGACAGATAAGAGGTCGATATGAACGAGATTATTCGTGGTGAAGGTGCGGCACAGCACATTGAAGTATATGCGGATAGGCCTGAGATCAAAGCATTCTTTGCGACTAAGGCGAGCGCGAAGGGCGGATGGCCGTTCTGCAACGCAGAACTTTTCGCGGAGGCAGGAGTTTCGGATTATGTTCAGGTGGGACACTTCCAGACTCACAGCGACCACGTGCAGGTAATTGATGCTGAGGTGATTGAGAAAGCTAGAGTTGGAGAGTTCGAGCTTGAGCTGCCTGATGACATCGATGACGAGAAGCGTGCGAAGGCGGAGAACGAGTGCATGGGAGGGGATATTCTCTTTTTTGACTCGGATGGAG
This sequence comes from Bacillota bacterium, assembly GCA_029101005.1. Lineage (GTDB taxonomy): Bacteria > Bacillota > Clostridia > Peptostreptococcales > Anaerovoracaceae > Crickella. Next base: position 48,025 of record JAQXQE010000011.1, on the reverse strand, counting down.
CGATTACCGACCAAAAGGGCGTGCTGCTGACCTCGATGCATGCGGACTGCATACCTCTCTTCTTCTACGATCCAGTGCGCGAGGCGATTGGAATGGTTCATTCTGGCTGGAAGGGCACAGTTAAGGAAATCGGAAGAATCACATCACTTAAGATGCAGGAAGTGTATGGCTGTAAGCCTGAGAATCTGCTGGTGCACATCGGACCTGGAATCAGCCAGTGCTGCTTCGAGGTTGACGAGGATGTCTACGAGATGTTCAAGGAGCCAAAGTATACAACAAAGGGCATCAAGTACTACATTGATCTTAAGGAATACAATCTCAGAATGCTTATGGACACGGGCATTCCTGAGGAGAATATTACAATAAGCGAGCATTGTACCTGCTGCGAGCCTGAGCTCTTTGCGTCATACAGATATGATGGAAGCATGCTCAGAATGGGCGGCGGAATCGTTATGCTCGATAAGTAAGCTATCTATATTATTTACTATATTTGGAAGGAGACTAGAATTATGGACAAGAAAGAAATAGCAAGAATCAAGCATGAAGCAGGTTACAACTGTGCACAGGCTGTAGCATGCTCATTCGCTGAAGAGATTGGAATGGATGAGAACACACTCTACAGAGTGTGCGAGGGTTTTGGCGGCGGACTCGGCTGTGCAAAGGGTCAGTGCGGAGCTCTTTCTGGAGCAGTAGTACTTGCAGGACTTAAGAATGCAGGCGGAGTTGACGCTCCAGGACAGACAAAGGGTGCAACAACAAAGCTCTCTGCTGCAATGCTGAACATTTTCGTTGAGAGAGCAGGCGCTCTCATCTGTAAGGATATTAAGACTGGCAATGATGGCAAGCCAATCACATCATGTGCTGATTGCATCAGCATCGCTGTTGATGCTGTACAGGAGGTGCTCGGTCTCTAATGGATAAGAAACAGAAGCAGAGCAATCTTCTCTCTGGATCAATCTGGGATAAGGCGCTGAAGTTCGCTATTCCGCTCATGCTCACGGGTATGCTGCAGCAGCTCTTCAATGCGACAGACGTTGCCATCGTCGGACAGTTCGTTGGACCGACAGCAATGGCGGCAGTAGGAAGCAATGCGCCAATCGTAGGACTTACTGTCAATGCTTTCATCGGTATATCTGTAGGTGCCAATGTAGTAATCGCGAGATGCATTGGACAGGCTAACTCGAAGAAGGTGAAGGAGGCTGCACATACAGCAGTAATGCTTGCAATCATCTGCGGACTGCTTGTTGCTGTGATTGGTACACTCGTTACCAAGCCCCTCATCGGATTAATGGGAGTACCTGAGGACGTAAGACCGTACTCAATCCTCTATATGAGAATCTACTTCCTGGGTGCGCCTTTCATTATGCTGTATAACTTTCAGTCGGCGATCTTCAGAAGTATCGGTAACACAAAGGCCCCGCTGATCTGTCTTGCAATCGGTGGAGTAGTCAATGTATGCTCGAACCTCTTCTTTATCATCGTACTGAATATGACAGTAGATGGAGTTGCCTGGGCGACTGTAATCGCTAATGTTGTGAGTTCGGGTCTGCTCTTCATACTTCTGAGAAGAGAGAAGAGTGATGTGAGAATTCACGTCAATAAGCTCAGGCTCGACAGAAGACTCATGTCTCAGATGATGGCTATCGGAATTCCGTCAGGAATTCAGCAGATGGTATTCGCACTGTCGAATCTGTGCGTCCAGGCCGCTGTTAACAGCCTTGGATCTGAAGTGATGGCAGCATCTTCTGGCTCATTCTATGTAGAAATCATGGTGTACTTTGTTCTCAATGCCTTTGGTCAGACTTGTGTAACATTCATCGGTCAGAACTATGGTGCTGGTAACAAGAAGCGCTGCAGACAGATTTTCTGGCAGCTTATGTGGATTAACGCAATATTCACACTTGTTATCTCTGTACTGGTATATGTGTTCAGTGGCAACATTATGAGCCTGTTCAACGGTGATCCAAAGATCATTGAGTATGGAATGGTGAGAATCAAGATAATGATGCTCGGACAGGTAGTCAATGCGATTATGGAGACTACATCCGGATTCCTAAGAGGTCTTGGCAAATCAATGCCACCTGCACTGATTACGCTTGTCTGTGTATGTGGTGTAAGAATTGGATGGGTATATACTATATTTGCTCAGTATCATACATGGGAGATGCTGATATTCGTATATCCACTGAGCTGGGTCGTAGCATCAGTAGTGCTGATGGTCGTAACAATCAGGGCAATGCGCAAGCTGCTCTCGGACAAGATGCCAGAGACTACAGAAGCGTAGGAATATGACAAGCAAAAAACCGCCTTTGCAAAGGCGGTTTTGTTATGCGTGATTATTCCTCTTCTTCGACAGCAACCTTCTTGTATCCGATAAGGTTAGCTGCTCTCGCTTCAACAGCGTTCGCAATTGCCAGTACTACATCGAGCGATGGACCATAGAAGAGAGCTCCGTGGTTAGGCTGAATGATAGCATGAGTGTTAAGCATGCTTCTGAGAGCGTTCTTAGCAAGATCTGTGCTTCCTGATGGAGCATATTCAGAAACAAGAACATCTCCAATCAGCTTCTGCAGATTCTCGTCCTCAATCTTGAAGCCCGCGTGCAGTGCGCTGAGAACACAGAGAGCATTCGAATGAGTGTGGATTATAGCACCGCAGTCTGGCAGGAACTTATACATCCATGCGTGAAGCTGGCTCTCTGTGCTTGGCTTTCTCTGGTCGCCGTACTCGAGAGTCTCAATACTAGTTCTAACGATATCCTCAATTCGGATATCGAAGTAATCCATTCCTGAAGGGCTGATGAGCATCTCCTCGTCGTTAAGTCTTACCGAGAGGTTGCCCCAGCATCCGTGAACAAGGCTGTCATCTGCCATCTGCTTACCTGCCTCGATGAGAGCATTGCGGAGATCGAACTCCGTCTCATTGTGGCCAATGTAGTTGACAAATTCTTCCTTGTTGGCAATTGAATATGAGTTCTCGAAGTTTGCTCTGAGCTTAGCAGAAACAGCAGGGTCGAGATAGTGTATCTCACCGATTGATGAGCCGAGAACCTCAACCTCGCATGCCTTCTGAATAATCTGTACAGCGGCAACTGCCTCTGGCAGATTTGATCCAACACCGAAGGCTCCTGAGCCCTTGATGAGGCATCCGCCGCGATTCTGAAGAGCCTTGGCGATATTCTTAGCTGTAGCATTCTCAAGTACAGGTGCATCTGTTCCGATGAGCATAGCGAAGTCATCAAGTGCAGGCTTGAGAGCCTCTCCCTTAGAAGAACATACAGTCATCTCCTCTGTAACAGCGAAGACAATCGCATTAACATCAGGCAGCGCTCTTAAGATTGCTCCGATGTCTCCTGTATTGATATCGTATTCCTTAACGTCGTTCTCAGTAACCTTTGACAGCTTGAGATTCTCTCTGGACATAAGATATGCCTCATCATCCAGTCTAAGAATCATCTGTCCGAATGGGCTTCTGTATCTGTCTCTGAAAGCCTTTGCATTCTGCGAAATGGCCCTTACTCCTTTGTTATAATCCATCGTTCCCCCTAGTGTATGACCCATAAGGCCGTAGAATGATGCAAGAATTATAGCACCATCATCAAAATCTCATGTGAAATTTGTGTGTGGATATCTGTCTTATTCTGCAATTTCTTCAGCGTAGCAAAGCAGCTTGTCCGCAATTGCGTCCCACGTGATTCCAGAGCAGTCAGGCTGATCGAATCCGTCCTCGCAATTCTCAAAAGCGAGCTTAATCTTCTCCGCAAGTCTGCCTATGTAAGCTTCCTTCTCGCTGTCGAGTGGCTTATCAATACTCTCCATCTCAGGCATCTCTACGTAGAGTGCGTTGCTGCCAGGAATCGACTCATCAATCCACTCCTTGATACCAGGCAGCCTGTTTGCAACAGGGAGCATGCCTGAAGCCATTGCCTCAATCAGCACCAGCCCGAGTCCCTCGAAATACGAAGGAAGAACAAATACATCCCCTGACTTGAACTCTGCCGCCAGTCTGGCCTGCTTGATCTGGCCAAGATATTCAACCGAAGTGCAGGAACCAGAAGAGGTCTCAATCTCATCTATGAGTAGATTGAGTTCGTGTAGTACATCGTAATCCTGACATCCACCTGCGAACCGGACATTGAATGCTGGAACAGTCTCATCTGCGTTCAGCAGTCTGATTGCCTCGATGAGTTCAGCTACGCCCTTAGGCTTGCTTATCTTACCAGCGAAAACCAGAGTGAGTTCATTGCCGCGCTTCCTCTCGCTTCGTCCTTCTGTGTTGAAGAGGCTGTTGTTGTATCCGCTTCCGATTACAAGAACCTTGTCTTCACTTACGCCGAAACACTTGCAGATATCCGCTTTCTGCTCCTCGTGGAGGGCGCAGATTCCGTCGAGCTTTGAGATACCCTCGAGGACACGCTTCTGCAACTCCGTGCTGGTTCTGAACTGTCTAAGGTCAGAACCATGGCACTGGCCGATGACGCAGCGCTCAGGGTAAAGCCTTTTGACCATAGCTGTAAGAATGAAGAGGTGGTGGCAGTAGATTACATCTGGATCGATTGCCTCGACTGCCGCACGAATCTGCTCCTCGAAAGCTGACTCGAAGCGCGCAAGCTCATCTTCACTCATTGAACTGTATAATGAAGAAGGGTACGGCATAACGTCTGACATACCGTATATCCTGAATGACTCATCGAAATAGACAGGGAAGAAACCGACTGCTTCTGGGAAGCTTGCGGTGTCGTCACTGTATACGCCTGCCACGACGGCCTGAGTGTGGCCGAGCCTGTCGAGAGCGTTGACTATCTCAGTCAGATATGTGCCGCTGCCAGTTGAATGCGGCTTCTGGGCTGTAATGCTTAGTATTCTCATACTGTATATTGTACTTGTATTTGAGTGATACCACAAGCAATGAAAAAAGGCTATGAAATTTCGCCCAATGTTTAATAAACAAACCTTGAAAAAGGACCTCAAAATCTGTATTATTATTATGATTTTGGGCGAGTCAACACGGGCCGCTTATCTATAAAGGACACTATCGAATGAACCTTAACGAATAAGTTACGGTCCATTTTTGTGAGTAGATAAGTTAACTAGTAGATTGACAAGATTAAATGAGGTAATAAGTAGTGGCATTTTTTTATGAAAGCGATAAGACTTTCGACCAGATCATGAAGGAGAAGAAGAACTTCATCTTCATCGGTGAGGCCGGAAGTGGTAAGAGCGAGATCGTGCTCAACGTAGCACATATGCTCGCAGAGCAGACTGGCAAGAAGGTTGACCTGTTCGACCTTGACCAGACTAAACCACTCTACAGATCAAGAGATATGAAGGAAGCCTTCGCTAAAGAGGGCGTTGAGATTCACTACCAGGATCAGTTCCTGGATGCACCTTCAGCAGTAGGTGGTGTTGCACCATCACTTATGGGTGATGGTTATACCCTTCTTGATGTCGGTGGCGGTCACGCTGCGGCAAAGATGGCAGGCGCATATGCCCACCTTCTTTCAAAGGAGGATTCAGTTCCAGTGTATGTTATCAATCCTTACAGACCTTGGACAAAGAGTCTTGAGGCCATCGACGGCACAATGACTCACATCCTTAGATCATGCAGGCTTGATCACATATATATACTTGCTAACCCAAACCTGGGTTACACAACTAATGTCTATGAATTCACGGAAGGCTTAGAGAAACTTGATGAGATGCTCGACGGACTGACCGTTGTGAACAGCGCTGTTGTTCGCAAGGACATCTACGAGGATGTAAAGGACGAGACTGATAAGTTCGTTCTTCCTATCGAGCTGTACCTGACATATTCGTGGGTTGATTAGAAGTCTTTTATCTTAACCGTAAGAGGAGGAAAAGTAATGGCGAAAGGGAAGGTTGAAATCTTTACTGAAGCATGCAAGTCATGTCAGTATTGCGTAATTTCATGTCCAAAGAAGGTTCTCGCAGTAGGCGAGGCAGTAAACTCAAAGGGTTACCCTTATGTAGTTGTTGCAAATCCAGATGATTGCATCGGATGCGCAATGTGTGCTCAGATTTGTCCTGATGCGGCAATCGAGGTATGGAGATAATTCAGAGAGGAGAAAACTAATGGCAGAACGTGTATTTATGAAGGGCTGCGAGGCTATCGCTGAGGCAGCTACAAGAGCAGGTTGTCGTTTCTTCGCGGGTTATCCTATCACACCGCAGAACGAGATTCCTGAGTATTTTGCAAGAAGAATGCCTGAGGTAGGCGGAACATTCGTACAGGGAGAGTCAGAGGTAGCTTCTGTTAACATGCTGTACGGTGCAACTGCTACAGGTATCAGAGCTATGAGCTCATCATCATCATGCGGTATCTCACTCTACTCAGAGGGAGTATCATACATGGCAGCAGCTCGTTGCCCAGCTGTATATGTTAACGTACAGAGAGGTGGCCCTGGAATCGGAGCTATCCAGCCTGCACAGCAGGATTACAACCAGGCAACAAAGGCTTCTGGAAATGGTGGATTTAAGATGATCGTACTCGCTCCAGCAACAGTACAGGAGTGCGTAGACATGGTATACGAGGCATTTGACCTCGCTGAGAGAGATGAGAACCCAGTTCTCGTACTCACAGACGGAGTTATGGGTACAATGATGGAGCCTGTAATCCTCCCACCAATGAAGAGCGACGAGGAGATCGCTGAGATCAGAGCTAAGCAGGCACACAGAGCAGTAGTTGGTCACCCAGTTGGAGATCAGCACACATGCGAGCCTGGTGGAATCGGCGATGGATGGGAGATCCACAACATCGAGACAGCTAAGATGTACCAGACATGGGACAAGGACGTAAGAGTTGAGGAGTTCATGATGGACGATGCAGAGATCGTACTCGCTGCATACGGTATCTCAGCTCGTATCTCAAAGGTAATCGTTAAGGAGCTCAGAAAAGAGGGAATCAAGGCTGGTATGATCAGACCTATCACAGTATCACCATTCCCTTACGATGCATTCGCTAAGCTCGACCCTGCACAGGTTAAGGGTATCCTTAACGTTGAGATGTCAATCCCAGCACAGATGAGATTCGATATCGATCACGCAATCTGCGGAAGAATTCCTGTTAAGGAGTGCCTGAGATCAGGCGGACAGCTCCTCACTAACGATCAGGTTATGGCAGGAGCTCGCGAGCTTATTAAGGAGGTACTGTAATGGCTGAAGATATGAAGAAAGTATATTCAAGAACCAAGGGCGTTAAGGAGGGTTGCGTAAACTCATTCTGCCCAGGATGCATGCACTCAACAGTTCACAAGCTTATCGGTGAGGCTGCTGAGGAGCTCGGTGTTCTCGACAAGCTCGTAAGAGTTGAGGGAGTAGGCTGCTGCGGACTTGGTCAGCTCTACGTTTCACACGACTGGCTGATCGCTGCTCACGGAAGGGCTGGTGCTGTAGCTACAGGTGTTAAGAGATCATCCCCAGATTCACTGGTTTACACATACCAGGGAGACGGAGACCTCGCTGCTATCGGTCTTGCTGAGACAATGTCAGCTGCTAACAGAGGTGAGAACATCACAGTTATCTTCGTAAACAACGGTATCTACGGAATGACTGGTGGACAGCTCGCTCCTACAACACTGATCGGTATGAAGGCTACAACAGCTCCTGGCGGAAGAACTGCAGAGGAGCACGGATATCCAATGCACATTTGCGAGATCCTCAACCAGCTGACAGCTCCTACAATGATCGTAAGAACTGCAGTTGACACACCTGCAAACGTAATCAAGACACGTAAGTACATCAAGAAGGCTTTCCAGAACCAGCTTGAGGGTAAGGGTTACTCAATCGTTGAGATCGTAACAAGCTGCCCAACTAACTGGGGACTTTCAGCTCTTGAGTCACTTGATTTCCTGAGAGAGAAGATGTTCGCAGAGTATCCTCTCGGCGAGTTTAGAATGAATGACTAGGAGGTAGCAGAATAATGGAAAGAAATCTGATGATTGCCGGATTCGGCGGACAGGGAGTTATGACAATGGGCAAGCTGCTCTCAGAGGCAACTTGTGAGGCTACTGACCTGAACGTAAGCTTCTTCCCATCATACGGTGCTGCTATGAGAGGTGGTACAGCTAACTGCTTCGTAGTTATCTCAGATGATGAGATCGGAGCTCCAGTAAGCTACCAGCTCGAGGACCTTGTAGTAATGAACGGACCTTCACTCCACAAGTTCCTTCCTAACCTGAAGCCAGGTGGAAACCTCTTCATCAACAGCACAATCGTAACAGACGAGATCGAGAGAGATGACATTAAGGTTATCAAGGCTCCTGTTACACAGATGGCTCTTGACATCAACAACCCAAGAGCTCTGAACGTAATTATGCTCGGCGTATACGTTGGTGCAACTGAAGCAGTACCTGCAGAGGTTATCATCAAGGGAATCGAGCACAAGTTCGAGAAGAAGCCACAGCTCATCCAGCCTAACGTTGATGCTTTCAACCAGGGTCTTGAGATCGGAAAGGCTCAGAAGTAATATAACTTCATAAGAATAATTGAGGCTGTCTTATGACAGCCTCTTTTTGTGTTGCAGGCACAGTTAAACTTGTAAAAACAAGAGATTTTGTTATAATATAACACAAATGACTTGTTACACTAAACATAATAGAAGGGGTCAAGTATGAGCAAGAGAGCAGAACAGAAAGCAAAGAAGAAAGAGTTCGAGATGGCAGTTGATATCGCCGCAAGAAAGAAAGCTCGCATGGGCATTATCATCTTCGCGGTAACAAGTACATCACTTGCACTTGCAACAACAGCAATCGTTGTTGACAGACTCTTCGCAAGACTCTGCACCAGCGCAGACTGGACGGGTGCCGACTGGGGCATGGAAGACACAGAGCTGATCTAAGACAATAATTTATAATAATTTAAAGATAGAAGAAGGTATTAAGCATGACAGAGAACAAAGGTACATATTACATCACCACTCCAATCTACTATCCAAGTGCTAAGCTTCACATCGGTCACACATACTGCACGGTAATGGCAGATGCTATGGCTAGATTCAAGAGACTCAGCGGATACGATGTTAGATTCCTCACAGGAACAGACGAGCACGGACAGAAGATTGAGAAGTGCGCGGACGAGGCTGGTGTTACACCAATCGAGTATGTTGACGCAATCGTAGAGACAATTCTGAGGCTCTGGGAGAAGATGGAGATCAGCTATGATGACTTCATCAGAACAACAGAGGACAGACACGTTAAGAGAGTCCAGGACATCTTCATGAAGATGTACAAGAAGGGAGACATCTACAAGGGCACATACGAGGGTTGGTACTGCACACCATGTGAGTCATTCTGGACTGAGACACAGGTAGAGGATGGCTGTTGCCCAGACTGCGGAAGACCAGTTAAGAAGATGCAGGAGGAGTCATATTTCTTCAAGCTCTCTTCGTATGCTGATAAGCTCCTCGAGCTATATGATACACATCCTGAGTTCCTGCAGCCTGATTCAAGAAGAAATGAGATGAAGGCATTCATCGAGCAGGGTCTCGAGGATCTCTGCATCTCAAGATCAGAGTTCGACTGGGGTATCCCAGTTCCAATCGACGAGGACCACGTAATCTACGTATGGCTCGACGCTCTTTCAAACTACATCACAGCTCTGGGATATCCTGATGAGCCTGAACTGTACGAGAAGTACTGGCCGGTTAACGTTCACCTTGTAGGTAAGGAGATTGTAAGATTCCACTCAATCATCTGGCCTGCAATGCTCATGTCAATCGAAGAGCCACTTCCTAAGCAGGTTCTCGGACATGGATGGCTTCTCATCGATGGTGGTAAGATGTCAAAGTCAAAGGGCAACGTAGTTGACCCTGAGATTCTGATTGACAGATACGGAATCGATTCACTCAAGTACTTCCTCCTGCGCGAGTACACATTCGGTCAGGACGGAATCTACACAAATGAGGTAATGCTCAAGAGACTGAACTATGACCTCGCTAACGACCTCGGTAACCTTCTCTCAAGATCAGTATCAATGATTGAGAAGTACTGCGGCGGCGTTGTGCCAGAGGCTAAGCTCAGAGATGAGATTGACGAGGAACTCATCAGCCTCGCAACTTCAGTTGCTTCAAAGGTTGAGGAGAAGATGGATCAGTTCCAGTTCAACCTCGCACTCGAGGAGATCTGGACACTCGTAAGACGTGCTAACAAGTACATCGACGAGAAGATGCCATGGGCTCTTGCTAAGGATGAGAGCAAGAAGGACGAGCTAGATACAGTAATGAGAAACCTCGCCGAGGCACTCAGAATCGTATCAATCCTCATCATCCCTTATATGCACACAACTTCAGATAGAATGAGAGAGCAGCTCGGACTCGCTGATGTTGAGGGTGTATGGGAGGATGCATTCGAGTTCTATCAGATGGACGGCGTTAAGGTAAGCAAGGGCGAGCAGCTCTTCCCAAGACTCGACATTGAGAAGGAACTTGCAGCACTCGAGGAAATCGGTAAGGCAAACTAATTATTCACTATCAATAAGGGTCTCGAGATATTATCGAGGCCCTTTATTTAATAAGAGGGAGCACTATGCTTTTTGATGCACACACACATTTGAATTTCGAAGAATACTCTGCCGAGGAGCGCGCTGCTCTCGCAGAGGAGATTACTTCATCCAAGGTTCGATACATCATCGATGTAGGCGACTGCGTCGCTTCTTCCCTGCAGGCTATCCGCGATGCGGAAGATTATGACTGGTGCTACGCTGCTGTCGGAATCCATCCGGAACACGCCAGCGTTGTAACAGATGAGGACATAGAAGAAATCCGCAAGCTGTCAGCCCACCCAAAGGTTAAGGCAATTGGTGAGATCGGACTCGACTTCTACTACGGTAAGGATAATAAGGAAGATCAGATTGAACTCTTCCGCAAGCAGATAAGACTCGCCAACGAGCTCAAGATGCCAATCATGATTCACACAAGAGATGCGAACCAACTGACAATGGACATTCTGCTTGAAGAGGGAGCGTTCAGCGAGGAGAGACTGAGCTGGTTCCCTAAGAGACTTAATGAAGCTGGCGAGGAAGTTCAAGATGCAAGAGTTCAGCTTCACTGCTACAGCGGATCGAAGGAACTCGCTCTCGAGTACGTCAAGCTCGGTGCGACAATCTCTCTCGGCGGTCCGATTAGCTTCAAGAACGGCAAGAAGGCAGCTGAGGTAGCAGCTGCAGTTCCAATTGAATATCTAATGTCAGAGACAGATGCACCATATCTTGCACCAGAACCATTCAGAGGTAGACCTAACAAGTCTCCATATGTGGAGCATGTTGTGAGAAGAATGGCAGTGCTCAAGTCTATGAGCTTCGACGAGACAGCGGAGAAGTTGCTCGCAAACGGATGCAGATTCTTTGACATCATAGAATAGTTATATTTGAGAGGTAGTTATGGCAGATACTAAGAGAAGTGCTGAGGAGAACAACAGAATAGCAGCCAGCGTATTAGATAGAGTACAGGGTTCGGGAATCGTAAGCGAGGGTGCGGTAATCGTCGTTGGATTCTCAGGCGGACCAGATTCACTCTGTCTTCTGCATACGCTGAACGAACTCGCCGACTCAATGTCACTTACGCTCGTTCCAGTTCATGTCAACCACCATCTGAGAGGTGAGAAAGCTGATGAGGAGCAGGCTCGCGCAATTGAGATATGTGAGAAGATGGACCTCGATTGCCTCGTGTACGAGATTGACTGTCAGGAGATGGCAGATGAGCTCGGTATATCAACAGAAGAGGCTGGAAGAATGGCAAGATATCAGATTTTCGATGACGCAGCCGCTCAGCTTGCAGATCATATTGGACCGGAGAATGTATTCATCGCACTCGCACACAATGCGGATGATCAGAGTGAGACAGTTCTCATGAGACTTATGAGAGGAACAGGAGTACATGGACTCGCTGGAATCAGTGCCGTGAGACAGTCAGATGCGGGTTTCCTGATTATCAGACCGCTTATCGATGTCACAAGAGACGATATCGAGACATATATCAAAGTCAACAAGCTCCGTCCGAATATTGACGAGAGCAACGCTGTTGCTGATGTGACAAGGAATAAGATTAGGCTCAAGCTTCTTCCATATATCGAGAAGAACTACAATCCTAATATCAAGCAGGCGCTTCGTCGTTACGCAGAGATTGCTGCTATCGATGACAGCTTTATGGAGGATGTGGCTCTCGGTTTCTGTGCGGAGAATATGGATTTCGATACAGTAAGAGACGCTCTTGTTCTCGATATCACAGAGCTCGCAGGACAGCACGTTGCTATCTGCAGAAGAGTAATCGTCAACTGTCTCAAGGCGGTAGGCATTATGGAGGCATCTAGCTATGATCTGGTGCTGACACTTCTCAATCTCGTATACACATCCAACCCTTCTGCATCACTCGATCTTCCTGGTGGAATGATTGCTCAGAGAGAGTATGACAATCTCGTGTTCATGCCTAAGTCAGCTGCAGAGGAGAAGAATCCGGCAGATGACTTCAGACTCATGCCGCAGGTTCTGATGCGCAAGGACTTCAATCCTGCAGAGGGTGATATATATGCGGCGTTCGACTTTGATGCCTTCAACGAAGTACACCCTGGGCAGGTAGGAAACCTGTGCCTGAGAACACGCCGCGAAGGCGATTTTATCCCTATCAAGGACGGCAAGAGCAAGAAACTGCAGGACTTCTTCGTGGACGAGAAGATCGTTCAGTCGGAGAGAGACAAGATTCTCGTGGTAGCTATCGGAAGCGAGATTCTGTGGATCGTTCCTAATGCGCAGATGTCATCTGCACGACACAGAGAGAACGGCAGATTTTCACAGAAATATCAGATAAGCGACACGACAGAGAGGGTGCTGTTTATTGAACTGCTTGAATCACTATGGTAAAATAAGTGTTAATTTGTAGTTTCAACACAAAAAATTAGAAGAGGTAAATGATTTGAAGAAATTTGGTCGCGGATTTGGCGCGTACATACTTATTTTCTTAATGGTTCTCGGTGCCGCATATTTCTATAAGGATATGGCGACAACAACAGAGACAAAGGAGGTCAAGTTCTCTCAGTTTGCATCACATCTTGAGGCAGGTGACTTCGAGAAGATCAACATCACTGACAGACAGCTGACTGGAACTAAGAAGAATGGCAATGTCGAGATTGCTTATGCACCTTCAGCCCTCGAGATTAACTGGCTGGAGGAGAAGTACATCTACCCGCAGCTTGAGGCTAAGGAACTCGTGATGGATAGTGATCCACCACAGAGCGACTTTAGCTTGCTTAACATTCTGCCGACAATTCTCATGATTGTGGCAATGCTCTTCCTGTTCTACTTCCTGATGAATCAGGGTGGCAACAAGCAGGCATTCCAGTTCGGTAAGAATAAGGCGAGACTGTACAAGGGCGGCGGCAAGAAGATTACTTTCGATGACGTTGCTGGTCTTGAGGAGGAGAAGCAGGAGCTCGAAGAGATTGTCGACTTCCTCAAGAGCCCACAGAAGTACACAAAGCTTGGTGCGAGGATCCCTAAGGGTGTGCTGCTCGTAGGTTCACCTGGTACTGGTAAAACTTATATCTCTAAGGCGACAGCTGGCGAGGCTGGCGTACCATTCTTCACTATCTCAGGTTCTGACTTCGTAGAGATGTTCGTCGGAGTTGGTGCGTCAAGAGTTAGAGATCTCTTCACAGAGGCAAAGAAGAATGCTCCATGTATTGTATTCATTGATGAGATTGATGCAGTAGGTCGTAAGAGAGGTGCAGGACTTGGCGGTGGTAATGATGAGAGAGAGCAGACACTTAATCAGCTCCTCGTTGAGATGGATGGTTTCGACGGCAATCTCGGTATCATCATCCTTGCTGCAACTAACAGACCTGACGTACTCGACCCTGCTCTTCTGAGACCGGGCAGATTCGATAGACAGATTGTCATCGGAATGCCAGATGTCAAGGGCAGAGAGGAGATCCTCAAGCTGTACACTAAGAACAAGCCACTCGATGAAGATGTTAAGCTCGACGTTCTCGCTAAGAGAACAGCTGGCTTCTCACCGGCAGATATCGAGAATCTGATTAACGAGGCAGCGCTTCTCACAGCGAGAAGAAACGGAATCAAGATCAGAATGGACGAGATCGAGGAGGCAACAACTAAGGTAATGGCAGGACCTGCCAAGAAGTCAAGAGTCATCTCTGATGAGGAGAAGAAGCTCACTGCGTACCACGAGGCTGGTCACGCAATCGTAATGAGAGCAACTCCGGATTCAGATCCTGTACATCAGATTACAATCATCCCAAGAGGAACAGCAGGAGGCTTCACAATGTGGCTTCCTGAGAAGGATAGATTCTTTGCGACAAAGGGTCATATGCTCAATTCAATTAAGCACTTGCTTGGAGGAAGAGTTGCTGAGGAGCTTAAGCTCGATGATATCAGCACAGGAGCTAGCAATGATCTGCAGAGGGCAACACAGACTGCAAGAAGTATGATTACTGACTACGGCTTCAGCGAGAAGCTCGGTCCAGTAAGCTTCAATACAGGAGAGGAAGTATTCCTTGGTAGAGATTTCTCATCAAGACAGAACTACTCAGAAGAGGTTGCATCAACAATCGACAAGGAAGTTAAGCGCATTCTCGAGGAGTGCTACGAAGAGACAAGAAAAATTCTCGTTGAGCATGACGATGCGTTCGAGAGAGTTGCGCAGGCGCTGCTTCTCGTAGAGACACTTGACGGAGAGCAGTTCGAGGCTCTGTACAAGGGTGAGCTTAGCCCAGAGGAGCTTCAGGCACAGGTCAAGGTTAAAGAAGAAGAGATTAAGAAGAACAACGAGGAAGAGGCTAAGGAGGCTGCAAGACTCGAGGAGGAAGAACTCCAGAGAGCTAGAGAGGCTCTCAAGGTTGAACTCGACAGACAGTCAGATCAGTATGTAACAGTGGGAGCTGACGAGGAAGAGGACCGAGTTGGCTACGAGATGTACAAGAGAGCAACAGCCAAGCCGAAGACTCTGACCAAAGACTCAGCAAGAAAGCTTGCTAGACCAGAGCAGCCAGAGCAGACTGCAGAAACAAAGACAACTGAGAAAGTAGAAGAAGACGTTATCGCTGATAGCAATGAGAAAGAAGACAATTCACAGGAGTAAGGTATGAGAATCACAGTTGAAGATTGCTTGAAATTAGAAGCTTTTGCAGGATGCGAAGTAATTTCATGCGAGAGAAAAAGCGACAGAAGGGTTCGTACAGTGTCGGTTCTTGACGAGGATGACCTCGATAACGGCGTAGAGCGTAATGGTGTCAGAGAGCAGATGGTAGTAACCCACTTCTGGAATCAGAAGGATGACATTGATGCACAGTGCAAGGCTGTTGCAGGCCTCGGTAAGAGGGGTGTAGCAGCACTCGTAATCTATCTTAACGAGCACGGTGTCAAGAAGGTTGACCAGAGAGTAATTGATGCTGCTGAGGAGAACGGTCTTATCATCATCACAATCGAGGACGATGGCAGAGTAACGTACGCAATGCTCATCGAGCAGGTTCTTGATAAGGTTCTCTACGGCCACAACTACAGCGATAATATCCTTAATAATACAATTTTCCACCTCCTGAACTTCGAGAAGCACAGCAGCTTCCCAGTGGCGCTAAAGGAGGCGGCTCTGTACAATGATTATCAGGCTGTTCTTATGACCGCAGAGTTTAATCCAATTCTGACAATTGAAACAAGACACGTTGTTACAATTGACGATGCAATTCAGATTGCAAGAACACAGGATGCTCTTCACGAGAACTCGTTCACAAGACTTGAGATCGAGGGCATCATCAGCTACTGGGGATACATCGAGATTAACGATCAGAAGTACATCCTTATGGTAGTAGACAACGAGGATAACTACTCTGCAATAGAGATGAGAAAGCTTGCTGAGATCATCGAGCTCGCTATCGGTATGTGGAAGTACACACCAGAGAGAGACTCAAGAGCTGAATTCATCAAGTCAGCAGTAAGAGGCGATATGAGCTTCTGCTACACACTCCTCGAGGAGGCTGGACTCAAGGGCTGCAAGTTCGCAAGCGTATTCTACGCGGGTGAGGTTGACCCTGCTGAGGTTCTTGAGGTTATCGATGAGTACAAGCGTCAGTACAAGTTCAATCTGCTGACACTCAGTGATGGACACGATCTCTACGGCATGGTATACCACAATGGAGCTAACGAGCAGGCTCATGAGATCAAGATGAGATGCATCGAGATGTACGATGAGATTAAGAGCGGACGCAAGGACGTAAGACTCTTCCACATCACAGGAATCGAGACGCTCGACGCTGCAGTTGAGGGCTTCAGACTCATCAACAAGACTTGGCGTTTCGTTGAGGTTGTATTCCCATATAAGAGAGTATTCTCGAAGTACGAGATGTCAATGGTATGCGATTGCATCAATATTCAGACAGGTAACACTTCACTCAAGAAGATGTACCTCGACCTTCTCGAGCCATTCGGCAGAGAGGTATCTGCTAACAAGGGTAAGCTGCTGCTCGATACAGTAGCTACATTCATTCTGGATGCTGGAATGAACTCCAACAAGACTGCTGAGTTCATGTGCATCCACAATAATACAGTTCAGTACAGACTCAAGAGAATCAATGAGATCCTCGGAGCTGAGATGACTGGTAACAGAATTATCCCAGGACTTACTATGGCCCTGGCTATCAAGAGACTGGAGGAGCAATAGACCGATGCTGCTTGCTGTAGACGTAGGTAACACAAATGTCGTTCTCGGTGTGTTCGATAGGGAGAAGCTCATCACAAAATGGAGACTGACAACTGATACAAGACGAAGTGCTGATGAGTATGGAACACTGGTTGACAGCATGTTCCGCCATGAGGGACTCGATCCGGGTGATATTGATGACATCATCATCTCATCCGTAGTTCCTTCGCTCATATTTACACTTCAGCACATGAGCTACAAGTATTTCAAACTTGAGCCTATCATCGTTGCTACTGGTATCAAGACAGGACTTAAGATCAAGTGCGATGATCCGAGACAGATAGGTTCAGACAGAATCGTCAACTCGGTTGCTGCATACACAAGACTCAAGTGTCCTGTAATTGTGGTTGACTTCGGAACAGCTACGACTTTCTGCGTAGTAACAAGTGGAGGAGAATTCGTCGGAGGAGCGATTGCGCCGGGTATTAAGACTTCAGCGTCAGCGCTTTTCCAGCAGACTGCGAAGCTTCCGAATGTAGACCTCGATATACCTTCAAGATTCATCTGCAAGAACACTACTGAGTGCATTCAGGCGGGTCTGATCTTCGGTCACATGGGTCTTGCGGAGTACATCATCAACGGCATGAAGAAAGAACTTGTTGAGGTGTACGGTGAGAATGCTGACGATATCAAGGTTGTCGCTACAGGCGGTCTCGCTAATATGGTAGATAGTGGCATCGACTGCATCGATGTTATCGACAAGCGTCTTACACTTGATGGCCTGCTCTTCATCTATGAGAAGAACAAGGGTCTTCAGAGGAAGAACAAGTAATGAAGAAAGCGAGAATAGGACAGCTTGAACTGAAGAATCCGTTCATACTCGCACCGCTAGCTGGAATAACTGATGCGGTAATGAGGGAGATGTGTGAGGATATGGGCGCGGCGCTTACTGTAACAGAGATGGTGAGTGCTAAGGGTCTGTATTACGGAGACAGGAATACAGCCAAGCTCCTTTACATCAAGGAGACTGCTGGTCCAACCGCAATTCAGATATTCGGAAGCGAACCTGAGATTATCGCATATGCAGCGAGAAAACTGGATGATCTCAGCAATGCTGTGCTCGACATCAATATGGGTTGCCCAGTACCTAAGGTTTTCAAGAACGGAGATGGTTCTGCGCTTCTCAAGAATCCTGAACTCATCTACGATGTGACTAAGGCGGCTGTTGATAACAGCTCGAAGCCTGTTACATGTAAGATTAGAATGGGAGTATCATCTGACAGTATCAATGCTGTTGAAGTTGCGCAGGCAATTGAAAGTGCGGGTGCATCTGCTGTATGCCTGCACGGAAGAACCAGAGAGCAGTACTACAATGGCAGTGCTGACTGGAACATAATCAGACAGGTTAAAGAGGCGATTAATATCCCTCTTATCGGCAATGGAGATGTCATGAAGGCCGAGGACGGAATCCGAATGATGAAGGAGACCGGTTGCGATATGGTAATGGTCGCAAGAGGCGCACTTGGCAATCCGTGGATATTCAGAGATCTGGATGCCTTGTACAGGGGTGAGGAGCTACCGGCTCCACCAGATTCAGCTGAGAAGATAGAGATGCTTCTCAAGCATTTCGACGGGCTCATTGAGCTCAAAGGCGAAACTAGTGCAGTCAAGGAACTGAGGAAGCATGTGGGCTGGTATACCAAGGGTATGCACGGCTCATCGCATCTGAGGGGATCCATTAATTATATGGAGACTGCTGATGAGATTAGAAAGGCTCTTAAGCGTGAAGACTGGTAGAAGAACGAAACTAATATCACTCATAATGCTGATGGCGATGTGCACACTGGCTATGACAGGATGCACAACCTTCGATAATTTCAGATACACTTTTATCGATGAACCACAGAAGAACGATGGTAACACAATCTACATTGGTGTATTCGAACCACAGACTGGTTCTGATGCAGAGATTGGAGCGGCTGAGATCAAGGGTATCGAGCTTGCAAACAGCATATATAACAATGTTAACGGATACAATGTTGAGCTAATCAAGGTAGATACGCAGTCCAATACCAAGTCGGCTAAGACTGCTATTGAGAACCTGATTAAGATGGAACCTGTTGCTATCATCGGAAGCTGTGGAGAGGCATCATCACTGATTGCTTCGGAGTTCGTCGGTGTGGCGAGAATTCCAACTATCACACCATCTGCTGTTAATCCGCTTGTCACACAGGATAACGGATTCTATTTCAGAGCGTGCATCACGGACGCTCAGATGGGTGCGGGAATTGCTGAGTACGCATATAAGCATCTTGCGTCAAATAACATTGCTATCGTAGACATCAAGAACGACAGTACAGTTACTGCTGTAGTTGACGGCTTCGATGATAAGCTCAAGGATATGCTCGGCAAGAAGAAGACAAATCCTGTTGTGCTTAGAACGAATACAACAATCACTAACGACAGCTGGAAGCCTCTCATCAAGGAGATTCAGAAGTCTGGTGCGGATACTGTCTTCCTTCCACTGACAACAGACCAGATGGATTCATTCCTCACGCTTGCTGAGAAGAAGGGCCTCAGAGGACTCACAATTATCGGAACAAAGGCGTGGGGAACTGCGGATTTCGTCAATATGACTAAGAAGCATCAGGCGTATAAGTTCGCCTTCCCATACGATACAGTAATTAATGAGGACAATATCACAACAGACAGTGTTACTGCTGAGACTCAGAGATTCATCATTGAGTATGCAACCAAGTACGGTTCAGATGATATGCCAACTCAGAATGCTGCGCTTGGATACGATTCATACCTTCTGCTGATGAATGCAATCAACTACGCTAAGTCAACTAAGGGTCCGGCAATTAGAGATGCATTACTCAAGCTCACAGGTGTCCACGGAGCAACTGGGGTTTTCGAGTTTGATGAGATGGGTAACACAATCAGACACGTAAATATCGCAACTATCAAAGACGGCAAGATCGTATCTGACTATGTAACAAAGGATACATCTCATGCCGGAAGCATTGGAGCAATCGAATAATGAATTATCTTGAGATACTTGATACATATAAAGACGATATGCTAGCCGCACTCAAGGAGTCTGTTGCTATCAACAGTGTTGAGACCGAAGCAGTGAGAACTACCGACGGAGAAGTGTATCCTTTCGGTAGAGGCCCGCAGAAGGCTCTTGAGCATATGTTAGAGCTCGGAAGCAATCTCGGCTTCGATACACTCAACGACGATAACTACGGTGGTCATATCGAATTCAAGTCAGAGGAAGCGAAGGCTGAGAACTTCGCAATCGTAGGACACCTCGATGTAGTTCCTGAGGGCACAGGCTGGACTTCAGATCCATTCACAGCGAGAATTGCGGATGGCAGAATCTACGGCAGAGGCGTATCCGACGATAAGGGTCCTCTTGTGGCAAGCCTTTACGCTATGAAAGCTCTCAAGGAGGCTGGCTTCAAGCCTAAGAAGAATATCAGACTCGTGCTCGGTCTCGATGAGGAGACTAACAAAGTGGGCATGGAGCATTATATCGAGAATGTGGGAATGCCTGACCTCGGATTCACACCAGATGGTGAGTTCCCTCTGATTCACGGAGAGAAGGGAATCCTCTTCTTCGATCTCTCACAGAAGCTTAACCCTGGCAGATTCAAAGACGGCCTGAGACTCACTAAGCTTCAGGCAGGAACTGCACCAAATGCGGTGCCTGCTTCAGCTAGAGCAGTCGTTGCTACAACAGACAGCGCTATGTACGAGACTATCAAAGAGAGAGCTGAACAGTACTCTTCGGAGACAGGTTTCGAAGTCAAAGCGAGAAAACAGGGTTCGTCTATGGCCATCGAGGCGGCAGGCGTAGCGGCTCATGGTGCGCAGCCATGGCTCGGCGTCAATGCTATCAGCATACTGCTTGACTTCCTTGGAAGACTGCAGTTTGCCAACGAAGAGGTCAATGAATACATCGCATTCTACAACGAATATATTGGATTCAATCTTCACGGTGAGAATATGGGCTGTGCTCTTGAGGACGAGCCATCAGGCAAGCTGGTATGGAATGTCGGAATGGCGAGCTTCAACGAGGAGATGGCCTCAGTAACTGTGAACATAAGATACCCTGTTACATGCACAGAAGAGCAGGTATATGAGGGCATCGAGCAGACCTGCGAGAAGACTCGCATAGGCATAGTCAAGACAATGGGCGAGGATCCAATCTACCTCTCACTCGAGCATCCAATGGTAGTTAAACTTATGGATGCATATGTTGAGGAGACTGGCGACACAGAGAACAAGCCTTTGGTCATCGGTGGCGGAACATACGCGAAACTCCTGAAGAACACACTGGCCTATGGAGGCCTTTTCCCAGGAGAGCCTGACACAATGCATCAGGCTGACGAGTGCATGAGTATCGAGTCGTTCTACAAGATGGCGAGAATCTACGCTCGTGCAATCGAGAACATCTGCGGATAGAAATAATAACTTAAAGGAAGACAATCCCAATGAGAAATAACAGAATGAGCACACAGCTTCTCGTTAAGCTGGCTCTTATGACAGCTATATCTTTAGTACTGGTAACTATGGTGAGAATCCCATTCCCGCCAATGCCATTCCTGGTATATAATCCAGCGGATGTGCCTATCTACATCACAGCTTTCGCTTATGGACCAATTCCAGGACTCATCGTTACATTCATCGTATGCTTCATTCAGGCATTCCTGATGGGTGGAGATGGAATCTATGGCTTTGTAATGCATTTCATCGCGACAGGAATTGTTGCTACAGTAATCGGTACACTTTACAACAGAAGTAAGACTAGAAAGACTGCTGCGAAGGCGCTGGTTATCGGAGTTATTCTGACAATCATCATCATGTGCATCATGAATATCTTCGTGACATCAGCATTCATGGGAGTACCTAAGGAGGCAATCTTAAGCATGCTGCCGCTGATTATCCTCTTCAACTTCCTGAAGGCAGGAGCTAACTCAGTTCTTACATTCGTACTCTATAAGAGAATTTCGGGATTCCTGCATAATGAAAGAAACACTTCAAAGTAAGACAATAATATTAAAGAATGAAACAGAGACCGAGGCCTTCGGTCTTATGCTTGCTCAGAACGCAGAACCAGGCGATGTTATCGGCCTTGTGGGTGACCTTGGTACAGGCAAAACAGCACTCAGCAAGTATATCGCAAGAGGGCTGGGCGTGACCGAGACAGTCAGCAGCCCTACCTTCAACATCGTGAAGGAGTATTCAAGTGGAAGGCTTCCACTCTATCACTTCGATGTCTACAGACTCTCGGACGGAGAGGAACTGCTCGATATCGGAGGTGATGAGTTCTTCGATGGTGACGGTCTTTGCATCGTCGAATGGGCGGACATCGTTCTGTCTGTAATGCCTGAAGATGCGATTCTGATCAGAATAGAGTATACAGATAATGACGGAGAAAGGATGCTTACGATATGCTGATTCTTGCACTGGAGACAACGGGCAGATACGGCTCTGCCGCAGTAATTGACGAATCCGGCAAAGTAAGTGCATCATCTTCTTCCTCAGAAAAGAATCATCTCAAGGACATCATCCATCTTGCAGATGAGAGCATCAGCAAGGCTGGCGCAGCTAAGAAGGATATCACACATGTGGCTGCATCAGTGGGCCCGGGATCATTCACGGGTATCAGAATAGGAGTGACAACAGCAAGGACTCTCTCTCAGATTTTGGGGCTTCCTTGCATTTCTGTGTCATCCCTTGAGGCGATGGCTCTGAGAGCGAAGGCTTATGCTGAGGCTGAAGGATGCACATATATATGCTCAATTATCAATGCGAGACGCCGCCAGACTTATGGTGGAATCTGGAAGATTGAGAATGGTGAGCTGACAGAGTATGCTGAGCAGAAGCAGTGTATGATTGAGGACATCCTTGAGATGGCAGAGAAACTCGATGGCAGACTCTGCTTCACAGGTGATGGCATCGATGCATATGAGAGCATCATAAGCGAAGGGCTTAAGGCAGGTACCTATGCACTCGCTTCACAGGAGATCAGATACCAGCATGCAGCTGAAGTGGCTATGATTGCTAAGAAGAAGAGCGAGGCGGGAGATGTACTTGAGTACGGCGAACTGCTTCCAAACTATATGAGACTCAGCGAGGCTGAGCAGAGACTGAGAGAGGGAACTCTCAGTAAGAAGATCAGCAGGTAGCTATGAGTGAGATCATCATCAGAGATGCAGTAGCTGAGGACGCAGCAGCAATCGCGGTGCTTGAGGAAGCGACTTTTCCGATGCCGTGGAGCGAAGAGTCAATACTGCACGACATAGAGAATAACCGTCTGGCGAGAGTAATCGTCGCAGAATGCGACGGAATTTTCGCAGGATATACAGATGTATGGAATATTGCGGGTGAGGCGCAGCTCAACAATATCGCGGTATGCGAGAGTATGAGGGGCAGACGTGTCGGTCTTGCGATAATGGAAGAGATAATAAGAAGACTTCAGGCGGAGGCGGTAACGGAACTCAGCCTTGAGGTCAGACCGAGCAATGTGAGGGCGATAAGCCTGTACCGCAAGCTCGGTTTTGAAGAGATTGGTAGAAGAGAGGGCTACTACATCGACAACGGTGAGGATGCTCTCATACTCAGAAAGGACTTAGTGAATGCTTAACGGAAAGCACATCACATTGGGAATAGAGTCAAGCTGTGACGAGACTGCGATTGGTATTGTCGCCAACGGAAGAGAGATGCTCGCTAATGTCATCTCATCGCAGATAGATATTCACACAGAGTACGGCGGAGTTGTGCCGGAGATCGCCTCGAGAAAACATCTCGAGAACATCAATGCGGTTATCGACAAGGCTCTCGAGGAGGCTGGTTGTACAATCGATGATGTAGACCTCATCGGTGTCGCATACGGCCCGGGACTCGTCGGTGCGCTCCTCATCGGAGTTGCTGCAGCTAAGGCCATCGCCTATGCAAAGGATATTCCGCTCGTGGGTGTCAACCACATGCACGGTCATATTGCGGCGAACTATATCGAGCACCTTGAGCTCGAGCCACCTTTTATGGGGCTTGTAGTATCTGGAGGTCATACGAATATCATCAATGTTAAGGAATATAATACCTGCGAGAAGCTCGGAGGTACTAGAGATGATGCGGCTGGAGAGGCATTCGATAAGGTTGCCAGAGTAATCGGACTCGGTTATCCAGGCGGACCTAAAGTCGACAAAGCTGCAAAGTCAGGCAATAAGGATGCAGTAGCATTCAAGAGAGTATACCTTGAGAATGGAAGCTACGACTTCAGCTTCAGCGGACTCAAGACACAGGCTCTCAACTACATCAACACTGAGCGTCAGACAGGCAGAGAGATCAATGTCAACGATCTCGCGGCGAGCTTCCAGGAGGCAGTTGTCGAGGTGCTTGTCAACAAGGCTGTAGGCGCAGCACTTGAATTCGGCCAGAAGAGAATCGTAATGGCTGGAGGCGTATCGTCCAACTCAAGACTCAGAGAACTCATCACAGAAGAGGCTGCAAAGCACGGCATCGAGATCTGCGTGCCAAGCCCGATTCTGTGTACAGATAACGGAGTAATGATTGCATGCTCCGCATACTACGCACATCTTAAGGGAGAGAGTTCAGGCTATGATATGGATGCCGTACCAGGACTCGAATTCTAAGGAGGACAACTGATGCTCTTAATGTCAGGAAGTGACATCAACAAATCATATGGAATTGATGCCGTACTTGAGGACGTCAGTTTCAATGTCAATAAAGGTGACCGTATCGGTATTGTAGGTCCTAACGGCTCAGGTAAAACCACTCTTCTCGGTATCATCGCAGGTGAGTCCAGCCCGTCGTCAGGTTCTGTCTATATTCGCAACGGCTGTAGCGTAGGCTACCTCAAGCAGCACAACCAGTTCTTCGCTGGCGGTACAGTCATTGAGGAGGCTGAGAAGAATTTCGAGCACCTCTTCGCGATGGAGAAGGATATCGAGAAACTGGCTGCAGCAATCTCGGATCACACAAGCAGTACCTTCGACAGAGACCTCGAGAGATACTCTGGTCTGATGGAGGAGTACGAGAAGGCTGGCGGATATACTTATAAGAGTGAGTTAAGGGCAGTGCTCAAGCATATGGGCTTCGATGAGGCTATGCAGAGCAAGAAGATTGAGACGCTAAGCGGCGGAGAGAGAACAAGACTTGCGCTGGCTTGCATGCTTCTCAAGAAGCCGGATATTCTCATGCTTGACGAGCCTACTAACCACCTCGACCTTCGCATGCTAGACTGGCTCGAGACTTATCTTAAGAATTACAGTGGAACTATTCTGGTCGTATCTCACGACAGATACTTCCTTGATAGACTTGTCAATAGAATCTTTGATATGACAGATGGTACTCTCGTTGAGTACAGAGGTAACTACTCCGAATTCCTTGTGAAGAAGGAGGAGCGCCTCGAGGTTATGAGAAGAGAGTACGAGAAGCAACAGAAGGAGATTGCAAGACAGGAGGAGATCATCCGTCGCTTCAAGCAGCACGGAACTGAGCACCTCGTCAAGAGGGCCCAGTCGCGTGAGAAGAGACTCGCAATGCTCGAACTTGTTGACAAGCCTACAATCAGAAATGCCAAATTCAAGCTGGATTTCGATACTAATTATAAGAGCGGTAACGATGTTGTAATTGCAGAGGACCTCAGCAAGAGCTTCGGAGAGAAGAAACTCTTCGACAATGTTGCCCTCGATATCAAGAAGGGCGAGACCGTCTGCATCATAGGAGATAACGGAACAGGTAAGACTACTCTGCTAAAGATCCTCATCGGAGATGAGAAGGCTGATGATGGATACCTGAAGATTGGATACAATGTAGACTTCGGTTACTACGATCAGGGACAGCTCCTGCTCGACGAGAGCGAGACTGTACTTGGAGAGATGAAGAATGCATATCACCTGTATACGGATACGGAGATGCGCTCACTGCTTGGAAGGTTCCTTTTCTTCGGAGACGATGTCTTCAAGACTGTAGGAACGCTCTCAGGAGGAGAGAAGGCTAAGCTCTCAATGCTGAAGCTTATGCTCTCGGGCGCAAACACACTGGTACTTGACGAGCCTACTAACCACCTCGATATCGAGTCGAAGGAGGTAGTAGAGGATGCTATCGCTGAGTTCGAGGGAACGATGATTATCGTATCCCACGACAGATATCTTCTCAGTAAGCTTCCAGATAG
This sequence comes from Bacillota bacterium, assembly GCA_029101005.1. GTDB lineage: Bacteria > Bacillota > Clostridia > Peptostreptococcales > Anaerovoracaceae > Crickella. The sequence goes on along the minus strand of JAQXQE010000011.1, from coordinate 22,158 downwards.
AATTCTCGAGCTTACTCCAGATGGAATTGTCGAATACAAGGGTAAGTTCGATTACTATCTCGAGAAGAAAGCTGCAATGGAGGCCTGGGAGGAGGAACTTCTTGAGTCTTCTAAGGAAGAGGCTAAGGAAGATGGAGCACCGCTCAGTGCCGAAGAAGAGAGACAGCTTCGCAAGCAGCAGGAGGCTGACGAAAGAAGGAACAGAAGAAGAGCTGAAGAGTTGGAGAATGCAATTCATCAGCTTGAAGCAGACATCGCAGAGCTCGAGGTGGAGATGTGCGAGCCTGAGAATGCGACAAACTCATATTATATGAGAGAGGCATCGAAGCAGCATGAAGAATTCATCGCGAAGCTCGATGAGATGTATGAAGAATTCTTCTCGTTATAATTTACGAAACAAAATCTTGAAAATCTCGACATAAGTGTTACAATGTAACGGGCAGAGAATAAAGACGTAACCAGGAGGATATTATTATGGTTTTTGATACAATTAAGAATATTATCGTAGAGCAGCTCGACGTAGACGCTAATCTCATCACAGCAGATACAGATCTCATGAAGGATCTTGAGGCAGATTCACTCGACGCAGTTGAGGTTATCCTCGCAGTTGAGGAGGAGTACGGAATCGAGATTCCAGATGAGGCTGCTGAGCAGTTCGCTACAGTTGGCGATATCGTTGCTTTCGTTGAGGAGAACAAGTAAGACATACTCAACAACACCGCAAATTACTACTTAACGCACGATATTGACTATTGAGGGATGAACATATGAGAACACCGCGTATTTCTAATGCAATTATTAAGAGACTTCCTGTCTACAGAAGATACCTCGGTCAGCTTCAGAGACAGGGGGTTAAGAAGATTTCTTCAAACGAGCTGAGTGCCATCATCGGTTTCACAGCATCACAGATCAGACAGGACCTCAACACATTTGGTGAGTTCGGTCAGCAGGGCTATGGATATAGCGTAGATTATCTGTTTGGTAAGGTTAACGAGATTCTTGGACTCGACAGAGAGTACAAGACTGTAGTTATCGGAGCTGGTAATATCGGTAAGGCAATTGCGAACTACACATACTACTACAAGATTGGATTCAACATCATCGGAATCTTCGATGCGAATCCAGCAGTAATTGGTACAGAGTGCAACGACGTAATTGTACAGGATATAGAGGGTCTTCGTGAGTTTGTAGAAGCGAACAATGTTGATGTAGGTGTAATCTGCGTTAACAGAGAGAATGCACAGGCGGTGGCAGATCTTCTCGTTGATGCTGGAGTATCAGGTATTTGGAACTTCGCACCAATCGATCTCGAGATTCCAAAGAGTGTTGCTCTTGAGTCGGTTCACTTAAGCGATGGACTCCACACACTCTCATTCAAGATGAAGAGCATCAGTGAGTCAAAGTAGTAGATAAGAACAAATAAAAATCCCGTAGCGTAAGCTACGGGATTTTTTCATTTATGCATAAATATTGAGTTTATGTTGAAACTATGCCTCAACAGGTGCGCCAACTGGGCAAGCACCAGCGCAAGCTCCGCAGTCAATACATGCATCAGCATCGATTACGTAAGGTGTTCCCTCAGCGATAGCGTCTACAGGGCATCCGCTAGCGCAAGCTCCGCATCCGATGCACTCATCAGTGATCTTGTAAGCCATTGGTTTTTCCTCCTTATAAATTTGAAACTTTCCGATTTTTAGTATACACTCTAATTGTTCGAAAGTAAACTATTTTGTGTTGGTACAGAAGCTATGGAAATCATATCATTTACAGGTAAGAGCGGAACTGGTAAGAGCTATCAGGCTACCCGAATCTGCGTTGAGAAGAATATTGATGGCATTATTGATGACGGTTTGTTCATCTACAAGGGCAAGGTTATGGCCGGCTCGTCAGCTAAGAAATGCTCGACTAAGACAGGTGCTGTCAAGGCAGCACTTTTTACCTACGAGAAGGATGCCGAGCCTGTGAGAAAGGCTATCGAACGCTGCAAGCCTAAGCGCCTGATGATTCTTGGAACCTCTGACAAGATGGTCGATTGGATCACCGAGTCTCTTCACTTGCACAAGCCGGACGAGAGGCTGTACATTGAGGATTACACAACTGAGGAGCAGAGGACGATTGCTTATCACAGCAGACATGACGAGGGTAATCACGTTATTCCTGCGCCTATGGGTGAGCTCAAGATGGCTTTCTCGGGATATTTCATCAATCCGCTTCAGCACCTGCGCAAGCTTGTCAATAGTTCGAACAAGGAATACAACGAGGACAGGGATATCACGGTTGTAAGACCGCAGTTCAGTTACTTCGGTAAGTTCAGCATCAGCTCGAGAGCAATTCGAGACATCGTCGAGATTGTTGCTGATGATTTCTGCGATTGCATCGATATTCGCAAGTTCCATCACAGTGGACGTGAGGACAGAATGAACATAGATATCAATGTCAGAATGCTCTACGATGACAACGTTGTGGGCAACTGCAGAGCCTTCCAGCAGTGCATCGATGAGGCAATTGAGGAGATAACATCCTTCGTAGTTAAGAAGGTTAACATAAGTATCACCGAGCTCTGTAAGAGCGAGGCTGAACTGCATGGAGGCAGATAGAATGGTTGAATACAGATTTGACGGAATCCGCGATATGAATCTTGAACACGTCTTTGACTGTGGTCAGTGCTTCAGGTGGAGACCGACAGATGGTGGCAAATATTATGGAGTTGCTGGAGAATATGCATGCCTGGCTGATCTTGATGAGTCTGCCGGGCTTCTTTCTTTGAAGGCCAGTGGTGGCAGCCGTGAGTTCTGGGCGGATTATTTCGATCTTGCTACAGATTATGGCGATATTAAGAAGTTACTCGTGGATGAGAGCCCTGAACTTCTTCAGTCGACAGAGAGTGGATACGGTATCAGAATTCTAAGACAGAATTTCTTTGAGACACTGATATCCTTCATCGTGTCGCAGAATAATAATATTCCAAGAATCAAGAAGTGCATCGAAGCGATATGCGAGCGATTCGGAGAAGAGATTTCGGAAGCAGAGGAAATCTGCGGTCTGAAGCTATATGCTTTTCCAAGTGTAGAGAGACTTGCGAGGGCAGAGGTGTCTGAGTTAGCAGAGCTGAAGCTTGGATACAGAAGCGAATACATCGTGCGCGCAGCACAGCGCTTCGCTGAAGAGGGTGAGCCCGCGGATTATGATGCGGTACTGGCATATCACGGCGTAGGGCCTAAGGTTGCGAACTGTATTGCACTTTTCGGATTGAGACAGCTTGATGCTTTTCCTATAGATACCTGGGTGAAGAAGTTGATGAATGACCTATACGGCTTCGATGAGAAGGATGTTAAGGGCATGCAGAAGTATGCAGCTGAACGCTTCGGGGAGTACGGCGGAATCGCACAGCAGTACCTGTTCAATCACTATCGAAACATCAAGATTTAACTTGACAGAGCAGGTGAGGCTGAGTAGAATACTCTATAGTGTTTAGCACTCATATACGAAGAGTGCTAACAAACGGAAAGAACAATATATTTTCAATTACATATAAGGAGGCAATAATGAGCATTGGAATCAGACCACTCGGAGCAAGAGTAGTAATCAAGAAGATGGAAGCTATCGAGAAGACTGAGGGCGGACTCATCCTTTCTGGAAGCGCTAAGGAGAAGCCACAGCAGGCAGAGGTTCTTGCTGTAGGACCTGGAACAGCTGATGAGCCAATGGAGCTCAAGGTAGGCGATGTTGTTGTATTCTCAAAGTACGGCGGCAACGAGCTCAAGTATAAGGGAGAAGAGTACACAGTAATCGCACAGAGAGATATTCTCGCAGTAATTGAGGACTAGTAATACAGGAGGAATAGAAACATGGCTAAAGAGCTTTGGTACGGAGAAGAATCAAGAAGAAAGCTGCTTGCCGGAGTAGACAAGCTTGCGGATACAGTAAAGATCACACTTGGACCTAAGGGTAGAAACGTTCTCATCGAGAGAGGTTTCGGTTCACCACTAATCACTAACGACGGTGTTTCAATCGCTAAGGAGGTTGAGCTCGAGGATCAGGTTGAGAACATGGGAGCGCAGCTCGTTAAGGAAGTTGCTACTAAGACTAACGATGTAGCAGGAGACGGAACAACAACTGCTACACTGCTCGCTCAGGCTATCGTAAGAGAGGGCTTCAAGAACGTAACAGCAGGAGCTAACCCAATGGTACTCAAGAAGGGTATGGCTGGCGCTGTTGATGCAGCAGTTGACTACCTCAAGAGCTCAGCTGTTCAGGTTCAGGACAAGGAGAGCATCGCTCAGGTTGCATCAGTATCAGCTGCTGATGAGGAGATCGGAGCACTCATCGCTGAGGCTATGGACAAGGTTGGCAAGGATGGAGTTATCACTGTTGAAGAGTCAAAGACTCTCGATACAACACTTGAGGTTGTTGAGGGAATGCAGTTCGACAGAGGATACCTCTCACCATATATGATGAGCAACACAGACACTATGGAGGCTATTATGGAGAATCCAATGGTGCTCATCACAGACAAGAAGATTACTAACATTCAGGAGCTCGTTCCACTTCTTGAGGCAATCATGAAGGCTGGAAGAAGCCTGCTCATCATCTGCGATGATATGGAGGGTGAGGCTCTCGGAACTATCGTAGTTAACAAGCTCAGAGGAACACTCGATGTTGTTGCTGTTAAGGCTCCTGGCTTCGGTGATAGAAGAAAGGCTATGATGGAGGATATCGCAATCCTCACCGGCGGTACAGTAATCAGCTCAGAGCTTGGATATGAGCTCAGCGAGGCTCACATGGGCATGCTCGGTATGGCTGGAAGCGTTAAGGTTAACAAGGAGAAGACTGTTATCGTTAACGGTCAGGGAGACAAGACTGAGATCGAGGCTAGAATCGCTAAGATCAGAAATGAGATCGAGGTTACAACTTCTGAGTTCGATAGAGAGAAGCTCCAGGAGAGACTGGCTAAGCTCGCTGGCGGTGTTGCAGTAATCAACGCTGGTGCTGCTACAGAGACAGAGCTCAAGGAGAAGAAGCTCAGACTTGAGGACGCACTCAACGCAACAAGAGCTGCAGTTGAGGAAGGTATCGTTGCTGGTGGTGGTACAGCACTTTGCAGAGCAATCGCTGCTGTTAAGGCATATGCTGACCAGCAGGAAGGCGATATGAGAACTGGTGCTAAGATCATCGAGAGAGCACTTGAGGAGCCAGTAAGACAGATTGCTGTTAATGCAGGTCTTGAGGGTAGCGTAGTAGTTGCTGCTGTTAAGGACGCTGAGGGCAATGTTGGATTCAACGCTGCAGTTGAGGAGTATATGGATATGATCGAGGCTGGTATCGTAGACCCAGTTAAGGTTACAAGATCAGCTCTTCAGAATGCTGCAAGTGTTGCAGGAATGCTCCTGACAACAGAGGCTGGCATCACAATGATTAAGGAGCCAGCACCACCTGCTGCACCAATGCCACAGGGTGGAATGTACTAAGAAACGCATTAAGACTAAGAAGCAGAACTTTGGTTCGGCTTCTTTTTTTGTGTGAAGTAATCGACACAATTAATTATTATGTTTATTAACTGTGATATAATGCGCGTATGAGATTGAATATAGTTAGAGATGTGTTCATGCGCGATCTTAAGCGCATAATGCACAACTGGGTTGCGGTAGTGGTAGTGCTCGGAATATGCGTGCTGCCTTCGCTGTATGCCTGGTTCAATATCGGAGCGAATATGGATCCGTATGCCAACACCGGCAATATCAAGGTCGGTGTTGTTTGTAATGACATCGGAGCGACCAGCAAGCAGACTGGTGACATCAATATCGGCGAGATGGTAGTCGAGAATCTTGAGAAGAATGACAGCATAGGATGGACCTTCGTCAGCGAGAAGGAGGCAGATAAGGGAATCAGAAGCGGCAGATTCTACGCGACGATCGTCATTCCGAAGACTTTCTCGGCGGATATGCTATCGTTCCTCGATGGATCAGTTGGCAAGCCAGAGTTAACGTATTATGTCAATGAGAAAAAGAATGCGATTGCGCCAAAGGTTACTGGTACTGCGGCAAGTGCCGTTCAGCGTCAGATTAACGAAAGCTTCATGGAGGTGCTGTCCGAAACAGTAGCAGAGGCTCTTATGGACTTCGCGGGAGAAGCGAATAGTGAACTTCAGCTGAGCGGAACTGATGCAATCAACAACCTTAAAGCGGTATCGAGCAATCTTACGAGCTATCGAAGCAATATAACGACAGCCCATGCGACTATCAAGGAGAACAAGGTTCTGCTGTCAGATGCGAGAGTGTCACTCAAGGGCGCTCAACAGAAGAACAAGGATCTCGAGGCATTTCTTGAGGAGAATGACCCTACTGGACGATTCCTCTCTATGAGCCAGACTCTGGGCCCAGAACTAGTGCGCCTTATGGTGATGGTTGACAGCTTCGACAGAGGACTTACGAGTCTTGACAAGGCACTGACTTCAAGTGATGCGGCAATCGCAATCGCCCAGCTTCAGGTGAACAGTCTGCAGAAGGAAATCGCTGCGTTAGTAAGTTCTGACTTCGTTAAAGAACTTGCCGCAATCAATGGAATGGACCCTGATGAGATAGCTGACTTCATGAAGTCTCCTATAGAGGTCGAAGAGAAATGTATGTACTCAGTGCGCAATTACGGAAGCGGAATGGCTCCATTCTACACTATGCTCGCACTGTGGGTAGGTGGCATTGTGTTACTAGCTGTCTTCAAGTTGGAGGTAGACAAGGAAGGCGTTGATCCAAGCATCAGGCCATCAGAGGCCTATCTTGGCAGGTGGCTGCTCTTCGTTGTCTTTGCTGTGATACAGGGACTCATCTGTTGCATTGGAGATATTCTTCTGCTGGGAATTCAGTGCAGGCATCCATTGCTATTCGTGATAGTTGGAATTGAGGCGAGTATTGCTTTTGCCAGCTTAATATACGCGCTGGCAACTGCATTCAGACACATCGGTAAGGGTCTGGTGTTGCTACTCGTAATCCTGCAGATTCCAGGATCTTCTGGTACATATCCTATTGAGATGACTGGAAGCTTCTTCAGGATGATTCATCCGCTGCTGCCATTCAGCTATGGAATCACAGCGATGAGAGAAGCAATAGCTGGCACATACGGAACAATATACATCAAGAATCTGGCTGAGCTAGGTCTCTTCTTTGTCTTTGCGATGTTCATAGGTCTTGTTCTCAGATATACAGTGCTCAACTTCAACAGAATGATAGACATAGAGCTCGGTAAGACTGGAATCATCGAAACAGAGACGGTCGGGGAAGAGTATCCATATGACCGAATCAGAAGAGTAATTGACCTTCTTAGAAGAGACAAGGCAGTCGCTGAGAGACTTGATGAGAGAAGAGAACGCTTCGAAGCTAACTACGAACTTCGTGCACAGCAGGCTATATCCTGCCTGATTGTCGTGCCGATATTCCTCCTGATTCTGATGTTCACAGCAACACACAAGATGCTGGTTCTCTGCATCTGGATCGTGACACTAATAGGAATGTGTGCAGCCTGCCTAGCTATGGAGTACAAGCATAGAAAGTACCAGGATATGTCAGGAGGTGAGGAAGATGCGTAACTCACTTCACAATATCAAAGAGATAATCAGGGGCGACTTCGAATCTTTCAGCAAGAATCTTGTTGCCTGGGTAATCATAGTAGGACTTGCAGTAATTCCATCACTCTACGCCTGGTTCAATATCTCGGCCAGCTGGGATCCTTACAAGAACACTGGCAATATCAAGATTGCGATAGCAAACGACGATGCAGGGTATAACGGTGAGCTTAGCCCTATTCCTCTCAATCTCGGTGAGACTATGCTCTCCAAGATTAGAGATAATAACAACTTCAACTGGGTAGTGACAGATAGCGAAGAAGCAAGGGAGGGTGTCCGAGCTGGTCGTTATTACGCATCCATCGTTATTCCGGAAAGTTTCAGTGACGATATGCTGAGTCTCTTCTCGGCTGATGTCGAGCACGCGAAGATTATCTACTACAGTAACGAGAAGGAGAACGCCATCGCGAGCACTGTTACCGGTAAGGGAGCCGACTACGTGCAGGAAAAGATAAGCAGTATTTTTACCGAGAATATGCTCGAGATGATATTCAACACCCTGCACAAATTCTCAGATGACGAGCTCGGAGACCAGTACACTCTCGACGCGGTCAGCGGAATCATCGGCAAACTCAAGAATCTCAAACTTGAGGTAAGCGCTATGAAGGCGGCAGTCGGTTCAATGAAAGCGACATCGCTTGCGTTGATTGATATGACCGGAGCGGCCGCAGGAGCATCGACAGAGGGATTCACTGCCGAGATGCGAGCAATGATAGACGATATGGTCAAGACGGGAATTCTCACTCCAGAGGCAGTCGAGAGACTGGAGGATGCAAAGGGAATTCTTAATGACATCGACGCCTCGAGTGCATCAATGTCAAAGGCTGCAAATAATACAAAGAATAACTTAATCAAACTCAACAAGTCCCTCGATGGAACAGCGGCTTCACTTGGTCGTGCGGAGCAGTCGCTGGATAAGCTGATTAATAAATTAGAGGCAGCTGCAGCATCTGAGGATATAGATGCGATAATGTCAATTCTTGGAGCTGATGCAGCAGAACTCAGCCACTTTCTTGCAGAACCAGTTCAGCTCAAGGAGGAGAGAGTATACCCTGTCGCTAACTACGGTTCAGCAATGGCACCTTTCTACACATCGCTTGCAATCTGGGTTGGTGGAACTCTGATGGTATCAATGCTTCTTGTCAGTCTTTCGGAAGAGAGAAGAAGGAAGCTTAAGAATTTCTCATACACGCAGGAGTACGTCGGACGTTATGTGCTCTTCCTGATTATCGGACTGGTGCAGTCACTCATCATCTGCTGCGGCAATCTCTGGTATCTGGGAATTCAATGCGAGCATCCTATGCTATTTATCCTGGCGGGACTGGTGTCCTCGGTAGTTTTCGTCAACATAGCATACACACTCACAGCATCATTCGGAGATGTGGGTAAGGCAATCTGTGTAATCCTGCTCGTTGTTCAGGTTGCGGGTTCGGGAGGCACCTTCCCGGTAGAGATGGAGCCAGGCTTCTTCAGAGCAATACACAGCTTGTTGCCATTTAACTACAGTATGGGGGCTATGAGGGAGGCAATTGCAGGAACTTATGGTACAATGTACTGGAGAGACCTTGGAATTCTGCTGATATTCCTCGCAATATCGCTGATCCTCGGACTCGTTCTCAGAAGACCGGTTATCAAACTTAACCGACATCTCAGAGAGAAACTAGAAGATACCAAAGTAATGTGATTGAGGAGTATCTATGTCTAAGAAATCTATGTCAAAGAAGAAGAGAAGACTTAGAACGATTCTTGTCGTAGACGCGCTGCTGCTTGCCGCAATCATCGGAGTCGTGGCTTATCAGGAACTTCTCCGCCCGATGGAACTCAAGGGAGGAGACGAGGTAGTCATCAATCTCGGAGAGGAGTTCGAAGACCCCGGCACAAGCTCGAAACTTGCAGAGGTTACAGGCGAAGTCGACAACAGCACAGTAGGCGATTACACAATCACATACACAAGAGGCTCAACTACACTGACGAGAATTGTGCACGTAGTTGATCCTTCGAGACTTGTCATCGGCCTCAAAGGTTCTGCTCGCACTCTCGTGAGAGAGGGCGACCCATATATCGAGTCAGGCGCATTCGCCGTGGACAAGGATAAGGGAGCAGTCCCAGAGGGTGAAATCACAATATCTGGTGAGGTCGACACATCAAAGCCAGGCACATATCAGGTGTATTACAACGCAAGCTCTGGCCATGTGACCCAGCAGGTGAGCCGCACCGTTGAAGTTGTTCCTAAGTCGGAATTCAAAGCTGACACAGACGGAATCGCTGTTCTGATGTATCACTACATCTATACATCCAAGGACAAGCCTGATGACCTCAATGTTAACTACACAATCGATACAGACTTCGAAGCGCAGCTCAAGTATTTCGTCGACAACGGCTATTACTTCCCAAGCTTTGCTGAGCTTCGTGCATACGTTGAAGGCAAGATTGCTCTTCCAGCTAAAAGTGTCATTTTGACATTCGATGATGCGCAGCATGGCTTCTTCGACTACGGCGTTCCTCTGCTCGAGAAGTATAAGGTTCCAGCGACATCCTTCGTAATAGGAACCCAGAATGGTGTAGGCAAGATCAAGTTGAGAGCTAATCCTTATGTACAGTTCCAATCACATTCTTATGATATGCATAAGGGCGGCGGTAATATCGGACACGGCGGAGTTATCTCTGCGATGTCTCAGAGTGGCATCACTGCCGACCTCAAGAAATCGTTTGCGATGACCGGTAACACAGACGCATTCGCGTATCCGTACGGAGACGTGACGAATGCAGGCAAAGCCGCGGTTAAAGACGCGGGCACGAAGTGCGCTTTTACCACTGTGAATGGCAAGGTAGAGAAAGGTGACGACTTCAGATGCCTCTCGAGAGTGAGAGTTTCCGGTGGAAATTCACTTAATGTTTTTGTTTCAAGACTTTAGAATGGCCCTAAGCCCCTTTATTACAAGGGGGCTTTTGTGTTATAATATACGCTAACAAAAAATACTAATTCCTATGATTAACTATAAAAAACCACAGATAAGAAAGGGGATAACACAATGGCAATTGTTCTTACAGAACCATCAAGAACCTTTAACGAGTACCTTCTCATTCCTGGATATTCAAGCGCAGAGCACAGGGTTGAGAATGTAAGCCTGAAGACACCAGTAGTAAAGTATAAGAAGGGCGAGGAGCCAGCTATCAGCATGAACATTCCACTTTGTTCAGCTGTAATGCAGGCTGTATCAGATGACAATATGGCTGTCGCTCTCGCTAAGGAGGGTGGAATCTCATTCATCTTCGGATCACAGAGCATCGAGAGCCAGGCGGCAATGGTAAGAAAGGCTAAGAGCTACAAGGCTGGATTCGTACCAAGTGATTCAAACCTCAGACCTGACCAGACACTCAAGGATGTACTTGAGCTCAAGGAGAAGACAGGTCACTCAACAATCGCAATCACAGATGATGGTACTTCAGAGGGCAAGATTCTCGGTATCGTAACAAGTAAGGACTACAGAGTATCAAGACTCGACCCTGAGACAAAGGTTAGCGAGTTCATGACACCATTTGAGAAGCTGATCTACGGCAAGGAGGGTATCACACTTTCTGAGGCTAACGATCTTATCTGGGAGCACAGAGTTAATCAGTTACCTATCATAGATGAGAATCAGAGACTCACATCTTTCGTTTTCCGTAAGGACTATGAGTCACACAAGGATAATCCACTCGAGCTTCTCGACGAGAACAAGAGATTCGTCGTTGGAGCTGGAATCAACACAAGAGACTACGAGGAGAGAATTCCTGCACTGCTCGAGGCTGGAGTTGATGTAATGACAATCGACTCTTCAGAGGGATATTCAGAGTGGCAGGCTCGTACACTCAAGTGGGTAAGAGACAACTACGGCGATTCCGTAAAGGTTGGAGCTGGTAACGTTGTTGACGCTGAGGGATTCAGATTCCTCGCTGAGGCTGGAGCAGACTTCATCAAGATCGGTATCGGTGGAGGTTCAATCTGTATCACAAGAGAGCAGAAGGGTATCGGCCGTGGACAGGCTTCAGCTGTGCTCGAGGTTGCAGAGGCAAGAGACAAGTACTTCGAGGAGACTGGAGTATACATTCCACTCTGCTCAGACGGTGGAATCGTATATGACTACCACATGACACTTGCACTCGCTATGGGAGCAGACTTCATTATGCTCGGAAGATACTTCGCTAGATTCGACGAGGCACCTTCAGCTAAGCTCATGGTTAACGGCAACTACGTTAAGGAGTACTGGGGTGAGGGTTCAGCTCGTGCTCGTAACTGGCAGAGATATGACCTCGGTGGAGATGCTAAGATGAAGTTCGAGGAGGGAGTTGACTCATATGTTCCATACGCTGGTTCACTCCACGACAACCTTGCACTTTCACTCAACAAGGTAAGATCAACAATGTGCAACATCGGAGTTCTTTCAATTCCTGAGATGCACAAGAATGCTAAGCTTACACTCGTATCAGCTACATCTATCGTAGAGGGTGGCGCTCATGACGTTATCCTTAAGGAAGCATCACCAGTAGGCTAAGCATGTAATAAAGGTTATTGGAGATAAAAAATGCAGAATAAGATTATAGTTATTGACTTCGGCGGACAGTACAATCAGCTTGTTGCCCGCAGAGTCAGAGAATGCAATGTATATAGTGAGATCTATTCATACAGAATCGGCGTAGAGAAGATTCGCGAACTGGATCCTAAGGGCATCATCCTCACTGGCGGCCCTAACAGCTGCTACCTCGAGGGTGCACCTACCCTTGGTACTGAGCTCTTCGAGCTGGGTATTCCAGTACTCGGTCTATGCTACGGAGCTCAGATGATGCAGAACGATCTCGGCGGTAAGGTTGGTGTCGCACCTGTAAGAGAGTATGGTAAGACAAATACATACTTCGATACAGAGTCACCACTCTTTGCAGGTATCCCTGAGGAGAGCATCGTGTGGATGAGCCACACAGACTACATCTCAGAGATGGCACCTGGATTCAAGACAGTTGCTCACACTAACGACTGCCCAGTTGCAGCTTGTGAGAACCAGAAGAAGGGACTCTACGCAATTCAGTTCCACCCAGAGGTTCTTCACTCAGTATACGGCAAGGAGATTCTGAGAAACTTCGTTCTCAACATCTGCGGCTGTGAGCCTGACTGGAGAATGGACTCATTCGTTGAGGATTCAATCAATGCTATCAAGGAGAAGGTTGGAGACGGTAAGGTTCTCCTTGCTCTCTCAGGTGGAGTTGACTCATCAGTTGCTGCCGGACTCCTCTCAAAGGCTATCGGCAAGCAGCTCACATGCGTATTCGTTGACCACGGTCTTCTCCGTAAGAACGAGGGAGACGAGGTAGAGGCTGTCTTCGGACCAGAGGGCAACTTCGATCTGAACTTCATTCGCGTTAATGCTCAGGACAGATACTACGGCAAACTCGCCGGCGTTGAGGAACCTGAGGCAAAGCGTAAGATTATCGGTGAGGAGTTCATCAGAGTATTCGAGGAAGAGGCTAAGAAGATTGGAGCAGTAGACTTCCTTGCTCAGGGTACTATCTACCCAGACGTAGTAGAGAGTGGAATGGGCGGAGAGTCTGCAGTTATCAAGTCACACCACAACGTAGGTGGACTTCCTGACTTCGTAGACTTCAAGGAGATTATCGAGCCACTCAGAGACCTCTTCAAGGACGAGGTTAGAGCAGCTGGACTCGAGCTTGGACTTCCAAAGGAGCTTGTCTTCCGTCAGCCATTCCCAGGTCCAGGACTTGGAATCAGAATCATCGGTGAAGTAAATGCAGAGAAGGTTCAGATTGTTCAGGATGCTGACTACATCTACAGAGAAGAGATCGGCAAGGCCGTTGCAGAAGGCAGAATGGAGGAGCCAAACCAGTACTTCGCAGCCCTCACAAACATGAGATCAGTAGGAGTAATGGGAGACTACAGAACATACGACTTCGCAGTAGCACTGAGAGCCGTAAGAACAGTAGACTTCATGACAGCCGAAGCAGCAGATATTCCATTTGATGTACTGCAGACAGTAATGAGCAGAATCATCAACGAGGTTAATGGCGTTAATAGAGTTATGTACGATATTACGTCTAAGCCGCCTGGAACTATTGAGTTTGAGTAAAGACACAAAACCCGAAAGTGTTGAAATTTCAACACTTTCGGGTTCTTTTTATTCTCGTGACAACGGAATGACAACATACTTTAAAAACGCACTCTGAATAATGCCTATTTGTTGTCATTTCTCAGCCTAAACTCTTTATATTCTTTGAAACTCATAAAATCTTTTCTGCCTGCCCATGAGTTGGCTACAGTATAAACCTTATAATCTCTTTCGAAATCATCTTCGGTAGGCTTCTTTGACTTTACAACATCTTTTCCCCATATTGGCAGCCCGGTTTCATCTGCTTCTGAGAAAGTTGGGAATGCATCCATCCAATCATTATAATCCTGTTCGGATATTCGATTTCCCTTAAGGCTTTTGAGTGCATTATACCAATACTCAAGATATGACTGCAGTTCAGATTCTTTTTTGCTTATCTTGAGGATGATTTCACCATCTACTTCAGCAGGTTCAAGTCCATATAGAGCTTGCATCTGAAAAAGGGCATGGATTGAGGCGCTTGGATCGAAGTGGTATGGATTATAAAGGGTATAAAAATCAACCCCAAGTTCTAATGCAATGTTCTGGAGTGTTGGGATATCGGGTGTTCTCTTACCCAACTCATAATTTCTAATTGCAGATTCAACAACACCTACAGCTTCTCCAAGCTGTTTTTGAGTGAGTCCGTTCTGCTGTCTGTAATACTTGATTCTAACTCCTAAAGAGTGATTTTGTACGTTCATTGGATACTCCTTATTATTCTATTTTTAAGCATTATAACATAACAGCACAAAAATGTGCGGAAAAGTAAAAAAATAATTGACAGCACATAAATGTGCTGATATATTATTAACACAGCACATTTATGTGCTGTAGAGTAAAATCCAAACAAAATCAGAAAGGATTATGTACTATGCAGAAATATATTAGAGCAAAGGAAATAGCAAATGAAATGGAAGTATCAGAAGGAATGGCGTACAAGATTATTCGTCAGCTCAATTCTGAACTTGAGGCAGCTGGGTATATCACAGTTAAGGGTAGAGTGAGTAGAAAATACTTCGAAGAGAGATTCTATGGTCATGGGGGTGCAGCTGGTGAGTGTTAAGTTTAATGAGAAAACTGGCAAGTGGGAGATTAGAGTCTGGTACAAGGATTTCACGGGAGCTTCCAAACAGACCACTAAACGCGGCTTCAGAACTAAACAGGAAGCACTTAAATGGGAGAGAGAATTTCTTCTCAAGCAGAATGGCTCGTTAAAGATGAAGTTCGGAAGATTTGTAGAATTGTATCTTGAGGAAGCGGGTGCCCATGTAAGACCAAGCACCTTAGCTAATAAAAAGCACGTGATAACTACTAAGATTCTTCCCTATTTCGAAAACAAGAATATTGACGAGATTACATCAGCCGATGTTAAGAAGTGGCAAGCTAGACTCATTAAGAGCAAATCGAAATATGGAAAACCTTATTCCCCGGATTATTTGAGATCTATCCATTCGCAACTGAGTGCGATATTCAATTATGCTGTTACAATCTATGGGCTTAGAAACAATCCAGCAAGGAGTGCAGGCGGAATGGGTAAGGAAGTGAAGAAAATGTTTGACTTTTGGACAAAAGAAGAGTTTCTCAAATTCATGGAACAGGACGTAATAATAGCAAATCCCGAAACCTATTACGCATTTGAGGTTCTGTATTGGACAGGAATTAGAAAGGGGGAGTTGCTGGCGCTTACTCCATCTGACTTTAACTTTGAGGAGCATACCCTGAAGATTGATAAACAGTGTCATGTCTATAAGGACACGGTTACTTATTCGGATCCGAAAACGGACAAAAGCAAAAGGACGATAGTGATTCCGGATTTTCTTGTTGAGGACATCAAACATTATCTCAGCTTGCTTTACAATCCTGCACCTGACGAAAGAATCTTCACCTTTGGAGAGAAGCACCTAAACAGGTTTATTAAGAATGGTGCAAGAAAAGCAGGAATAACAGAGATAGATGTTCACGGTTTAAGACATTCACATGTGTCATTGTTAATCAATATGGGATTCTCTGCTTTGGCCATAGGTGAGAGAGTGGGGCATGAGGCACAAGTAATAACATACAGATATGCTCATCTGTTTAATGGAGAACAAGCACGAATGGCTGCTGCCCTTGATACAGAAATGAAAGAGAGGTAAACGGATGTCAAAGAAAAACAAAGACGATAAGAACAGATTGCGTACAGAAACTATTGCATTTCGCCTGTCACCTGAAGAACGAACTGAGCTAGACAAACTTTATAAGTTGAGCGGTTATCAGACAAAGCAGGATTTCATTCTAGATTGCCTGTTTAAGCAGAAAGTCATTGCCAAGGAAACACCTATGATGATAACGAGCTTTAGGAAAGAACTTCGCACCATCATTTCTGAACTTGAGAGGATAGATGCTGCTGATGGAATTGATGAAGAATTGTTTACTCCGGTGAATAGAATGCTCGAGATTCTAGAGGCATTTTATGTGTTGAATAACAAGTAAGGCAGGTGATGGGGGATGAGCAGAAAGAAAAATAAGTATATTCCCCCTGCTTTTGAAACCTCAAATGCACATAACGGATACGTTGCTCTTTATCGAGATATGTTGTATTCGCCGGCGTTCATCGCATTAAGAGCAACAGCGAAAGAGGTGTATATATATTTGAGAAGTGAATACAAAGGCATATCAAAGGGTAATACTGTAAAACTACCATATGATGATTTTGAGAAATACGGAGTAAACAGACATACGTTAGCCAATGCTATTGATTTACTCGAATGTTTCGGATTCATATCAGTTAAACGAGGCGGGCTCGAGCATGAAGCAAGTGAATACACTTTCATTTCTGATTGGAAGAATATTAGAACTAAACAGGATGTAGAGGCTGCGAAATCGAAGTATCAGGAAATACAGGCAAGAAAAAAAGCTGCTAAGGAACTAAAGAAGAAGCTTAAGGCTGAACTTAGAACTGAGCAGGAAAATCATACAGGATAATGCTACCCTGTATGGTAACAGATAACAGGAATGTCAAAATTGACACTTATAGACTTTGGGAAATGACGAAAATAAATGTTAATTATATCACTAGTTAATTGCAAAAGTATCGTTTTCAGGTGCAGAAATTATCACTTATTCAAGTGTAAAAAGTATCACCTGAAAATGTTTTGAAGGAGGCTATTATGGAGAAACAGCTGACACCGGTAAAAGCAATACGTGCTAAATGTATTGACTGTTGCTGTGGTGAGAAAAAAGAGATACGAGAATGCAATATGATTGAATGCCCTTTATGGCCCTATAGAATGGGCAAAAGACCGACAGCCGATACAGATATCTACAGTAATAAGAACTCTGAGAAAAGTGGTAGCTAGCTACCACTTTTTTTGAAATAAGCATATACGCGAAACTATGGAAGTATATGGAATCGAATAGAACCTCGTGTCATTAACCGTTATTGTCAGTAGGGATACAAGTAAATAGCCCTCGGCGCTTGAGAGCGAAATACACCCATTGCACAAACCTTGCGGTTTATGTCAATGAGTATTTCGCCTCGCAGGGGCGCCTCGCGGGGGCGAGCATCGGCTAAAGCACGATGCTGGCAGTGATAAAAACGCAGGAGGTGATGCCATGGACAGGAACGTTTTTATCCAGGAAAGCAAGCTTCGAAATGTAAGCGGACGCATAACCTACATCTCATCAACGGCTAAGCAGGAAAATCTATATGCCGTATATGAGACTACAGAGCGTTTGTTTTGGAATAAGCTTGCAAAGCAAAATCGAAAGGATTTTGTCAAGAGCGGCAGCAGCGGTGAATGCATTGAAGCAAGAGAACTAATCATCGCACTGCCGGAAGAACTACAGCAGTATGATCCGAATGAGCTGCTGCGTGAGTATGTTGATAGCTTCAAAAGCAGATATGGAGTAGAGTGCATTGCAGCGCTTCACCATAACAAACGAAAGACAAACTATCACATTCATCTGATATTTTCAGAAAGAACACTGCTGGACGAACCGATAAGAAAGATTGCAACACGCAACATGTTCTATGATGAAAGTGGCAAGCATGTACGAACAAAGAAAGAGATTTTATCCTCCGATGGTGAACTGAAACCGGGCTGTAAGATAGTAAAAAAAGGTGAAGTGTACGAGGAAAACTTCTTTGAAAAGAAAAATCCTTTCTTCAAATCTAAAGCGTTTACTGACGAGGTAAAGGAATTCTATGCCGCAAAGATGAATGAAAAATTGAAAGATACTGATTACAAAATGCAAACATTCGACAAAGACGGACCATATCTTCCTCTGAAAAAGATTGGCAAGAATAATCCGAATGAGAAGTTCATTAAAGAAAACAACAAGCAGAGACTGATATGGAATAAGAATGTGAGCGTTGCATTAGGTGGAGGGATTCCGGCTGAAATATTAAAAGAAGTAAAGCGTGTTGAGATAATCGAACCGATAAAAGAAGCAATGAGAACACCTGAGACTGCAGGAATGGTAGTTCATATAATAGCAAGAGCAATCAAAACGCTGATAAGATTTGTGTCTGATTTAATCAGATATAACGCAGTTGATAAAGCTGTTCCCGGAACTGAAAAGTTCTATGAAGCACTTGATTACAGTAGAGCACCGATGAGAATCAGAAACAGGAAAGAAAATGAGTGGGAGCGATAGGCATGAAAACAAAGTACAAATTTGATGAGTATGAAGTAGGAATCATAATAAAAGCCCTGATTGAGCTGAGGAATCAGCTCATCAGGGAAGGTAGATATACAGATGCAGTGGATGAGTTATTGATAAAGTTGTGCAGATAATTTATGCAATAGAAAGCAAGGAAAAGAAATATAGTATGCTGAAAATATCCAATTGAACAAGTGTTCGATATGTGGTATAATATAAAAAATCTCACGATATCGTTAGATTTGAAATATGTGATTTGGAGGAAATAAAGTGGCTGTATGCTATGAAAAGCTATGGGATATTCTTGATAAAAAGAATATGAAGCGAACAGATTTAAAGGAAGCAGCTGGAATCAGCTTTAATGTCCTAGCACGTTTAGGAAAAGAAGAAACAGTATCACTAGAAAGCATTGAAAAAATTTGCACAGCCCTTGATTGTAATATTGGTGAAATGATGGATGTTGTCACAGATAATCATTGTAGAAAACCTACCACAATAGAACTATTTGCTGGTGCAGGAGGGTTGGCATTAGGGGTTGAAGAAGCTGGCTTTGAAACGCTTGGACTTATAGAGTTTGACAAAGATGCAGCCGATACATTGAAATTAAACAGACCAAATTGGCGTGTAATCCATGATGATATTGCGAACATTTCAAAATTGGATTTAGAGGAATACTTTTCCATAAAAAAGGGAGAATTAGACTTATTATCTGGCGGAGCTCCTTGCCAGTCTTTTTCATATGCAGGAAATCGTCTGGGACTCGAAGATGCAAGAGGAACACTATTCTATCATTATGCTAAGTTTTTAAACAAACTTCAGCCAAAGATGTTTCTTTTTGAAAATGTAAAAGGCTTAAGAAGCCATGATAAAGGAAGAACTTATAAGACAATATTAAGTATCTTCGAGCAAGAAGGATATACGATCACGGAAAATCAGATTAGAGTATTGAATGCATGGGATTATGGAGTTCCTCAGAAGAGAGAAAGATTGATTACTATTGGAATTAGAAACGATTTGGTTAATAAAATTCATTTTGAATTTCCGCAACCGCATGACTATAAACCGGTATTGAGAGATATTTTGCTTGATTGTCCTGAAAGTCCAGGTGTCAGCTATTCAGAATACAAAAAATCTATATTCGAGCTAGTTCCTCCAGGTGGATATTGGAGAGATATTCCGGAAGATAAAGCAAAAGAATATATGAAAAGCTGTTGGGATATGGAAGGTGGAAGGACAGGTATATTGAGAAGATTAAGTTTAGATGAACCTTCTTTAACGGTGCTTACATCACCAAGCCAAAAACAGACTGACAGATGTCATCCGTTGGAGGCAAGACCATTTACAGTTAGAGAAAATGCAAGATGCCAGACATTCCCTGATGAATGGGAGTTTTGTGGAAGTATTAGTCAACAGTATAAGCAAGTCGGCAATGCGGTTCCTGTGAATCTGGCTTATGAAATCGCATTGAAAATCAAAGAAGGATTGGAGTGTTTGAAATGTGGCCATTAGACTTTATTACAGAGCAAGACTTTGAAACTCATGTTAAGGCAACCATCGAAAAGTATGGTGAAAAGCTAGATTCTTTTGATTTAAAGCGTTTCAATAAAAATCTGATTGATCCTGTAAAACTAATCTTCGATAAGACTGTATATCGTTCTACTTGGGAAGAAATCGTCAGTAATGAAATCTTTCGTCAAAGGGATAAGTCCAACAATAATGATATTGGATATTTTCATCAGAGAATCTTTCAGTACATTGACAATTGCGAAGTTCCACCAAACGGCGAGAGCGGAGGCTGGGATGTAATCTACAGAAATCCTAACGGCATAGAGATTCCCGACGCAGGAAAAGTTAGTACTGTGTATGTGGAAATGAAGAATAAACATAACACAATGAATTCCGCTTCTGCAGGGAAAACATTTATAAAGATGCAAAATCAGTTGCTCAATGATGATGACTGTGCATGTTTTCTTGTAGAAGCAATTGCTCAGAGATCTCAAAATATTAAGTGGGAAACGACTGTAGATAAGAAAAAGGTTGGGCATAAACTTATCAGACGTGTCAGCATGGATCGGTTCTACGAATTAGTAACGGGAGAAGAGGACGCATTTTATAAAATGTGTATGGTTTTACCAGAAGTTATCGAAAAGGTTGTTAATACAATGGATGATGTAAGGGTTCCTGAAGATACGGTTATGTCTGAGTTAAGAGAGTGGGCACAACATCTCGATGGAGCAACAGAGGACCTGTCCATTGCTATGGCAGTATATATGCTTGGATTTAGCGGATATAATGGGTTTTATTGAAAAATAACAACAAAAGGGAGGGAAAAATGGCAATAGTAAAATCATTTGCTGTAAGTGATACTAATGGACAACAAGGTGATATGTTCTATATCAAACACGGATCTAACAATTTTACAATAATAGATTGTTGTATTACAGATGATAATAAGGAATTGTTGGTGAGTGAAATAGAAGAAATAGCAAGGAATAAGAGTATTACACGTTTTATTTCAACGCATCCAGATGAAGACCACATATGTGGTTTAGAGTACTTAAATGAGAAACTAGGATTGTTAAATTTTTATTGTGTAGAGAACGATGCTGTGAAAGATGATGAGACCGATAGTTTTAAAGAGTATTGTAAGCTACGTGACGATAAAGAGAAACACTATTTTGTTAAAGCTGGCTGCAGAAGGAAGTGGATGAATGACAACGATGAAAATGACGGAAAGAATTATGGCTCGTCAGGTATAAATTTCAAATGGCCTAAAATTGAAAATAATGATTATCAAAGTGCACTAAAGGCAGCAGCAGAAGGGAAAGCATATAATAATCTTTCACCTATTTTTACATACTCAATCAAAGACGGGGCGTCTTTCATGTGGATGGGAGATATAGAATCGGATTTTGTTGAAAAAGTAAAAGATGAAATAGATTGGTGCCAGATAGACGTGCTGTTTGCGCCACATCATGGCAGGAAATCTGGTAAATTGCCAGTAGATGTACTGAACAAGTTGAATCCGAAGGTTATAATAATAGGAGAGGCACCTTCAGAAAATATTAACTACTACCAAGGGTATAATACCCTTACACAAAACAGCACTGGAAATATCACATTGGAATGCATTGATGATATGATTCATGTTTTTATTGAAACTGATTGTTATGCATACGATACATCTTTTCTGGAAGACAAAAACATAGCGGATTCAGATTATGGATTCTATATTGGAACTATCGTTGTTTAGATGAGGTGAAGTGATGGAAACAAAGATGCCATTTTATAATGTTTTAAACATGTTGCTTATAGGATTAATTCTTATTGTGGGTGTATGCTTAGCATTCCCTGATTTGGCCATCAACCTTATTGCAAATGATGTAGTAGTTGGTTTAAGTGCTGGGGGGAATGTTATTTTGACGACATTTGTATTTGCAGTTGCTTATGAGGGTGGATACTTAATAAACAGATTAGGCTCAGTAGTGCTTGAAGAGTTGCTAAAAAAAACCAAATTAATCCCATATAATGATGATTATAGGAAATACAATGAAGTAAAAAAAGAATATCCGGCAATGGATATCCTATCTAGAGAATATGCATCGTCAAGGACAAATATTATGTTGTTCCTGATAATTATGCTTGTGGAGGCTTTCGCTAAGAAGTTTATCTTAGCATTAATAGCTTTCGCGTGCGTAACATTGTTTTTTTTCTCTTGTAGAAAACATGCCAAAAGAATTACAACTTTGATGAACAAAATAT
>JAQXQE010000010.1 GCA_029101005.1 Bacillota bacterium | reverse complement strand
CCTCCTGTTACTTTTGATAGTGATGCGGTCGCCAAACCGTCACTATTGTAACAGAGGTTTTTTAATTCTCGAACATTTACTAAAGTTTTATTTACTCACCCCTGGTAGAACCAGGGGTTTAAGTCTAGCTAAAGCGCCAATGTAAAAGGAGCGCTGGCCCTCCGCTAGCGCTCCTCGTATCCAACCGTTACTTCTCCTTCGTCGTCGACACCTACTATGCTCTCGCCGCGTGTCAGCGCCCTCGAGATGTAGTTGATAGCATCCATATTCATTATCTCACCAGGACACACAACTGGATATCCAGGCGGATATATTATTATCGGGTTGTACATCACTCTTCCCTCAGCGAGGTAGAGTGGAACCTTCTCCTTCT
This sequence comes from Bacillota bacterium, assembly GCA_029101005.1. Lineage (GTDB taxonomy): Bacteria > Bacillota > Clostridia > Peptostreptococcales > Anaerovoracaceae > Crickella. The sequence goes on along the minus strand of JAQXQE010000010.1, from coordinate 174,092 downwards.
TAGTTGGAATATCATTGACTCCGAGTTCGAAGTCCGCATTCTCCGCATGTGAACTTCTCGCGTGCTCGTATGCGTACTTATCAGAGAGCATGCTAAGAACTCGCAGGAGTTCGACGTAGTCCTCTCTTCTGTTACCCGCACCGGTCATCAACATTACATAGTCACCGTGCACCATCTCAATCCAGATATTGTTATATCTGAGCTGGCGTCCGAGTTCCTCACCGCTGAGACCAAGCTTCGCCATACTTATGTTGATCTTGGTCATATCGAGCATATCGTGCGTGTACAGCTCAACTCCCGGTATCTTAGGACATCTGCTGTAGAAGTACTTGAGATCCTCCTTCCAGCTCGCAACAAGATCATCAGAGAGTCTCTCCATAATCTGCTCGTTGACATCAAGACTTCCGATCAGAAGATATGACGGACTAGTTGTCTGAACCATCCTGAGCTTGTCCTGCAGCTCCTCGATATCCACAGCATCTGAACATACATGCAGTATTCCAGAACCTGTGAATGACAGAAGTGTCTTATGTGTGCTGCATACTACGATATCTGCACCGAGATTCTCCGCCGCTCTCTTTCGAACTGAATGGCTGTCGAAGAATTTGAGATGGGCTCCATGCGCCTCATCGACGATGAGCGGCACACCTCTCTCGTGACACACCTCTACAATTGCTCTGATGTCGGAGAGCACTCCGTAGTAGTTCGGACTGACCACAAATACTGCTCCCGCATCAGGATTCTCATCTATGGCCTCTTCTATTGACTCTGCCGTTATGCAGGTCTGAAGTCCATTCGCTGGATCAATCTCGGGTCTTACATATACCGGTGAGATTCCCCCAAGTCTCATAGCGCTGAACGCTGAATGATGAGAATTTCTGCCAAGTATGAGTTTGCCACCCTTTGGTACCAAGCTGAGAATCGATGCGATGATTCCCGCACTTGACCCATTGACGAGAAGCTCTGTATGCTTCACTCCGTACAACTTAGCGTAGTTCCTCTTCACGCGCAGAATTGTACCCTGCGGGTCGAAGAGATTGTCCGCGCCAGGAATCTCCGTGATGTCATTGCCGACAAAGTTGCGCACGAAACCGGCGTAGCCGCATTTTACAAAGAGATCTTCTCGGCCCTTATGTCCTGGCATATGGAATGAAATAGGTCTGACTCCCTTGTGCTCGACAAGGAAGTCAGAAATAGTACGTTCTTTATTCATCTTCTACTTGATTACGTCAGTTCCGAGGTAGCATCTGAGTGCCTCTGGTACAGTTACACTGCCGTCCTCGTTCTGGTAGTTCTCGAGGATTGCCGCTACTGTTCTGCCTACTGCGAGACCAGAACCGTTCAGTGTGTGAACGAACTCAGGCTTAGTATCCTTGTCTCTCTTGAAACGGATATTAGCTCTTCTTGCCTGATAGTCCTCGAAGTTTGAGCAACTTGAAATCTCAACGTATCTGCCGTAGCTTGGCATCCATACCTCGATATCATATGTCATTGCTGATGAGAATCCAAGGTCTCCTGCGCTCAGTCTTACTACTCTGTAAGGGATGTTGAGCTTCTTCAGAATCTCCTCTGCATCATTAGTCAGTGTCTCGAGTTCTGCATAAGAATCCTCTGGCTTAGCGAACTTAACCATCTCTACCTTGTTGAACTGGTGCTGACGGATGAGTCCTCTTGTGTCTCTTCCAGCTGAACCAGCCTCCTTTCGGAAGCAAGGTGTGTATGCGGTGTAATATACAGGGAGCTCGTCGAAAGGCATAATCTCGTTAGCTCTGAGGTTAGTTACTGGAACCTCTGCAGTTGGAATCAGGAAGAAGTCCTTAGCTGGTACGTAGAACATATCGTCCTCGAACTTAGGCAGCTGGCCAGTTCCTGTCATAGCATCTCTGTTAACCATGAATGGAGGCAGGATCTCCGTATATCCCTGCTCTGCGTGTATGTCGAGCATGAAGTTGATTACTGCTCTCTCGAGTCTAGCGCCGAGGCCCTTGTATACTGTGAATCTTGCGCCCGAAAGCTTTGAAGCTCTTTCGAAGTCGAGGATGTCGAGACCCTCGCCGATATCCCAGTGAGCCTTGGCCTCGAAGTCGAACTCTCTTGGAGTTCCAACCTTGCGAAGCTCCTCGTTATCGCTGTCATCGAGTCCATCCTGTACACTTGGATTTGGTGTGTTAGGAACTGAGAGCAGTGCGAGTCTGAGCTCATCCTCTACCTCAGATACCTCTGCATCGAGACCCTTTATCTTTGCTGAGAGTTCTTTCATCTCTGCAAAAAGCTCTGTTGTATCCTCGCCAGCCTTCTTGAGCTTAGGTACTTCTCTTGATACAGCGTTCTGCTTGCTCTTGAGCTGCTCTACCTCTGCAAGAATCTCTCTTCTTCTCTCGTCAAGTTCCATTACTCTGCCGATTCCGAAGTCGCCCTTGCCTCTTCTCTCTACTGCAGCCTTGACGCCGTCAAAATCCGCTCTGATTCTCTTAATATCAAGCATTGTCTCGCCTCTTTCTCTTTAAAATAAATTCTTTCTGTATTCGTTGTACTTATCGCGGAGCTGCTCCATCATCTTCTGAATCTCAAGCTCCAGCTGTGCAGCCTTCTCGTAGGCACCTTCATCGAGTGCATCCTTAGCTCTTGAGAGCACTGATCTCTGAGAAAGGCTATCCTTACCGAGCTCAAGTCTCAGCTTGTTAACGCTCTCCCAGTTAACCATATCGTAGTCAGTTGCATCCTCTCCGTGAGCCTTAACGCATCTTCTCACGAAGTCCATTGACTGCGGAATCAGTCTGTCGTGGTACTCTGTGCTCCACTTCGCAATCATTGTCGCACGGTATGACTTCACGATAGCAGCGAGAACCTCATCACCGAGTGTGATCTTCTCGAGCTCATCAGCTCTGTCATCGAATACTTGGAAGCACTGCCATACTGTTGATGGCGCCTCACCGAAGAGCTTAGCTCTCTCTTCCTCAGTGTAATCAGTGAAGATATTCTTCTCTGAACGGTACTCTCTGTCCTTCTCGAGATAGAATACTTCCTCGCCGTACTTCTTTGAAAGTGCAGCCTCAAGCTCTGTAGATGTCTTGCCTGCTTCGAGTACAGCCTTGATTCCATCAAGCATCAGCATGTATCCAACACCGCATACGAGGTATGTATTAGTGTGTGGGTTAGGTGATCTGAGCTCGAATCTTGTTGCCATTGGATTTGACAGGTCTCTTACAAGTCCTATCAGGATTGTTCTGTTACGTGATGGTGTGAGGTAATCCTGGCCGAGTGATGTTACTACGCAGACAGGTGCCTCGTATCCAGGCTTAAGTCTCTGGAATGCATCATGTGTAGCCGCAACGAACGGATTGAAAAGCTCATAGTTCTTGAGAATTCCCATCAGCGCACCATAGCCGATAGGGTTCATGAACTGGTTCTCTCTGTCGTTGGTCTCGAAGAGGTTAACTCTCTTGCCGTTCTTCAGCAGAGCCGCAACACCGAAGTGTGTGTGCTCACCGTTACCGGCAACGCCCTCTACTGGCTTAGCGAGGAACGTAACCTCGAGGTTGTTGTATCTGAATACATCTCTAACGATGTTCTTAATCTGGCTCTCATTATCACCGCACTGAATTGGGTTTGAGTACTTCCAATCGATCTCGAGCTGCTCCATGATGTGGTTGTATGAGCCTTCCTTGTCCATCTTAGCTCTTACTCCACCAACCTCCTTGTGGCCCATCTCGATGTCGAAGCCATATCTGTCAAGCACATCGATAGCCTGCTCGAGAGCTGTCTGAACAGGTCCGATTGTTCTCTTCCAGTACTGCTCCTTGAGCTCCTGCGAGGTGAAAAGGCTGTCTCTGTCAGCCTTGTCGTCAGGCGTCTTAACCCAGAACTCGAGCTCTGTTGCGTTAGTCAGAACGATCTCCTCAATTTCGTCGATGCTGTCGACACCGCTCATATGCTCGAAAACATATGGATTCTCCTCGAGAAGCCTCCAGAGTTCTTTCTTAAATGTCTCTGTTGTTTCCTTGAGGAATGTTCTTGAACCAACATATGTGTCTCCATTATGTCTCAGGAATGAAGGAATTCTGAGCGTTCCTGTTGGAAGTCCTGTGGCAAAGTCCACATTGTTGAAGTTGTACTCAACGTACCAGTTAACATTCTTATCTGGAAGAATGTCTACTCTAGCGTTAGACAGATCTGCAATTGTAGGGAGGGAAACTGACGAACCGTCAGTCTGCGCTCCCTCTGCAAGTATTGTCTTGATATCAGCGAGAAATGCCTTAACAGGAATCTTCTCGTCTGTGCTGTGGTTACCCATATCGACACCAGTAAGTGATACGAACTTTACTTCCGGGTGTCCCTTGAGTGCCGCTTTGATGGTCTCTACATCATGCTCCTCGGGAGTAAGTGTATAGAGCATCTTATCCAGATTAAACTTTCTCATCTCTTGTCTCCTACCCTGCCAGCATTCCGAGATATTTCTCGAGCTGTGCCAAATACTCTCCATACTTCTTCCAGTCGCCTGCTCTCTGTGCAGCTACAGCGTTCTGGTATGCTTCATTTGCTTTCTGGATGAGTTGTGCCTGTGAAAGCTCGCCATCGCCAGATCCACTATTGTCTACGCTTCCTGTTGAGCCATCACCGTAGTCTCCGCCGAAGAGGCTGCTGAGAGCCTTCGCGAATGTAGACTCGTAGGCAATTCTGTCACCGTAGGCAACGATTACTCTTTTTACCTCTGGAATAGCTCCATTTGAAGCCTCGAGGTATACAGGCTCTACGTAAAGGAGTGAACTTCCGATAGGAATTACGAAGAGGTCTCCTCTCTTGTACTTAGAACCAGACTGGCTCCAGAGTGAGAACTCCTTTGAGATCTCTGTATTCTGGTCAATCTGAGCCTCGATCTGCATTGGACCGTAGATGGTCTTGCTCTTAGGCATTGTGTATACAACGAGCTCACCGTAGTGGTCTTCGTCATTACGAGCCATCATGATAGCTGTCATATTCTGCTTTGACTGAGGTGTGAACGGAATCATGTTGATGAACTCAGCGTTCTCCTCATCAGGCAGTCTGAATACGTAGTAGCTTGGCTCCATCTCTACTTCTTCTGTACCGTAGATCTGGTGAGCTACATCCCAGAGGTCCTCCTTCTGGTAGAAAACCTTAGGCTCTGTCATGTGGTACTTTCTGTATACGCTTGCCTGAATCTTCAGTAGAGCATTTGGATATCTGATGTGCTGCTGCAGACCCTCAGGCATCTTGTCAAAGCTCTTGAAGAGCTTTGGATAGATCTTCTGGAATGTCTTAGCAATAGGATCATTGTCATCAACAACGTAAAAGTCAACATCTCCGTTGTATGCATCAACAACAACCTTAATTGAGTTTCTGATGTAGTTAGTTGTTCCCATTACGCCGCTATATGGCTCTGAATATGGGTAGTATGAGCTTGTTGTGTAAGCATCGAGAATCCAGTAGAGCTTGCCGTCTACTACTGTCATGTATGGATCCTCCTCATAATCGAGGTAAGGCATAATCTTCTTGATTCTGTCTACAACATTACGCTCGTAGATGATTCTTGACTTTGAAGTGATATTGCCGGATACGAGAATCTTGATGCTTCCTTCACGGATTGAGTAGAGCACTCTGTTGAGCAGATTCAGGTTAACTCCCGCATTGCCCTCATACTCTGAGTACTGGTTCGAACTTCCATCAGGATAGTCGAACTCCTTCTCCTTTGTGTTAACGATAATGTAATCGTTAGTGAGTTCTCCGAAGTAGATCTCCGGTCTTGTGATCTCAACTGTTCCCTCAGCTGACTCTGGTGGAATGTTTCCAACGATAACATCAGGCTGTCCACTTGCTGTAACAGCATTAACCTGTGATACTGCAGCACCATAGCCGTGTGTGTACTTGAGATGCTTGTTGATCCATGTATCACTAATCTTCTCCTCATCAATCTCTCTAGCTGAGAGGTATGTCTGATATTTAGTTCCTTCGAATGTGTATCTGTCGATATCTACATCATTGAAGTGATAGTACTGTCTAATACTCTGAGTCTGGTTGTAGTAAGTCTGCACAGGCTCATAGTCATTGATTCTAACATTGCTGATTGTCGCACTGTTAGCTGAGATGTCGCCTGAACTCAGTGTATTGCTAGCCGCATACGACTCTGATGTGATGTCATCGATATCGTATGCGTATCTTGTGTAAGCAATGTTGTTCTCGATGTACTTTGACTCCTTGTTGATCTCATCAGGGCTTACAACAAGGTTCTGTACGAGCATAGAAGCCACTGTTCCAATTGCAAATACTGCAATCATAACAATAGGCACTCTTGTGAGCTTCTTAACTTCCTTCTTCTTCATATGAATAGCAAGTGTTACTGCTCCAACGATTGAGAGAAGGATGATAATTCTGTATATCCAGAGAGTTATGTTTACATCCGTAAAGCCAGCGCCATATACGGCACCAGTATGTGCGTGAAGCAGTTTGAACTGTCTGAGGAAGAACTCAACTCCAAGCATCAGGTAGAAAAGCACACCAAGAATTGTGAGCTTACCTGACGCGATGCTGAGAAGGTGCTGCATATTGCTGCTGTTCACCTCAAGGCCTCTACCGCCTCTGCGCTTAGGCTGCTTCTGTCCGAAAGGAGCACTCTTCTTCTTGCCGCCGAAAGCCTGCTCGAAAGGAGTTCCCTTGAATGGATTTGGCTCCTCTTCCTCTTCTACGTACTCCTCTTCCTCCTCAAACTCAGGCTCTTCGTCCTTGTGCTTGAAGATATCTGGAGTTCTTACTGTCAGCAGGATGCTGTAGTACAGAAGTGTTACTGCAACCATACCAATAATTACAACAAGCACGATGTTGTTAATCTGTGTGAGGTATGCCAGCTTGAATACATAGAACGAGATATCAAGGTTGAACAGAGGGTCAGCAATGTTGAAATCTGACGACTTGATAAACTTGAGTGCCTCAAGCCATGTCTCGCGTGCACAGTAAGTTGACACAACAAGACCGAACACAACAGAAAGTACCCATGATGTACTATTAAGTTTCTTGAGATTAGGAATCTCATGTGACTCAATATCCCTGAAATAACCGTTCTTAAGGGCTCTGAGATAGAATCTCATCAGAAGTGTCACCACGATGAATACTGGCACGCCAATCTCAAGCTCTGTTACCAGCTTCTTCCAGAAAACACTTGTGTATCCGAGATCCTTGAACCACAGCCAGTCAGTCATAAAGCCGACCAGCATCACGAAGCATACTGCAATCAGCACAACGAGCATAAGAATAAGGCTAAGACCCTTCTTCTTCTGTCTTCCCTTAGCGCCCTTGTCCAGTTCTCTTGCAGCCTTCTTGTCTACTTTCTTATTGAACATAGCATCTCCTTTGTCTCTTATAAAAAACTACAGCGACAGCGTCAGGCTGCCGCTGTAGATTCGAATCATATCCTCTATAGCAGGAAGTCGTCATTGATTGCGTCGGTCGTGGATACGTAGCATGTGAGATTGTCAACGAAGGTTGTCAGCTTGATACCAAGTGATGAATCTGGTAAGAAGTTCATTACCAGGATAAGACCAAGCAGTACCACGAGGAGAACCGCAATAACCACTGCGATTATTGTGAGTGCATTACCGCCCTCTTCCTCATCGTCATCATCAACTACCGGTGCATTCTTTGCGGCTTTCTTTGCAGCCTTCTTCTGAGCTCTGAGCTCCTTCTTGCTGAGTCCGTGTGACTCGTCGTCAGCTTCCTCATATACAGGAGCCGCCTTAACTGGCTCTACCTTTGATGCGTTCTGCTGAGAGCTTTGCTGCTCCGCGAACATCTGCTCAAGCTGCTGATTTCTCTGAGCCTCAGCAAGCTGTGCCTGAGCTAACTGCTCCTGCTGGAGCTGCTCAATCTCTGAAACTGGCTCTTCCTGAACCTCCTCAGATGTCTCCTGCACGCCGAAGAAGGCGTCGAGGTCATCCGATGACTCTACGCCCTGGAGCTTGCTGTACTCCTCATCGAGAAGCTTCTGGAACTCCTCGTTCTTCTTATATAAAGTATAGAACTTATCGATCTTTCTTGTTGCCTCTGCCTCGCCGTCCTCGTCGAAGTCACCGAAGAGCTCCTTCTCAAGGTCCTCGATTGACATAGCATCTGTCTCCGGCATCTCTGGCTCAACCGCTGGAACCTCAACAACCGGCTCCTCTGCAACTGCCTCAACTGCAGGTGCCTCAACTGCAGGCGCCTCTGGCTCCTCGTCGAAGAAACCAAGACTTGCGAGCTCTGAATCCAAATCAAGCGCATCATCAGCTGCAACCATTGGAGTATCAACAGCAGATACAACTGGAGCTGGCTCCTCTGCAACTACTTCCTCAGCAACTGGAAGCTCGATTACAGGAAGTTCCTCAACAGGCGCCTCTACTACCGGGAGCTCAACTACTGGCTCCTCGTCCTTCTCATCTATATCGAGAACAACAGAGAAAATGTCATCCTCGTCAACTTCTGGCTTAGCCTCAACCACAGGCTCTACTACTGGTGCTGGCTCTGCGATGAGCTCATCGAGGTCAACTACCTCCTGCTTAGCAATCTCAACAGGCTCGTCAACGCTCTCACCCATAAGTGCTGCAAGTCTAGCCTTAAGCTCGTCAATCTCTGACTGCTTAGCGTCAAGCTCTGACTGAACAGGATCAACTGCAGGCTCCTCTGCAACTGGAGCGAAATCATCGAGCGATGCATAGAGATCCTCGATTGAAGAATCAAGCTCAACCTCTGGGATTGGCTCAATTACAGGCTCTACCTTAGCTGTTGCTGGCTCCTCTGATCCAAGGATTCCTGCGATAAGCGCTGAAAGATCCTCCTCAGGGCTTGTTGCTGGCTCCTCGACTACAGGCTCAACAACAGGCTCTACTACTGGAGCCACCTCCTCGAATACAGGTGCAATCTCAACATCGTCGCTTGCTGTACCGAAGTCATCATATGCACTGAAGTCCTCTTCGTCATCATCTGATGCATAGAGGTTCAGCATATCATCATCAACATCTGAATCTTCTTCCTCTTCCTCGAAAAGGCTGATTGATCCGCTTGTCTCCGCTGCAAATCCACCAACGCCAAGAATGGCAGCGAGCTCTGCATCAATGCTTCCTGCCTTCTCCTCGTATTCCTTCTCGATTGTTGCTGTCTCCTCTGCTGCAGGAGTTACATACTGCTGAGGCTCTGATACTTCCACTTCCTCAACATGTCTTCTGCTCTGGTTTCTGAGCTTAAGATACTCATCGAGTTCAGTTGACTCTGGCGTAGCTGGTGCTACTGGCGCTGCCTTCTGTCTGATTGAATCGATGATATCGTTGTCTACATCAGTATAACCTCTTGTATACTCTCTGTCCTTCTCAGGCAGAATCTGGTGATCATATCCGAAATCAATCTTCTCATCGAATGCAGAATAATCGAAAGAAGTCTCTTCCTTCTCTGTTACTGCACGAGCAGCCTCATATGCAGCCTTCTCCTTCTCCTCACGCTCTGCCTTCAGCAGATCAATGAAGCTCATTGTACGTGATGAAGATGTTGACGGCTTCTCAAGTTCTGCAAAGAGATCATCGTCTGAATAGCGAGTCTTCTTTGCTGTCTCCATCATTCTCTGAGTGCTGTTAACCGACTCCTCATCAATTCCTGTTGAGTCCCATGGTGACTTGATGTTAGTAGGAATAGTCTTCTTGTGTGATTCCTCAATTACACTGCTCCAGTCAAATGCCATTGGGCTTACAGGCTCTGTTGCCTTCTTTGGCGCCGGTGTATCATACTTAGGCGCTTCAACAGTTGACTTTGGTGTTGCTGCCGGTCTGTCGAACTCAGGCATTGCCTTAGCTACTGACTCTGTATTGACTTTTGCTCCGCAAGCACTGCAGAAAACTGCATCCTCAGCAAGCTGCTTGCCACATTTGATACAAAACACTATATTATACCTCCAGATTTCTTGTGGTTATCCAAACCAAAGTTGTCTTTCGTCCTTACCAATATAAATATACATCAATCATAATACTATACTTATGTTGATTTTTCAATGCTTATGGGATTTTTGCCCTTTGTGTCAACTTTTGAACGAACGCCGCTTGCACAAGCTGACAAACGCTGTTATATTCGTTGTGCAAAACATTTTCAAATTTTTTCAAACTTTTTTGAAAAATATGTTGACAATGCTATTTTGTGATGTTATTATGTACAAGTCGCTGACAGAGACAATTAAATATGTGCGATTAGCTCAGCTGGCAGAGCACCTGACTCTTAATCAGGGTGTCCAGGGTTCGAACCCCTGATCGCGCACCAATTTTAAAGCCTCATCCGATGGATGAGGCTTTTTCTGTACCCCTTGCAATTACTGGGTTTGAGCGATTTTATTTTCCGGTTTCTCATCTTTCATTTTTGAATGCAACGAGGGGCTTAGCTGCTCAACGCGGCTTCAAGCAGCCTCTTTTTTCATCCTCCGGAGCCCTATCAAAGCAGTAGTTAAAGTAGGTTGTACGCTCGTCTGCGTGTCCTGCGAGCGCTCTGACAGTGTTGATGTTGATACCTACATCAATGAGTGAGGAGATGTAGGTTTTTCTAGCTTTGTGAGACGATCTGTACAAAAGAAGCCCTCAATCGAGAGCTTCAAACGAATTTATTTCTTCAAACTGTGCTTTACTCTGTCCTCAACTTCTGATCTTTTTGCGTCGTTAAATCTATCAAGTGTGCCTACAAGATAGCCGGTAATTCTACGGATTCGCTGAAAGCCTACGCCTTCTCCGACCTTTACGTTCTCTACTTTTATGTCGTTTCTCATATCAATTCTCAATTATTAAAGTTGCTTTTCTAATCTAATATAGTATGTCGCTCTGCCAGTCCCTTCTCTGCGAAGCTCTCCTTCTTCTACGAGCTTACGAAGTGACCCTTCAACGGAGCTCAAGCTAAGCGCTGGACATAAATCGCGGATATCCTGTTTATTGAACTTCCCAATTTTGCTCTGCGTAGCTTTACGAACCATTTCAATTGCCGGAAGTTTCTCTTCAACAATCTCAAATCGCTCTTCAAAATCTTTGTAGGCTGCCAGAATTGTTCCAAGTAAATATTTGATAAAAGGAACTGCATTCTCTTCTCCTTCGTGCCAGCCTTCCTGCGAACGACCTAAAGCCTCATAGTATAAGTCTTTGTTCTTCGCAATTTTCGCTTCAAGAGAGATATACTTACCTACGTAAAAACCACTACGATAAAGCAACAACGTTGTAAGCAATCTGCTCATTCTGCCATTACCATCATTGAACGGATGGATGCAGAGAAAATCATGAATAAAACTCGGAATAGCCAGCAACGGTTCCACTTCATAATTACCAATCACCCTATTGTATTCTTCGCAGATCTTATCAAGAGATTCAGGTGTTTCAGACGGAGTCAGCGGCGTGAATAACACCTCTGTATGACCATCTGGATTTGTGGCGCTGATATAGTTCTGCACATTCTTTGTTCGTCCAGCGAGTGGATTATTCATATGGCTGTACAGGATTTTATGCAACTGCAGAATATAATTCTGCGTGATAGGAATCGCATCAAAACTTTCATGGATAATGTTAAGCACGTCACGGTATCCTGCGATTTCCTCTTCATCCCTGTTTCTTGGCGTGGTTTTCTCTTCCATCAGTTGCTTTATTCTTGTGCTGGTGGTTACAATACCCTCGATTGCATTAGAAGCCTCAGTGCTCTGAACCTTTGCTATTTCTACAAGTTTTTCCAGCTCTTCCGGTCTCTGCTTAAGGTGCAGTTCCTGCTTACCTGCGAGCTTGTAGATTGCTGCTATGAGGCCGAGGATTTCTGAGTCCCACTTTTCTTCTTTTATTTTCGAATAATTAAAAGTTCTCATTCTCTTAATTACCTGCTTTCCCTTAAACAATATCTTTTCCCTTAAATTATAGGTTATTTTAAGGGAAAGTCAATATGCTTAAGGGATTCTGCCTTAAGTACACGCCATTTTACTGTTTGCTTTTCAATTTGCTTCGGATTTCTGCTGCTGCTTTTAAACCTGCCTCATCATTATCCAGCTGAAGAATAACAGTTCTAGTCTCGGGATGTTGCGTAAGATAACGCTCAAGTGCTGCCGGAAGTTTGTACTCTTCGCTCTTTATGGAATAGATTCCGGAGGTAGATATCAGACTGCCGTATCCTCTTCGCATCCTTTAAGCTTACATATTGAGGCGTAGGACAGAAGATCTATAGCGCTCTCAAACACTCTTACTTTATCGCCTGACTTCTGCTCTATCCTAAATGAGTATGCCTTGTTACTACCTCGTAAATCACCTTTTAACCCGCTGCCATTTGTTGATCTGTAGCTTGCGTGTGCAGGTTTACCCTGCTCATCAAAGCCAACAAATATTGCACTGTGGAATCTTGAATCCTCATAGATTATCCCTTCATAAATGCACTTTCTGACAAGTTCTTCATCAACGCCTCTGTCTTTCAGGTACTCAATCGCTCTATCGTTGTTATCACTTGCCTTAGGAAGGCGAAGCTCTTTTACCTGCTCTTTCGGCAAAGAAAAAGAAGGCAAAGCGCCTCTCATTACACGGTTTACTTCCTTCTTAAGAAGCTGTTCCATTCCTTTAGCAGGAAGGTAGTGTGCCTGTACGGGGATACTAACCGAATCAGCGGCAGAAAGTGCATTGATTGTTATCATTCCAAGCGACGGCATGCAGTCGATGATTACATAATCAAAGTTCTTCTTAACCTTATCGAAAGCCTCGACAAAGAAACTTCTTCTCTCTACGTCATCACCGATGACTGTTCCAATTAGGGTTGCGAAGCTCTCCTCACCGATAGTTCTTAACATCGTATCCACAAGGAAGAATGCAAGTCTGATATCCGACTCTCTAAGCGCTACGAAAAGGTAAAGGAAGCTCTGAAAAGCAACCTCTCTTTCTCTGTCCAGATAGTATGTTGCCAGTAGATCAAACGCCTGCTCAGCTGCATACTCGATACCAACTTCTGTAGCTTTGTTAATGTTTTTCTCTGTCATAAATAGTCCTCCTGTTTTGAACAAACAAAAGACCACATCCCCATTGATGTGGTCATGAAGGATTATTTATTTGTCTTGTAAATAAAAATGGAATGTCATTAACTGCATCTGACCGGAATTGGCCGCCAACAGTTGACATTCCTATTATATGGAAGCGACAGATCATCAGCGTCCGGCCCTTCGAAATCAATCGAAATTCCTGCAACCCCTACGGCGGCTTCCACTCATAATATACACTCCTTGTTAGTAATTGTCCACCCAATCCACCAGCATAGTTCTTTCGTCACAAAAAATCACTAGCGACATCTTGGATGCCAACAGATATAATCTATTGCTCCAAACCGCTAGTGACCTTAACGTGAGAGTATCATACCTAATCGAAGAAGTCAATTAAAGTAGTCAGAGATTAATTATCTAAAAAAAGAAGCCATAATGTTGTCGGTGGCACAGAGGAGCAATCCCTCAGCGGTCGCAACTATGACTTCACAGATAATGTACAACGATTTATAGAGAATTTCAACTATAAAAAAGGAATGTCATTAACTGCTTCCGACCGGGATTGGTCGTCATCAGTTGACATTCCTATATAATCGATGATCATTGCCACGCCTGCCAAATTAATCGGCTCAGCGTCGCTACATCGATTTACAAGTAAATTATCGTAGCACATTGCAAATGTCAATTCGCGCAACTTGATAATGTCATTGCTTGTTGATATTATCTTGACAGAAGAGGCGATAGGTAGCCCCTGTCTACTGTTTGTAGGCAAACTACGGTTTTTAACCTCTTCTTTCGAGCAGAGAACTTTGTTTGATCGCTATCGGCATTAGCCTTGCGATGTGTAAGACTCTGCTCGTTTTATTATGCATTTCTAATACAAAAAACGTTATACGAAAAAAGGGAGCGACTTAACCAATCTGCTATTTCATTGAATAGCTACGCTTTGGAGTCTTCCCTTTTCAACTCGAATATAACACCTATTGAAAGAGTACACAACTTCCTATTTATTCTTTTCCGAACTGTTACTGTAAGCCTCGTGTATCATTCCCATCAGCACTTTTGTTACCGTTCCATCTGACATCTCTGAGCCTTTTTCCTCTTCAGCTAACAGCCTATCTGCGAACTCAATTATCAGAGCGTCCTCCCTCATTACCGAAGCCACCGCCAATGTTACTGTTTCCGATATCCCAGTTTTCGCCAAAGCTCGTATCAGTTCTAACTGCAAGTCTTTCTTCATCGTTTTATTCTCCTTTAACCTTATTGTGTTGAACGATACACCAGTTTTGGCGGGTCATTCAAGACAAAGTGCTATTGTGTCCGATGTGACTTGCTGAAAGAAGTCAAAGTCTATGCTTATTACATTTATTCTATCCATAATCCATCACCACCAATCCTTTCGTGGATTTCTTTTCTACGAACTTTATGCTCTTCTGTTTCCCAAAGGATTTTATTTTTCTTGCTTGAACTTACATAATAATAGATGCAATCACTTGTAATATGCAGGTTAGAACCTATATAAATAATCAATAATGTTATGATAACCGACATTGTCGTTTTCCTTTCTTTGATAGCCCTATAATATCATACTGTTTTTATAGTTGAACGGTATGCCGAAAGATATACATCACTCAACCTGTTCACTCTGCCCCGAGAAAGCGCCAAGTTCCTTCAGAACATCTTTCTCGCTGTTGCATTTCTTCAGCATATCCATCAGGCTTTCTGCCATACTCTCTTTCAAATCTTTCGGAGCTTTCCTGATAATCATCGTAATTCTGCTGCTTGTGGATTCTGATAGCTTCATCTCCATAATACTCAACAACAGCTTCGTCCGATAATAAATCTCTGAACGCTTTTCCATTTCCTACTCCTCGCAAATTGCCAGCTCCGCTACTTGCATCAATATCTGCGATTTTGATGCTGTTGGATTCTGGTCTATCCAATCTATCATTTGTCTCACCTGATCCTCTTCCTGTAGCATCAGCATTATTCCCACTATCCCGTCTTCGTCTATTTCGCACACTTTCAATAGCTCTATCAATATTACTTCTGTTCTGCTTAATTGCATTTGATACTACCTCGATTCTATCTTCAGATTTAGTGCTTGGATTACTTCCTCCTCGCTACTGCAGCTCTTCAACATAGCCAGTAACTGTTCAGAATATTGCTCCTGCATTCCATGCGGAGCTTCTGATACAATGCGGATAATTCTTTCTGCTGTTTCGTCAGAGATCGTCTCCTTCTCCAAAACATACACAAGTAATGTTACACGGTAATATGCGCCCGAAAAATTTTCCTCTATCATGGATTCTCTCTTCCTGTATTCAGTCTAATTGCCTTCTCTAAGATTTCGCTCTCTACTGCCATTGGATTCTCGTCTATCCATTGAATAAGCTGTTCTGCCAATTTCTCTTCTTTCACAAGCAGCATTATCGCAATTGCACCTTCTTCTTCAACTTCACACACTTTCAATAGTTGAATCAATATCCTATGCGTCTTTCCTAATGCCATCCATTATCACCTCTCAAATTGCAAGCTAACTACAATTAAAGGATACCAGTTATCGAAACTTGATCTGTCCAATTAATTCTCATTTGTGGCATATTTCTGCTGACTATCTTCATTTCTTTTGTCAAGCATACTTTATCCCCCCATACTCAAACCGACCGAAGTTTCCCACGTCGTGCCCGCTTATCCACTTAAAAACCCACATTTTGTCCGCTTATTTCTGAGCCTGAGAGAGTCGGAGAAGGGTTTGAACGAGGATATAAGAAAACCCCCAACACCTTGAAAACATGGCGTTTGGCGGCTTAATCTCAGTATTTTAAAGGGCTCCAGGCATTTTGCCTGAAGCCATAGTTAGTGGAGCCGGTGGGAGTCGAACCCACGCCTCCAAAGTTCAGAGAATTATTTATAAAAGGCTTATATGAGAATGAATACAACACAAAATGGAGCTGAATATGCACTCGAATACAATTTTTTAAGTTTAAATTCAACATAAATCCCAAGATGCCCGATTCTAAAGGGTTTTAGCGAATATAATCTATCTCAAATCCTTTGGCTTCGAACCTCTGATAGCGCACCAGTAACCTCGAGAGAAATCTCGAGGTTTTTTCTTTGTTACCTGATCTATTATTCGCCTGACTCAAGCTGTGGTGCATCCTTCTTTCTGTTAAGAAGTTTTGACGCCTTGGCCTCTTTCGCGTAATATCGCGGATCCACACTAATATTCAGGCCGAAAATCTGCTTCGCCACCCACAGGCCGAAGAAGAGCATCGCAAGAGGAATCACTGCAGTGATCGCGATGAGTACAGCTGCCCACTCAAGAGCAATGTCAATGTATGCCTTACCATAATCCTTTCCTTTAGCAACAGTCATCTTGACTTTTGACATAAGGGATGCTTCAGCATCGCCGTACTCCTCCTCGAGCTGCTCAAGCTTCTGCTGTCTTGCATCGTCGAAGTCGTCATATATCTTCTGTGAGATTGATGTGCTCACTGGAACAGTAAGCCATAGAATGAGTGCAGTCACAACGAACTTCATACCCAAGGTCTTCGCTCGGTTCACATTGCTGTTCTCTGTGCCCCTTCGCTTGAAGATGAGCGAGATGGCAAACAGCGCGCACACAATCGGTATAATCCACTGCCAGGTGAGCCAGCCGAGGAGCGTCACGATATATTTCTCGATAACAAGAGCAGTGTAGATAATAACAGAATAACCAGCCACATCAGCGAGCTTGTTAGCAAGCGGTGTAGTCGCGTCACCAGGCACAGCAGCCACAGCAGTAGCCGCAACGACAGTTGTTGCACTCATCAGCGCAGCATTGCCCTTGAGCATCTCAAGAGTCTCCAGAGTGCTGTCATAATTCTCGATATCCTTCGCCTTTGGGGCAGCAACCACGATGCTGAAAGCAGCAATTGCAACGCAAAGAACGAGCCCAATTATCGTCTTCGAAACATTCTTCATCCCATCTTCTCCTTAGTTTATTGTGAGTTTATTCTACCACACGCAGACAGATATCTCTCCGCAAATCGCTGTGCTATATTCCGACAAGACCGCCATTTGGGCCACCTTATGTGAAAATTCTGTATAGCTTGTGTGATATTAGTAGGCATCGGACGGGACTTCTGATAGAATGCGAGCCACATAGAAGGGAGTAGCTAGCCATAGCGTTCATTATTCCGTCAGTACAGTTAACGAGATTAACTCGGAAGATGATTAAATAGCGAGACTTCTGCTGTTAGCGCAGCAGAAGTCTCGTTTTTTGTTTATCCAAGTTCTAGAAAGGAGGCTCGTTATGTTTATGCAGATTATTATTCTCAGCTTAGGTTTCTTCTTGTTAGTAAAAGGCGCGAAGATCTTCGTCGAGGGTGCCTCGGCTACAGCAAACAGGTTCGGTGTGTCGCAGCTCGTCATCGGACTGACTGTCGTTGCGATGGGTACGAGCATACCAGAAGCCGCAGTTAGCATCACGGCCGCTTTGAATGGCAATGCCGAGATTGCCATAGGCAATGTGATTGGAAGCAATATTCTGAATGTACTGCTCATTCTTGGAATATCCGCACTGATTGCTAATCTGGCAGTTCAGCCATCAACACTCAGATACGAGATGCCTCTGATGATTGGCGTAACAGTACTGCTAGCTGTACTCAGCTTCGGAGGAATGAGCATTCGCAAAGCAGAGGGGTGCATTCTACTTGGAGTCTTTGTACTTTATCTTCTGTATCTTATTTGGATGTCCAGAGGAGATAAGCCAGCAGATATTGTAACTGACGAGCCCGAGCCAGCCCTCGCATGCTTCGTGATGGTTTTCTCAGGAATATGTATGGTAATAATCGGAAGCAGCCTCGTCGTTGACAGCGCATCTTCGATTGCAATGGGACTCGGCATGAGCGATAGCTTCATTGGGCTTACCGTTGTTGCGCTTGGGACTTCTCTGCCGGAGCTCGTCACGTCTGTGGCTGCAGCAAGGCGAGGCAACGCAGACATTGCGATTGGTAATATCGTCGGAAGCAACATATTCAACATCCTCTTCATTCTGGGAATAAGTTCGATGATAAGTCCACTGCCAATGGACGGCAACTTCATCATCGATATGCTCATAGCTGTTGCCGCTGGAGTCCTGCTTCTCCTGGCTTGTCTCAAATCCAGGGAACTTCGCAAGAATTGGGGCATTGTAATGCTGTTAGGATATGCAGCTTACTTCGCGTATCTTTGCATCAAATAAAGAGATGAGTTCCTTCGATCCAAGAACAGCAGCTTCTGTAATTCCATACTCACTTGCGAACTTCTTAACATATGTCATATGGGCTGTGTCGCAGATAAGCAGCGGTCCGTCCATTGTGAAACAGAGTGGATCTCCACTGAGACCATCTGGATAATTCTTGTAAGTGACTGACCCTGCTGTGCGTAATTTCCGCCATAATGCAAAATCTATTGCATTATTTGATAAATTCGTTATAATGGATATATCAGAAATAGAACAGCGTTCTATTTTCTCGGCAACTGGCATTTAACCTGATAATCAACATTAGGGGGTTGTTATGAGCTACAGAGATACTATTTCAGCTACGATCGATAAATATTCAGCGGAGCTCAAGGAACTCGGACAGTGGGTATACGACCATCCGGAGACAGCTATGCAGGAAGTAGAGACTTCCAAGAAGCTCGCTTCGTATCTGAGAGACCACGGTTTCGAGGTTCAGGAGAATGTTGCCGACACCCCTTGTTCATTTGTTGCAACTAAGAAGAACGGCAACGGACAGAGAGTCTGCCTGATGCCGGAGTACGATGCGCTTCCAGGTATTGGTCACGCTTGTGGTCACCACCTGATTGCTACATCCACAATCGCTGCTGGACTTGCACTTGCAGCCTGCCTTGACGAGGGTCTTGAAGGTGAGGTCACTCTCGTAGGTGCTCCTGCCGAGGAGACTGGCGAAGGCAAGCCGCCGCTTGTAGATGCCGGCATCTACAATGGCTTCGATGCGGCTATGTCATGGCATCCGTCATGCAGACATATCGTTAAGCCAAAGTGGATCTCAATCGGAGGAATCGACTTCGAGTTCACAGGTAAGCCTGCTCACGCTGGCTCATTCCCAGATGAGGGAGTCAACGCACTTGATGCGCTAGTCCTCTTCTACAATGGCTTCAGCGTTCTGAGACAGCAGCTTAAGGACGGATCGAGAATCCACGGAATTGTTATGGAAGGCGGCTCTGCTGCGAATATCATTCCAGACAGATCCAAGATCAGACTAGAGTTCCGCTCACCTGATCCTAATTACTACTATGAGATTGAGAAGAAGGTAATCAAGTGTGCCGAAGGTGCCGCAATGGCAACTGGTTGCACTGTTGAATATCATAATTTCGAGCCAACATGTTGCGGAGTACTCGCAAATGACACTCTTGCAGATGAGTATACTGCAACACTCGCTTCATTCGGCATTACGCCGCACAATACCGAGTTTCTCGGTTCAACAGACGTAGGTAACGTAAGCACAGTCGTTCCTACAATTCACCCTCACTACGCTGTTATCGACATCGAGGCCGGACTCCACACACACGAGTTCCTCGAGGGAACAGCAACTGACGAGGCTTATGAGAATACTTTTACGGGAAGCAAGGTTCTCGCATGCACACTTCTCCGTGTGCTCGAAGACGCGGACTTCGCTGCTTCTCTGAAGAGATAGAATTAATCCAATTCATTCATTTGTACATTAGTACTATCGTTTTCGCCATTACATTACCAACAAGCAAAAGAGCCTGTAGCGCGTGCTGCAGGCTCTTTTGCTTCTATCTGTATATTAATAATTATCGAAAATCACTCTTTTCCTATACTGCAGATTAACGTACTTGAGCACGCGTCTGTAATATATTGGATTGGTCAGACCGCCGACAATGCCGACAACTGGAATGCTCTGAATGAACTTAGTCACGAGCATATCTGTTGCAAATGCGTCCGCAGTAATCTCAATCTGATCTTCGAGGTCGTCTGTGTTCGGAATGACTGTCAGAGTGTTGACCATCTCCATCTCGATTGCGTGATTCTTGAGGTCGAACTTCTCCCCAGTCAGCATCGAAGCTTCGAGAATCTTGAGAATGAACAGCTTCTCTTCAACCGACTCGTATGAGTAGCCGAAATATGACGCCTCCTCGTACACGCCTTTTAACAGCATGCCTGTCCAAAGAACGATATCCGGCACGCCTATTCCGAGCGAACCGAGCGCCACGCCCTCTGCCGTCGTGAGAAGTCCGTTAACCGAGTTACGAAAGACCGAGCTCTTCTTCATCGCCGTGTAGAGCGAATTCTGTGCGTCTTCCATAACACCGTATTTGTTGCCCGTGTCTATGGTCATGCGGCCGATGAAGTCCGTGCCTTTGTTGAATACCGTGCGAAAAGCCAGACCGAAGGCCTTCTTAAGTGCGTCATTGGCCTTGTCTGGTATCTTGTCCTCGATGCTCTGCTTCCAGTCGAGGCCTGCTCTTGCGTGCGCTGCGTTGCGGAATCTCTCCTCCGCTCTGCGAATTCTCTTGAGTTCTCTGAGTGTCGCCTTGTCCATATGCCACCTCTCAATCCGCGTCTAATAGTGATATCTGTCTTTGTATTTGATAAGGAATCCGAGGGTCAGCAGGGCTGTCAGTATCGTTGATACCGGACCTGATGCCCAGATTCCGTCTACTCCCATAAAGATCGGCAGTATGAATACGGCCGACAGCTGAAGTACTACTGTTCTTGCGAAGGCAAGTATTGCCGATACCGCTCCATTGCCGAGTGCTGTGAAGAAGCCTGAACCAAAAACCGTGAAGCCCATCATAACGAAGAGCACTGATGTAATTCTCATCGCATGGACTGTCAGGTCAAGGAGTTCCTGGTCGTAGCTTACGAAAATTGCCGAGAGCACTGGCGCCATTGTCCACGAGATTACGGTCATTGTACTGCCGACAATTGCGCATATCTTCATTGTCTTGCGGTACAGATTCTGCAGTTCATCGTATGTTCCCGCCGCATAGTGAAACGAGAAGAGCGGCGCACTACCAATCATATATCCGAAGAAAACCGCCGAGAATATGAAGTTGACATACATCAGCACGCCATATGCCGCAACTCCGTTCTCGCCAACCAGCCTCAGCAGCTGGAGATTATACGCGATACTGACAACAGAACCCGCGATATTCTGGAGAAGCTCCGACATACCGTTATAGCAGGTTTTACCAAGATACTTCAGATTAAGTCTCGCTGGAACGAGAGCAAGCAGGCTATCATTCTTCCTTGCGAAATACACCACAGGCACGAGTCCGCCGACGTACTCCGCCGTTACTGTCGCAAGTGCTGCGCCAACGATGCCCCATTTGAAAATGCCG
Organism: Bacillota bacterium; assembly: GCA_029101005.1. GTDB lineage: Bacteria > Bacillota > Clostridia > Peptostreptococcales > Anaerovoracaceae > Crickella. Next base: position 152,737 of record JAQXQE010000010.1, on the reverse strand, counting down.
ACGAAGAAGAGGTCGAGCACCATATTGGTCACGCCTGCCGCAACCGTGATCTTCAGTCCGAGCTTCGGCTTCTCAGCTGTTACGAAGAAGCTCTGGAAGGCGTTCTGCAACATGAACATCGGCATCGATATCATCGTAACTCTGCTGTAGAGCACGGCGTCAGCCTGGAACTGTCCGTCTTTCGCGCCGAGCATGTATGCGATCTGTGGCATGAAGATCGCTGCGAGTATCGATACGCTTAGCGCGAAGACGAAGAGCAGTCCTATCAGCATGCTAAAAGTCTGTTTCGCTAGTTCGCTACGCCCCTCTCCGAGCTGCATTGCTACGAGCGCACTTCCTCCTGTACCGATCATGAATCCGATTGCGGACATCAGCATCATAAAAGGGAACACCAAATTAACAGCCGCAAAGGCTGTTGTTCCGACGAAGTTAGAGAGGAAGAGGCCATCAACGATTACGTATATTGATGTGAATACCATCATCGCAATCGAAGGCAGCACGAATCTCGCAAGTCTTCTATATGTGAAATGATCTGATAATTTGATTCTATCCATAGCAGGATAATTCTACCATATTTCGACTTATCCGTATATCAGGACAAGACCCACAAGCGTTCCGATTATCGCCATCGCGCCAGGAGCTTTTGAACGCCACATGAGGAAGGCTTCTGGAAGAAGTTCGCCGAATACTACTGACATCATCGCTCCGCCCGCGAAGCTGAGCGAGAGGCAGAGCCACACCGGGCTGATGAGTCCGATGACAAGTCCAATTGCTGCTCCAATTACTGTCATTGCTCCTGATGCGGCAGCAACGAGAATTGCTTTGCCCTTGCTCATTCCACCTGAGATCAGCGGAACTGATACTGACATTCCTTCTGGAATGTTGTGAATTCCGATTACGGTTGCCACGATGAAACCAGCGCCACCGATGATACTTCCGCCATCTCCTGCATATGATGCTCCGATTACCATTCCCTCTGGAATATTGTGGAGTCCGATGGCACAAGCCATTACGATTCCCGCCATGAAGAGGTCGTGCTTGTTGCCCTCGTCTGCATGCTTCTTGAAGTGATCGGCATGGATCAGCTCGTCAAGAGCATCTGCTGTGAGCGGATGATCTGCATCGATGTGCTCAACCTGCGGGTTAACGCGCTTATCGATGAGATTGTTCATAATATAGATTACAACATATCCGAGTACTACACCTGCTATCACTAGAGCAACAGGCATATCCGATGTTGCTCCCTCCGGACGGAAGGCTTCTGGAATCAGATCGAAGTATACGACAGCAAGCATTATGCCAGCTGCGAATGCAAGAAGGAGGCTTACGACCTTCGCTGAATCTTTTCTCAATATAGCTCCTACGACACCACCGAGTCCTGTGCCGCCTACACCCGCTACTACGGTGATGAATATTACCCACCAGAATACATTCATTATGTGTATCTCCTGTTCTATATATTATCTTTGGTTGATTGGTTGGTTGTATTGAGCGCTTAATACGCCATTTGATTGTCTATGGCTAAAAAGGTTAGCGTATGCTTACTCCCTTGCCGAACAAAAAGCGGGGCTTCGTATAAACACTGGCGGTTTATGGCCTCCGACTTTTCTATTGTACTGCAAAACAAGAGGGATTGCACGTCTTTTCTTAGAACATTGTTTCCTCTTGAAATTAGTGTTGACTGGGTTTAAACTACAGACAAGTTAAAGATGAATTTAGCTAGAACATAGGAAAGACCTAGTCGGAGGACAGACCAATGGACAGGTAACTAGAGAGAAGTTAGTACCAATAGCAAAGTAGGAGTCAAGACCAATGGACAGGTAAATTCATTAGGAAGTTAACGGAGAAGTGAATAGAAGGAGGATCGTAGAGTATGAATACAATTCGCACAGTTTACTAAAGCCTCATCTCGGTAGTGGGATGAGGCTTTTTTCTTTGCATTTTTTGAATTGTTGTGATTTGTCTATTTCTTCGCAGCTCCGCTTGCGAATTCGTTCTTGTACTTTAGAACGTATCTAAGTCTGAAACTCATCAGGCAGAGCTCTGTGAAACTCTTGAGAAGTGCTACTGTGATGAGTGTGAAGTTGCCTGTTACTCCCAGAAGAACCAGTCCCGCAATCTGAACCAGTGCAGCGGATATCGTCGTCTTAGTCGTCTCCGCTACTCTGTTAATTGCACCAAGTGTTGGCCATCCGAGAAGCAGTGCTGGATACGCGAAGAAAAGTGTTGGCACCAGGCATCTCATTGTTGGGGCTGCCGCTGCATACTTCGCGCTTCCCGCAATAACGAGGATGTACTTTGCACCAAAGAGCACAATCAGACATCCCGCTGTTACGAGTGGCATGAAGTACTTCAGACTCTTCTTGATCAGATTCGCATCCTTTGTCTTCGTCATCTGTGGATATATTCCGTTTGTAATCGGTGTGTACATCGATCTTACTGCCGATACGAGCTGCAGGCATACTGCCCAGTAAGCTACGTCTGACTTCGACATGAAGATTCCGATCAGCACTGTGTTGAGTGCTCCAAATACTGTTGTCGCCGCCTCAGATACGAAGTAGATGCTTGATATCTTCAGTGCTCTCCAAGCGCCCTTGAATCCTTCAGAGAAGTCGAGCTTGATTCCGAGCTTCTTTACTTCATACATTACAAGGATAATCGCAACGAGTGAGCTAAGGATGTCCAGAATAGGAATCCACAGAATATCTGCATCACTCTTAACCATCACGAGCGTGAGTCCAACCGAGATTGTCTTCATCAGCACGTATCTGATTGTGATAATCTGCATTTGCTCAAGACCTCTGAACATAAAGTCTACGAGCAGTGGCGCAAGTGCGATTGGCACGAATGCGAGCATTGTGTACGCGAAGTTCTCCTTGAGAATTGGAATGAACATGCATCCCACAAGCAGCACTGCCAATGAGGCGAAGCACAGGATACCTCTCGCAAGCACGATATTAGCAGACTCTCTGCCGACCGCCTCGAGATCGTCGCGCACCTCCGCAATCTTTTTTACACCCGAAAGCATAAAGCCAAAGCCCACGATAAGCTGCGCGTATACCATCATGGCCTTAACGTAGGACACGACAGCATAACCGTCGACCGACAGCACACGTGTCAGGTACGGCAGCGTTATCAGCGGGAAAACCAGCTTCGCTATATTCATGATATACAGCATCGAAACATTGAACGCGATGCCTTTTCTCTTAATTTTCTTTGACATAACTAAGTAATTCTATCAGTGAGTCGCGTGTATTGCAAGCCTCCTGAGTGTTGCTACTCGCCCGTGTAATCATTCCTTGCCAGTTGCTTTCTTCGGACTCACCAGCGTCTGATCAGCTGCGATTCTCACGATATCGCCTACGCCATCCAGTATCATTGTTGGCTGATACGCAAATGTTGATGGTGTATTTCTGTCAGAGATTCCTGACAGCACAAGTACCGTCTCAATACCACTCTCGAGTCCCGAGATGATATCCGTGTCCATTCTGTCTCCGATGATTACTGCATCCTCAGAGTGACAGTCGAGCAGTCTCAGACCAGTTCTCATCATGAGCGGATTAGGCTTGCCGCAGAAATACGCCTGCTTGCCTGTCGCCATCTCAATTGGCGCAACCAGCGCTCTGCAAGCCGGTGCAATTCCATTCTCAATTGGACCAGATACATCCGAGTTCGCCCCAATAAGCTTCGCTCCTCCGAGCACCAGATTAACCGCCTTCGTCAGCGTCTCAAGCGAATAGCTTCTCGCCTCCCCAATCACCACATAATCCGGATTCACATCGTTCATGATAATTCCCGCATCATACAGCGCATTGAGAAGACCCGCCTCTCCCACTGCATACACCGAGCATCCTGGTGACTGCCGGCTCAGGAACTTCGCTGTCGCCAGCGCACTTGTATAGAAATTCTTCTCCGGTACATCAAGCCCCATTCTCAGCAGTTTCTGTCTAAGTTCCCTCTGTGTCAGCCCGCTATTATTCGTCAGAAAAAGGTACTGCTTCCCCTCCTCCTGCAGCCACTGCACGAACTCCTTCACTCCCGGAAGCAGCTTGTTGCCCTGATAGATTACTCCATCCATATCACAGATGAAGCCCTTCTTACTCTTGAAATCAATCATTCTCGTTCACCCTTCTTCGGCACTCCATCCGCCGAAGCCTTTCTTAACTCTTTCCTAAGGTCTTACTTCTCAAGCTTGATTCTACTCCCACTGCACCCCGCTTGCATCAAGCCCACCTGACGTTTGTGTAAAGATTAGGTAAAATATTTTACGTTCGTGCGCGGCGCGGCCCGCGGTCGTTGCGAATTGCGGATCCTAATTCCAAGCAGACAAAATGCGGCGGGCTTGCGCCCGCCGCATTTATTTAATTCGTATTCAAGTCGATCCGCTTTCCAAATCGATTATTCGCGACTCGCTCTAGCGCTCCTTAACTCGCTTCGCTCGTTGTTCGCGCTGCGCTTACTTTTCTGGCTTCATGATTGGGAATAGCTGTACATCTCTGATTGTTGCCTGGTCTGTCAGGAGCATTACGAGACGGTCTACGCCGATTCCGATACCACCAGTAGGTGGCATACCTACCTCAAGAGCATTTACGAAGTCCATGTCCATTGGGTGTGCCTCGTCGTCGAGTCCGAGGTCGAGCTCTCTCTGCTGAGCAACGAATCTCTCGTACTGATCGATTGGGTCGTTAAGCTCTGAGAACGCGTTTGAGATCTCCCATCCGTTGATGTATGACTCGAAACGACGTGTGATTCTTGGATCCTCTGGGTCTCTCTTAGCAAGAGGAGAAACCTCTACCGGGTGACCACATACGAAGCATGGGCCATCGAGGAATCCTGGGATGTCCTCGCAGTAGTCCTCGAACATCTCAGCGATGAGCTTACCTCTTGTGAGCTCAGACTCCTTGAGATCCTCGAACTTCATGCCGTAGTCCTTAGCAGCCTGGATTGCCTCAGCATCTGTGTCAATCTTGTCGAATGGGATGCCAGTAACATCGATAACTGCCTGTGTCATATCAATCTTGTTCCATGGTGGAGTAACGTCGAACTGCTTGTCACCGTAAGTGATGATAGGAGTTCCGTTAACTGCCATAGCACACTTGTATACTACCTGCTCCATGAGATCCATCATGTCCTCAAGGTTGCCGTAAGCCATGTACGCTTCCATTGAAGTGAACTCAGGGCTGTGGTTCTTGTCCATACCCTCGTTACGGAAAACCTTACCCATCTCGTATACTCTGTCGAGTCCGCCGACGATAAGTCTCTTCAGCTCAAGCTCGAGTGAGATGCGGAGATTGAGGTCGAAATCGAGAGCGTTGTGGTGAGTGCTGAATGGTCTAGCATTAGCACCACCAGCGATTGTTGAGAGAACTGGTGTCTCTACCTCGAGGAAATCGTAGTCATCCTCGAGAACCTCTCTGATTGTCTTGATGATCTTTGATCTCTTGAGGAATACTTCCTTAACGTCCTGATTCATGATCAGGTCAACATAACGCTGTCTGTATCTGAGGTCAACGTCCTTGAGTCCGTGCCACTTGTTAGGCAGAACCTGGAGTGACTTACAGAGCAGAGTAACCTTCTCAGCTCTGATTGAGATCTCGCCTGTCTTTGTCAGGAAAACAACACCGTTGATTCCCAGGATATCACCTACATCGTAACCCTTGAAAATCTCGTACTCGTCAGCACCGATATTGTCTCTTGCAACGAAGATCTGGATACGGCCCTGCTTGTCCTGGAGATCCACGAAAGCAACCTTACCCATTCTTCTCTTTGCCATAATTCTTCCAGCAACAGAAACCTCCTGGTCCTCCATTGCCTCGAAGTTCTCCTTTATGTCAACGCTGTGCGCTGTGATATCGAAAGTCTCCTCCTTGAAAGGATCTCTTCCCATATCGCGAAGTGCCTGCAGCTTATCTCTCTTAACCTGACGCTGCTCATTAACCTCAGCTTCAGTGAGCTCGCGCTCCGGCTGAGCCTGCTTAGCCTTAACCTGCTCCTTGTTCTCTGACATAATTATCTTCTAACCTCCAGAATCTCAAAAGATGCCATGCTGCCATCAGGAAGCTGAACTTCTACAACATCGCCAGCCTTGTGTCCGATGATTCCGCTACCAACTGCTGAAGCGTTTGAGAGCTTGCCCTCAAATGGATCAGCTTCAGTTGTACCTACAATCTTATACTCGAGAACCTCATCGAATGAGAGATCCTTGATAACAACGAATCTACCAGTCTGAACGATTGAATCGTCCTCGTCGCTGTCCTCTTCGTCTATAACCTTAACTGTACGCAGAAAAGCCTCGATCTCAGTAATTCTCTCCTCAGTCTCAGCCTGTGCGTCCTTAGCTGCATCGTACTCAGCGTTCTCAGAAATATCTCCGTATGAGATAGCCTCCTTCAGACGCTCAGCATTCTCTTTACGGGTGATGGTAATAAGCTCTTCGAGCTCCGCATTAAGGGCTTCGTAACCTTCTCTCGTAATCTCATTAATCTGTGCCATTATAGCTCCTTTCGTATATAACACTCCCTATGGGACTAATTAACCAATATCATAGCGCTTAACATCCTCACTCGCAGTAAGGCGCATTATTGCACTATATTTCAGTTTGAACTCCATTATATCACCAACCACAGGCTTCTGTGAACACTCCTCTATATCAATTATTGTATGATCTCCAGAAGCACCAACGATTTGTGCGCCCTCGAGGCATGGAACAAGGTCATCGATATCTCCGTGATCCTGTCTTCCAACACCGAGGAGGATTCTCTCGCGGATGCCGCGGTCAATATATACAGGCTTCTTGCCGAAAGCATCTACACCGAGAGTTCCGATAGGATGAGTAGGCTTGAGCTTACGCTCGATGACCTGAGCTTTTAAGATAAAAGCATCGTCTCTCATCTCGTCCATCTCCTCTACACCGTAGAAGATTCTTACGTCGTCGAGTGGTCCGTCCAGAATAGCCGCACCGATTCTGAGCATGTTGATCTTAGCAGGCATAACTCCATCGAGTACAGGCTTGAGGCTTGAAGTAGCACCACCTGAAACGATCTCGAGTTCTCTTCCGATCTTCGCCTCAATGTACTCGGCGATATCTGCAAGCTGAGTCATATTGTTCTCATCGGCCATGATTGAGCCGTAGCATCCGAGATTAGTGCCGATTCCCGCAAGAATGAGGCCGTCCATCTCGTTCTCGACAACAATAGCAGTCTCAACCAGCTCATTGTGATCGATGTAGCCCTCTCTGAGATCTCCGAGGTCAGCCATCAGCACAACCTTGTGCTTAACGCCAGCCTTGAGAGCAGCCTCGTTGAGCGCCTTGAGAGTTACCATCTCGCTGTTCAGACTGTAGTCAGCCAGCTCGATTACTTCGTCAATCTCGCTGAGCATTGGCACACGGATGAGAACAGTTGGGATTCTCTCGCCTTTATCAGCTCTGTTAGGGTTCTCAATAGTCAGACCTGCCTCACGAACTCTACGGAGCTGCGCAAGTCTTGAAGAACCGAGCATACTAGCTCCACCTGCAACATAGTCGCGGATGATGCTGAGTTCGCCGTTGCCACCCTTGATTACACCGCAGAATCTGATACCTGCACCCTCGCACCACTTTGATACGAGAGCTGCATTGTGTCTGATAGCTTCGTGATTAACAACCACGCAGGGGTATCTGTTCATATCGTGTCACGCTCCTTCTAGTACACACCGCCGAATGAAGCACTATCGAATTTGTACTCGTAGTTCTCCTTCTCGAAACGCTTAATCTTGAGAGTTGTTGTCTTCACGAAGTCATTCTCGCGGACCTCAATTCTCTTTATTCTCTTGTAAGGAGGAACCTTTGAGTTCGCATCCTCTGCAATCTCCTTGAGCTTGTTGTAGATGTCAGCATCTGTTGTGATGCCCGCTTCCTTGAGAAGCTCCATATTAGGAACGATGATAGCTGTGCAGACAGTGTCATCTGTCAGGCCATCCTTACCGTATACGATAACCTCCTTGATCTCCTCGTGCTGGAGAAGATAGAGCTCAATCTCCTCAGGAAAAATATTCTTGCCGCCCTTCGTTACGATTACGTTCTTCTTACGGCCTGTGACGTATACCCAGCCGTCCTCGTCGATATAACCGTAGTCTCCTGTGTGCAGCCAGCCGTCGATGATTGTCTCAGCTGTTGTCTCAGGATCCTTGTAGTATCCCATCATAGTCGAGTCGCTTCGGCAGATGATTTCTCCGATGCCGAACTCGTCTGCATCGTATATCTTAACCTCTGTGCCAGGAATTGGAATTCCCGCAGCAGAATCTGTGCTGTAGCGGTCAGGGTTGATTGCGATGAGGGGTGCACTCTCAGTCATTCCGTAACCCTGGATGATTGGAAGACCCATAGTCTTGAAGTCGCGGATTACCTGCGAATCGATAGCCGCACCACCTACGATGAGGCAGTACAGATTCTTACCAAAAACACTCTGGATTGACTTGAAGAGCTTACGTGTTATCCACTTGCTGTTCTCCTCGACATTCCATTTTCTCGAGATCTCGAGACCCTTCTTGAGTCTCTCAAGCTGACCAGCCTTCTCCGCCTGCTTGAAGATTTTCTTATGAATATTCTCGAAAACCAGCGGTACTCCCAGCATGATATTGCACTTCGCCTCGAGGAAATTGCTCTGCAGGTATCTCAGACCTTCGCAGATTACAATTGTCATACCCTGATAGAAACAAGTCATACATGTGCAAGTCATCTCGTACGCATGGTGCATTGGAAGCACGCTCAGAACGCGTGAGTTCTTAGGCCCGTGGAAGTACTTCGACATCTGCATTACGTTGTTGGCGAAGTTTCTGTGCGATAGCATTACGCCCTTCGCAAGTCCAGTCGTTCCACTGGTAAAAAGAATTGTCGCCATATCGTCAGGCTTCACGTGAGCGCTTAGATACGAGTAGTCGTCGTTCATCAGCAGCTCGCGGCCCTTGTCGATTATATCGTCCTGTGACACGATTCTCTCGTCGTCATCGTGGAAAGCAGTCTCCTGCATTACTGAGATGTATCTCAGTGTCTCAACCTCGTCGAGCATTGGTCTGAGCTTGCCAAGACTCTTTGAATCTGTGAATACCAGCTCTACATCAGCTCTCTCGAGAAGGTGCTTGATCTCCTCTGGCTGGAGGTTCTTGTCTATTGGGACAATAGTTCCGACACCGCATACCGTTGTGAAATAAGAGAGCGCGAAACGATATGAATTCTCGCCGAGCACGGCGATTTTCGCCCCTTTGAGACCCATGTGGATCATCGCGGTTCCCATCGCATCCATCATCTCCTTGAAGTCACCGAAGGTGAGCTCCTTGAACGCGTCCTTGTGACTCGTCTTGTACATGTACGCGACTCTGTCCGGATAGTCGAAACAGGTGTTATTAATTATGTCCTTGATTGTGCTTATCTCGGTAACATCGTACTCTTTACCGTCAAAGAGCTTCTTACCATTACCGTATATTCTCATTCTTAATACCTCTTATCATTAAAGGACCGGCGCGAGCCGATCCTCTACAATCTGTAAACTCTGTTTACTTATGCAATCGTTCCGTCTGCATCAAAAAGCGGCAAGTACTCGAGGTAAGTGATATCCTCTCTGTCAGCCGCCTCGCCCTCAGCGAGAACTGCCATCTTAGCCACAATATTACCATTAACTGCGTTAACAAGCTTCTCAATCGCAGCAAGTGACTCACCTGTGCTGATTACGTCATCAACGATGAGGACCCTCTTGCCCTCAATCTGGTCTCTCTCGTCCTTGCCAAGGCAGAGAATCTGCTCGTGGTCTGTTGTGATTGAGTTCACGTTAACCTTTACTACATCCTGCATATAGAGCTTCTCGCCCTTTCTTGCTACGATATATGGCTTGTTACCAGCCTGTCTTGCCATCTCGTAAGCGAGTGGAATGCCCTTGCTCTCAGCTGTCACGATAACGTCGAACTCTGGAGCCAGCTTGAGCATCTCTTCTGCGCACGCTACAGTAATCTCTACATCGTTGAACATGATAAAACCAGCGATGTACAGGTCGTCAGATACCTTGCAGAGTGGCAGGCTTCTCTCAAGGCCTGCGATAGTCATTTTGTATTCCATTGTTACAGTCCTTTCGCTTAGAAATCCAGCAGAATTGCGTCTCCTTGCAATACTGCGACAAGTATTATATCACAACCGCTCCCCAAAAGCACCTATTTATCCCACGGAATAAGCTTTCCAATTACCGCATATCTAGCATCTTCGTACTCATATGCGCAGGTCGACAGCATAACGAGCTTATCCTTCGTTCCGAAGTCAACTCCAGTAGTGTAGCGAGCCTTATCTTTGATCATCTTGATGTATGCTTCTCTGCTCGACTGTGATGTGCCGACAATCCGATATACAGGGCTGTCAGCAGGAACGCTTAGGAAAGCGCACACCTCGAGGTGATACTTCTGCTTAGGTGTGATGAGTTCGAATCTAGGATTCTCCTTCGCAAAGTCATAACTTGTGTATGATTTCAGCGCGCCGAACATCGAACTGTCCTTCATATGGTGTCCGTAGATGATTGAGTTGAATCCACTGAAGTCACCTGGAACTCTGGCATCCACGAAGAGAGTTCCGCCGATTCCAGAAGCACCATTGAACATTCTTCTGAGGTAGTAATCATTATCTGATGCCTGAACTACCGGATAGTTAATCTTAGTCCCCTTGAGGTATATCCATGCTACCGTATCTGAATTCTGTTCCATAAGCGCATCCCAGTTGATATCTCCGGTGAACTCCTCGTCGCCCTTAATATCAGGAATGCCCGCAAGCTCGGCAATCTTTCTGTAAGTCTTGGAACCTTCGTGGTAGTTATTCACAATCTTATATATATTGAACGCGCTGATTCCCGCAATGCAAAGCAGACACACAATGATGACATCCAGCGCCACTTTTCTGACCTTGCTCTTATTGCCATTCTTCGCTTTCTTCTTGCTCATTATCAGAAGTCCCTCCTTGTATTTGTACCCGCGCATATGCGCAGATTGATTTTGTCCCAATCTTACAGAATAAGTTTATTTCTCCCCCTCTAAAGTGTCAATCAAAAATAGTATAATAGACAGCAGACAAGAGCCTAAGGAGGTTATCATGGCAAAAGATCTTTCAAAGCTGCAGAACGGCAGCGACATTCGTGGAATCGCTATCGAGGGCGTTCCTGGCGAAGCAGTTAATCTCGATTCAATTACCGCCAGCACAATTGCTGAGGCATTTGTTCACTGGCTTTCACTTAAAGTAAACAAGAATCCTACTACCCTTCACATCTGCATCGGTCACGATTCAAGGCTCTCTGCAGATGATCTTACACTTGCTCTCAAGAAGGGAATCTGCATGATGGGTGCTAAGGTTTCTGATGCTGGACTCGCATCAACTCCAGCTATGTTCATGTCAACTGTAATGCCATATTACGAGTTTGACGGTGCAATTATGATTACAGCCAGCCATCTGCCATACAACAGAAACGGCTTCAAGTTCTTCACTGCTGAAGGCGGACTCGACAAAGAGGACATCAATGCAATCCTCACCAAGGCTGGCAAGGTTTGCTTCGTCGGCGAGTGGTACGAGAGCGAGAATGTCAATCTGATGGATATGTACGCAGCACAGCTTCGTATGCAGATTGGAAGCCTCGCGGGTATGAAGATAGTTGTCGACGCAGGTAACGGAGCCGGAGGCTTTTTTGCAAAGGAAGTTCTCGAGAAGCTCGGTGCCGACGTTTCTGACAGCCAGTTCCTCGAGCCTGATGGTGACTTCCCTAACCACGCACCTAACCCTGAGAACAAGGAAGCTATGGCTTCAATCTGTGCAAAGGTTAAGGAAAGCGGCGCCGACCTCGGTCTGATTTTTGATACTGATGTTGATAGAAGCGCGGCTGTATCTCCATCTGGCAAGCCACTTGCTCGCAACGAGATTGTTGCACTTGCAGCAGCTCTCAAGGCGGCTGAGCACCCTGGCGGAACTGTTGTTACCGACAGCATCACTTCGAACGAACTTCACGACTTCCTCGAGAACGAGCTCGGACTCAAGCATCTGAGATTCAAGAGAGGTTACCGCAATGTAATTCGCAAGGCGCAGGAGCTCACAGCAGAGGGTGAAGATGCATTTCTCGCTATCGAGACTTCTGGTCACGCGGCATATTCAGACAACTACTATCTCGATGATGGCGCATATCTGGCCGCTCTCATCACTAAGGCAGCTGCTGCTCTTAAGAAGGAAGGCAAGACTATTGATTCACTCATTGAGAAGCTCGATTCACCAGCTGAGTCTATCGAGGTGAGATACCAGATTACAGCAGAGGACTTCGCTTCTGTCGGAACCGAGGTTCTCGATGCAATGAAGAACTGGGCTGAGTCAACTGATGGACTCTCCCTTGAGGAGCCAAATTACGAGGGTGTTCGCATCAACTATGAGATTCCTGAGGGCAAGGGTTGGTTCCTGCTTAGAAAATCTCTGCATGATCCAGTGCTCCCACTCAACATCGAGTCAGACACTGAGGGTGCAACTGATGCAATAAAGGCTGTAATCGAGAACTTCCTCGGACAGTTCGAGGGAATTGCACTTTAAGATAATTCAAAGGAGGCATAAGTATGGTACTGGGACCTATTAAGGCAAAATATGACAAGTCCGGCCCTAAGGTGGTCGAGGCTCTTAAGAAGCGTAAGTTCGACGCATACTACTTCTCAACTGCTGACGAGGCTGTTGAGAAAGTTCTTGAGCTCATTCCAGAGGCAGATGTTGTCTCATGGGGTGGCACAATGACAGTAGATCAGCTCGGAATCAAGGAGAAGCTCGCTGCAAGAAACCAGCCAGTTCTCAATCGCGATGCTGTTCCAGCTGAGCTTCGCAGTGTAGTTATGAAGCAGGCACTCGCATGTGACACATACCTGATGTCAAGCAATGCAATCACAGAGAACGGCGAGTTGTTCAATATTGATGGATTCGGCAATAGAGTTGCGGCTCTCACATTCGGACCTAAGAGCGTCATCGTTGTTGCTGGAATGAACAAGGTGGTAGCAGATATGGATGCTGCATACTCGCGTGTTCGCCACTATGTTGCTCCTGCCAACGCTCAGAGATTCGACATCAGCACTCCATGCTCAGTTACTGGTATCTGCGCTGACTGCACAAGTCCAGACTGCATCTGTGCAACTATGGTAACAACTAGAGCTTCAATGGTGCCACAGAGAGTCAAGGTGGTACTCGTCGGCGAGGATCTGGGAATCTAACGCACAAACAACAAAAGACTGCACACTTGTGCAGTCTTTCGATTTATTGCTACGAAATGGAACTTTATTTTTAGAAAGGAGAACCGGTAATGAAGACCGGTTGCGGATTTGAGTACCGCGTGATGGTAACACTATGCATCCTCATTACGTAGCGTGTTTCAAATAACCCCCGTTATCTGATTACATTATAATAATTCACGCTCTCGATATTGGGTAATTAATCCCCCATATCTTAATCCTGTTTCAGCGAGCAGAGAATTCCATACGGGAGAACCAACTCAACTACTCCAACAGCTTCCTCATCGAACTTGTCGTACAGCCTTCCAGCACTGTAGCTCTCGCCGATTCGTGTTCTTACGCTATTAGCCACATGGCCCATCTTGCCGAGGCCTGGCATACGAACCAGAATTGCCTCAGTGTCGTATTCATTATCCTTCTCCTTGACGAGCTTCACTTCTGTCCCCGCCTTGAGGAAATCTGTTGCACTCTCAAGGAATCTCTCTCCAAGAACGAATCTTGTTCCCGTGATTGTGAAATAGATCTTATCCATGGCATCCTCCTCATATCGTACTGTAATAACCATAATTCTTCTTCGTGACTATAGTGTAAGACAGATATCGAAACAAGGTGGGTGAATTTCTCCCCAATTCTCTGGTAGCAAAAAAAGAAAACGCTATGAGATCTCTCCCATAGCGTTGCGAGCATTATTCGGGGCTCTTCCTGTAAGTCGCAGGCTTATGCCCAGTCGATATCATCTGTGTAGATGATTACGCTTTCCTTGACATCAATGAAGCCACCGGTAGCCTTTGCATACTTCCAGTCCTTCTCACCTGCGCCTTTCTCTATGAAGCGGATAGTTCCTTCATCGAGAAGCTTGCATGTCCAGGTGTGATCCGCAAGGAAACCCTCATAACCCGCAGGGGTTCTGACGATAACATGCTCTACTTCACCGCTGTAGAACTTCTTTGACGGTGTGATAATGTCTAAGTTGAAAGTCTTTGCCATCTTTACGCGCCCTTCTTACTGTTCTCGAACTCCTCGACAACCTCGTCGATGCTTCCCTTGAAGAGGAACATCTGCTCAGGAATATCGTCGTGCTTTCCGTCGAGAATCTCCTTGAAGCTTCTTACTGTCTCCTTGATAGGAACATACTTTCCTTCCATACCTGTGAACTGTGAAGCTACGCTGAAAGGCTGTGACAGGAATCTCTGGATCTTTCTTGCTCTGTTAACCAGAATCTTGTCTTCCTCACTAAGCTCATCCATACCGAGGATAGCGATGATATCCTGCAGTTCCTTATATCTCTGCAGAATCTCCTGTACTCCTCTTGCTACGTTATAGTGCTCCTCACCCAGGATACGTGGATCCATGATTCTTGATGTTGACTCAAGAGGATCTACGGCAGGGTAGATACCGAGCTCTGTGATAGCTCTGGACAGTACTGTTGTAGCGTCCAGGTGAGCGAATGTTGTAGCAGGCGCTGGGTCAGTAAGGTCATCAGCAGGTACGTATACGGCCTGTACTGATGTGATTGATCCCTTCTTAGTTGAAGTGATTCTCTCCTGAAGAGCACCCATCTCAGTTGACAGTGTTGGCTGGTATCCTACAGCTGACGGTACACGACCGAGCAGAGCGGATACCTCAGAACCAGCCTGAGTGAATCTGAAAATATTGTCGATGAACAGAAGTACGTCCTGGTTCTTCTGATCTCTGAAGTACTCAGCCATTGTGAGTCCTGTAAGAGCTACTCTCATTCTAGCTCCAGGTGGCTCGTTCATCTGTCCGAATACCATTGCGGTCTTGTCGATAACGCCTGACTCGATCATCTCGTAGTACAGGTCGTTTCCTTCTCTTGTTCTCTCACCTACGCCGGCGAAAACAGAGATACCACCATGCTCTCTAGCGATGTTACTGATGAGCTCCTGGATAAGTACAGTCTTACCTACTCCAGCTCCTCCGAAGAGTCCTACCTTACCTCCTCTTGTGTAAGGTGCGATAAGGTCGATAACCTTGATTCCAGTCTCGAAGATCTGTGATGATGTATCCTGCTCATCGAATGATGGTGCAGGTCTGTGAATTGAAGCCTTCTGCTCTGTTACGATAGCAGGCTTCTCGTCGATAGGCTCTCCAAGAACGTTGAACATTCTTCCCAGAACCTCATCACCTACAGAAATAGTAATAGGAGCTCCTGTATCTACTGCCTCCATGCCTCGTGTCAGACCGTCTGTTGAAGAAAGAGCTACACATCTTGCGATATCGTCGCCCATGTGCTGAGCAACCTCAGTAACGATCTTTCTATCTCCAAGAACAATCTCGACAGCGTTCATGAGTTCCGGCATCGCGTCCTCTTGGAACTTGATGTCGATTACAGGTCCGATGACCTGATGGATTTTTCCTTTGTTCATTTCTGTCTCCCTGTTTCTTCCTCTAGTTTTGCGCCTCAGAGCCGGCAACAATCTCGATGATCTCATTAGTGATTGCGGTCTGTCTAGCTCTGTTGTATGTCAGATCCAGCTTAGCCAGCATCTCGTTGGCATTGTCTGTAGCGTTCTCCATAGCCATACGTCTAGCCGCGTGTTCACATGTTGCTGACTCAATTACTGCTGAGTATATCTGCATCTCGACATACTTAGGAATGAGGTAGTTGAAAACAACCTCAGCTGAAGGCTCGTAATCTATTTGGTTGACAATTGCATTCTCCTCTGGCTCAACTGATGCGAAAGGAAGCATTGTCTCAACCCTTACTACCTGCTCCATAGCGCTCTTGAACGCTGTGTACACAAGCACAACCTTGTCCACCTCGCCTCTGTCATACATCTCGATGACAGGCTCGATGAGAGCCTTCGCCTCGAGGAAAGTAATAGCCTCTGGTGCGTCCATATACTCGCCTACGATGTTGTAGTCTCTCTTCGCAAAGTAGTCTCTGCCCTTTGATCCCACTGTTACGAGATATGCGCCCGCATCGGAGTTTGCTATCTCCTGCTCAGCAGCTCTGATTACGTTTGAATTGAAGCCACCGCAAAGTCCTCTGCTTGAGGTGAGGATTACATATGCGATGTTCTTTACTTCTCTGTTGCCCTCAAGATAATCCTGTGGTACGTCTTCACCGGAATTAAACAGTTCGCTAATTGCTTTAGTTATGAAATGTGAGTTCTCGTTTGTCTTCTCGTATATGGCCTTAGCCTTTCTAAGCTTGCCGGCCGATACCAGCTTCATTGAATTGGTAATTCTTGAAGTGCTGGATACGGATTTGATTCGTCTTTTGATGTCCTGTATGGACTCAGCCATTACTCACACCTCCTTTCTTTCTCCTGCTTAATAATCCGGTCTATAATACTCCGTCAGCCTTCGCCTTTAAGAATGCTGCCTTGCTCTCCTCGATTCCAGCCTTAAGCTCTTCCTCAATCTCTGGAGTAAGCTTGCCGACTTCCTTGATTCCAGCGCCAACACCAGGATGGTTGATTGACATGAACTCGAGGAAGTATGGCTCAAACGCCTTAACATTCTCAACGCCGATATCTGTCAGGTACTTATTGATTGCAGCGTAGATAATCATAACCTGATCCTCAACCTTAAGAGGCTGATACTGAGGCTGCTTCAGAACTTCCATCAGAATCTGACCATTCTCAAGTCTTGCCTTTGTGTCGGCATCGATATCAGATCCAAACTGTGAGAAGCTTGCAAGCTCTCTGTACTGAGCAAGCTCAAGCTTGATCTTACTTGCTACCTGCTTCATAGCCTTAATCTGAGCGTTACCTCCTACTCTGGATACTGAGATACCAGCGTTAACCGCAGGTCTCTGACCTGAGAAGAAGAGCTCTGACTCGAGGTAGATCTGTCCGTCAGTGATGGAAATAACATTAGTAGGGATATACGCTGATACGTCTCCAGCCTGAGTCTCGATGATAGGCAGTGCAGTCAGTGAACCGCCACCAAGAGCATCACTCAGCTTAGCTGCTCTCTCAAGAAGTCTTGAGTGGAGGTAGAATACGTCACCAGGGTACGCCTCACGTCCAGGTGGTCTTCTGAGCAGCAGTGACATAGCTCTGTAAGCTACAGCGTGCTTTGACAGATCATCGTATACGATGAGGACATGCTGTCCCTTGTCTCTGAAGTACTCACCCATTGCGCATCCAGCGTATGGAGCCATGTACTGAAGAGGTGCTGACTCAGATGCAGTCGCACTTACGATGATTGTGTAATCCATAGCGCCGCTCTCTTCGAGTGTTCTCTGAAGCTGAGCAACTGTTGATGCCTTCTGTCCGATAGCAACATAGATACAGATTACATCCTGTCCCTTCTGGTTAATAATTGTATCTACGGCGATAGCAGTCTTACCTGTCTGTCTATCTCCGATGATAAGCTCTCTCTGGCCTCTACCGATAGGAATCATTGAGTCAATAGCCTTGATACCTGTCTGCATAGGCTCGTGTACTGACTTTCTTGCCAGTACTCCTGGAGCAGGACTCTCGATAGGTCTGCTCTCATTTGATTTAATCGGTCCCTTTCCATCAAGTGGCTGACCGAGAGCATTAACTACTCTTCCGATCATTGCATCTCCAACAGGAACCTCTACTACCTTGCCTGTTGGCTTAACGATGTCGCCTTCCTTGATCTCTCTGTCAGATCCGAGAATTACAACTCCGACATTGTCCTCTTCCAGGTTCTGTGCCATTCCGTATGTATCCTCACCGAAGAGCAGGAGCTCACCAGCCATACAGTTCTGCAGGCCATATACTCTTGCAATTCCGTCTCCTACCTGAATAACAGTACCGAAATCAGAAATGTCCAGCTTATCTTTGTAATTCTTAATCTGTTCTTTAATGACCGAGCTAATTTCTTCTGGTCTTAAATTCATTTCCGGTCCTCCCTGTCTGACTAGCGAGCTGCGAGCTCACTTGCCATATCATCGAATTTCTTTCTTAATGAAGCATCAATCATCTTACCGTTGATAAGAACCTTGACACCTCCTATCAAGTCAGGATCCAATTCATTAGTTAATCTGACTTTTGTCTGCAAAAGTCTTGAGGTCTCATCCTCTACCTGCGCAAGTCTCTCAGGACTGAGCGCCTCTACAGAAACGACTGTTCCGTATGATACGCCATCTTCCTTGTCGCAAAGGTCTTTGTATACCTTCATAATACCCTTGATATGCGCAATTCTTCTCTTGTCTATCAAGACATAGAGAAAGTTAAGCAGCTCTGTGCAGATCTTTCCCTCGAACACTGAGGAGATGACTTTCTTCTTCTCTTCTGCAGCGATTGTCGGGAATTTGATAAATAAATGCAGATCCTCTTCCTTCTCAATGATATCGAGGATTTGTAAACCTTCGTCCAGAATCAATTGCTCTTTACCTGTTTCCTTAGCCGCTTCGTATAGCGCGGTTCCATAGGTCAGATCAACTGTTAATTCTGCCATTCTGCACTCCTTGCATCCTTAATTACCTGGTCTACGATAGCATCGTGACCAACGTTCTGAATTTCTCTACCTACAATCTGCTCGGCAGCCATAAGAGCAAGACCAGCAATCTCGCCTCTGAGCTCTTCAACGGCTGATGCTCTCTCGAGCTCAATAGCCTTCTGAGCCTTGACGATCATGTCATTAGCCTCTGCTCTAGCTTCCGCGATGATTCCTTCAGCCATAGCCTCAGCACGCTCCTTTGCGTCCTTGAGGATAGCACGACCTTCTTCCTCAGCATTTGCAATTCTCTGCTCGTAGTCAGCCATCTTTGCATCGGCCTGAGCATTGACTGCATCTGCTCTATCGAACTTCTCACGAATGAGATTCTTTCTGTTCTCGAGCATATTGAGGAACGGTTTGTAGATGAACTTACCGAGCACACCTACAAGAATCAGGAAGTTGACCATCGAGAAGATTACGGTCTTAAAGTCTATTCCTAAAGCTTCAAGCATAGTTGTCGCTCCTTTATACCCGTTATCTTAAAGTGTTAATTGCCTCCGAAGTTGATTACATCTTTCCGAGGAGCATGAATGCGATAACGAGTCCATAGATTGTAAGAGCCTCCATGAACGCGAATGCGAGGATCATGCTTGTTCTGAGGTTACCCATAACCTCTGGCTGACGTGACATGCTCTCCATTGCTGATGCTCCAACCTTACCCATTCCAAGAGCAGGTCCGATTGTTGAGATGCTGATAGTGATAGCTACTGCGATTGCGATGATTCCTGTTGTCATTTCTATTTCTCCTTTCAACATGGAAATTATTGTTGTATTTAACTACCTGTTATATTTGAATAACAGATTAATTAACTAAGCTTCTACTGGCTCCATAAGTCCTTCCTCATGAGCGCCCTCACATACTTCCTCAATGTAGATTGCTGTGAGCAGTGAGAATACCAGTGCCTGGATGAGCGCGAAGAGCACTACCATGAACTGCATGATTACCGGCAGACCAATTGGGCAAAGGTCACCGAAGATGTGTACAACCTCCTCATCTCCGAAGGTGTTACCATAAAGTCGGAAGGTGAGCGAGAGTGGTCTAGCGAACTCGTCGATGAGCATCAGCGGAAGCATGAAGAAGAATGGTGAAACCAGTCTCTTATACGCCTTCACTACGCTCCTATGCTCTATTACTCCGATAATCTGGAGAGCAAGGAAGACGACGATTGCCATTCCGAGAGGGAAGTTGATATTGCTTGTTGGCGCCTGCATACCATGAGCCTTTCCCATAAGTGGAAGGAGACCTGAGTAGTTGCAGATCAGAATCCAAACAAACAGAGTTCCGACAAGAGGGAAGTACTTCTTGCAAAGATAAGGTCCCATCAAGTCTTCGAAGAAGCCGTGCAGCTTCTCGACTGCCAGTTCGACTACATTCTGCATTCCAGAAGGCATCATCTGCAGATTTCTTCCGACGAGAATCGCGAAGATGCAGAGGATGAGTGTCAGAACGCTACTTGTAATCATGGCGTCATTGATTCCTAATGCATATAATTTCTCAAACATTTATTTCTCCTTAACTCGACTTGCTAGGCTTGCGAGCGGCACCAATTTGCCGGCGAGGCTCAAGCCTATGGCAGTCGCTAAGATCGTAGTGAAAAAGTCGAATGGTAGTGACTTCCTTAGAAGGAATACCACCAGCAGAACGATGAAGTTAGTTACGTAACTCACACCGAATCTCGTATATAATCCTCCGGTCGTAAGTTCAACATCTGTCTTGGCTATCTTTCTCCAGAGCACCAGATACTTGAGTACTCCGGCTCCACCTCCAAATGCAAGACCGGCAACTATTCCAATCAGATATGACTCCAAAACGCCCTCCGCTGTGTCAAAAAATTTTAGGGATTAAATATATAATACCACTTTCGCCTTGTATTAAAACAAAAACAATTGTGAAGACATACAAAAAACGCTGTACTCCAGTGTTTGCAAGTTAAAGAAAATTCTAAAAAAATCGAGATTGTTAATAAAAAAACAATCTCAATCATTCTTGTATACTAATCCAGCAAGAAAATTCCTGCTGTTACGAATGTGAATACCAGCATAACACCTATCATCACGATAGCCATAATTCGAGCCGCACTATCCCTTCTCTTGCTCTTCTTAGCAATCTGCTGCTGTCTCTGTGCTGCTGATTTGTTCTTTCCTTTGCTGTCCGCCACGGCCGCATCTCCTATTATGTTTCTCTTTGTATTTTTGGAGTTGATTCCATTATAGACCTAGGATAATCAATGTCAAGCAATTGGCATTGTTATCTATTAAACAATAAAATATTATAATTTTGGCATTCGTCTACTTATGATATGTTTCTCCTCCGGCAATTTTGAATGCCCTGTAAACCTGCTCCAGCAGAATTACTCTTGCCATCTGATGAGGGAATGTCATCTTCGAGAATGACAGTCCATAATCCGCGCGATTCTTCACTGCGTTCGAAAGTCCGAGACTTCCACCGATAACAAAATCGACAGTCGAGCGTCCCTGAGCGAAGACTCCGCTGAGTTTCTTCGAGAACTCCACCGAATCAAGCTGCTTGCCCTCAATCTCAAGCGCGAATACGAAGTCATTGTCACCAATCTTAGCGAGAATACTCTCTCCCTCTTTCTCAATTACTGCCTGCTCATCTGCAGCTGATGCGTTCTTCGGGAGCTTCGCTTCCTTGAGTTCCACCACATTAATCTTGCAGTATCCTCCGATTCGCTTCAGATACTCATTGCATGCATCTGTCCAGTATTTCTCCTTGAGCTTGCCTATGCAGATTACATTAATATTCATTATTCAAAAACCGTCAGGCCCTCCTTAAGTGCAACTTCCATCGTATAGTCCACGCCCCGCTCGAAGCCGCCGCGCTTGATCTCCTCTTCCACGGTAAAAACCGCCTGGCCAGGCGTGTTGTTCTGGCTCGATAGATGCGCGAGCAGAATCTTGAGAGCAGCATCAGATTCTCTTTCTTCGAGAAGTCTTCGCAGACACTCACCCGAGCTCACATTTGACAGATGTCCATAATCGCTGAGAATTCTCCTCTTAACGCTGTACGGATAAGGCCCTACCATTAGCAGGCCCTCCTCGTGATTCGCCTCGAACACGAGCATATTCGATTGAATCATCTGCTCATATATCTCATCGGTAACAACGCCAGTGTCAGTTACAACAGACATCATGTCGTCACCATTCGCAAAGCTATATCCCGTTGGCTCAGCCGCGTCATGTGAAAGAGCGAAACTCTGGACTGCAATATCGCCTATCTCGAAGCTGTCGCCTGGGACGATGTACTCGATGCGCTGCGCATCGATTTTTGCGAAGGCGCTTGAATTGAAAGCTGTGCCTCGACTCGCGTATACCTTGGCACGGTCGCAGACCTTCGACATGAGGCGCACGCTGTTCACGTGATCCGTATGCTCATGAGTGATGAGAATGCCGCGAATATCCTTCTCCGAAAGGCCGAGCTCGGCGATGGCCGTTCGGATTTTCTTGCCACTGAGACCAGTATCGAGTATGAGCGCTGTCTCGCCGCTCTGTATTATGTATGAATTGCCGGAGCTGCTGCTCCCTATTGATGTTAATTTGAGACCCATATCCCTCTTCCTGTAACGTTCTATTTGAGCTCTCTCGAGCGATTGCCTGCGTTGGCACTGTCGTAGCGACAGATTGCCTTGTACTCGCAGTACCTGCAGCTGATCAGCGTATTCTTCGAGCGGAGCGGACTGATGCTGATGTCACCGCCGACGATGGCAGACGAGATGTCTTCCATCTTCTGCCGCACAGCAGATTTGAGTTCATCGAACTCGTCGCCGCTGAGCTTGAGTTCCTTGCCACTCATGACAGCCTTCGGCATGCGTTCGAGCATACCTGGCGTATCGACGTATTTACCCTTGAGCTTATAGCTGTCCTGCGGCTGAGCATTCATTACTGACTTCTGCTTGCTCGCCGTCGCCTTACTGAGATTCGCAGTATTCTCGGCAATGTTGAAGTAGAAGATTCCAGCTGGCTCATAGCCGTCCTGCAGGCTGGACATCAGGTAGATCATAAGCTGCATCTTGTAGCCCTGGCGCATCTTGCCAACGTCGACCTTGTCTGTTCCTGTTTTGTAATCGATGATTCTGACAGAGCCTCCCTCCATCATATCTGCACGGTCGATACGGCCTTCGACGTAGACCTTCTCGTCGCCGACTTCAATCTCAATCGGTCTGAATCTACAGCTGTCACCACGACCGAAGTCAGCCTCGAGGAAGACCTCCTCTACCGCACCGCTTTCAATCTGAACTGCGAGCGCCTTTGCCGCCGCCTGACAGACCTCGCAGATTCTGTCCATATGGAAAATCTCAGCGCTAGTCGAAACGAAGAGTCCGCCCTCGAAATTGCCAGCCAGCTCGTATATCTTATCCTCTACGAGTTTAGCCAGTTCTGAATCTTTGAGCTCCTTCTTATCCTTCTTACACTGCATAGCAACTCTAGCGACCTCCTCCATACACTCGTGATAGATCTCACCGATGGAACGAGGGTCACTCGAGTAATTCCTCTCTTCACGAGGAGAAAGGCCGTAACTCACGAAATAGCCAAATGGACAGTCGTTGTACTTATTAATCTTCGAGGCTCCAAGCTTATAGCTTCCGCTAGCCTCTGCATATATTCCCTTGCTAAGCTGAACGCCGAGTTTCTTCTGCTCGTTCTCATCCTGAGCAGCCTCTAGCATCGGCATAAGAAGCTCCGGTGC
Source organism: Bacillota bacterium (assembly GCA_029101005.1). Taxonomy (GTDB): domain Bacteria; phylum Bacillota; class Clostridia; order Peptostreptococcales; family Anaerovoracaceae; genus Crickella. The sequence goes on along the minus strand of JAQXQE010000010.1, from coordinate 129,336 downwards.
CTTAGCCTTGTACCATGCGAGGAGAGCCTTAGTCAGTTCATCTCCCTTAGCAGGTGTATTTCTGTCTTTGATGTGGTTGATGAGATGTCTGAGAGCTTCTCTTCTGTCGCTCACCAGACTCATATCCCAGCCATCGCTGATGATATCCTTGCGATCCTCGAGCTTAGGGAAGAACGCCTTAAGCGAATCCACTAGTGTCGATGGTGTGAGCTCCTTACCTTCAGTATCCGAGAGCGAATAGCTCACATACAGTCTCTCCGATGGATGCGAGAGCATTCTGTAGAGAGCCGCGTTCTCCTCAGTCATCTTGAGTTCATCAAGCTCGCCGAGCGTGAAATCCATGCGCTTGAAGTAGCTCTTCTCATCTACCGAGAAAAGCCCCTCTGCAGCTGGTCTCAGCGGCAGTATTCCCTCATTAGCTCCGAGAATCAGTACCGCACGGTTCGGTCTCGGTCTAGTTCTGATGAGAGTTCCCATCGAAAGGCCGTCAAGCGAAGGCGGAATAACTCCAATCTTCTCACTCTTAAGTCCAACCGCATACAGGTCAGTGAACTCCGCAATGTCGAGCGGGCAGTCCGCCATAATCTCCTTAATCTGATTAAGCAGCTCAAGCGCCTCCTCCAGGCTGCGTCTTGTTCTCTGCGCATCCTCGAAGAGCTCCATCTTCTCCTGTTCGACAGCTCTCTTCTCGTTATTCACGCTGAGCTCGTACTCAGATTCAAGGAAGGCTGCGAATGCAGTGGTAAAAGCACCTGTATCGGCGCTGTTCTTCGCGAGCTCTCTCAGCTTAACGATAGGTGCCGCTACTCTCGCCCTGATCTCGTTGAGTCTCGCAAGCTCCTCCTCACCGAAGCTGTGTGAACCATATTTGAAGTCTCTAGTCCACATAGTTCCGCGAATATTGTATTCCCTCGCATAATTCTCGAGATCATCAATCTCCTCCGCACTGATTCCAGCATAGCCAGTCTTCAGCATAGCGAAGATTGCATTATTATTAAATTCATATCTAAGACAAAGAAGCAGATTGAACAGGAAAACCGGTCCTGGCGAATCTGTAATCTCTCTTGCTGTATCGAGGAAGACAGGAATTCCATACTCCTGCAATGCTCTCTTCACGATTGGTTGCAGTCTATCCTCGCTGTTGCAGATTACTGTAATATCGCTGAGTGAATACTCCTCTTCTCTGATGAGTCTGTGGATGTAAGCTGCCGCATTCTCAGCCTCATAGTACTGGTTCGCACACTGCACGAGTTCAACTCCATCAGGCTGGAAGTCGCTGTTCGCAGCGAGCACCTCATCTGACACAACAGTCTCGCAGAGATGCTTCTCTATGCGGGAGAGTGCCTCTGATTTTACCTTAAGATACTCGTCGGATATACGCTCCTCCCCGACTGACACGCCAGCCTCTGCGGCCTTGGCGCGAATCGCAGCCTTGACTCTCTGGTCGAGGCCGTAGTCATTCTCATTGATGATGAGGTTGACGGACTCTGCACGCTTTGCGAGCTCGAGCATAGCCCTTGTGAATTTAGGAGTGATGCTGTCATAGCCGTATATCCAGATATCCTTGCCCTTGGCGATGCGACACTCCGGAATGGCATCGATGTACATATTAATATAGTCCTCGCTGTCGGTATACTTGCCAGCGATTGCCTGCTCGTAGTCCTCGAGGATGCCGCTCAACTCTTTGATTTTCTGCTTGAGAATTACATTGCTGTTCTCGTCTTCGAGCATAGCCTCGAGTTCCTCAAGAGTGCAGTTCTGCTGCTTAAATGACACGACAAAATCGTCGAGCATCTGGGCGAAGCTAATCTTGCGAGCTGACTTAGCGAAAAGTTCGAGTTCTTCCTCGTGCTCTGCGACAATGCGAGTCAGCAGCATCAGTCGTCCGTATCTCGACAGCATCTGAACACTCTCAAGGCCTTTCTCCGCAAGTATGCGGTGACCGAGCCTGTTCATGCTCAGAATCTCTGTATCGAAAAGGCAGCCCTTCCCGAGATATCTGACCGCCTGTTCCTCTGCAACCAGCGTATACTGGTTAGGCACGAGGACAAGGCTCTCCCGTTCAGATCTGCCAATCTTCTCGTATATGAATTTCTCTTTATCTATGCACTCACGTGCGCTGTAAAGTGTAAGCATCATAATCCTTTCTATTCCTGGTGGCTGAGCATTCTGTATCCGATTCCAACGTGAGTCTGAATCAGGTGCTCCTCTGTCGACTCAATCTTGCGTCTAAGCAGAGTCACATAGACTCTGAGAGATGCCATGTCGGACTCATTGACGCCACCCCATATCTCTTTGAGTATGTAATTATATGAAAGAACTTTACCTGTATTGCGCGCCAGCAGGCAGAGTATCTTATACTCCATCGGTGTGAGGTGGACTTCCTCCTCCTCGACAAATACGCAACCGGCCGCATAGTCAATTCTGAGAGTTCCGTTAGAATATACGCTATCCTCTGCAGTTCTCTCACCTGTTATGCTTCCCGCTCTTCTTAAGGCAACTCTGATTCTAGCGAGCAGCTCATCAACCGAGAATGGCTTGGTGAGATAGTCATCCGCTCCCGCATCAAGTGCCTCAACCTTATCTTCAATGTCAGTACGAGCAGAAACCACAATGATAGGCATACTCGACCACTCTCTGACCTTGCGGATAATCTCAATTCCGCTCATATCAGGCAATCCAAGATCGAGCAGCATAATATCCGGCTTATACGACAGAACACTCATAATAGCCTCCTTGCCGTTCGTTGCCGTGCGATACGCATATCCAGTCATCTCCAGCGTCGCTGACATCAGATTAGATATCATTATATCATCTTCAACTACTAACACCTGATATTTATTCATAGCGTGCCTCCACCAGAGGAAGTGTGAACTCAAAAATCGTTCCTCTTGGCTCATTATCCTTAACTTCAATATGTCCTTTATGCGCCTCAACCGCGCTTCTGCAGAGCGACAGTCCAAGGCCCATGCCTCTCTTGCCGTCAGACTCCGTGCACTCCGCAATATAGAAGCGCTCAAATATGCTCTTCTTATCCTTATCGCTTATGCCAGGTCCGTTATCCTCTACCCTGATTACCGCCCAGCCGTCCTTCTTGCCAGTTCTGATGGCAATCTCCGATCCAGCCGGTGTGTACTTAACCGCGTTGTTAATCAGGTTGATAAAAACAAGCAGTATCAGTCGCACATCCACTCTCGCCATGAGGAACTCATCCTCATGCTCGATGCAAAGCTTGTGTCTGGCAATTCTCTTATCGCAGTGCTGTACCGCCTCATCAACAATATCCGAGATGAGCTCTACATTCATATTGAGGTTGATATCACCTCTCTCGACGTCTCCCACTCTTGTGATGGCAAGGATATTCTCAACCAGGCTAATCAGCCAGTTTGAATCGTCCTGGATCGCCTTGTAGATGTCCTGCTTCTTCTCCTCACTCAGCTTATTGCTCTTGTCGATGAGAAGTCCCGCATTTCCAGATATTCCTGTTAGCGGCGTGCGAAGATCGTGTGAGATAGACCTGAGGAAGTTGGCTCTCATAGCTTCATGTCTCGCCTTCTCTTCAATCAGTCTATTCTGATATGTCTTTTCCTTGAGCCTTGTTGTGATTGTCGATATCAGAAGTGCTACGAGGAATATTACGATGAATGTAGTGATGTAGCTTGGCTCGAAGAGCAGTGAGTATCTTGGCTCAACGAAGAAGAAGTTGAACATTACCACTGCAAGAATACTGTAGACCAGAGAGAATTTCCTTCCCTCAGTCCACATTGCAACGGCAATTACTCCGAGTATATAGATTACGATTACATTAGATACCGCAATATTCTCGAGTATGAATGCGAGTCCTATCGCAGTACATACTCCGAGCAGGAACAGTATCTTTATTATTCCTATAAGTACTATCTCTCTTCTTCTCATGACGAACCCTCTTTAATTAGCACCCTATATTCTATCAGTTTTAATACAGTATTAACACCATAGCTTCCATCTTAATGCACAATTAATATCCTTAGTGCTATATTACCTCTGTTACAAAAGGAGTACTACTATGAGAATTTACATCTTCGGCTGTGGCAGAATCGGAACCTGTATTCTGGATCATCTGACAGCTACTAAACACGAGATTATTGCAATAGATAACAATCCCGAAGTCATTGACCAGCTCAACGAAACTAAGGATATTATGGCAATCTGCGCAGATGCGTCGAATTTCCATGTAATAGAGGAACTGAATATAGCAAAAGCCGATGTTGTTGTAGCATGCACCGAGTCGAACGATCTCAATCTATTCATCTGCCGCGTGGCAGGTCAGCTCGGTGCGAAATACACTATCGCACAGGTTAGAAAACCTGACTACTACGCGGAGTCACTTCTCCAGCTTGAGAAGCTTTTCGATGTGGATCACGTGTATAATCCAGACCTTACGACTGCGGAAGAGATTGTGTCAACGCTCGATTTCAAGTCCGATTCACTGATTGGTCTCATCAATACTCCATCTGTGATGATTCTCGGTGCGAGCAAGGCAAGTGTTCACCTCTGTAGACTGCTGGTTCGTGCGGGCTTCGAGGTCAAGATTATTGAGAAAGATGCCGAACGCTGCTACAGAACGAGCGAGCTCGTGCCTGATCAGGTTCTCATCACTTGTGCCGACGGTACCGAGAAAACTATCCTCTTCGAGGAGGGTATCGACAGTGTAGATGCTTTCGTTGCTCTTACAGATTTCGATGAGCAGAATCTGCTCGTATCTGTGTATGCCGCAAGCCGCAAGGTGCCTAAGGTAATCACCAAAGTAAGAAACAATGCCTACAACAAGCTCGTAAGCAATCTCGGCCTGGACTGCATAATTGCGCCAAAGGAGATTGCAGCTAAGCACGTTGCAGACTGCATCAGCAGACTGGAGGCGAAGTAACTATGTCATACAATACAATTCTTAATATTACGGGCAAGGTCATCCAGTTCGAGGGAATCCTCCTGCTCTTGCCCCTTCTTGTGGCGCTCATCTACGGTGAAGATTGCCAGCCATTCGTACTGTGCTCTCTCACCGCGACTGTACTCGGAGCTATCATCCAGTATATGTTCAAGGACAAGCGCCCTGAGATTCTCCTCCGCGAGGGCTTCGTAATCGTTGCAATGGCATGGATATCCATCTCAGCCATCGGCGCTCTGCCATTCGTATTCAGCGAGGAGATCCCAAATTACGTTGATGCATTCTTCGAGACTGTAAGCGGTTTCACTACAACTGGTGCTTCGATACTCACAGACGTTGAGGCACTCAGCAAAAGTATGCTTTTCTGGCGAAGCCTCACCCATTGGGTCGGCGGTATGGGAGTCCTTGTCTTCATCATGGCTATCTCAATCAGAACGCCTGGAAGATCTTCCAACATTCTCCGAGCAGAGATGCCTGGCCACAGTCTGGACAAGCTCGTTCCCCGCACCAAGAACACAGCTGGTGTTCTCTATGTCATCTATATGGCTATGACTTTCGCAGAGATTATCTTTCTGGTTGCTGGTGGCATGCCGCTCTATGACAGCATCGTCCACTCGCTCGGAACGGCTGGAACTGGAGGATTCGGAATCAAGGCTGACAGCATCGGCTCATACACCCCATATATGCAGTGGGTCATCGCGATATTCATGTTCCTCTTCGGAGTCAACTTCAACTATTACTACCTGCTCATCTTCGGACAGGGTCGCAAGCTCCTCAAATCGAATGAGCTCAAGTGGTACATATACATAGCAGCTGGCGCTACTCTCATAATCTGCATCTCGATCTTCCCGCTCTACGGCAATCTTCCTGATGCACTGCGCCACTCAGCTTTCCAGGTTTCGTCGATTATGACTACTACAGGATACTCCACAGTCGACTTTAATCTGTGGCCAAATTTGTCCAAGTCGATACTCTTCATCCTGATGTTCATCGGAGGCTGTATGGGCTCGACTGCCGGCGGACTCAAGGTGTCTCGTATCGTCATACTCGCTCAGACGGTGAAGAACCACATGAAAGCAACGCTTCGTCCACGCGGTGTTCTCACCGTTCAGATTAACGGCAAGAACATTACTGAAGAGGCTGCGTTCAGAATCGTTAACTACGTACTTCTGTATCTCACGATCATTGTTGGCGCGTTCTTCCTGATAAGCTTCGAACCATTCGACTTCGAGACTAACTTCACTGCAGTCATTGCCTGTATGAACAACATCGGCCCGGGCTTCGGTGCTGTAGGTCCAGCCGCTAGCTTCGCTGAGTATTCATCACTGAGCAAGTTCATGCTCTCAGTCCTGATGCTCATCGGCCGACTCGAGATATATCCAATACTCGTACTGCTCCTGCCGCTGAGAAGGAGACGCAACGCATAATAATACAAAACGCAGTTGGTTATTCCAACTGCGTTTTTTTGCTATACGATATCCAGCAGTTCTGTTGGTGTGCTTATTCTGTAATCTGCCTTGAAACCGAGTTCTGTTATTGCGGACTCGTCGATTGGATGGCTCCAGTCAACGAGCACTGTGTCAACGCCGGCATTGTTGCCACAGCCGATGTCGAACTTGGTGTCGCCAATCATGATGCACTCATCTTTGCTGATTGTCTTACGGAGCTTCTCCTCCATCTGCTCGATGGCCATATCGAGCGGCTTAGGCTCAGGCTTGTGAACTGGAGTGTCATCGCAGGTGATGAAGACCTCGAACAGATCTCTTATTCCAAGCAGGTCGATATAGTCCATACTTGTGTTGCGAGTTCTCGATGTCACGATTGCGAGCTTATAGCCCTTCGCAATAAGCTCATCGAGCATCTCCCTAACTCCATCAAAGAGATTGATGCTACCTACATAGTTCTCCTCCTGATATGCTCTGTAGCAGTTAACCGCCTCGTCCACATCAACCCCAGGGAAGAAATGCTGCACTGTATATCTGATTGTCTCGCCGAAGGTTCTCAGAATCTCGTCTGTGTCCAGCTCATGTCCGAGATAATGCTTCGCTGTATGATTCCATGACGCGATGATGATGTCGTTAGTGTTCATCAGTGTGCCGTCGAAATCGAAGAAAATATATGGTTTTCTCATATCCACCTCTCCTACACGCTTGCGTCCTGTGATAGCTTCGCGCGTATGAAAATATCAATATTGCCGTCCATTACGGACTCTACGTTCGTAACCTCAGCGCCAGTTCTCGTATCCTTGACCATTGTGTATGGCTGGAAAACGTAGTTCCTGATCTGCGATCCCCATGTCGCCATGTTCATGTCACCTCTAAGTTCGTTGAGGTTGTCCTTGTGCTCCTGCTCTGCAATCTGCATCAGCTTCGACGCGAGGATCTTCATCGCAACTTCCCTATTCCTGATCTGCGATCTCTCATTCTGGCAGGTTACCACAATTCCTGTCGGAAGGTGCGTGATTCGAACTGCCGAGTCCGTTGTGTTAACTGACTGTCCGCCCGCTCCGCTGCTTCGATAGGTATCGATCTTCAGGTCGTTTGGATTAATCTCGACTTCAAGGCCATCCATCTCCGGAACTACGTCAACTGCCGCGAAAGACGTCTGTCTTTTACCCATGGAATTGAACGGAGAGATTCTTACGAGTCTGTGAACACCCTGCTCGGACTTGAGCATTCCGAAGGCATTCTCACCTTGAATCTGAATTGTGCAGCTCTTGATTCCCGCCGCCGTATCGTCCTGCAGATCAAGTATCTTTGTCTTGAAGCCCTTGCGCTCGCAGTATCTGAGATACATTCTCTCGAGCATCTCGGCCCAGTCCATGGCATCAACTCCTCCAGTTCCCGCGTGAATCGAGAGAATCGCATCGTTGCCGTCATACTTACCGTTGAGCAAGGTCGACATCTTGAGATTCTCCATCTCCTCGCAAAGCGTGTTGTACTGCCTCTCTATATCTTTGACGGAGCCCTCTTCCTCAAGTTCAATCGCAATCTCAATCAAGTCCTCAACTTCGTTGAAACCATCCTCGATGCGCTGGAACTCGCTGATGCGGTTCTCCAGTCTTTTCTTCTCCTTGAGGAGATTCTGCGCCTTATCAGGCTTATCCCAGAAGCCTTCTGCAAGCGTAGCCTTCTCCATATCTTCTATCTTTGACTTGCATGCATCCAGGTCAAAGATACCTCCTCACCTCCGCAAGCTCAGCGAGCTTAGCTGGAAGTTCACTCTTAATATTCTGTAATTCGAGCATATTGATGTCCTGTCTTTGTTCTTTCTGTTGTGATAGTGCTCCGCGGAGCCCTCGGCGAACCATAGTAATCCTCTCGACGCATACGGGCGCAAGCGCGTGCGAAGGGGCTCGTCCGAGCCCCTTATCATTGCAAATATTACGAAAGCCAACTACTGGCGGCCACAGCAGTTCTTGTACTTCTTACCGGAACCACATGGGCAAGGATCATTTCTGCCTACCTTTGGCTCGTCGCGGTGAACTGTCTCCTGCTTGCCTGTCTTGGAAGCCTTTGGAGCTGCAGCTGGTCCATTTGAGTAGCGACCCTGTGCTGCTGTGTCGTCCTTGTACTCTTCCTTTGAAGCCTTGCTTTGACCGCTTACGATGTTGCGACGCTCAACGTTAGTTGTAACTGTTACGTTGTAGCAGAAGCGAACAGTCTCTTCTCTGATGTCGGCAACCATCTCTTCGAACATTGCGAAACCTTCCTGTGCGTATGCAACAGCTGGGTCCTGCTGTCCGAGTCCGCGGAGACCGATTCCGCTCTTGAGCTGATCCATTGCATCGATGTGATCCATCCAGCGATTGTCTACTACACGGAGGAGAACCATTCGCTCTACCTCACGCATATGCTCCTCGCCAACCTCTGCTTCCTTCTCAGCATAGATTTCATCGAAAATCTTGTATACATCTTCCTTGAACTCCTCTGCAGTCAGGAACTGCTTGTCCTCGTCAGTGTATGATAGTCTGCCCTTGAATGCAGGTGTGATCTGCTCGAAGTCGCGGAATGCTCCCTCGAAATCCCACTCCTCTGCGTACTTGGACTCCATAACAACTGGATCGATGATTCCGTCGATGAGCTCAATCGTCATGTTGCGGATGTAATCGCGGAGATTCTCTCCATCAAGCACCATGCGGCGCTGTGAGTAGATGATCTCACGCTGCTTGTTCATTACGTTGTCGTACTGGAGAACGTATTTACGGATACCGAAGTTCTTGCCCTCGACCTTTTTCTGAGCTGACTCGATTGACTTTGAGAGCATTCCTGCCTCAAGTGCATCGTCCTCGTCCATGCCGACTCTCTGCATGATTGCCTGCATTCTGTCTCCACCGAAGAGTCTCATCAGATCGTCCTCAAGAGAGATGTAGAATCTTGTCTCACCAGGGTCTCCCTGACGTCCAGAACGTCCTCTCAGCTGATTGTCGATACGACGTGACTCGTGTCGCTCAGTACCGATGATGCAGAGACCGCCGAGGGATTTAACCTCCTCCTGCTCAGCGAGACGCTCCTTCTTGAGCTGGTCTACGAGCATGAGGTATGTTGCTCTTGCCTTGATCTTCTCCTCGTCATCGCTCTCGCCTACGCCAGTCGCGAATGCAATCTGATCAGAGGTAAAATCATTCTGGCGCATAATCTGTCTTGCCTCAAAGTCCGCGTTACCTCCGAGGATGATATCTGTTCCTCTTCCGGCCATGTTAGTCGCGATTGTTACCGCACCCTTACGTCCTGCCTCAGCTACAATCTCAGCCTCGCGCTCATGGTGCTTAGCATTCAGTACGTTGTGCTTAACACCTCTCTTGGAGAGCATATTGCTGAGGAGCTCTGATGTCTCGATTGAAATTGTGCCGACCAGAACAGGCTGACCTTTCTCGTGAGCCTCGCAAACGGCATCAACGATTGCCTTGTACTTTCCCTTCTGGTGAGCGTAGATAGCATCGTCGTTGTCGATTCTTGCGATACCCTTATTTGTTGGGATTACGACTACGTCCATATTGTAGATGTCACGGAACTCGTCTTCCTCTGTCTTAGCTGTACCAGTCATTCCAGCCAGCTTGTTATACATTCTGAAGTAGTTCTGGAGAGTGATTGTTGCCAGTGTCTTTGACTCCGCGCGAACAGTTACCTTCTCCTTAGCCTCGATAGCCTGATGAAGTCCGTTGCTGAATCTTCTACCGTACATAATACGACCTGTGAACTCGTCGACGATGAGAATCTCGCCATCGTTAACGATGTAGTCAACGTCCTTCTTCATGAGGTAGTTAGCACGGAGAGCCTGCATTACATAGTGGTTGAGCTCCATATTGTCTGGATCTGAGAAGTTCTCGATTCCAAAATAGCGCTCGCAGAGCTCTACTCCGTCATCCGTCAGTGAGATCTGATTGTCCTTCTCTTCAACTCTGTAATCTGTCTCCTCGGAAAGTGTGCGAACGAAAGTATTCGCCTTGCGGTACATCTCACTTGAATCAACGCCTCTTCCGGAGATGATCAGCGGAGTTCTCGCCTCATCGATGAGGATTGAGTCGACCTCGTCGACGATAGCAAAGTTCAGATCTCTCTGAGTGAGCTGATCCTTATATGTAACCATGTTGTCTCTCAGGTAATCGAAACCGAACTCGTTGTTAGTACCGTATGTGATGTCCGCTCTGTATGCGGCTTTTCTATCTGCACCCTGAACAGCGTGAATTACGCAGCCTACGCTGAGGCCGAGGAAGTTGTACAGCTTGCCCATCCAGTCAGCATCACGCTTTGCGAGGTAGTCGTTAACAGTAACAACGTGCACACCCTTACCCTCAAGCGCATTAAGGTATGCTGGCAGAGTAGCCACAAGAGTTTTACCTTCTCCAGTCTTCATCTCAGAGATACGGCCCTGATGTAGAACTACACCACCGATAAGCTGCACGCGGAAATGCTTCATGCCGAGGCTTCTCCAAGCACCCTCACGGCATACAGCATATGCCTCAGGCAGAATGTCGTCGAGAGTCTCACCCTCAGCGAGTCTGTCCTTGAACTCCTGCGTCTTCGCCTTGAGCTCATCATCGCTGAGCGCCTGCATAGCCTCATCGTATGCCTCAATTCTGTCTACAATCTTCTCAACCTTCTTGACCTCTTTCGCATTGAGATCACCGAAGATCTTCTCCATTAAACCCATATCTGAACTCCCTTCCGACTACTCGTCTTCATCCGGTTTATCTTCAACTTTGATGTACGACATCAGCGCACGTCTGCTGTCCGCCTTTGTCACCCTTACATAGAAAAGTTTGTGCTTCGACTCATACACGAAGTGGTCGCCCTGCTCAGGCAGTCTGTCGAGCATTATCATAATCCATCCGTTGATGGTCGTTGCATCCGCGTCTATCTCTTCGTCGAAAAGCTCGAAGAATTTCTCGAGGTTCGCTCCGCCAGCCACGGTAAAGGCATTGTTGCCTATAGGCGTAACGTCCCTGAGCTCGACAGCATCGTGTTCATCGTAGATTTTGCCGACAATCTCCTCGATGATGTCCTCCATCGTTACCAGTCCCATTGTTCCACCGTACTCATCGACAACGATTGCGATGTGCGTCTTCATCAGCTGCATCTTCTTAAGCAGCACCGAAGCCTTAATCGACTGAGCAACATAAGCAACCGGCTTAACATATGCATCCACATCCTCAGGGGATGTTATTTCATTATTATAGAAATCTTTGTAATTCAGAACTCCGATGATGTTGTCGATATCATCCTCATACACCGGCAGTCTCGACAGGCCTGAATCCTTGAAGGTATCCTGAATCTCATATGGCTCAGTGCCCTTCTCAATCGCTACGATATCTACTCTTGGCGTAATTACATCAATCGCCTCTAGGTCGTTGAACTCAATCGCATTAGTAATCAGTTCACTCTGCTCCGCACCGAGTGTTCCCTCAGTCGCCGCCTCCTCAACGATGGTAATCAGCTCATCCTCGTTGAACGACTTATCGTTCTTATTGCTGAAGAGCTTGATCAGCAGCTTCTGCAGCGCATGGAAAACTATCGTTACCGGCGTCAGCACAACTACCATCAAGTTAATGATTCTCGCAGCAAAGAGCACGAATCCGTCCGCGTGCTCCTTCGCTAGGCTCTTCGGCGATATCTCACCAAAGACCAGCACGGCAATCGTCACCGCCATTGTCGCAATAGTCGCACCCTTATTCTCTCCATAGAGATTGATGCACATTACTGTCGCAACTGATGTCATGCAAATATTCGCGATATTATTACCAACCAGGATTGTCGACAGCAACTTGTCGTAATCCTCATCAAGTCTCATAACCAGCGCAGCAACCTTGTGGTCATCCGCCGCCATATTCTTAATCTTGATTCTGTTGAATGAAGTGAACGCCGTCTCCGTCGCAGAGAAGAAGGACGAGAGCACCATCAGCGCCACTACAGTAATCAACTGTCCAGTCATATATTCATTTGCCTCCTGAGCATAACTCTACACATTACTTGACATATTATTATATCGCATTTATGTGTTGAATTGAAGTGGAAGGCGTGGCTGTCGGCTGATGCTTGCAATTTGCACGGGCTGCTGCCGTTAAAATAGCTCACGAGAAAAGGGATTGGCTGGAACTTGATACTCTTTATCAAGTTCCCCAATCCCTTCGAGTCGCTATGTATTAACGGCCAGCGACGAGAACGTCATACAGCCTAGAATACAGTCTGAATTACTCCATTGTATTTCTCTGTCAGGTACTTCTTTACTGTCTCGCTCTGGATAGCCTTTACGAGTGCCTGGATCTTCTCATTCTGCTCATCGCCTGCTCTGCATGCTACGATGTTTGCGTATGTCTGAGCTGCATCTGAATCAGCTGCCTCGAATGCGATTGCTGTGTCGATGATGTCAGCCTCGATTGCGTAGTTAGCGTTGATTACTGCGAGTGCGAGATCTGGAAGTGATGTTGGGATGATAGCAGCCTCGAGCTCTACGATCTCGATTCCGTATGGGTTCTCAACGATATCTGCCTTTGTTGCTGTAAGTCCAGCACCGTCTCTGAGCTTGATTACTCCGTTTGCCTCGAGGAGCTGGAGAGCTCTTGCCTCGTTTGTTACGTCATTAGGAACACCAATCTTGTCTCCTGACTTGAGCTCTGAGATTGCACTTCTCTGTGACTTGTAGATTCCCATTGCCTCATAGTGTACGTCAGCTACAGAAACGATGTCTGTTCCGTTCTCTTCATTGTACTGGTCGAGGTATGGAACGTGCTGGAAGTAGTTAGCATCTACATCTCCATCTGTGAGTGCCTGGTTTGGCTTTACGTAGTCTTCGAACTCAACGATCTCGAGTGTCCATCCGTCCTCTGCAAGTACATCGCTGATCTGCTCGAGCACCTCAGCGTGTGGGCTTGGGCAAGCAGCAACCTTGATTACATTCTCATCATCTGAGCTTCCGCATGATGTGAAGAGGCAAAGTCCGAACACGAGGGCTAATGCAAGCCCAGCAAATCTCTTAAAGTTTCTCATTGTTAGTACCTTCTTTCTATATTTCCTTAATTAGTTTCTTACAGTCTGTTATCAAGCTTACGTGCAAGTTTAACGCCGATCTCCTGGAGAATCTGTACCAGGATTACGAGAACCACTACTGTGATCCACATGATTGTTGTCTCATAACGGTAGAGACCGTACTTGATTGCCAGGTCTCCGAGTCCGCCTCCTCCGACGATTCCAGCCATTGCTGAGTAACCCAGAATGGTGATTGTCGAAACAGCCGCTCCATTGAGGAGTGATGGTCTTGCTTCGAGAAGCATTACCTTAGTGATGATTGTCCAGGTTGAAGCTCCAAGTGACTGAGCTGCCTCGATTACTCCTGGATCAACTTCCTTGAGTGACTGCTCAACCAGTCTTGCGACGAATGGCCAAGCTGCGATAATCAGAACAGCGATTGTCGCTGGTGTTCCGATTCCTGTTCCGATTACGAGTCTCACGTATGGCATCAGCGCGATCATGAGGATGAGGAACGGAACCGAACGGATAACATTTACAACGAAACCCATAGCCTTGTTGTACCAGCTGATTGGGTGAATTCCCTCTTTGTCAGTGAGGATAAGGCTGACACCTACTGGAAGTCCGATTACGTATGCAACCAGTGTTGAGATGAGTGTCATTGCCAGGGTCTGAAGTAAGCCCTCCCAGAGAAGGCCGATAAGTATCTGTGTTGTCATTATTCTTCCTCCTCTTCTTCCACTTCTACGTAATCTACATTATGTTCCTTGAGGTATGCCTTCTGCTTCTCGGCGATAGCCTCGTCATCTGACAGGCAGATAACCATCTGACCTCTCTGTCTTCCGTCTACCACATCCATATCCGCGTAGAGGATGTTAACCGGTGCCTTGAACTCGAGAATCATATTAGCAACAACTGGATCGTATGTGTGCGCATCTCCGAAGGCGATTCTTACACGGCGTGTGTGAGATACCTTAAGGTTTCTCTCCTCCTTGCCCTCGTCGGCTGGGAAAAACAGCTTTCTTGCTGCGTTAGATTTCGGCTTCGTGAAGATGTCCTGTACGTTGCCGCGCTCTACGATCTCGCCGCTCTCGATGATTGCAACCTTGTTGCAAACCTGCTTGATTACATCCATCTCGTGAGTGATTACTACGAGTGTGATTCCAAGCTCCTTGTTGATCTTCTTCAGAAGAGCAAGGATTGAACGAGTTGTCTTAGGGTCGAGTGCACTTGTTGCCTCATCGCAGAGGAGAACCTTCGGGTCAGTTGCAAGAGCTCTTGCAATTCCAACTCTCTGCTTCTGTCCTCCTGACATCTGAGAAGGATATGAGTGAGCTCTGTCCTCGAGATCTACCAGTCTCAGCAGGTCCATTGCCTTCTCTCTCGCTTCCTTCTTTGGAACTCCTGCAATCTCGAGCGGGAAGCAGACATTGCCGAGTGCATCTCTTTGCATCAGCAGGTTGAACTGCTGGAAGATCATCGCGATGTTTCTTCTCTCAAGATTGAGCTCCTTTGTGCTGAGTCCTGTCAGAAGCTTGCCGTTGAAGAAGACCTTTCCCTCTGTTGGCTCCTCCAGCAGGTTGATACATCTTACGAGTGTACTCTTACCTGCACCTGACAGTCCGATTATTCCGTATGCATCACCCGGCTCGATGTCCAGGTCGATTCCTTTGAGAGCAGCAACCTTACCATTCTTTGTTTCGAATTCCTTTGCTACTCCCTGTAAGCTGATAATGTGTTCGCTCACTTTGACTCCCCTTTCTATAGTCGATAAAAAAACGAGGCAGGTTCTAACGACCTGCCTCGAGTTAAAAATCACACCTACGAAAAAAATCATAGATAGTATCCAGCATTCTGTTAGATCCTTGTACCTACGTTATGTTTTGGCTGCACATGCACATGCCCATCATTCCCATTACCATCATCATCTTCTTGTTAGTAGTCATGTGAAGTGCTCCTCCTTTCCAAAATCATACAAAGCACAATTAATCTATTGCTAATATACAATCCATTTTCCAAAGAGTCAATAGTTTTTGTGTTATTTCACAAAATTTTTCTCAACACGAAATTTTCGCCATTGACAAGGCTGCATCATACTATTTTGATGGCTTGCCGATAGGTTTGAATCCCAGCGGACGGCCATCTTCGAGTTCAACTTCATAGCCGAGACCAGGATAAGGCGTCCACTCCCATTCGCTCAATTCTCCATTAGGGAAGAGTCCGTCCATAATGAAAGCAATTACGCCTCCGTGACACACAACAATCATCGATTCATTATCTCCACCGATGTTGTCCTCGATTACTTCGCGCATACCATTCTGAACTCGTGCAACAAACTGGTTCTGACTCTCGCCACCCTCAATCTCAAGATCGGGCATCTTGCCTGACAGCCAGTCGCGACCCCAGTCCTCCGCAATTACTTCGGTGAATGGTCGCATCTCGTGGATTCCCATATTAATCTCCTTGAGGCTAGGCACTCTCTCGTGCTCTAAGTCTCCGAAGATTATCTCAAATGTCTGCTCGGTTCTGAGCATTCCGCTCGTGTAGAGTCTTGCCCCCTCTACAGATGGATAGATGTCCGCTTCTCTGAGTTCAGCAAGCTCTCGGCTGCCGTCTTCGCTGAGAGAAAGTTCAGTCCAGCCATATACAAGCTTCTGCTCTGTTCCTTCAGTATGTCCATGTCTGATCAAATATAGAGTCTGTTTCATATCAAAACCTTCCAAATTGTTGTATAATACATCGTGTTACGCGCCTGTAGCTCAGGGGATAGAGTAGTTCACTCCGAATGAAATGGCCGGCGGTTCGAATCCGCCCAGGCGCACCAACCCGATATACACTTCAAGCCTCGGACCAGCGGTTCGAGGCTTGTTCTATCTACTGCTCCTTACCGCAGACCTTGCAGAATTTCGAGTCCGCGTCAATCTGTGCGCCACAGTGCTTGCAGTACACCTGTGGTTCGTCGTCGACGATGCCCTCCTTGATTGCGTGTACTGTTGTCTGCACAGCGCCCTTTGTTGCGTCTGCCATCTCGTCGCTTATGAACTGGATATCATCCTTCATATCTTCCATCATATAGCGAGTTGCTCGAACCTCTTTGTTCATCATCTTGCCTCTCGCCTTGGAGCTGAACATCATCACGATAGTGAAAACAAATCCGGCACACACCAGAATCGGAATGATTACGAACATTGCGTCAAATAAGCCGTTATTATAGAACATTAGTCTACCTCCTTTGTGCGTCTGCGACTCGCGATATACATCGATACTGCGAGTGTCAACGAGATAATCTCTGTGAGAGTCATCGCGAGCCACACTCCTTCTGGTCCGAAGAGCTTGGTCACGATTATTGCGCTTATATACAGAATCACCGTGCATCTGAGTCCCGCCACGATTACGCCCGGCATTGGTTTCTCAAGCGCAGTGAAATATGTAGCGATAATAATTACGAATGCATCTAATATGCAGAATGTCAGATAGAGCTTCATAGTCGAAGCTGTGTAGCCAATGAGTTCTGGCGCCGATGTTGACAGGAAGATTCCCGCGATAGGCTTAGCCATCAGGCATATGAGTCCATATACTACAGCTTCAATGATTGCGGCTGAGATAATCTCGTATCTGAAGAGTCTGTTGATTGTCTTCTGATCGCGTCTTCCGTTATAGAAACTGATGAGAGGCTGAGTTCCCTGACCGATTCCGACGATTGCGATGATGAGAACACCCGCAACATATGCCATCGACGAGAAGCTGACAAGGCCTTCTTCGCCGAGATTGCGTCCTATGAAATGTACCAGAATGAATGTGATGAGTCCCGGTGATATCTCCATTACTCCAGACGGAAGTCCTCGGTAGAGTGAACCGACAACCGCCTTGAGGTCCATCTTGAACTTCCTGAACTTGATAGTCCCTTTAGGACCGAGGAAGTGGATTAGATATATTCCCACAACCAGCACCTGCGATATTGATGTCGCAACCGCTGCACCGATTACTCCCCATTTGAATACGAAGATGAAGAGATAGTCCAGAATGCAGTTGGCCACAACTCCGAGAGTGACAATCTTTGTCGCCTTGGCTGGGAAGCCGTCTGTCGCAAGCAGTATCTCGAAATTGTAAGATACTATGAAGAAGATTGCGAACGGCGTTATTGTTCCGATGTACTGCACGATATATGGCTTGGTGTGCTCTGTCGCTCCGAGCAGATCGCAGAGCGGGTTCATGAACACAAAGACCGCTACAGTGAATATTATCGAGAAAATGCTCAGGGCTACTAGGTTCATCGAGAAGAACGACGCTGCGCCCTCATCATTTCCTTCGCCCTTAAGTCTTGCAACGACCGTCGAGGTTCCTACCGCCGAGGTGATAGATATTGCGAAGAGTGCCGCCAGGAACGGCGATGATATATTAACTGCCGCAAGGGCCGTAGCGCTTACGCCTCTTGCGACGAAAATGCTGTCCACCATCGAGTAGGTGGTAAAAATCAATTGCGCTGCAATTGATGGAATTATATAGCTGAAGTATTCCTTTGCGAGCGGCTTGCCCGTAAGTGTTGTCATGTTACCTCCTGATCAATCAACTCCGCAGCTCGACTGCATACTGCGGATGTAATATTCATCTATTATACACTATTCTCTTGTGCTATACTAATAGCGATTAAAAGGGAGGATAGCTATGACAACAGTTAAGCTCGGAAGCACTGGTATTGTTACTAATAAGAACGGATTCGGTGCTCTTCCAATCCAGCGCATCAGCTTTGATGCAGCTGCAGAACTCATCAACGAAGCATATCTCAACGGAATTACTTACTTCGATACAGCTAGAGCTTACTCAGACAGCGAAGAGAAGCTCGCATACGCATTCAAGAAATACAATATTCCAAGGGATAAGATCTACATCGCTTCTAAGACTATGGCGACAGATGCTGCTGGTCTCTGGAAGGACCTCGAGACCTCGCTCAAGAATCTCGAGACTGACTACATCGATGTATATCAGCTCCATAATCCTGCATTCTGCCCTGTTCCAGGCGGAGAGGACGGCCTCTATGACGCCTGCTTAGAAGCGAAGGAGAAAGGTCTTATCAGACATATCGCGATTACGAACCACCGCATGGCTGTAGCTGAAGAAGCGGTAGAGTCGGGACTGTACGAACTGCTGCAATATCCTTTTAACTATCTTATAACGGAGAGAGAGATTAAGCTCGCAGCTAGATGCAAAGAGCTCAATATCGGCTTCGTCGCTATGAAGGGAATGAGCGGCGGACTCATCACAAGAGCTGAGGTTTCGTACGCATTCATCGACCAGTATGACAACGTACTTCCAATCTGGGGAGTTCAGAGAATGACAGAGCTTCAGCAGTTCCTCGACTGTGGCAAGAATCCACCAGTATACGACGAGGAGATGCAGACATACGTCGCTAAGGAGCGCGAGGAACTCTGCGGAGATTTCTGCAGAGCCTGCGGTTACTGCATGCCATGTCCAGTTGGAATTCAGATTAACGACTGTGCAAGAATGTCACTGCTCGTAAGAAGAGCTCCTCATTCTGTATACCTGAACGAGAGTTTCCAGGAGAAGATGCAGCAGATTAAGGAGTGTCTCCACTGCGGACAGTGCAGCAGCAGATGCCCATACGGACTCGACACACCTGCTCTGCTCGAGAAGAATCTTGCGGACTACGAGGCAGTTCTCAAGGACAGAAGCCTCGCTGAGTAGGGTTTAATACGACAAGCAAAAAACTCGGATTCGTTAGCGAATCCGAGTTTTTGTTTATGCGTTATTCTGCCAGCGATTCCGACTTTGGCTTCGGCTCGTACTGTACAATCATATTTGCGATGAAGATCACCACGCAGCCGAGGAGCTCTCTTCCGCTCATGCTCTCGTGGAGAAACATCGCTCCGAAGATTACAGCGAAAACTGACTCAAGACTCATCAGAAATGCTGCTGTTGTTGAATCTGTGTACTTCTGGCCGACAATCTGGAATGTATATCCGAGGCCAGTTGGCACCAGTGCCATATAGATGAGAACTGGCAGGCAGGCTACGAAGCCTTCCCATGTGTAGTTCTCGAAGAGGAATGTCACCACGAATGATGTCACTCCTGTGATCAGGAACTGCGCTACTGAGAGCAACAGGTCATTGTCATCATCGACATAGTGGTTAACTGCGACAATCTGCAGTGCGAATCCGAATGCACAGAGCAGTGTCAGCCAGTCTCCGATTGTCGCTCCGCCGAGTCCGCCTCTGAGACTCAGAAGTGCGAATCCGAACATCGCCAACGCACAGCAACCCGCAACCTTCTTGGTGAACTTGACACCAACGAATATCGAGATAATCGGAACGAAAACTATATACATCGCTGTGATGAATCCCGACTTGCCCGCACTTACTGTCACAAGTCCAACCTGCTGAAGGTTGGTCGAAAGGCTCATGATGATTCCACAGATCAGTCCTCCGCGAATTGCTCGTCTCTTTCTGTCAGCAATAACCTCAGCGCTGTTCTTTGTCTTATCGAAATACCCCTTCTTCTTCAAACCATATATTGCCAGCGGCAGGAGCACCAGTCCAGCGAGCAGCTGTCTTGTGCCGTTGAAGCCGATTGCCGGCAACGTGGTCATACCAATCTTCTGTCCTATGAAGCCCGTTCCCCACACGATTGCTGTGAAAAGGAGGGCGAGATTACCCTTAGTCTTTCTCTTCAATGTCTCTCTCCCAATTTCAAGTGAATCCCATATATTCTACTCTTTTCGCCCCTTCGTTTCAAGAAATCAACAAATCTTCACTTGACGGTGCTTCAACCTTCATATAAATTGTGCTATTATCCTACTTATTCATAGGAGGCTTATTTTGGAAACAATTATACAGTTAGGTTTATTAATTATTGGCTTCGTCCTTCTGGTAAAAGGCGCCGACTTCTTCGTAGACGGCGCGGCTTCTATCGCGACGAAGTTCGGCATATCGCACCTTATCATAGGTCTTACGATTATCGCCATGGGCACAAGTGCCCCTGAAGCAGCTGTAAGTATCGCAGCCGCAGCCCAGGGCAGTGCAGCCATCTCAATCGGAAATGTAATCGGAAGCAACATTATAAACATCCTTATCATCCTCGGTATCACAGCAGTTATTATGCCGCTGCCTATCGATGATGACTCAAGAAAGATGGGAATCCCGTTCGTAATTCTCGTTTCTATCCTGCTTCTGGTTCTCGGACTCGACGGCGAGATCAACTTCTCAAATGCACTTATTCTCTTTGTTGTTTTCCTTATCTATATCGGTTACCTCATCTGGGAGGCTCTCAAGACTGAGGACCCTCTTGCAGGTGACAACCTCGATGACGGAATCAACGAAGGCATGGGAATGGGCAAGGCTGTTCTCTGCGTGCTCTTCGGAATGGCAATGGTAATAATCGGAAGTGACGTAGCAGTAGATGCCGCATCAGAGCTCGCCGCTATGCTTGGAATGAGCAAGCGTCTCATCGGACTCACCGTTGTTGCCTTCGGTACATCTCTTCCAGAGCTCGTAACATCAATTACTGCAGCTCGCAAGGGAAGCACCGCAATGGCTGTCGGCAACATCATCGGAAGCAACGTATTCAACGTTCTCTTCGTAATCGGACTCTCGGGCCTCATCCTCCCTATTCCATTCGAAGCGAACTTCATCATCGACGCAATCGTCGCAATCGCTGCAGCAGTAATCCTTCTGGCCTGCTCACTCCACTGGAGACACACAATCGGCCGCAAGACTGGAATACTCATGCTCGCAGTGTACGCACTGTACTTCGCGTATATTCTCATACACTAACGCCAACGAGCATCGCGCTGTGTTAAACGGGAAAAACTCGTCAGAGGTGTCAGCGCTAACAACGTTGCGGATGGTGTATACGATTATTTGCGTAATCCTTCACACAAACTCCACGCAGGAGATTAAGCGACAATATATACTCGTGGCAAAGATATTGTGCTAATAGCGAAATGGAGGTTATTTATGGCTAATAAATATACTGGAACTAAGACTGAGAAGAATCTTGAAGCGGCTTTTGCAGGAGAGTCAATGGCGAGGAATAAGTACACTTACTTCGCAAGCAAGGCCAAGAAGGAGGGCTTTGAGCAGATATCTGCCCTCTTTCTGAAGACTGCAGATAACGAGAAAGAGCACGCCAAGATGTGGTTCAAAGAACTGAACGGCATTGGTGACACTGCTGAGAATCTGTCTGCTGCCGCTGATGGCGAGAACTACGAGTGGACAGATATGTATGAGCAGTTTGCAAAGGATGCTGAAGAGGAAGGATTCATAGCGCTTGCTGCCAAATTCAGAGCTGTAGCCGCAATAGAGAAGCATCACGAGGAGCGCTATAGAGCCCTGCTCCACAATGTTGAAGCGCAGGAAGTATTCGCTAAGAGCGAGATGCTGGTATGGGAGTGCCGCAACTGCGGACACATTATGGTAGGAACCGACGCCCCAGATATTTGTCCAGTTTGCGATCATCCGCAGGCGTACTTCGAAGTACATGCCGAGAACTACTAGTTTGCAACGAGCGTCGTGCTGACGTCGCGCTCGTTGGGCTATTGCAGTCTCGGTCAATGATTCATCATCGCTGAACACATTGGGACTACTAAATTCTTCTAATGTATATGACAAAATAGAGGGGGGCACGATGTGCACCCCTCTATTAATACTTTGTATCATTATGGTTTGAGAATGCATACGCGTTCTGCATCTCTTAATCCTCCTACATACTATATGTAATATACCGGCTCCCTCTCATCGAGCAGATCACTCAGCTGCTTGCCGTAGAAGAAGTTGCGTACCATCTCATGATACTCCTTCCACATCGGCAGAGTTCTACACACATCCGCTCTCGGACAAGGCTCCGCTTTATTCACAAGACAGGCAACAGGCGATAGTGTTCCTTCCATCAGTTCCAGAATCTCTCCAACAGTGTATTCATCTATATCCCTGCTCAGGCTGTATCCGCCACCCTTGCCGTTGACCGACTTAATCAGTCCACCTTTAACTAGTTCCTTGCAGATTATCTCGAGATACTTCTTGGAGATTTCCTGTCTCTCCGCAATATCCTTAAGCGGAATATTGCCAGCACCCTGATGCTCAGCCAAGTCAATCATGACCCTCAGTGCATATCGTCCCTTTGTCGTAAACATATCTCAGCCTCCAATACACCAGTTTCATCTGTCTCTACACTAACTTTAACCCAACGCATCCCGCAAATCAACAAAAGCATAGCAAACCGCTATGCTTTTCGCTTCCTGATGAGTATTGTGCAGAATACTGGGCCTTCAGTCTATTTCGAGAACGCCTCATATACTAAGCAGCCAGAAGAAACCATCAAACATATGAAGGCCGAAACAATTGCCACAAAGATGCCTTTATGCGCCCTTTTGCATACATTAAACAAAAGAAAGCATACTGCAATTGGAACCATAATGACAAGACTCCAGAGTAGCGCCTCGGTGTATGCCGGAATTAGTATTTGTGGATATTCATCTCTAAAGTATCCTGAAGCATAGAACAATGCCGCGAGCATTGCATAGATTATTCCATAGATTGCTAATGTCTTCTTCATTGCCCCCCCCTTTTCGAGACTCACGTTTCTATATTCTTTGATATCATTCTACCATAAACCCAAACGCCCCTATGTGAGCATTATGTAATTATCCTGCGTCGATACAAAAACTCCGGTGCATAGACACCGGAGTTTTGATTGCGTTTGCGGTTTCGCTTTCTTAAGCGACGTATTTTTCGTTCACAGCTGACAAAGCTGTGGATGAAAAAGACAAGCTTAACGCTTTGAGAACTGTGAAGCTCTTCTAGCCTTCTTCAGACCTGGCTTCTTTCTCTCCTTCATTCTTGAGTCTCTTGTGAGGAATCCAGCAGCCTTGAGAACTGGTCTGTATGCCTCAGCGTCGATCTCGCAGAGTGCTCTTGAGATACCGTGTCTGAGAGCTCCTGCCTGACCTGTGAATCCGCCACCATTAACTGTAGCGATTACATCGTACTTGCCCATTGTCTCAGTGATCTCGAGAGGTCTCTTAACCTCGCTCTTTACGAGCTCCTTACCTCCGAAATACTCGTCAAGATCTCTCTTGTTGATTACGATTCTTCCTGTTCCAGGGAGTAATCTGACTCTTGCAACTGATGACTTTCTTCTACCTGTTGCCTGATACATTGTCTTTGCCATTGTCTATTTCCCCCTTTCCTTAGAATGTCCACTCTTCTGGCTTCTGTGCAGCATGTGGATGCTCTGGACCAGCATATACCTTGAGCTTCTTGTACATCTGTCTTCCGAGTCTACCCTTAGGCATCATACCCTTAACTGCGTGTCTGATGATCTCCTCAGGCTTCTTAGCTCTCATCTCTCCGAGAGTTGTCTCTCTAAGTCCACCTGGGTAACCTGTGTGTCTAACATAGATCTTGTCAGACTCCTTCTTGCCTGTTACGTGAACCTTCTCAGCGTTGATTACGATTACGTAGTCACCGCAGTCGATGTGTGGTGTGAAAATAGGCTTCTTCTTTCCTCTCAGGATTGATGCTGTCTCAGCAGCGAGCTTTCCGAGAGTCTTTCCTTCTGCATCGATCACATACCAGTTGTGCTGGATCTCTGCAGGCTTAGCTGTGTAAGACTTCATTTTGTTTAATTCCTTTCTACCTACTCAGTATCTTGCGATGCGTTTTCGGTCTGCCTACTGGGAACTGTCGTTCTGGTTCGGCATAACTATAATAACTAGTGTCGGAGTTACCGGACCAAGTCCTGCTCCATTTGTGCACGCGCACGCTAAGTATTTGCATACTTCGCCATTCAAAACGCATGCTCGATGATTATATTCTCCAAACCCTTATAAGTCAAGGCTTTTGGCGAATTATTTGATTGAATAAAGGTCTTTAAAGTGTATTTCTTTGCCATCCAGCACGAGAAGCTTCCTTCTCGGGTCAATCAGCTGAATCTCACCCTCTGCAGTCACGTAATGACCCCTGCAATAATAGGTAATCTCAGTGAACTCTCCAACATATAATTCCGAGAGCTTCGCGTTGATTCCAACCGCCTCATCTTCCATTATCTCTATACGAGCCTTGCGCGCATGCTCACGCTCCTTTCGCGCCAGAGCTGCATCCAGACCATTAATCGCAGCGAAAGGCGCGAACTGCTTCGCTCGCTCCGAAACAGGCATTTTACCTCTTCTCTTCTTCACGCTACCTCCTACTTCCTGTGTCCGCCAATCTGGTTGTTTCTCTGTATAGCTGTTGCCGCCTCTTCGAGGTCGTGCCCCTTGAAAACCGCGTTCTTGCCGAACTTCTCCTTAATCTGGTTGACCGTCTTCTGCACTGTCACGTCCCGCTCCCTGTCCTCGGACATATCAAAGAAAGACATCTGCTTCTCCGCAGTCTCCTGCATCAGATTATTGCAGCTCACATGCATGCGGCGAATTGGAATGTTCGGGTTGACCACCTTCTCATAAGCCTTCACAACCGCAGGCACAATAACGCCCGCCGAGTTCGTCGGCACAGTCAGCGGCACTCCGCTCTTCGCATATGGCAGATTATATGAATTCGAATAGCCCACCATAATGCTGAGAGACTTCGCAACCAGCCCCTTAGCTGTCATATCGAGGCAGAGCGCATCGGTCATCTCCTTGATGATCAGCTTGGCCTCCTCGAAACTGTAGTCTCTCATCAGCACCTGTCCGCTCGTCAACGAGTTGCTTCTCGGCTTATACGCCTTGATATCGGCAATCGTGGTCGGCTCGCGTCCCCAGGCATGGTCAATCAAAAGCTCCGCATCGACGCCGAACATCTTGTACATCATATCCTCGTCCGCGCGTGCGATTCCGCCCATAGTGTCGATTCCGATGCGCGCTAGCTTGCGCGCCGTACCCGGACCAATTCTCCAGAAGTCAGTCAGCGGCCTGTGATCCCACAGCGTATTAATATACGCATTCTCATCCAGATATCCGATAAAGTCAGGCGAGTGCTTAGCCGTAATATCCAGTGCAATCTTCGCCAGATACATATTCGTGCCGATTCCGCAGGTCGCTCTCACGCCTATGCGCTCCTCAATCTCCTTCATCAGGAAAAGCGCCATCTCTCTCGGCGTATATCCATACCTCTTCAGGTATGCCGTCACATCGATGAAAACCTCATCAATCGAATACACGTGTATATCCTCTGCTGCGATGTAATCCAGATACACTCCGTATATCTCAGCCGCATAGTCCACATACAGCTTCATCCTCGGAACCGCCATTATATAATCCAGATGCTTCGGAATCTCAAACACCCTGCACCTGTTCTTAACCCCCTTAGCCTTGAGCGAT
Source organism: Bacillota bacterium (assembly GCA_029101005.1). Classification (GTDB taxonomy): domain Bacteria; phylum Bacillota; class Clostridia; order Peptostreptococcales; family Anaerovoracaceae; genus Crickella. The sequence continues at coordinate 103,634 of JAQXQE010000010.1, read as the reverse complement.
GGTGACACCGCCAGACAAATCGTCTTCTCCGATCTATCCGGATCCGCAACAACCAGATCCGTCGTCATCGGATCGAGCCCCCTCTCCACGCACTCAACGGAGGCATAGAAAGACTTCAGGTCTATGCAAAGATATGTCCGCGCTCTCTGTCTATCTATCTGAGTCATCTCTTAACCTCCTTTCTCTTCCGCAACCGCCAGCCCGCTATGCCAATCATCCTCACGCGTCCGTCGGCCGTGCCCTTATTATACACCCTACCGCAGCATTAGAACAGATGTTCTTTATTTGATTCTTGAATTGGGTATTTTTGCGCCCAGGTTACATAACAAAAGGGCGCATAAGCGCCCCTTTACATCATTTTCATGTTAGAAGCTTGCAACTTCCGGCTCTGCCGGCTCGCATTTCTCGAGGCTCTTGACGTAGAGCACTGGACCCTTCTCACCGTATGCCTCTTCGTACTCGATTCGCACCTTGGCTGTGATCTTAATCCAGTCACCGACCTCGAGGTCACTTGTATCTGACCAGATTGCCATGAGTGCTGCGAACTGAATATCGTCAGCGCAGCATGTCATCACGTGTCTTCCGAATGCGAAGCGTCCGTCTGGAAGCTCCTTGTTGATGGCAACACGGCCCTTGAGTGTCAGAACCTTGCCGTCGTAGGCTTTCTCATTCTCGTTGATGTCGCGGTACCACTCAGCGTACCAGTCGTCCTCGATTGTGATGTTCTTCTTTGTAATGTCGTATGGCAGCGGATCCTCGATTGTGTCTGGCTCCATGTCATTAGGCGCATACTCATAGATGATGAGTGAGCGTCTGTTTGCGATGCGGACCTCCTTGTGGAAAGGCATCTTGTCCGCTTCCTTATCCATACGATTGAAAACCACCATCTCTGCAGTTCGCATCTTGTCGAAGCAGAGCTGACGCATATTAGCGTTATATACCTTGAAAGTTGTCGCATCCATCAGGCACATTTCCTGCGCGATAACCCAGTTGCGCGGCATATTTGCGAAGAGCGACTCGAGCATCCACATTCCGTTGTACTCGACAATAACCCTGTCGTAGAGGCAGCCAACGCTGATCTTCTTAAGAATACCCTCGTGCAGCTCCGACTCCTCGCGAACATATTTGATAGTAACTCCCGGACCCGCGAACTTCTCAGGCTCGTACGCAATCTCACCCTCCTCGCAGACTACAAGAAGAGTTCTTCCATCGTTACCGAACTCTGGATTCGCAAGAGTTTCCTGAATGAACTCAGTCTTACCCGAGCCGAAGAATCCGGTAAAAATAAAGACGGGTTTATCGTTAATCATCCTATATATCCTCCGTTATTAAAGCGCGAACAGCTTCTTCAGCTTGTCCTTGTTGAGTCTTGTTCCGATTACGATTACTGTTCCTGTAGCCTCAGCCTCGCCAACTCTGACCTCGCCCTCACCTGGAACGTAATCGAACTCAAGCCATCCGCCGTTCTTGCTCTCTACGATACCCTTAGCACGGAGAACCTCACCGCACTCCTCAAGGGAATCCATAATCTCCTCAAGCTCCTCAGCAGTGTACTTGTTTGCTGTGTGCTGTGCAAGCTCCTCGAAGACCTCGTCTGCGTGATGGTGACCGTGGTGGCCGCCGCATCCGCAAGTGCACTCCTCACCGTGCTCGTGATCATGGTGGTGATGCTCGTGCTCGTGGTCATGGTGGTGGCCGCCGCAGCACTCCTCATCGTGGTCGTGGTGGTGATCATGGTCGTGGCCGCAGCAGCACTCCTCATCGTGGTCGTGGTGGTGATGGTGCTCGAGTTCGTGCTGAGCCTCTTCTCTAAGGTGCTCAAGCTCAGCTGAAAGTGTCTTGTTGTCCTCCATAACCTTGAGGATCTTAGCTCCGTCGAGCTCTGTCCAGTCTGAAGTTACGATTGAAGCTGTTGGGTTGAGTTCCTTAACCATAGCAATTACCTCTGAGAGCTTCTCCTCTGAGAGGCCAGCCTGGTGGCTGAGGATGATTGAACTTGCGTGCTCAACCTGGTTCTCGTAGAACTCACCGAAGCTACGCATCATTGCCTGGCAGCGCTTAGCATCAACAACAGTAGTGAAGCTGTTGAGCACAATCTCCTCATTCTCGAGACCCTGAACAGCAAGGATGACATCAGAGAGCTTGCCAACGCCTGATGGCTCAATGAGAATTCTGTCAGGATGGTAAGTCTCGATAACCTCATCCAGAGCACGAGCGAAGTCGCCCACGAGTGTGCAGCAGATGCAACCCGCATTCATCTCATTAATCTCAATTCCTGTGTTCTTCAGGAAACCGCTGTCTACACCGATCTCACCGAATTCATTCTCTATAAGTACGATCTTCTCGTTGTCATAAGCCTCAGCAACGAGCTTCTTAATAAGTGTGGTTTTGCCGGCACCAAGGAAGCCGGAGAAAATGTCAACTTTAGTCATAGTTTTTGTTTCCTTTCTATTAAACGGGTAATATTATACCACAAACAACACTCAACAGAGCAGTGTTCACAAAGAAAACAAGTGAGCCACAGGCTCACTTGCTCTATTTCTTCTTACGCTGCAGCGAGATGAAGATTCCCGCGAAGCACGTCAGGCTGAAGACACGGAATGCGATATGCATCGTGTGAACTATCAGCTCAGGAGATGCCTGATTGAGCCCGAGGCTTCCCATAGTGCTTCCGATGATTACAGTGAGAACAGCCATTCCAGTCGTCTGTCCGGCATTTCTCATAGTCGCCGAGATTGAAGATGTTACTCCTCTATCTTCCGGCGGTACAGCGCTCATAATTATATTCGTATTAGGCGATGAGAAGAGGGCGAAGCCAAGTCCCATCGTCATAAGAATCGGAATGATTACATATACTTCAGTATCGATCTGAATAGTGCTGATCAGAAGTAGCGATATTGCGCAGAAGCCCATACCAGCAGACGACAGCTTATATGGAGAGTGCTTATCCGAAAGTCTGCCCGTGATTGGTGATAGTGCCGCCTGCACAAGCGGAGTTGCTATCATAATCAGACCAGCCTTGCCCGAAGGGAAACCCTTGACCAGCTGCAGATAGATTGACATAAAGTATGTCACAGCGAAAGTCGATGCGTAGTTCAGGAATGCCGATAGGTTCGAGAAAGCGAAAGCTCTGTCCTTGAAGAGCGACACCTTGAGAACCGGTTCCTCTGCGTGTATCTGGTAGCGGATGAATAAGAATCCGAGCACCAGACCGACTATTGTCAGTGGCAGACAGAGCGAACTGCTTCCTATGAGCGACAAACCATACATCAGTGAAGCCAGGCTGACCGCATAGAGCAGAGCCGCCTTGAGGTCAAAGAGAGGTGCCCACTCGCGAAGTGGAATTCTCTCGCTGACACTGATCTTCGTGAATGATGAACATACTACGAGAAGCGTAAATGCTCCAGATATCATCATAACTGCTCGCCAACCGAAGAGCGAGTTAACAAGCCCGCCGACTACCGGACCTGTCGAAAGGCCGATGTACGTAGCGCAGATGGAAAGGCCGAGCATTTTACCTCGTTCAGAGATATCGAAAGCTCCGATGAGAATCGCATTGCTAGTCGCGAAGATCATCGCCGCGCCGATGCCCTGAAGCAGTCTGCATAGCATGAACATCGTGAAGTTGACTGAGAAGAGGCAGAGGCCGACGCCAATGCCGAATAGGACAACTCCCGTTCTGAGCACGCGAACTCGGTCCGTAATATCTGCTATCTTGCCGAACGGAATCGAGAGCGACACGCTTGCGAGGGCGTAGATTGTTACAACCCAGCCGATCAGCTGTGCGCTCACACCGAATTCCGCCTCGATGTTCGGAATCGACAGATTAAGCGAACTAGAATTAAACGTTGTCATAAGTGACGTCACTATGACCACGAATAGAATATTGATTTGTTCCGCTGTGTACTTTGTTCTCACTTAGAAATCGAATCTTCTGTTGTCAGCATCGATGATTGCTGTTCTTACCTCTACATCGCCAAAGAACTTTGCAATAAGTGCCTTGAAGTCCTCGATTGCAGACTCAACTTCTGCCATGTTGAAATCCTTGAAGCCGTCGATTGGAAAGAGAACATTGCTTGTGCCCTCAGTGATCATACCGTTAGCACCCTGTCTCCATGTCCATCTTCTTGTTCTTACCTCGTGGCCAGTTGCGTATACAACCTCGCCAACCTCAGGATTGTCCTCCTGTCCGTCGAATGTTACGAAAACATCCTCTGCAGTAGCAGGTCTTACCTCGAGTCCACCATCGAATGTGTCGATGTCGTGAGCTCCGATTGGCAGCTTGTACTTAACTGAGATTGCATTGCCGAGATCAACTACAGCGTTGATTGCAGGGAAATCTCTGCCCTTTGCAATTCTGTCCATCAGCGCCTCGATGGAGCATGAATATCTGTTAGGATTGATTCCAAGCGCCTTGAACGCCTCTCTGTAAGGAATTACAGCGTCCAGGTTCTTTGGCTTAGCGTCTCCGATGTAAGCAGCGCAATCTGCAACACCTGCAGCTGTCATCTCCGCGAGCTCTGGAATCACTTTTGTGTTGTCCAGTCCCTTAACAGCTACTGCACCGAAAACCGCGTTAGGCAGCTTATCAAATACTTCTTTAGCAACTTCAAAATACATCTCTCTTGTCCTCCCTTGTAGTCAAAAAGTTCCCGTAGCATATCATATGCATAAGGGAACTTTTATTCGATATTATCCTTATAAAATAAGTTTCTCTTCATCCGAGAGGCTTCCTACTATGCCTCGAGTGCCTCGTTAAGAGCTGCTACGAGCTGATCTGCGTCGAGACCATGAACTACTGAAGCCTGCTCAATTGACTCTCCCTGTGATGCAGGGCAGCCGATGCACATCATTCCATTAGCGAAGAATGTTCTTACGAGCTCTGGATGCTCCTGGATAACCTCGCCAATGATCATGTCCTTTGTGATTGCCATCGGTATCACTTCCTTTCATTAGATACTGTTTAAAATCTACCACTTTTGCCAAGCAAATTCAAGAAGTGCATTAATCGTGTTATAATACGATGCAGGAGGGTATTAAACTATATGATTTCATACAGAGAATTGCGCCTTGAAGACAGGGATGCGCTCAACCGACTAATTTGCTACGAGGGTTGTCACGGCGCAGATTACAATTTCGCAAATATGTACATCTGGCGCGATGTGTACAAGCCGGCTTTCCATATTGATGATGATTTGCTGCTCGTTGCTGCACCTGATGGGGTTGTTTCCTATCCTATGGGTGACTACGATATCAAAGATGTAATCGAGAAGCTGATCGACGATGCTCACGCAAAGGGCGAGAAGCTCGTCCTCAGAGGATTGACTGACGCGACTCTCGCGGAGTTCCTTCCAGTATTCGAGGAGCGCTTCGAGATCATAGAGGACAGGGATTCTGCGGACTATGTATACACAGCTGAGAAGCTCCGCTTTCTCGCTGGCCGCAAGCTCGCTTCCAAGCGTAATCACATCAAGCATTTCGAGAAGAACGGCCCATGGGAGATTCGCATCATTTGCAAAGCCTACTCGCCTGAGACTGCTCTCACCGATTCTGATGGCAAGGCTGTCAGCTGCTGCAGCATCGCTGAGGCAAGAGCTTTCGTAGAACGCTTCTATGAGGAGAAGGACAATCCAGATCTTGCAGATGAAGCCATCGCTATCGACGAGATGTTCACCCACTTCGACGAGCTGGGATTCGTCGGAGCTATGCTGTACCAGAACGGCGAAGCCGTTGCTTTTACCTCTGGAACAAGGCTCGGACGCTGCGAGTGGGACGTGCACTTCGAGAAGGCTCTGCCTGGCATCGATGGTGCCTACGCTATGATCAACCGCGAGTATGTCAATCTGCTCTGCCAGCTGTTTCCGGAGCTTCAGCTCATCAACCGCGAGGAGGATATGGGCATTGAGGGTCTTCGCAAGGCGAAGCTGAGCTACAAGCCGGACATACTGCTTATGAAGTATTTCGCGAAGGAGAAATAAACTATGGAGATTCGCAGAATGAGCGACGAATACAGGGATCTGCGCGCGCTGTGGGTCGCTGTATTTGGTGACAAGGCAGACGAGGTCGATGATTTCTATGCTGCCTGGGGCGACGATATCGAGGGCTACGTGCTCGAGGACGAGAGAGTGATTCGCTCTGCGCTTACGATGTTCCGTATGGGCGATTTCGTGATTCCTTCGGATTGCATTGTAACTTCGAAGGTCGGTGTTCCGGCCGAGGAGGTCAGACGCGCGGCGTATATCAGTTACGCGATCTGCACCGACGAGGCCGCGCGCGGCTTGGGCTATGGGTCTCGGATTACGGAGTTCGCAAGGGATGTTGCTTTGGCGCGCGGCGCTGTGTCTATTCTTTGCCCAGCCGAAAGTTCGCTTATTCGTTTCTATATGCCTCTATCTTATGAGCCTCGCTTCTACGCGACTGAGCGCAAGCTCAACGCTTCTGCTGGCGAGCTCAGTTTCAGCTCTTTAGACGCGTCTGAATACGGCGACCTCCGTGAGGAAATGCTCTCGGGCATTGCTCACATTGAACTTAGTGAGCCTGCGCTTTCGTTCATCGCTTCCTGGCACAAGCTCTACTGCATCGAGGGACTTGGCGACGGCTCTGGCAAGATTATTCTCGCTCACGAGAACGATTCTTCACGTTTCACTGAGGTCCTGGCGAGCGAAGGACTTGAGCAGAGTGCAATCGAAGATGTGCTCGCGGTTCTCGCCGGCAAGCTTGGTATTGAGGAGTTGACTTACAGGATGCCGGGCAACGACTATCTGCAGACGGGTACGCGTGACGCGGAATATGTGCAGGCTATGCTCGCGAGCGACGGAGGATTCAACTTTAGTAACGGTTATTTCGGTTTTTCGTTTGATTAGCGGAAGCCAATGGGATATACTGAATTCTATATTTACGATTACAAAAAAAGGGTTTGCGGCGCAGGCTCAATTAAAGAAAGGAACTATAGATTATGAATATTGTTTGTCTGGACATGGAAGGTGTTCTCGTACCTGAGATCTGGATTGCCTTTGCTGAGGTAACTGGTATCCCTGAGTTCAAGAGAACTACAAGAGAAGAGCCTGATTACAACAAGCTCATGAAGTACAGAATCGACCTGCTTGAGAAGCACGGCCTCGGTCTCAAGGAGATCCAGGACGTAATTGAGCAGATTGAGCCAATGGAGGGCGCTAAGGAATTCCTCGATGAGCTCCGCGCTACTACACAGGTTATCATCCTGAGCGATACTTTCTCACAGTTTGCTGGCCCACTCATGAAGAAGCTTGGTTACCCAACTATCTTCTGCAACGAGCTCGTTGTTGGAGATGATGGAATGGTTAAGGACTTCCAGATGAGATGTGTTGCTTCAAAGCTCACAACTGTAAGAGGTCTCCACGGAATCGGATACGACACAATCGCTGCTGGAGACAGCTTCAACGATCTCGGAATGATTCGCGCAAGTAAGGCTGGTTTCCTCTTCAAGGCGCCTGATTCAATCAAGGCTGACAATCCAGATCTTCAGGCTTTCGAAGAGTACGACGAGCTGCTCGCAGCAATCAAAGCAGCGCTGGAAGCCTAACGACTAACGACATAAAGACTTCGGCAATGCCGAAGTCTTTTCTCTTTTTTTGCAAGGGTGTAGCTGTCTTAAGCGGATTGCGAAGAATCGCGTGCCCGAACCGCGCACCCAACACACAAAAAGAGAGCCCGCAAGACTCTCTTAATATATCCCCAAACATATTCTATTTCTTCATTACGACCTGGTAGTCTTCATCGAAGTATTTGTAACCGATGCGCGCAAGGATGCGGCCAACGGATGCGTCTACTTTCGCGAGTACTGTGGTGTCTGGAGTTGAGGCTTCGCGAATGAAGTGCTCAAGCTCCTTGATGATTGCAAGTTCTAGATTGCGACCTGTATATTTCGGATCTACCATAATGTCGCAAATTACAAGGTACAGATACTTGTCTCCGATGATTCTTCCAAAGGCGATGAGGTCATTGTCCTGGAAGATTCCTACGGTCAGTATGCTGTTCTTGATTGCTCCGATTGCTGACTCAGCTCTGCATGGCTTAATGCCGCACTTGAGCATCAGCTTAACGAAGTCTCGAGGCATAGTCTGGTTGTATTTCAAGTCAATCATATATACAGCCCCCTCTTTGTATCAGAGATTTCGTTTCTCTCAGTTGTGTCGTTGCGCGAAGCTCTCGATTACTCTGCGTCCTCTACCTTAGCCTCTTCTGCCTTTGCCTCAGCTGCTGCAGCCTTAGCCTCTGTCTTTGCAGCCTTTGCTGCCGCCTTAGCTTCTGCCTTTGCAGCCTTTGCTGCTGCGAGCTCAGCGTCAGTTACGTAGTAAGCAGGGTTCTGTGAGCGAATCTCCTCGAGGATGTATCCCGCCATGAAAACGAGAACGGACATGATGATTGGCTGAAGTGCTGCGGATACGATGTATGAGAATGCATCACCGAAGTTGTCAGTGATTGACATTCCGTACTGTCCGAAGTACTCAACCAGGTAGCTGATTGTTGAACCAATTGAATAGAATGCGTAGAGCATTACAATTCCTGCGATTGCGTAGCATGCGATAGCAATGCCTGATCTTCTGAATTTCTTATCATTCATAATTGTGTGTCATCCTTTACTATATAGAGTTACCAATGGAATAATAATAACACCGCAAAAGAGCTCTGCGGTGTTATTTGTGTGTATTTTGAGATAGGTGTAAAACTAAATGCGCCAGTCGATAGGTTTACCGCCCTGATCGCAGATGTAGTAGTTCGTCCTGCTGAAATATCTTCCGCCGAAGAAACCTCTGTGTGCCGAAAGTGGGCTTGGGTGCGGAGCCGTGATAATCAGATGTCTGACATCTGGCTTCATTGCATCTAGAATCAAATCCTTCTTTCGAGCAGCCTGAGCACCCCAGAGAATGAAGACGATTCCCTTATCGCCAGCAGCAAGCTTCTCGATTACCGCATCAGTGAAAATCTCCCAGCCTTTGCCGCGGTGAGAACCCGCCTCGTGTGCGCGAACAGTGAGAACAGTATTGAGCAGAAGCACCCCCTGCTTCGCCCATGGAGTGAGCACACCTTCGTCACTGTCTGTATGGAATTCGCCAGCGCCCGCTGAGGCAAAACCCTGCCATGGATCGCCTTCGAGTTCCTTCAGAATATTCTTGAGTGATGGCGGATACTGAATGTCCGCAGGCACAGAGAACGCAAGTCCGTGAGCCTGGCCAGGCTCATGGTATGGATCCTGTCCTAGAATTACGACTCTGGTATCAGAATACGAAGTGTATCTCAGTGCATTGAAAACATCCTCTGCAGGTGGATAGATAGTATTAGTCGCATACTCTTCCTGCAGGAAATTCTGAAGCGACCCCCAGTAATCCTTCTCGAATTCCGGCTTCAGAATCTCATCCCAGTCATTGCCGATACGAACCATTACTTCTCCATAGTATATTCATTACCCTCAGAATCAATGAAGGTAACCACCTTGTCCGCCCTTGTTGCTACACCAGTTCTGCTCTCCTCGTCATATACGATAGATGCTTCACCAGTCTGCTCGTCATATGTCCATGTTCCTTCATACTCATCTCCGAGAAGGTTGAGGACACAGTTGCCACTCTTCTTGAACATGATGTATCCAGCAGATGAGAGACCAAGCTCCTCGAGCTCCGCCTTGTTCATCTCGAGCTCACCTGAAGTAACCTTAGTCACATTCCATCTTCCGATCATCTTAGTTCTGTCTGAACAGCCAGTGAAAACCAGCATCATACTCAGCGCAAGAACGATGATAAGTGCGTTTCTTTTTCTCATAATATATTCTCCCGATTGTTTGTATTCTCCCTTAGATTCTAGAGTTTAGCCCTGTGTTGGAATGTAAGGAATGATTGCGCTCGCAAGAGTTGAGATTGGCATTGTCTGCAGCCATACTCTTCCAGGTCCAGTAACGATTGTGTTGAAGAGACCCTCGCCTCCGGCAATTACATTAGCGAAGCCCTTGACAACCTGAATATCCATTGAACAGCTTGCATCCATAGCTGCGATGTATCCGCTGTCGATAATCAGCTGCTCGCCTGCTGCGAGCTCCTTGATCTCAACATTGCCATCGAACTCGAGGAAAACGTAGCCGCTTCCTGAGAGCTTCTGCATGATGAAGCCCTCGCCACCGAAGAAGCCTGCTCCAAGCTTCTTCTGCAGATAGATATCCATCTGAACATTAGGTGTTGACACGAGGAATGAACCCTTCTGTGCGATGATTGGCTCCTCAGCGATGTTGAAAGCCTTAATCTGTCCAGGGACTCTCTTAGCAAAAGCAATCTCGCCAGCAGCGCTTGCAGTGTAAGTGTTCAGGAAGAGTGACTCTCCAATGAGAGCTTTCTTGAAAGCACCTCCGAGGCCTCCAGCCTTTGTCTCCATGCTTATGCCCGGTGTCATCCATGCCATAGCGCCTGACTGACACTTGAGCGACTCGCCTGCCTCAACTTGGCATACGAGAACGGTAAATGGCTCATGCTTAATCTGATACCTCATATCTTGCTCTCCTTTCGTTCCACAAGCTTACATAATATACGATGAAGGCACTCGCAATTCCGATTGCGATTCCTCCGAGTACGTCACTTGGAAAATGCATTCCGAGATACAGTCTCGACAATGCGATCAGCCCTGCCAAAGTCAGCGCCGCAACACCATATGAACGCTTAAAGCCACAGCGAACACAGTTCAGATATACCGCCATAGCAGTCGCGAACGAGCTCGTCGTGTGTCCGGACGGGAAGCTTGCGTCACCCGGATCTGGTGCGAGTCTTCTCACACCCTCGAAGAGTTCCCATGGTCTAGCTCTGTCGATCATCGGCTTAAGCCACACGTTGCACACTAGGAATCCGATGAGAAGCGATAGCGCCGCAAGCAGTCCGAGCTTGCGTGTCTTTCGGAACATTGTTAAAACCGCGCAGAGCGCGATCCAGAATATCCCCACTTCTCCGAGCATCGTGATGGCTCTCATTATTGGCGTAAGGGCATCGTGCACAAGCAGATTCTGAATTGCAATCAGAAGCTGCCCGTCTGCCTGAACAAAACTATTCATCTTTAGAGATACTCGACCTTGCTTGTTCTTCTCCAGATACCCATCTTCTCAGCTTCCTTGATGAGTTCCTCTCTGCACTCAGGGTGAGCGATGCTGATGAGCTGCTCAGCTCTCTGCCATGTTGACTTACCCTTGAGGTTAACTCCGCCGAACTCAGTTACAACGTAGTTAACCGCTGCACGAGGTGTGGATACGATTGAACCAGCTGGGAGGATTGGATGAATCAGAGAAGATCTCTTGCCGTCCTTGCCAACTCTTGATGACTTTGTGCAGATGAAGCTCTTACCTCCATTGGAGAGGAAGGCTCCGAGTACGAAGTCGAGCTGTCCGCCGGTTCCGCTGATGTGTCTGTAGCCAACACTCTCAGAACATACCTGTCCATACAGGTCGATTCCTATGCATCCGTTAATTGAAATGAAATTATCGAAGGATGCAATTGTGCTGATGTTATTAACGTAATCTACTGGTGCACTGCAGCAGATCGGGTTGTCGTCGATGAAGTCGTATACTCTCTGGCTTCCACCCGCGAAGGTGTATACCGAGAGGCCCTTGTCTCTTGGCTTACGGTTGGTGAGCTTACCTGCGTTATAAAGGTCTACGCAGGCATCTACGAACATCTCACTGTGTGCTGACAGATCACGGATGTCTGAGTCAGCGAGCATTGAGCCTACGCTGTTAGGAACAGCTCCGATTCCGAGCTGAAGCACACTGAAGTTGTTAACCTTGCCTACGATGAACTCCGCGATTCTCTTATCCTCTTCTGTCGCTGGCTTAGGAGGCATCTCTGGGAGCATTGGGTTATCTCCCTCGATGATATAGCTTACTTCGGAGATGTTGATGTGTGAGTCATAGCCGAGTGCGATTGGCATACTCTCGTTAACCTCTACGATTACAGTTTTGGAGTTCTTGATGATACCCCAGAGGTCTGCGTTAACAGGTCCGAAGTTGAAGTTACCGTACTTGTCCATTGGGGCTACCTGGAAGCAACAGATGTCGAAGCCGTTGCCTTCCTGTGCCCAGTAGAGTGGCTCCTCATTGAAAAGCATAGGAATGAACCAGGAGTTGCCTTCCTTCTGCATTTGTCTGTCATCAGCTCCGAAGTGCGCTGAATAGAAACGGCACTGGTCTACTGATGTTGTCGCCTTATATGTCTCCATAAAGTCCTTGCGGATTGCAATCTGAGTCATTACCTCAAGACCACGAAGAAGGGTATCATCCTTAAGTCGTTCACCGAGAGCTCTGTCCATGTAGACAGATGTATTAGTTCCAAGACCGAAGTGGATGCGGTAATTGCTCTTTACCAGATTTGCAGCGAACTCTGCTGAGATCATCTTTGATCTATATTCGCTCTGTACCTGTTTGATATTGTACATATAACGTTCTCCTTATTCTCTTTCCCTAATTTCGTCTATCAAATACCCCTTCGCCTACATATAGTTATAGACCTTATCATTGTACTCTTTTCTTGGCTCTGCTTCAAGTTCTGCTTGCTTGAAAGCACTGATGTCTTGTGCTATTATTCTTATGTTGTAGACGGCTTTGTTGCAATGTGTCTCAGTAGCTCAGGGGACAGAGCACCGCTCTCCTAAAGCGGGTGTCGGAGGTTCGAATCCTCTCTGGGACACCAAACAAATGGCTGAGCATGGCTCAGCCATTTGTTTTAGCGAGAAACGGAGGATGTAATGAGCATCAAGAAGATCAATTTCGAAGAGGCGAAGGCGCTGATGGACAGTAGGAAGGGGCTGCTTCTCATCGATGTTCGTGAGGAGAGCGAGTACAATACGGGGCACGCGATTGGTGCGCTGCTTCTGCCTATGACGGAGCTCACAACGAACGATGCTGCGGATTATGCTTCTGCGCAGATTCCTTCGAAAGAGACTCCTGTGATTGTATATTGTCGCTCTGGTGTGCGCAGTCGTAAGGCCGCGATAATTCTCGACGGCTTGGGCTACACTGAGATATATAATGTCGGTGGGCTTTCTGGCTGGCCATACGGATTAGAATACTAATAAATTGAACCAAGAGCGCGAGTTCTGCGCTCTTTTTTGATAGAAGTTGGGGCTTTAGATTATATAGAAAGGAATGAATCCAGAAGGGGAAACTGATTTTCGTAGTAGCGGTAATAATACTGATTGGAACGGACATCTCACTTTACTTCGCTTCAGTTACAGCGACGGTTTGTTCGCTGCTTGCAGCTGTAGTCATCAATCTTTTCTTTATGTACAGTAATCTTACGAGCATCGATTGCTCGCTGGTACTGTACTCACTGCTCGCCGCACTCTTCTATCTGAACGATTTCAAGTACGCCGAGCGCAACTTGGCTCATCAGGCACAGCAGAAGATACTCAATGATATGGATCACCCGATTGTATTCTTCGATGATGTCGGCAAGTTCGTCGTTAAGAACAGCGCTGCGGATTTCCTCTTCAGAGCCGAGCCTGATCACAACTATACAATTGAGAAATACCTGCTAGAGAACAACTTCGACATTGCTCTCCGCAATTCGTTAGAAAGAAAATATTTCTACATCAATCCAAGCAAGAACAGCACCTTACGATGCGACTTCCATCCGCTCTACGGAGCTAATCAATCTCTCAGCGGACGCAATCGCTTCGTGACAAACTTCAAATAGATGTATAAGAGAAGAGAGGCTCATCGCCTCTCTTTTGTTGTGTATTGCTTATTGTCTCTTGCCTCTCTCGTAGTATTCGAGCCAGGTCTCGAGTTCCAGTTTCTCTGTAGCCGAATCCACTACCACTATTGCATCTGCATCTTCAGGCGCCGGATAATTGGCGCCGCCCGCCATCAGATACCTTATGCCTTCGAAAGCGGCGCAGGCAGTTGGCGCCAGCATTATATTCTCTTCATCTTTGAGTTCGGTCAGTCTGGCATACATCTTCGACTCTGCTACGGAGAAGCAGCCGTTCACTGCTATGTCGCACTGCGCATTCTCTAGTTCAGCTTCAATCATCCCTCGAATCTGCTCTGCACTGCCCTTTGGCACTGCGCAGAAGCTGTATGTATTCTCTATAGCAGTCGCGGCATCTGCGACTGCTTTCCACTTACCCTCATCGTCACAGTTCAGGAGCAGGTATTTCCTGTTTGCATCGATGGCGTGCAGTTCGTTTGCTATGTTTGTCCCATCTTCGATCTGAATCAGATACAGTTTGCCTCTGATATCTATTGGTGTTCCGAAGCGTGTGCAGTCTCCGCACTCGCCTGAGCAGTCGACAGCGCAGCCTTTACGAAGGCGCTCCTTCATCTCGGGAATCTCCCTTACGGATGTCGCAACATGGGGCGCAGCGCAGGTCGCGGAAGCGACTTTTTGCGGTGTGATCTCGAGCCACAGTTCCTGGCACTCATCGAGACGCTGAAGTGCAAGCTGCGCGAGCTTGTTTGTGTTATTATTCTGCTTCGTCATTGTGATCCTCGCTTTCGCGTGTGTTATTACTGATTTGATTATAGGAGTTTGCAACGGAGAGTTCAATGTAGCAAGTTTCTTCGTTGCACACAGAGCTGTTTCGCGATTTTGTGGCTAGATTTGCTGTAGCCCCTGATAATTAGAAATATTACCACACAGCAAAAAAACTGTATCACGCTTTTGATGCCTAATCGACCTTCTAATGATCAACTTTATGTGTTTTTGTTCAATTATTTCCTCAGTTTGCGGCTTCAATTAGCCGAATTACGCGCATACTCTTCTCAATCATGCAAATTGCCAGTTTGCCTTGTGGCTACCATCAGCAAATCAAGCCGTTTGCGCGATTCTAGTCACAATTTCGCAAAACGCAAAAAATCCGATGTGGTCAGCTCATCCAAGTCATAGAATCTGACCACAATCCCACAACCCAAGCAATCCATTTGTCAAAAAATATCAAACTCACAGTACCAAGCCCTTGGTTGCCTAACGATTATTAGGTATAATCGTCTCAGACAATATCTCCGGGAGTTACAGCTATGTTTAAGAAGAAAGTTAATTCAGAGAACACAGAGCGAAAGAATAAGCGCACAGGATGCCGCAGGGCGGCAGCGTTTCTGCTTGCAGTAATAGTAATTGTAGGTACGGTTTATTCAACCTTCGGCGGATTCTCGACTGGTCCTTGTGCTGACACAGATGAGTTCGCGAAGTATGCGACCGAGATTAAGGACATTAAGATTCCAGAGGGAACAAGAGTGCTGGCACTCGGCGAAGCGACACACGGCAATAGAGAATTCCAGGAGCTTAAGCTTGAGGTTTTCGAGCTGGCAGTTGAGAAATACGGAGTAAGGGCTTTCGCGCTTGAGGCGAATTACGGAGAGTGCGAGGAGGTCAACCGCTACATCCACGGCGGCAAGGGCAAGCCGGAGGATTATGCAGGCAAACTCGGATTCACACTGTATAACACAGACGAGATGGCGGCTGTTATCAAATATATGAGAGATTTCAATCAGACAGCCAAGGACGGCGATGACATCAGACTCTACGGCTTCGATATGCAGAGCTATGAGCTTTGCCACAAGCACCTCGTTGAGGCGGCTAAGGCAGAGAGGCTCGATACGACTGAACTTGAGAAGCTGATGGGCAAAAAAGAATACAGCGACAAGTTCACTACTGCAGAGCGCAAGGCAGTCATCAGCGATATCAGAAGCAAGCTCATCGCAGTTGGTGCACCTGCGAACGAGGTAATGCTTGCAGATATTCTGCTACAGAACGCGGATCTTGTCGAGGCATATGCATCTGGCGACCAGTCCGCTCCACTCATTACAAGAGACAAGCTTATGGCGGATAACCTGCTCTGGATCTCGAAGCAGGAAGAGTGGCGCGGTAACAATATGATTTTTGCGACAGGACATAACGGACATGTTGAGCAGAATGGCTGCTACGACGAAGAGCATAAGGTTATGGGAGCTCTCGTTGCGGAGCAGCTGGGCGACGGCTATTACGTAATTGGAACTGACTTCTATCATGCGATAGTCAATATGCCATATAACAGCGGCAAGCGTTCGAACCACAGTTTCTATTCACACGATCCGCTGGCTAAGGCTGCGAAGAAGTGCGGCTATGAGATGTGCTGGCTCGACTTCAGTGCAGTTCCTGAAGATTCAGCTCTCAGGGCAGTGTGTGATGACTACTGCTATATGGGTTCACTCGGCGAAGGATATTCGAGATTCCTCAGCCGAATTCCACTCGCATATAGAGTTCTCAGAGCACCTGCCCAGACATACGACAGTATGATATTCGTTTCAAACGCTAATCCAACCTCACCTAAATAAGCAAACATTGCGAGGAAGGCGGGCTAGCACTCCTCATTACAATAAGAATCACAACCCAGGAGGTATTACTATGAGATTAGAGAATAAAGTTGCTATTATCACAGGCGTTATCCTGAGCGTAGACGGTATGGCTCGCAGCTAGCCTCACACGTTAAAACCAGCCCGCACCCTTCAGGGTGCGGGCTTTTTATCTATATGCGCGGCATCCCCTTCAAAGCGCTACACAATCTATCCCAAATCTTCACATGCGCACCTATCCCCTGCGTTATACTATTGCTCACCAGATAGAGATAGGAGAAAGGAGATAGAGATGAATCCCAGAATAATTATGGAAGAAGCCGCTTCAATCAAAGCGGATATAATTAAAGCAAGACAGCACATTCACTCGCATGCGGAGACACGCTTCGAACTGGACCACACCCTCGCATATGTCAAGGCGGCACTCGAGGCTATGGGCTACGAGCCACAGCTCTGCGGACGCGCAGGACTCGTAGCAATTGCCGGCGGCAAGAAGCCTGGCAAGACATTTATGCTCCGAGCGGATATGGATGCTCTTCCAATTACAGAGCAGGCAGATGTCGACTTCGCATCGACTAATGGCAATATGCACGCCTGCGGCCACGATATGCACACAGCAATGCTGCTCGGCGCAGCGCGTATACTCAAGGAACACGAAGATGAGATCAACGGCACAATCAAGCTTATGTTCCAGCCAGCCGAAGAGATTTTCGAGGGTTCTGAAGATATGATCGAGAATGGACTGCTTGAGAACCCGTCAGTAGATGCCGCTCTCATGATCCACGTTATGGCCGGTATGCCATTGGAGCCTGGCACAGTAATCGTATCAGCACCTGGAGTGAGTGCACCTGCAGCTGACTACTTCGAGATCAAGGTTCAGGGCAAGGGCTGCCACGGTTCAAGCCCGAACCTCGGAATCGACCCGCTTAATGCGGCGGCTCACCTGCTAATCAACCTACAGGAGATACACGCAAGAGAACTCGCACTTGGAGATAACGCAGTTCTCACAATCGGCACAATGCACGCAGGAACAGCAGCGAATGCGATTCCAGATGAGGTTGTGATGGGCGGAAGCCTGAGAACATATGATGAGGAGACAAGAGCCTTCATCAAGAGAAGAATTGAGGAGATTGCAGACGGAACAGCCAAGACATTCAGAGCTGAAGCGGAAGTAAACTGGGGAAGCGGATGCCCTACTCTCGTCAACGATCCAGAGCTCTCAGCAGCGGCTCACCGCTACGTGCAAGAACTGCTCGGACCTGGCAAGGCACTCTCAGTTGCCCAGCTCGGCGCAGGTGGTGGATCCAAGTCGGCTGGTTCTGAGGACTTCGCATACATCAGTCAGCAGGTTCCATCGATTATGCTGGCATTAGCCGCTGGTCACCCAGATAAAGGATATATATATCCAGGACACCATCCTATGGTCAAGTTCGACAACGATGCGCTCGATATTGGAAGCGCAGTCTACGCTTACACCGCGATGAGATGGCTCGAAGAGCAATAGGATAATTACGCATTACAAAAGCCGGTTGCTTTACGCAACCGGCTTTTATGCTTCATATCTTACTTGTATGCCTCGTCGAAGGCTTTTGCCATACTGCACGCAAGTTTCACACCCTCCATCTCGAATGCATCGTCGAGTGCCGCAAGTGTCTGTCTTACGTCCTGCGCGTTAGCACTCTCGCCCATGTGGCCGATTCGAATCAGCTTGCCTGCGAAGACATCGAAGGAAGACGAAACCATAATTCCGTGCTTCTCCTTGACGATCTTGAGAATCGCCGCATCGCTTGTTCCCTCTGGAACCTCAAATGCAGTTACTGTATTTGCATAGCATCCGTCCACATACATCGAAAGACCAGCCTTAGTTACAGCCGCTCTTGCCGCCTCAGCAACTCTAGCGTGGCGACCGAGGATGTCCTGATCTGCAAGAACGTTGTCGATTGCAACTCCGAGACCATTGATATCGCTGATAGGCATTGTGTATGGGAACCACTTGTCCTCATAGTATGACTTGAATGTCAGGAGGTTCGCATAGAATGATCTGATTGGAGTTTCTCTTGCGAGCATTGCATCCATAGCCTTGTCGCTCACCCATACCATTGTGAGACCTGGAGGCGCACTCAGTGCCTTCTGTGATCCGCCACAGAGAATGTCAATCTGGCTGCCGTCCACATCAACAGGTTCACCGAACATAGCAGCTACAGAATCTACAACTGTGAGAATTCCGAACTCTGCGAGAACAGGGCAGAGCTTCTCAATCGGATTGAGCATGCCGCTAGGTGTATCACAGTGAACGAGTGTCGCATACTTGAAGTCGCTGTCCTTCTCGAGGTACGCTCTGAGCTCATCTGCATCAACAGCCTTTCTGTAATCAGTTGTATATAATACAGGCTCGCCTCCATACATGGACACGAAGTCTGCAAAACCGCGGCCAAATACGCCGTTATCTATTACAAGTACTCTGTCTCCCTCTTCTGTGAGTGACGCGCAGGCAGCCTCAAGACCGAGAATACCCTCTCCGCCCATAATATATGCTCTGCCCGAAGAATTAACCAGATCCTCAAGCTTGTCGCAGAGGCTCTTATAGTATTCAACAAACTCCACATCGATATCCGGATTAGTTGTCTCCATCGCACGAGCTAATCTTACATTCTCCCTAACCTGAGATGGACCCGCAGTCATAATCTTGTACATAGTATCCTCCTGGAATCCAGTTGATTAGCACGCCTTCTGCTTTGTGAGACCCATTGAGAGTGCTGCCTTGCCGAGTCTGCTAGCGAAAGGAAGAACAACCACTCCAGCAACGCAAACCTGAATGATATTGCCAGGAATTGAACCGAGCGGAGCAATCCAGTTCTGGTACAGAATAACCTCAGCAAAGTAGTAACCCACAATCTTGATGATGCACGCGAGCACGATTGCAATTACATATCTGAGCTCATTCTTGCACTTGAGCTTCTCAACAACGAGACCAGATACATAGCCCATTGTTCCTACGATTACGAGGGTAAAAGGTGCCCATGCTGTCCATCCGGACATCAGGTCAAAGAGCGCCATGCCTACGCCTCCTGCGATCGCACCGGTTCTCTTGCCGAAGATGAACGCCGCGAGGAAGAGAGGCACATTGCCCAGATGAATCAATCCACCATTGCCCATGATAGGCAGTCTGATGTTGATGAACATTGTCGCAATCAGAGTGAGCGCTATGAAGAGCGCGTTAATAACAAGATCCTTAGTTCTATTAGTATTCATTTGTGAAATAATCTCCCATAATCTGTATTTGGGAAACTGGCCAATTTCTTCCTAGATTATAACCAAAAAATGTACTTGTCAAAATAGGCAAAAACTTTTATTTCTTACAGTACAGTTGCGTGTTTCAACATACAATAATTCATCTGTATGTGTCATTTATGGCGAAATCTTCACAAACTGTCTTTTGCATTTTTTCTTGCTTTTTGAGTGTATGGTGGTAGTATTACTAGAAAAATTTGATACACAGGAGATATGCTATGAGTTTTGAAACAGAGAGACTTATCATCCGCCCTTGGACAGCGGCCGATGCTGAGAGTTTATATGAATATGCGAAGGACCCGCTAGTAGGTCCTATTGCCGGCTGGCCGCCACACACAAGTGTCGAGAACAGCCGAGAGGTTATCAAAGCAGTTCTGTCTGCCGAGGGTACTTATGCGGTATGCCTTAAGGAAGACAATATTGCTATTGGAAGCATTGGCCTGATTCCGCCAGCTCAGTCACACACAGATATTAGCGACAGCGAGCTTGAACTTGGATTCTGGATTGGCGTGCCATTCTGGGGACGCGGTCTTATTCCAGAGGCAGTAAGAAAGATTCAGGAATACGCATTCAATGAGCTAGGTTGCACTGCATTATGGTGTGGATACTACGATGGCAATATCAAGTCGAAGAGAGTACAGGAGAAGTGCGGCTTCACCTTCCACCACACGGAAGAAGATGTCCCTTGCGAGCTTATGGGCGATGTTCGAACAGAACATTTTACCAGACTCACTAAAGAGGAGTGGCTGGCGCTGTAATATCCTGGATTACGACGCGGTTACGGTTGCACTTGGGGCGGAGCTCTTCCTCGCGCCTATGTCCTTCATCGTGATTATCTGCCTGATTGTTGCGGTATCAAGTGCGCGCTTCGCAAACCGTTGCGACATACTGAAGCTTAACCGAGTGATTGGAATCGTGCTGCTGATACTCGGAATTTTTACAATATTCACGAAATATTACCTATAGACCATACAAAGTTGTCGACGCATCGTAGAATCGCGAGCGCCGGCATTTTTTGTCTAACACTTGTTCGAATTAGTGTTATAATCTGTACGGACAAGTTCATTATGGAGGTTTAATTCATGTTTGTATATATATGGCCGATGGCACTGATTGTGCTCTCGAACGTCTGCTATCACATCTGCACAAAGGGTGTTCCTGGCAATATTAACCCTTTTGCATCATTGACTATTACTTACCTTATCGGCACTATCGCATGTGCAATCATGTTCTTCCTGCTTGGAGATGGCGGTAGTCTGATTAAGGAATACAGCAAACTCAACTGTGCGCCTATTATGCTGGGCCTTGCAGTATCGGGACTTGAGGTTGGCTGGATTTTCGCATATAAGGCTGGCTGGCCAGTTAATACAGGATTCATCATGCAGAGTGCTATTGTTGCGTCAATACTTATCCTCGTTGGATTCTGTCTGTACCACGAGGCAATCACTTGGAATAAGGTAGTTGGTGTAGTCGTATGCCTTATTGGTCTTGTGTTCATCAATCTCAAATAATTCAAAAGAAAGGACTATGATACGTGGGAGAATATCACCGGCAAAGAGGTAAAGGACGATCTAGATGAGAGTCTAGAGAAAGAAGCCGATGATAAGCCTCGTTCATAATTTTAAAGGCTTAAGGAGAAACGCATAGTGATAAGAATACTATTCATCTGTCACGGAAATATCTGTCGCAGCACGATGGCAGAGTTCGTGATGAAGGATCTGGTTAATAAGGCAGGTCTTTCGGATAATTTCGCAATCGATTCTGCTGCTACTTCCAACGAGGAGATTGGCAACGATGTCCATCCTGGAACTAAACGCACACTCGAGAAGCACGGCGTTCCATATGGCAGACATCGCGCTCGCCGCATGACCTCTGCAGAGTATGCAGATTGGGATTACATAATCGCAATGGATGAAGAGAATCTTCGAGGCCTTGCCTCAATTCTCGGACATTGGAATGACTATTACAAGGATCCCGCAATCACACTGCCAGAACTTGATACAGAGAATAAGATTAAACTTCTCATGGAATACGCAGGTCAATCCCGAGATGTAGCCGACCCATGGTATACCGGCAATTTCGACGCAACATGGAATGATGTATATAGTGCATGCAATATGCTTCTTGAGGCAATATTATAATCCTATCTAAATAAGTAGCATCCAAGAGCATTGTAAAAGGCGGTCGTGTGTGACCGCCTTTTCTTATATAGCGAAAATCTCCAGACTGCGCTCGAATATGCCATTCATGTACGCGATGGCTGTTCCGTAGTTTGTGATTGGAACGCCTGCATCTACTGCGCATTTCTGACGGTATTTCATCTCGCGCTCATTGAGCATGCAGGCACCGCAGTGGACGATCAGTCTGTATGGGCTGAGATCGTCCGGGAACTCTGTGCCGCTTACGAAGTCGAACTTGATGTCCTTGCCTGAGTGCTTGAGAATCCAGTTAGGAAGCTTCTGTGTTCCGATATCTCCGCACTGTCTGTGATGTGTGCAGCCCTCTGCGATGAGGATTCTGTCACCATCAGCGAGCTTATCGAGCTCGCGTGCGCCTCCGACTACCAGCTCGAGGTCGCCCTTGTAGCGAGCCATCAGAATTGAGAATGAAGTCAGGTAGATGTCTTCTGGAGTGTCCTTCGACACCTGTGCGAAGGCCTGGCTATCAGTGATTACCATGTATGGCTTCTTACCGATATTCGCCAGAGTATTCGCGAGCTCATTCTCCTTGACTGTGATGCTGACTGCATCAGCTTCGAGGATGTCTCTGATTGTCATCTGCTGTGGCAGAATCAATCTGCCTTTAGGTGCAGCCTTGTCGATTGGAACGACGAGGACTACGAAGTCAGATGGCTTGAGAAGATCACGAACGAGAACTCTGTCATCCTCGCTTGGAAGCTGCTTGCCGATGAGCTCCTTGAGTTCGTGGATTCCGCTCCCCTCAGTTGCACTTACGAAAGCAAATGTGCGACCTGCAAGCTCTGCCTCGATAGCCGAGCGCTGAGCGGATGAGAGCAGTTCACTTTTATTAACGACTACAATGTATGGAATCTTCTTGGCGAGGATGCGCTCGAGAATTGCGCTATCCTCTGCAGTCATGCCGAACGTTCCGTCGATTACAAGAAGGGCGATGTCCGTCTTGTTCAGCATCTGGTACGCCTTGCGGATTCGAAGCTCGCCGAGCTCGCCCTCGTCGTCGAGGCCCGGTGTATCGATCATCACAACCGGTCCGAGAGGCAGCAGCTCCATAGCCTTGAGCACTGGATCCGTTGTTGTGCCGAGCACATCAGATACGATGGCCAGACTCTGGCCAGTGAGCGCATTGACGAGACTCGACTTGCCGGCATTTCGCCTGCCGTAGAGTCCGATGTGGATTCGCTCTCCACTTGGCGTGTTGTTCATACTCATTCCCTAGTCCTCCTATCTTCGAATCTATGCATTTACTGCTAGCAGATTCTTGGCAGCAGCTCTCCGCCTGGCTGTGGCAGAAGTGTCTCTGTGCCGATCTCAGTTCTTACTACTACGCTACCTGGCATCACATCTGTGATCTCGCCGATAACTGCAGCGTTCTTACCGTACTTGTCATTGTGAAGTGCCTCGAGGATTGCATCCGCCTCAGCAGCTGGTGCGATTACAACCATTGTTCCCTCGTTGGCGAGATAGAGAGGGTCAAGCCCGAGCATGCCACATACGCCAGCAACAGCTGGATCAACTGGGATGCTTGTTGACTCGAGTCTTACGCCGACATTGCTCTCAGCTGCAATCTCGTAGAGAACAGTACCCACGCCGCCACGAGTAGCGTCACGGATAACATGGATATCTGACGACGCATCGAGCATTGATTTTACCGTGTTCCAGAGAGGAGCGCAGTCACTCTTGATGTCCGCCTCGATGCCGAGGTCCTCTCTCTCGAGAAGGATGGTGCAACCGTGGCGACCAACATCACCTGTTACGATGATCTTGTCCCCAGGCTTAGCGAAAGCACCTGAAGTCTTAACGCCCTCAGTCAGCGCGCCGATTCCAGTAGTTGTGATGAACACGTTGTCCACCTG
The DNA here is from genome assembly GCA_029101005.1 of Bacillota bacterium. Lineage (GTDB taxonomy): Bacteria > Bacillota > Clostridia > Peptostreptococcales > Anaerovoracaceae > Crickella. The sequence continues at coordinate 79,956 of JAQXQE010000010.1, read as the reverse complement.
GCCCTTGCCCGCAACCTTAGTGTCGCCGGCAACGATTCGAACGCCAACCTCTGCAGCAGTCTTCTCCATAGCCTCAGCAATCATCTCGAGCTTCTCGAGCGGGAAACCCTCCTCGATTACGAAGCCGCATGTCATGTACAGCGGCTTAGCTCCCATGCACGCGAGGTCGTTGACCGTACCGCAGATGCTGAGCTTACCGATATTGCCGCCAGGGAACTCGAAAGGCGATACGATGAAACCATCTGTAGTCATCGCAATCTTGCCGCTTCCCACATCGAGCACAGCCGCATCGTCCGCAGTGAACTCAGGGTTCGCGAAATGCGCCTTGAAAACCTTCTCTATAAGTTCTGATGTCTGTTTGCCGCCCGCACCGTGGGCCAGTTTAACAGTTTCTCCCATTGTCCTATACCTCTCTACATTTTGTACTGATAATATGCCGAGCATGAGCCCTCATTCGATACCATGCACGCTCCGACCGGATGCTGCGGTGTGCAGACCTTTCCGAAGAGCGGACAGTCCTCAGGCTTGCACTTGCCCTGAAGCACCTCGCCGCAGCGGCAGGCAGGGTTCGGTGTGCCCTCTGTAACCTCAATGCCGTGCTTGTTGACCGCATCGTATTCAGAGAACTCGTCCCTGAGCTTCAGTCCCGACATCGGAATCGTGCCGAGTCCTCTCCACTGAGAATCGCAAGGCTCCATCACCTCATCGATAATTCTCTTCGAAGGGATATTACCCTCCGCAGTCACGACTCTTGGGTAGCAGTTCACGAAGAAAGGCTCTCCCGCCTCGCATTTCTTGATCACTACCGCGAGCGCCGTCAGCAGCTCTTTAGGGGTAAAACCGGCGATAACGCCGGACACTCCTTCTTCGGCCAGCTTCCTGCAATCGTCCTCTCCCGTTATTGCGTTCACGTGTCCAGGGTAAAGGAATGCGTCAGCACTTCCCTTGAGCGCCTGGTATGCCTTCGGCATAGTTTTGTTAGCTGTGAGAACCGAGAAGTTCTGCACGCCCTCTTCCTTCGCCTTCTTAACTGCGAGGCAGGTTCCAGGAGTAGTTGTCTCGAAGCCAACAGACAGGAATACAACCTGCTTCTCAGGATTCTGCTTCGCATAGTCGAGAGCGTCCGTCGCAGTATATACAATTTTGACCTGCGCACCCTCAGCCCTTGCGTCAGCTAGGCTCCGCATTGAGCCAGGTACGCGAATGAGATCTCCGAAGGTGCATACGACACAGCCCTTATCGAGCGCGAGCTCAACTGCCATGTCTATGAAGCCAACCGGTGTTACACATACTGGGCAGCCAGGGCCCGAGATCAGCTCGATGTTCTCCGGCAGCAGGCTTCTGATACCCAGTTTGAAAATCTCATGTGTATGTGTTCCGCACACTTCCATGATGCGGAGCTTAGGGCCTTTGTAACCCTCGATTATTTCTCTTGCCGTGAGTTTCTTCTCTTCCATTAGACCAGCATCTCCATCAGTTCATCTGTCTCTTCAGTATCGTCTGCAGTAATCTTCGCAATCGCAATGCCCGCATGTACCATTACGAAATCACCTGGCTCGAGCTCCTCGATGAGCTCTGCTGACACCTCGCGCTTTGCGCCAGATGCGTCTACTACTGCAACTCCGTCCTTGATTCCGACTACCTTAGCCGCTAAACCTACACACATTATCTCGTCCTCCTATTGATTCTGTGCATCGCTGCCGCCGCCTGGCCTAGGGCAATGCCTCCGTCATTTGGCGGAATCAGATGATGCCTCAGCACTTTGATTCCCTTAGTCTCGAGTCTTGATTCAACTGCCTCGAGAAGCAGTGTATTCTGCATAACACCACCGCTTAGTGCAACGGTGTTAATTCCCGTCTCCTTGCAGGCCCATTCAGCCGCCTCAGCAAGCATTGCTCCGAGTGCATCGTGGAAGACGTATGCCATCCAGCACTGGTCCTCGTATGACAGTTCGCCGTTCATATACCTGAATCTGATTGCGAAGTCTGCAATCAGTCTCACAAGCTCTGCAGTCTGAATTCTGCAGTAGCCATCATCTGTTTGTGCTTTGAGCTGAGGATATTCGCTAAGCCAGTCAGTCTCAGGTGTATCTGTTCCAAGATGCGCCATACCCTGTGCTCTGAACATCAGAGTAGTCGCCGCCTCACCCTCGAAGCTTGAACTCTTGCGCACTCCGAGAATAGCACTCACCGCATCAAAGAGTCTGCCTGCGCTTGTCGACTTCACGCTGTTCAGCCCTCGCTCTGCCATCTTTACAATCAGCTGTCTCTGCGACTCCTCGCAAAGACCGAGTATCTCAACAGCCTCTGCAGCTTCCTCTCCATATATGTCGCTCAGCATCGAAGCTGCTATTCTCCAGCCTTCCTTAGCAGAGATGTCTCCTCCGACCTGATTGAAGCTGTCGATACTTCCGATTCTCTCGAAATCTTCCATATCGCAGCAGAGAAGCTCTCCACCCCAGATAGTACCATCAGTTCCGTAACCAGTACCATCGAAGGAAAGACCGATTACCTTATCGTGATAATCATTCTCTGCCATACACGAGAGAATATGAGCGTAGTGGTGCTGAATCTGTATCACAGGAAGTCCGTGCTTATCTGCATATCTTCCTGCCACGAAGCTCGTGTTGTACTTCGGATGCATATCACAGACCACAATCTCAGGCTCCGTCTCGAGAAGCTCTGTCATTCTGTCAATTGACTCCTCAAGCGCGTTGACCGTTCTGAGATCCGCCATATCTCCAACATATGGAGATTCGTAGAGGAGCTGATCCTTGCCGATGCAGAAGGTGTTCTTAAGCTCTCCTCCTACTGCAAGCACTCCGCCCTTGTACTCCTCTTCAGTCATAACTGGAAGAGGTGCATAACCTCTTGAGCGGCGAATCATATATGGTTCTCCGCGGTAGATGTCCATAACCGAATCATCCGCACGAAGTCTGATCTTTCTATTATGTGAAAGCATCAGGTCGCAAAGTCCGTCAAGCTCCTTGATGGCATCCTCATCTGTTCTGCAGATAGGTGCTCCGCTCTCATTGGCGCTCGTCATCACGAAGCAGTCCGTTGGCATCTCGAGTCCGTCGTTGTAGTCAAAGAGAAGCATCTGCACTGGTGCATATGGAAGCATCACTCCGACCTTCGGATTGTCAGGTGCAACTGATGGCGCCAGTCTGCTGTCCACCTTGCGCTTGAGAAGTATGATTGGCTTCTGGTGTCCGTCGAGAATCTCGCGGATATTGTCGCCAGGGATCTCACACTCGCGCTCCACAGTATCGAGTTCTTTCATCATTACTGCAAATGGCTTCGCTGGACGTGTCTTGCGCTTACGAAGCAGTGCAACTGCTTCCTCGTTCGTCGCGTCGCAGCAGAGGTGGAAGCCTCCAATACCTTTGATTGCGATAATCTTGCCATCGATGATGGCCTGTCTCGCCGCTGTAATCGCCTCTCGGCCGCAGATGTCCTCGCCTATGATATAGACCTCAGGGCCGCAGTCGTTGCAGCAGACCGGCTGTGCATCGTAGCGGCGCGTCTCCGCGTGTGTGTACTCGAATTCGCATTCCTGACACATTGGGAATTCCTTCATGCTCGTGCGCTCTCTGTCGTAAGGCATCGCATCGAGTATTGTAAGTCTTGGTCCGCAGGCTGTGCAGTTGATAAAAGGATGCATGTATCTCCGATCCTTCGGATCGTACAGCTCTCTCCTGCACGCCGGGCAGGTTGCGATGTCGGGCGATACGAAGATATCTCCGCTCTCCTTCTCGCTCTCTATGATGCGGAACCCGTCATTTTCGATCTCCTTGTCGGAATCCTTCATTGTGACCTTGAGAATTGCTGAACGCTCTGGAGCTTCCGCTTCGATAGCTGCTCTGAATTCCTCGAGCTGCGCGTCACTGCCCTGTGCGTAGACTTCCACATACGAACCCCTGTTGGCTACGCTTCCCTTCACTCCGATGCGATTCGCAATTCGGTCAACGAAGGGTCTGAAGCCAACACCCTGCACTATTCCATAGATGCAGATCCTTACAGTGCGCATATCTCCTCCTCGAGATTGCCTGATACCGCGAAATGCGTCCAGTCAATCCACTCGCCATAGCTATCTTTCTTAACAGCTCTTCTGAGAAGCGGATCGCAGATTACATAGTCGAAGCCACATTCTTCTACGAGTCTGCAGTATGCTTCCTCTGTTTCGAGCTGTACATCATTCTCATTCATGAGTTCTTTCTTCATTCCGAAGAAGGATGCAACTGCTACGCAGTTGCCCTGCACCTCGAGCTTCGCTCTCAGCGCATTTGCAGCCACCTGCTGGTGAATGATCAGAACCTTGGCATCCTTGATCTCTCCGATTTTCTCAGCCACAGTCTTCGCAATCACTGGGTAATCCAGCTCATATGGCACGCCGAATTTCTCCTTCAGATATTCAGCTGCTCTGATGCCCGATGGTGCAATTACAATATTCTTCTCTACAGTTGACGCCAGTCTCACCGAGTCGAGTCCGTCGCCCATTCCGTAGCACATTACTCTGTCGTATCCCTCAGCCTTGTACTTCTCACGGATCAGCTCATCCGCCTTGATATTGCTCAGGTTGAGCGGAGTTGCGCCGAGGACGCCGAGCCTGCGCTCGGCTGCCGGCTCGCCCTTGCCCGCATCCGCCTGCGAGCCGGCGAAGCCTTCCATAAGCTGCATGAAGGCTTCGTCCTCGCCCGCGTCGTACAGCTTCGTGCCCGTGCAATCTACTGTGACAACGGGCAATCCGCAGCGCTTCTCAGCCATGCGCTTGAGCGCCCTCATGTCAGTTCCGATTACCGCTGGAACCGGTGTTCCGATGATAGCGGCAAAGTCTGCCTCAAGCTTGTCCGAAACAAGCTTGAGCTTATCTATTAGTCTGTCGTCCCTTCCGAGAATCGCATCCATATCTCTGAGGCCCGCACTGAAGATCGGTCTCGCATCGCCGAACCATCTAGGCTCATCGAAGCCGCAGATATTACCAGTGCAACCACCCGCATCGCAGATGACCGTGATGCAATCCATATCATAGAAAACCGAAGCCGCGCCCGACTGATCTGGTGCAAATGGCGACAGCACCTTGAGTAAACCTTTCATACTATAACCTGTCCTCTATTTCCTTAAGCAGGCTCACGAGTCCGTGATATCCGAACGGCTGAACCTCCTGATTCCATGCCACATTCGGAGCATCCGGATGGTAGTAGCCCGCATCCTTACCAATAGTGATATCCGCCTTGCACTCACTGCAGTCGTAGTAGAGCATAGTCGGCTCGAGATTTGTGTAGATTCTTGTCTCAGGACTGACCTCAGCCAATCTCTTGATGTAAGCGAAGTTCTCTCCGCTAACCGTTCCGTAGATCTCCGTAACCTCACAGCCATACTCAGTCAGCGCAAGAGCAAGCTCAAATGGGTCCGCATTGCAGCACTCTCCGATAGCTGCCCTAAGATCCTTGCGACGCTCGGCAAAGCCAGCTACCGTAGCCATTGCCTCCTCGTAGTACACAGCATCATCGATCTGTACGCCGAGCGCTCCGCCGAGGAGCTGATACTGCTTGTGAATCTTGTCGATTCTGTACTGCCTTGTGAGCTCAATCGATGGAATCTCAAGCCTCTTTGCGATATCCTCCGCAGCAAGTCTCGTCTCTGGATTGAGCACGAGGTTGAAATTCGCCTCAGCCATTCCGAGATACTCCTCGAAATCCTTGCAGCGTGAGATCTCATTAATCTTCTTAACACCCAGGCTGCGAAGAATATCGTAGAGCTCGCAGCCATCCATATATGGAGCGAACTGTCCAAGAATATTAACTGTAGTAGACTTCTTAGGTCTTTTCTCCAGAAGTTCGTATACAGTCTTACGAACGGCTGTCATAGGTGGCACACGGCCCTCTCTTGTCAGCGCGTACATATAACATGGAAGCACTGGCACTCCTGCATATTCGCTTGCCTTGCGGCACACTCTCTCCATATCTGTTCCGAGCAGAGCGTCAACGCAGGTGATGCAGATCATCACGCAGCTTGGCTTTGGATCGTGGAAATCCACTACTTCCTTAACTGCCTTCGGAATTCTCTTGAGGTGTCTTCCTGTAATGATGTCAGTGTCGTCCTGCAGTAGATAGTAGAATCTGTCCGCATAATTGCCGAGCTCTGCGAGCATGGTGGTGTTTCGACCACAGCAACCTGGTGCTACCAGGAGCATTACCGAACCAGGAACCGCGAGACCCGCGCGTTTTACACCGAAGCCCTGAGCACCCGGCGAGTTGAACGAAAGTGTCGCCGGAGAGCTGTATATGAGGTGCTTCGATGACTGTAGCTCGTCTGGGATATTCGCCAGCCCGCGCTCTGCGAGTTCCTTAGCACTGATGTAATAAGCTTTCTGTTCTTTCATCTTCTATTCTCCAAGGAGAGCCTTTGCGAGCTCGATGTACTTCTGACTGATATCGAGGCTCTGATCTCCTTCAATTACTGTTCTTCCTTCATCTTCATTGCGGATGATATCGTCACTACGCGGGATGTCCGCGAGAATCTCGAGACCGCACTTGTCCGCAAAAGCCTGCACCTTCTCTTCTTCGCGCTCTACATTGCGGCGGTTCATAATGATACCGCGCACGCTTGCATAACCTCTGTCCTCGAAGTTCTGCACAGCAGTGTAGATGTTGTTCGCCGCATAGAGAGCCATTTTCTCTCCCGATGTGACGATGAGAATCTGCTCCGCGTATCCCTCTCTAATCGGTGCTGCGAATCCTCCGCAAACTACGTCGCCAAGTACATCGTAGAGCACCACATCCGGCTTGTAGGTCTCGTAGAGTTCGAGGTCCTCAAGCAGGGAGAAAGTCGTGATGATTCCTCTTCCCGCACAGCCGAGGCCCGGTGTAGGACCACCTGTCTCAATGCAGACAACCCCGCCGAAGCCCTCCTTGCAGATCTCGTCCAGAGTCTCAGGCTCATCATCGTTGATTCTCATATAGTCCATAACCGACTGCACGGGCTCACCTCCGAGCAGATTCATAGTCGAATCCGCCTTCGGGTCGCAACCAATCTGAATTACCTTCTTACCCAGAACCGCGAAAGCCGCCGCGAGGTTCGCTGTCGTAGTCGACTTACCGATTCCGCCTTTACCATATATTGCAATCTTAAGCATCGTATCTCTCCAAACCGGACAGCTTATCTCTCAGCCTGCAGTTGATCAGGTTCTGATTCTGTCCGTCATATATTCTTCCCGAGAACGCCTCGTGAGGCATAGGGTAAAATTCCGTTCCTTTCGGAACGATCGCCATATAGAATGGGTCCGCTATGACGAGCTCAGGTTTCTCTTCTGCGAGAGCTCTCACTACCGCGTCCTCCGAAGGCGTCTCTCTGTCGCCCTCTCTCAGAATCTCTCTTGCAGTGTCTGTAGCACAGAGCACCTTGGTGCTCAGATTGAACTCCGTATCAATAGCCTCAGCCATCGCTACAGCAGTTACTCCCTCACCTATGATAACAGCCGTATGTCTTGCACTCTCTGTGCCAGCCTCTGCAGGCTCCGCTGCTTCTATAACCTCTCCTGCAAGCTTCTTCGCAAGCCATTCTCCGTTAGCTCCGTATGGAACACCTATAACATACGGAATGCCACCAGTTCTCTTCATCTGCTTGGCAGCCTTAAGTCCGCCGTAGCTTACGACCAGATTCACATCCGCATCATATGCCCTCTCAAGCTCCACCAGACTGCTGCACATTCCAATACTGCATCCAGCCTCGAAGCCCGCACTCTCGAGCCACTCCTTCATCGAATCCACACTTCCATTGAGCGCATAATCTATAGGTGTAGCACCGACAATGTTGACCCTGAGCTTGTCTCGCTGGCTCTTCTCGCAAGGCTCAATTCCCTTGACTATCTCAGCCAGCGCCATCGAGATTCCAAGTCCGTAGCCCTGCATTCCGTTAGCATCGAAACCGTAACAAGGAATTCCCAGCTTGTCCTCGAGCACTCTCGCAATCGCCTTCAGATCCGTTCCAATCATATATGGGATAGGCGCTCCGACAATTGCCACGAACTTCGGCTTCAGCTCTTTCGCCGCATCGCATATATCCTTAATAAGCTTGTTATCATCACCGAGGATCGCCTCCGCCTCCGATATGGCCGAGATGTACACCATACTCTCATGATCATACCAGCGAGGCTCATCATGCGTCGTGTAGGTCGAATTGCAGCCAGAAGCGTCATGCATAACCACCATGCCGCCGAGCTCATATAGTGCCGAGCAGATTCCGAACTCATCCGAAGAGTAAGTTGGAAGAAGGCTCGCAGTCGCACCTCGCCCCGTACTCTCCATCAGCGACTCAGGCTGACAGCAGCACGCACCCTCGGCAAGCTGCTCATAATGCATCACCTTGGTGCCTTTTCGCTGAACAACAGCCCTTCTGTCCTTAGGCTGCTCTGCCGCATCCACAATCAGCCCCATCAGCTGCACGATGCCATCGTATCCGAAAAAACCGCCACCCTCCGCGATATTCACGAAATTGTCAGTTCCCATGAAGCAGGCCGCCTTCTGACCAAGCGCCACAGCTTCAGGATTCAAATCTGTCGTGTATCTCATCGACGCCCTGTTCGTCGGATGAATTCTGACCTCCGGGAAGTTCGCCCGTATCCACTCGAAGTCGTCCTTCTCTTCCGGCAGGAATCCATCTGCGAAGACATCCTTCACGTTAAAACCGCTCTCCAAGAGGAATCGCACGAGATTCAGCAGTCGGAAGGTTATTGTGTAATCCACAGCCAGCGGTCTGTCGCCCAGGAGAGCGCGTGCTTCTGCGACAGCTCTCTCTGCATGCTCGCGTGGTATCCAGGTCAGAAGAAGCTTCTTTCCGAGTGTCTCCTCGAGTTTCTTATAATTAGCTTCAATCTCCTCGAATCTGAATACGTTAGGCAGATAGAGATAAGGAATTCCGAGTTCTTTCTGAATCTTCTCGCCAGCCGGAATTGCGATTGGTTCATATATGATATTCAGCCTACCCTTTGCCAGTGCGAGATAATCCTCGTAGCTTCGGCAGTCATGTATCGATGTCAGTTTGAGACCCTGCTCTTCGAGTATGCCGTACATCTCACAGCTTCTCTCAAGAGCGTGGTTGCTGCCCATTATATTGATCTGCTTCTCATCAGTTACAGCCAGTTTAAGCAGGCTGTATAGCTGCATTCTCATAAGCTGATCTGGTGTAACTCCGCTCTTACGCAGAGTCGGAATCATATAGCAGTCGGTGAAATCTATATCCTGGAATCTCTCCCTTAGCTGCTTGAAAACCAGTGCCTTATCATAAGCCATAAAGAAGTGCTGACAGCTTATGAATACAAGTATCGCTCTTGGTCTGTAATTGAGCTTCGCAATTATGTCCGCAACGCCTTCTACAATCATCGCCTCCATATCGCCGTTGAGCACGTTCTCCTCTCTGATCTCGAGAGCTGAATATCTGCCCATCGCTCCCATCTCTGCAGCCGTGAGAACAACACCTCTTAAGCACCCCTTCGCGCAGACAAATATCTGATGGCTCTCAGGAATGAGCATTCCTGTATGCACGATGTTCATCGTTCCTCTCGCTGGTGAGCTGAACTCGAGCTGTGCATCGAATGGCGCCGGGAATCCTGCTTCAACGAAGTTCACATATTCATTTGTCCTCAGTTCTGCATTCATGCCCTTGCTAATCTCCTAATATTACTGATGCCAGTCTTCTGTACACATCTGCCTGATCGCTATCCGGATAAGCTTCAAGTACAGTCATCTTCTTCTCTTCAGCATCTGTTACAATCTCATCTCTTGGAATCACTCCAACAATCTGTGTGTTAAGATCTTCTGCAAGCTCTGCAACCTTGGCATCCTCATTGCGAACATCTCTCTTGTTGAGTATCAGTCCGCCGAGTGTCGCGTAATCTCTTCCCTTGAAGTTATCTATTGCCATCGCAATGTTAGCGGCTGCGTAGATTGCCATATTCTCGCCGGATGTCATAATGTAGACCTCATCTGCATAGCCATCTCTCATTGGCATTGAGAAGCCACCGCAGACAACATCTCCGAGCACATCGTAGATGATGAGATCCGGCTCATACTCGTCGTATACACCCTTTGCCTCAATCTTCTCGAGCGCTGTGATGATACCTCGTCCTGCACATCCAACACCAGGTACTGGTCCTCCAGCCTCCACACATACGACTCCGGCATATCCGATTCTCACAACTTCTTCCAGGTCGAAAGCATTGCCCTTGTTTCTGAAGCTGTCGAGTACTGTTGGAAGAACTTCACCGTGTCTGAGTGCATATGTTGAGTCAGCCTTAGGGTCGCAGCCGATCTGCATAACCTTAAGACCGCGCTCAGCCAGCGCTGCCGCTATATTAGCGCAAGTAGTCGACTTGCCAATTCCGCCTTTGCCGTAGATTGCGATTTTCCTCATATCTGTAGTCCTCTAATCCTCTGATTATTTGTTCTTGGAGTATACAGCCTTAGCACTTACTCCCTCGATATTGCCAAGTCTGCCTGCCATTGTGTTGATGGCATCACATGGCGCGTCGACAACGATACTGATCACATTGAGATTCTTCTCTTTGTACGGGAGTCCCATTCTTCCGATGATATACTCGCTGTAGTCATGAAGTACTGCATTAACTGCAGTTGAAGCCTCTATTCTCTCGATGATTATTCCTATAATAGCAATTCTTGTTTCCATACTCTTTCTCTCCTAAACAAAAAACATCTTCCCAAATCGGAAGATGCTGAACCAAGAGCAGCTAGACTGCCCCCTTATTATTTGCATTAGTTCTGTTTAGCATCTTCAACCTTAATTCGCATTTCAGTCTTAGATAAGTTCATTCTATTCGCACATATACAATATATCAAGCATAAACAACAAAAAAACGACTTTCGGAAATTTGTCCGAAAGTCGCTTCCTGTCTTGTTAATTAAGCAGTTCGATTTAGAGCTCTGCGTCGAATGGGAGAAGAGCTACAACTCTTGCTCTCTTGATCTCCTTAGCTACTGCTCTCTGGTGCATAGCGCATGTACCAGTAACTCTTCTTGGGAGAATCTTGCCTCTCTCAGTTGTGTACTTCTTGAGAGTCTCAACGTCCTTGTAATCGATCTTCTTATCCTTGTCAGCACAGAACTGGCATACTTTTCTTCTTCTCATGCCGCCGCGCTTCTGATTCTTGTTATACATTCGTGCTTTCCCCTTTCTTTCTAGAATGGAATGTCATCTTCTGCAGCCTGGAACGAATCTACGTCCTGGAATGAGTCAGGATAGTCATTGCCGAATCCGAATGAACCACCCTGTGGCTGTGCGTCTTTCTGGCCGCCGAAACCATTGTTCTGACTTCTGCCGCCCTCGCCGTTACCACCACCGAGGAACTCTACTCTGTCTGCAACAACATCAGTTGTGTAGACTGTAACGCCCTCTCTGTTCTTGTAGCTTCCAGTCTGGATTCTGCCCATTACTGCTACCTGACGACCCTTTGAGAGGTATCTCTCACAAGTCTCAGCCTGCTTACCCCATACAGTAATTCTGATGAAGTCAGCCTGTCTCTCTCTTCCCTGAACAACCGGTCTATCAACAGCAAGAGTGAATCTTGTTACTGCAGTCTGATTGTTAGGTGTGTAGCTGAGCTCAGGGTCTCTTGTAAGTCTTCCGATTAAGATTACACTATTCATAGTATGCTCCTGGATTAGTTCTCGTCCTTAGCAACGATGATGTGTCTTACAACGTTATCGGAAATCTTCAGTCTTCTATCGAGCTCCTTAGGGAGATCTGCATCAGCCTTGAAAGGAAGAACTACGTAGTAACCCTCGTTCTTCTTGTTGATAGGATATGCAAGCTTTCTAGCTCCCCATACATCAGCCTCGCCAGCCTCGCCACCGTTGTTGATGATGCCCTTGACTGTCTCGATCATTGCTGCCTTCTGATCCTCTGCGAGGTCAGCGTCGAGCACGAATAACAGTTCATAGTCTCTCATTATTGTTCACCTCCTATGGCCATAATGGCACCGCTTAATGCAACCTTGCAAAATCGGTGCAGGATTAACGAGCCTCCACATAAGACTCGCCCATCTATTATACGCTATTTAGCAAATAAATCAAGCCTTTTCGCAGTATTATTTCTGCGAAAAGGCTATGTTTTCTCTCGTATTTCTCCGGCTATGCTTAGTAGAGTATCATCGCGTTAGAGCGCTTCAAATTGCTGATTGACTCCTTGTCATTTGTCATCAGCTGCTCGAGCAGAACAGTGTTGATATCCATCTGCTTTCTTGAGAAGAGAACCTTCGTAGCAAATGGTCTGTTAACCACTTCTGCAAATGCGAGCATAATGCCGGTTGTTGTCTGTTCATCACCCTCAAGCTCAGCAGATGCATAAATTGTCGCTACATCTACCGGATTGTAAGGGTTGCTTGCCTGCACGTTGACGAACTCATCGTTATATGTGATTGTTCCTCTGTACAGGTAGTCGCACTTGGTGTAATCTCTGAAATCCTTGAAGCCACAGTACAGCATTACTTGGTCTTCCTCATGGCCTGGATTCTCGATGATCTCCATAGCGCATCTTCTCAGCTTCTTATCGAAGCCTGTATACAGATACATATAGAATAACTGCTCGGTGCGGAAGAAGTTGTTCACCTTCTTCTCTGGCTCCTCTGCATCAACCTTAGGTGTCTGCATATCAGTGAGCTGAGATACAGATATCTCAAGAGCATCAGCAATATCGAACATAGTATCAACGTCGATTGACACCATTCCATTCTCATACTTGGATATAGCAGATACACTTCTGTGTATCATCAGCGAGAACTCCTGAAGTGTATATCCTCTCTTCTTTCTATATAATCTGATTCTCTGTCCCACATGTTCTGTGGGTGTCAGATTTCCTGCCATTGCATTGCCTTCCTTTTCCATACATCGCTATTTCCCCGACATTACTTATCGGGTAACACTAGTATATCATATTAAGCCAAAATTTTCTTATACAGAAAATTTGTCGATGCAATAGCAGTTATTGATTGTAGCAATACTTTAGAAGTATGAAGGAAGAGTCTTATTGATATCCTCAATAATCTTCTCTACGAATACAATTGGATCATCAATAGGGCGCTCCATGCCGTCCTGCATCCATTTCCACAGTACTCCATTACTGCCTTCAGCAAGGAAGTAGAACAGCCACTCCTGCTGGTCAGCTGGCATTCCAGGGAAGAGGTTGTGGATGATATCCATATTGTCCTTATAGCATACAGCGAACATCTTCTTTCTGAAGCTGTCATCTCCGTTCTCTGAGAAGATTACGCTGTATATCTCAAAGTTTTCCTTAATATCAATAAGGATTACTCTGAAGATATCCTGCAGTGTCTTCGCCTTTGACTTCTCAATATCTTCGAGGAGCTTATCAAGTTGCTCTTCTTCGAGCATCTCGAGAAGATGGTAAGGATTATCATAATATTTGTAGAAAGTTGCACGATTGATCTCAGCCTTCTCACAGATTCCCTTAACAGTAATCTTTGACAGTTCCTTCTCCTTCAGAAGCTCGAGGAAGCTTTCCTTTATTACTCTTCTTGTATATCTAACTCTAGCGTCCATTTTACCTCCGACGTTCATATACATTCTCGCAATGTATGTTGATTATACAACAATTTATTCTGTTTTGGTGATTGAAGCATTTCAACTGTTGCATTACAATACACTCGTTCAACAATTCAACAACTGTTTATTAAATATCACAAAAGACTATTTCTAGTCAAGCAAATTACAAAAAGGACAAAATGCAAATGAGTAAGAATACAAAGAAACGTTTTGTGGTTGAATTCAAGACTATCAGAGAGTGCCTAGAGTATTCATGCAGAAAGTATGAGAACGAGACCGCTTTCATTCTTAAGGAGAAGAACCACAGACAGGTTAGTTACAAGAACATCACTTATAAGGAAACTCTTGCTGATATCTACGCATTCTCAACATATCTCGCTGATCAGGGATTCGAGAGAAGCACTGTAGCTATCACAGGTATCAACAGCTACGAGTACCTCATCGCACACTTCGGTGCAGTATTCGCTGACCACATCTCAGTTCCTATCGATAAGGAGCTCAAGGTTAACGAGCTTCAGTTCTGCATCGAGGAGAGCAAGGCTGAGATTCTGGTATATGATCAGAAGTCAGAGAAGAAGGTTCTCGAGGTTCTCGAGAAGGCTGACCATAATGTTAAGCTTGCAATTTGCACAAAGCCCAGCGAAGTTAACGTTTGCTTCGCAGACTGCGTAGCTAAGGGACATGAGCTCATCGCTGGCGGTACAGCAATCCCTGCGAGCACAAAGGACCCTGACGAGATGGCAATGCTTCTTTTCACTTCAGGAACTACAAGCAACGCTAAGGCTGTAATGCTCTCAAACCACAATGTTGCTGCTAATGTGTATGGACTTGATGTTCACCTCGATCAGCTCGTAACTAAGGAGGATGTTAACCTTGCATTCCTCCCATTCCACCATACGTTCGGTATCACAGGAACTACTCTCACAATGTACTTCGGATGTACTAACGTTTTCTGCGATGGTCTGAAGTATATTGCTGACAACCTGGTTGAGTATAAGGTATCACTCTTCATCACAGTTCCTCTTCTTCTCGAGGCTATGCAGAAGAAGATTCTGAAGGCTGCTGAGAAGACTGGCAAGCTGCCACTCCTCAAGTTAATGATGAAGGTTTCAAACGGACTCAACAAGATTGGTATCGATGTAAGAAGAAAGCTCTTCAAGTCTGTTCTTGATCAGCTCGGTGGTGCTCTCCGTCTTGCGGTGGTTGGAGCTGCTCCTATCGATGCTGAGGTCGGCAAGTTCTACGATTCGCTCGGAATTCTTGCTATTCAGGGATACGGACTTACTGAGACTTCACCAGTTCTCTCCGCCGAGAATCGCACAACTAAGAGACCAGGTTCCATCGGTAAACCTCTGCCAAATGTACAGATGGAAGTTCTGAATCCAGATGCTGAGGGTCTCGGCGAGATTATCTGTAAGGCACCAAACGTAATGCTCGGATACACTAAGGACGAGTTCAACGAGGAAGTTTTCCACGACGGTTGGTTCTACACAGGAGATCTTGGTTATAAGGATGACGACGGATTCTTCTACATCAAGGGTCGTAAGAAGAATGTTATCGTTCTCAAGAACGGTAAGAACGTATACCCAGAGGAGCTTGAGGATCTTCTCGTAAAGGCTCTTCCTGAGGTTAACGAGCTTCTCGTATTCGGATGGGAGAAGGACGACGACCTGCTCGTAAGTGCGAACTTCGTTGTTGACCAGGCTCTTATCGATGAGATGGGTGAAGACAAATTAAAACAGCGCCTTCTCGACGCTGTTACAGAGATCAATGCTACGCTCCCACCTTACAAGCTGATCAGAAGACTTCTTCTCAGCACAGAGGCAATGGAGAAGACTTCAACTCAGAAGGTTAGAAGACCTAGAGTTGTTCCAGAGCTCCAGAAGCGTACAGATTATTTCTAAGAAGAACTTAATCTTCCTTGGATACAATGTAGTATGGAACTGCCATGAGCAGAACTCCTGCAAGGAGATTTCCAAGCACTACTGTAAGAATGTTGTAGAAGTAGCCAGCAATGGTTACTCCTGCAACTCCGAGGGAGGATGCTTTGAGCAGTCCAACAGTCAGAATTGTCATATTGGCAATACTGTGCTCGAAGCCGCAGCTTACGAAAGTAGTAATGCACCAGAATATCATAATGAGCTTTGCAGCATCGTTCTTGGTTCTAAAGCCACACCATACTGCGAGGCATACGAGGAAATTACAGAGAATTCCTCTGCAGACGAGCGCGCCGAAAGGTAGCGCCATTTTTGTTGCTGAAGCATTTGCCAGGAAGACTCCAACATCTGCATCAGCAAGGCCTGTTCCTACGAAGATGAATGAGATAAAGATTGATCCAATCCAGTTGAGAATCAGGCAGATCAGCCAAAGCTTAATCAGCTTAGCCCAGTTCACCTTCTTATCGAGAACACCGGCGAATACGACCATATTGTTACCGGTGAAAAGTTCCGCACCTGCCATAACTACCAGCGACAGCGCGACACTGAAGACCATACCCTGTACAATTTTAACGAAAGGTGATCCTGCGCCATATGCTCCTGCTGTAGCCATGAGCATAACTCCGAAACCAATGAAACAGCCTGCCATAAAGGCAGAAACCATATACGCGAAAGGCTTCTTCTCTAGAAGATTGACCTTGGATACTGCAGCATTAGACATTGCCTGGAATTCGTCCTTAAACATTCCTATTTCTCCTCTTGCCATTCAGGTTCATCATTCTTAGGTTTTGCTTTTCTTATTAAGTTGCTTGCGCCATCATAATCCCTTGGCTTTCTTTCAATGAGAATTACGCAGAGGTACATCGCTGCAACGAGGAATAATATGAAGGCATCTTTGAACAGCTCTCTGCTGATGAGTACGGCTGACATTCCCATGATGCATACTACGCCGTAGATAATCAGCACAGATCTTCTCTGTCCAAATCCATTTCTGATAATTCTGTGGTGAATGTGGCCCTTGTCAGGTGCCATAATGTTCTCTTGTCTGATCAGTCTTCTTACAATCGCGAAGAGTGTATCGAAGATTGGAATAGACAGTGCGATGATTGGAACCAGTCCCGCTACGAATGTCGCTCTCTTAAGTGGCGATATTACAGAGAGAACGGCAATCATATATCCGAGGTATAAGGCTCCGCTGTCGCCCATAAATGTCTTAGCCGGACAGAAATTGTATGGCAGAAATCCTACGCAGCCACCAGCGACAGCCATCAGCGCAAGGCACACTGGCATATCACCGAATGCACTTCCGTGGATATACGCTACATAGGCCATAAAAAGCGCTATAATCGCCGTCATACCGCCTGCAAGTCCATCTAGGCCATCCATAAGGTTAATCGCATTTGTAACGCCCACAATCCAAAGAATTGTGATAACGAAAGCTAATCCAGAGCCAAGCATCATCTTACCGTCTCCGAAATAATTTGCGATGAATTCAATTCTGATTCCGAGGCAATACAGAAGAACCGCGATTCCAGTCTGGCCTGCGAACTTGACGCTCGCCTTGAGGCACTTGAGGTCATCAATTGCTCCAAGGGCATACATCAGAATTCCTCCGAATATTGCCAGCTGAATCTTAGGGTCTCTGCCCTCTACAATAATCATAGGAATAATAGAGCCCAGGAAGATTGCCATTCCTCCAAAGCGAGGCATTGGCTTGCTGTGCATTCTTCTCTCGTCCTTCGGAATATCTATTGCGCCAATCTTGTGAGCAAGCCAAATACTCACAGGAGTCATAGTAAGCGCAATCACGAAGGCCATCGCGAAGACTATTACCACCATCATTAATGCATTGTCTGTGTTAATTACGTTCATAGTGAATATTCTATCACACTCTCGTGATGTACTACAATAAATCCAATCTCGACTAGTAAGTCATAATTGAGTTAACGACTGAGTTTGAGAGCAGTGTTGTATCTCCCAGTGTCACAGATCTCTTGATCCATGTTGAAGCAACATACTTCTTCGCTTCAGTCTTTGCATCGTTTGCCGCAAGAACAACTGGCGCTCCAATTGCCATTGCCAGTGGACCGCCTGAGAGTCCATCCGGGAAGTTCTTGCCATACGTCAGTACGACATTATCGATCTCCTCCTCGAAGAACTCTTCTGCAACAAGTCTTGATGTTTCATATCTTGTTGAACCAGCAATCCTTGTTCCTGTATAGCTCTGTCCCGCCGCATTGCTGATATTCTTGATGCTTGCCACAACGCCTGTGCTTACTACTCTATATCCGCCGATAGCGTAGAAGTAGTTAGACTCGAGGCTCGCAAGATAGGACTTCTGCTCTGCAGTCAGAGTCTTACCAACAAGCAGAATAGGAAGTCCAGCAGCAGATGCCGAAAGGCTGTCCGCATATCCAGTTCCTGAGCACACGAGAATTGCCTCCTTGCTTACGCCAGCCTCCTTCAGTGCAAGAAGATTTGTCTCGTATCTTGTCACACCCTCAAGTCTCTTGCAGTTGAAACTCTCGTTCTCCACAAGCTTAGCCTCGAATGCCGCACTCACTTGGCCAGTTCCGCCAAGGATATATACTGTTCCGCCCTCCACGAGATTAGCCTCGATATAGTTCATAACACTAGTCTCGTGCTTCTTATCACTTGTGATAATCGGTGCATTCTTAACCTTTGCCAGATATCCTGCCGAGAGTGCATCAGGATAATTACCACCGTACGCAACGATGATATTCTCGAACTTATCATCGACATACGCCTCCTTCAGCGCGTCAGCAATCGACAGTGATGTGTCATATCTTGTCGCACCCTGATATCTCAGTCTAGTCGCAGAACCGAAGAGTCTCTCCGCATTCTCCTCTGCAGCTGTCTGAATCAGGAAGTAAGTCTCGAATTTGCCTGTGTATGCGCCAATACCAGTAATCGTTACCTTCGCATAACCAGACTCTGTATTTGCCGAATACGCCACCTCGAAATCCGTTCCCTCTGTAAGACCTGTAATCGTTACAGCCGGAGTCTTCGCACTTCCATCGTAGCGCGTCACATAGTATTCAAGTGAGCCTCTACCCTCCTCCGAGTAGATATAAGCAATATCATTGTTGCCCGTCTCATCCTCAGCATACGCCATAGCCGGTGCACTCGCCAGAATCATAGCTAGCACAAGTAACGCCGCAATCGCACGCTTCATACAAATTGAAATTGTTCTTTCCATATCTTTCTCTCTTAGTTCTCGAAAAGTTTCTCGATTATCGCCTTCGATACTACACTGGCATCTCCGTATATCATCGCCCTTCGTATCGATGTCTTAACCTGAGTATATAACTTCGCTTGCACGTTGTTATCCTTGTTCACAAGCAGCACTGGAGCCCCACACGCGTTCGCAAGAGATCCTCCTGCTATTCCATCCGGGAAATTGTCTCCGATGGTAAAAGCAGCTACCGCTGGGTCCTTGAAGAAGGCTTCTGCGACAAGGCGTGAAGTCTCGTACCTTGTGCCTCCGCTTATTCTGATTACATCCGATGTCGCATACATCGGAAGATCAATCTCTACCGCGCTGCTTACCGCAGATACTCCTCCGATAATGTATATCTTCTCATAGCCTGCCGTCTTCAGGTACTCCTTCTGTTTGCTGGTGAGGGATGCTCCAACTATCATCATCGGCCTGCCACATGATGATGCCGAAAGGCTATCCGCATATCCCTCGCCAGAACATACTACAAGCTCCTTCGCATTAGGTGCCGCTTTAAGTATGTCTAGATTGGTATCATATCTTGTCGCACCAGCAAGGCGCTGCACATTGCCATACGCTTTGAGCTTTGTCTCAAGCGCAGATGATACAACCTTTTTATCTCCGAGAATAAATATCTTACCGCCCGAATTAAGCTTCCCCTTTATATAATCAGCTACATATGTCTCATTAGCCTTGTTAACCATCAGCACTGGTGCATTGTATGCTGATGCAAGATAACACCCTGTTAATGCATCAGGATAATTCTCTCCAGATGCTACGACAATATTATCGAATTTGCTCTTGCCTTGTATCTTCAGCAATCCATTCGCTATTGCTGTAGCCGTCTTATATCTGCTTGCTCCGGCAAATCTCTCATAGCGGAAGACAGGTTCATCTGTTCTTTCCTTGAAGTCGAAGTTCAGATCGACATCTCCCTTAATTCCGTCAACTGAACCCGCGCTACTGTACTGCCACATAGCATATGGCTTCTTATACTGACACTCTAGATTATACTGAGCAACCCATTTCTCATATTTGTCTACAGTTGTACTGTTAAGATAATTGTTGAACCAATTCAGATTTGCATAGATTCCCGGTGTATATCCATTATCCTCCATAATCTGGCAGAAGCTGACTGCTTGTTCGCTTATCCACTTTGATGCATTTCCTGTCTTCTTGGCTGCGTTGAGAACTATGCTGTCCTCAAGATCGAAGTATACTGGATAGCTTGGCGAATATCCTTCTAGCAGATTAAGTGCATTCTCTGCCTCGAGCTGTGTCTCCTTCGCTGTTTCTGTGTATGAGTACACATATACCCCGTAAGGAATACCAAGTCTCTCACACTCGCTCGCATTATATTTGAACTGCTCGTCGTATCCATAATGATAGCCGTAACACAGTCTGAGAATTGCGAACTCTATTCCGCTGGCCTTGACCTTTGCCCAATCTATCTTGCCCTGCGCATATGATACATCAATACCCTTTCGAAGCGCTCCGAAGTCTTCTTTCTTTAGATTCGCAGATGCTGTGTAAGCTCTGTTCAATTGTTCTCCTGAAGCCTCCTCTCCGTATCTCCAGCTGTTCGGCTGTGGATTATCTCCAGCATCAGCACTGACCGTAAGTGGTGCTGCGCTGATAGTCAATATAGCCGCAAGAAAGCCTCCGAGGACTCGTCTTCTTCCAGATTTGTTCATTTCTTTCTATATTTCTCCGTATTTCATAAGACGCCAAAAGCAACCTTTCGATTAAGGCTGCTTTCAACTTATTTATAGTCTATTCTATTATATACCAATTGAGTGCTATTAGCCGCAAATTGTTTCTGCTGTAGCTCTTGAGATGAGTCCAGGTCCTCCGATTACGAAGGCTGTACGAGCATCCATTCCAGATACAACATTCTTTGCGTGCTCTGTATTTGAGCTTGAAGCAAGCACGATAGGTCTGTCTGTGATTGCTGCAAGCGGACCACCTGAGAGTCCATCTGGGAAGTTCTTACCGTATACGAGAATTACTCCGTTGTTTGTTCCACCAAACTCCATTGCGATCAGAGCTGATGTTGCATAACGATCTCTTCCTGCAATTCTCTTAACGCTTGGCTCTGTTGTAACGTGCTCAGCAGCAATCTTGTGAGTTGTCTCTACGTCCTTATTCTCGTCCTCCTCTGCTACAGCATCTGCGTCAGCCTCAGCATTAACCTCAGCATCTGTATCTGTACCATCAACAGGCTCCTCCTCAGCAGGATCTACTACCTCAGCATCCTCCTTATCAGGCTCAGCTACAGGCTCCTCAAGAATATCTCTGATCTGCTTCTCAACAGTTGAGTTAACTGCCTTTGTTCCACCGAGAATAGTTACCTTGTCAGAGTTCTTCTCGATGAATGCCTTCTGATCTGCTGTGAGTGATGATCCAACGAGAAGGATTGGCTTACCTGCACATGAAGCTGAGAGGCTGTCTGCATAGCTTCCGCCATTGCATACGAGAAGCTCTCCGTCTTCTACTCCTGTCTCCTCAATGATTGCGAGATTTGTCTCATAACGTGTTGAACCTGCCAGTCTCTCCACTGTAGCTCCCTTATCTATTACGAGCTTCTCGAAATTCTCTGATACAGCTCCCTTATCTCCGAGGATGTATACCTTACCATTCTCTGAGAGTGTGGACTGAATATATGTTGCGATTGCCTTCTCATAGCCCTTGCCAACCAGAAGGATTGGTGCATTGTTCTTGCTTGCAAGATATCCACCAGAAAGTGCATCTGGATAGTTTGTTCCATTTGCTACTACGATTGTATCGAACTTCTCTACGCCAAGCTCATACTTCAGTGCGTCTGCAACTGTAAGTGCTGTAGCATATCTGTTCTCTCCGAAGCAGTGCTGTACTGCGAGGTTCTCGTCCTCAATAAGCGCACCTGTCTTCTCGTCGAGGTATACAGGCTCGCCGTCAATAATCTGGTAACCCGTCAGAAGGTGACCATCATTAAGGCTGAAGTAGTACTGGTTGTCTCCGATTGTCTTCCAGCCTCTTACTCTCTTGTTCTCAGCATCGTAGTAATACTTCTTGCCGTTCAATGTAATCCAAGTGTTCTTCGCACTCTTAGCGATGCCGCTTACGCTCTTCAGATACCATACGTCCTGTACGTTTGATACATCGTTAAGTGTTGACTTAGCCCAAGTCTCGATTCCTCTTGGTGAGCTTACGAACTTGCTTGCATTATGTGTTGAGTCAGCAACCCAGAACTGGTTGTTGCCCTTGCCATAGTATCCTGTAAGGAGCGCACCGTGAGCGTATCCAGCAAGACGGTTACCTCTTACAACTACTCCCTCTGGATGCTTGTCGAGCAGTGCTCTCAGCTTTGCAGCCTTCTGTGAAGCTGACCCGCTGAGTGTGATGTGCTCACCCTTAACAGTCACTCCATCACTTGAGAAAGTGTAATGCCACTTCATAGCTGGAACACCTGCACAGAGTGCGCTTCCTGCTGTCTTATATGTTACTTTTGACCACTGTGTTGATCCTCTGGCAATCATTGCTCTTCTGATCATGTATATGTTTGCTGTAAAAGTACAATATGATCTATTGTACCCAGTAGTCCAATATACAGCCTTGTCCGTTACGCTTGCTGCCTCTGCAGTCTGAGTTGCTGCCGGTGAGCCCACAACTGTGATGCAGATCATAAGAATAACAAGTAATGATTTCAGGGTTTTACGCATATGATATAACTCTTTTCTTTACAATAACCTTTAACAAAATTTCGCTATATTGTAGCATTTTCAAGGGTTTGAGGGCAAACTAACGACCTTTAGAACAAAGCAAAATCGGCGCTTTTTTTGCTGTCTGACGCCGATTTTCACAAACTCTTCACATCAATATCTAGTATATTGGGTTATTGACTACCCATATCTTGTGCTTTTGAGCACATTTTATATGATTTTGTTCACTGCAGCGTTAGAAATCAGTGTAGAATCGCCCAGAATCACGCAATCTTGCACGTTTTTGGCTGTCGCAAAGGCTGCTGCAGCCGCTGTTTGGCTGTTCTCTACGAGAATCAGCGGTGCGTTGAACTCCATAGCGAGAGGTCCTCCTGAGAGTCCGTCTGGGAAGTTCTTACCGTATGCGAGAACGATCTTCTCAACGTCTCCGCTAAAGAATGTCTCCGCTACGAGTGTCGATGTCTGGTATCTTGTCGCACCCGCAAGTCTTGTAACGTTCAGGGCTCTACCCCAGTTCTCTTCATCCTTAAGTGTCTTCTCGATATCGGACGGTACTACATCGCTTCCACCGATGATATATATATTGGAAGACTGTCTCTCTGCGATAAAACGCTTCTGTGCATCTGTCATACTCTTTCCCACGAGCAGAATTGGTCTTTCAACCGCAGATGCTGATAAACTGTCCGCATATCCGTTACCTGCGCATACCAGGATATCCTCGTCTGTAACGCCAGCTTCCTCGAGGATTAAGAGGTTGGTCTCGTAACGAGTTCTTCCGCCGAGACGCTTAACTGACGGTGCAACACCAAGTGCTTTGACCTTCTTCTCGAAAGCCGTTGATACGGCACTCACATCTCCGAGGATATATACTGTACCGCCGCTCTTGAGGTTGGTTTCGATGTAGGCCGCAACAGTCGACTCGACTGTTGTGTTAACAGTGATAAGTGGAGCGTTCTTCTTGTCTGCGAGATATCCGCCGGCAAGGGCATCCGGATAGTTGGTTCCGCATGCGATGACAATGTTGTCGAAACGCTCACCGCCCTTAGCTTTCTTCAGGCTGTCGGCGATCATTGTTGATGTCTTATATCTTGTCAATCCAGCAATTCTTGTTGTGTTAGCTGGATTTGTGTACGCTTTGATACGAGCACTGTACTTCTTCGTAGCAAGGTCAGTCCAGTTGCCACCTATGCAGATATAACTCTGACCCTCGGCAAGTGAAACATTGAATCTGATTGCTGAATATGCAGATGATGCATGCTCAATACCGAAGAGGCACTTGTCTGCTGGATCATCAGCCGTGTCATAGGTCACACAAACAGCGAAGTTTGTTCCCTCTTTCATTACTACTTCGTTAGGAAGTTCGAAGGTGCTGAAACCGCCACCGCTTGTCTCAGCCTTGAAGCTCGATACGAGATTCTCTTCAGTCAGGTCTGCTGGGCTGCTCGCATTCGTGTAGATGTTAACTGTATATCCAAGAGTCTTGTTATTGACCGCAAGGTTTGTGAATCCGATTGCATCAAGTCTTTCTTTTGAAGCACCCTTAGAAGTATAGAAGTTCACGAAAGATGTTCCAAGCGAAACTATCTTGCAATTTGGGTTACCAGTTCCATCGTACTGGTAGTTGTATGTGTACGTGTCGGCCTTCTGTACATCATAGTAGATTGGGTCGGACAGATTCACATCGTAGTATGAGATATAGAAGTATCCGCCATCAGCCCAGTTTGAACCCCAGCTGTTCTGACAAATCCATGCTCCATCTCCATCTGGCCAGAATGAACCAGCTCCGTCGAACTTGAATCTGCTGTAGCTGTTGTCCCAACCAACGATTGTTATTGCATGATTGGCTGCTGTTGACTTCTCGCAGAAGTAACTTCTCTTATCTGATCCAAGATACTTATTGTTGTGATAGTAGTCTGCAGTTACAGCACCGTGATCCATAATTGCCTGCTTTACCTCAGCAATTGAATATAGGTACTCTGCATTCTCAATTGTTAAAGTATCGTTATAGCACTGCGATGAGCTGATGCTCTGGAACTTAACAGAATTGTATGATGTGAGTGGCGCAACTGAATCCTTCGCCATTCCAGACCAAGTAGATAATGCAGTATATGCAAGCTCACTGCTTCCGCCGAGCGTCTTCCAGTTATAGTCGGAAGAGTACTTGTCAGCGATGTAGTTTCTATCGCCTGTAGTAAGGCCGAGCGGATCGGTAGCTCTGTTATAGAAGAAGTATCCGAGATGAGCAGGAGAGAGAGTAACAGGGCTATAGCTTTGACCCTTCTTGTACTGCTCGTGCAACCAGCTTCTCTCTACAGCAGTCATTGTTGAACATGCCCAGCAGAGACCTGTGCCCTTCTGATCCTTGAGGCTGATGTATTTCGAATATCCGAGCTTTCTTCCATCATACTTATCTGGATATTTCGAAGCATTATCTCCAGTTATCGCATTGTTAAGAGAAGCGCTCGAGCCCATATTATAGTTGTTGCCATTAGGCTTCAGAAGACCATAATACGTCTCTTCAGCATAAGAATAATCCGCAAACGCAAATGCAGCGATGGCAACAGTTATCATCGTTGACATCACAAATACGAATACTCGTCTTAAGATTCCCAGCGTAATCTTAGAATTCTTATTCATTTGCTTATCCTCTCTTAGTATTTGTCTGATTAGACAGTTATTTACGATATTACACTTCTTTCCTCTATATAAAGAGTAAGGTTTTCTAGCTTTTGGTTCTATTTTTCTGCTATTTTGTCTATGTTTTGCAAAGAAAAACAGGCGTATGTTATGTCCGCCTGTTAAACGTACCCAAGAATACGAATATTAATTCTCTCTTCTTCTCAGAGCATATACGCCTCTGAGTGCCATAATAGAATCACCCTCATTAGTATCTAGTTCAAATCAAAACGCATGTCCGCGGTCAATGCGAACATGCGCTTCATTATAATGACTGTTTAATTCTATACTTTGGTCCACCTAATTTGCCATTATTCTACTGAATAATATTCAGAACAGATTGTGCAGATATCAGGCTGCTGTCACCGAGAACAGTCGCACTGCTTGCACCACAATACTTCGCATAAGTTCTTGCCGCGCTCGTATGGCTGTTGTCCACGAGAATAAGAGGTGCGTTAAGAGCCATCGCAAGCGGTCCGCCCGATAGACCGTCTGGGAAATTCTTGCCATATGCGAGAACAAGCTTCCTTCTTGTTCCGCTTAGAAGTCTCTTCGCAACAAGAGTTGAAGTATCATATCTCGTTGGTCCAGCTAATCTCTCAATATTGGTGGACGGCTTTGCATCTCTAAGTTCAGCCTCGATAGATGAATTAACTACATCACTTCCTCCAATGATATAGATATTATTGATTCCACTGAGAGACTTGATGTACGCCTTCTGTATTGCAGTCAGCTTATCCGATACGAGCATGATTGGTCTCTTCGTAGCCGATGCCGAAAGGCTGTCCGCAAAACCATTGCCGGCACAGATCAGCAAATCTCCGCTGTATCCCTTAGTCGCTGTAACTCCAGCTTCCCCAATAATCTTGAGATTCGTCTCATATCTTGTCTTTCCGCCAAGTCTTGTAATGTTGCAGTTGACACTCAGATTATCAAGCTTCCTTTCGAAGTTTGAAGATACCGCTCCGCTGTCACCAAGAATATATACTCTTCCGCCAGACTTGAGGTTGTTATTGATATAGTTCGCAACACTCGTCTCTGATGATGCGTTCACCGTAATCAGTGGCGCGTTCTTCACATAAGCGAGATATCCTCCCGCAAGTGCATCAGGGTAGTTAGTTCCGCAGGCTACTACTATATTATCGAACTTACTTACGCCCTTAGCCTTCTTAAGGCGATTTGCAATCTTGAGCGAAGTATCATATCTCGTCGCTCCTCCAAGTCTCTCGTAAGGTGTTTCCACAGTAAAAGCTTTTACTCTTCCCGCGGAGTTATACTTGCTTCCGAAGTCTCTCCAGCTCCCGCCATTATCGTAGAAATAGCTGTGACCACTGCTGTTCTGACAAACATAGCTGTAACCCGAATTATCACCTGGCATCTCAACACCGAATTGTACTAACCTTCCTGCTCCTCCAGTGTATGTGATAGACACAGCGAATTTCGTTCCTTTGACCAGTTCTACTGGACTTGGTAACACAGCCGTCTTGAAGCCGGCTCCAGTTGCGCTAGCTGTGAATGAGGATACTCTCTTAGAACTTGTCAGAGATGATGTTCCGCTTACTCCTGTATATATCTCTATCTTGTATTTTGCAGTTCCAGATTGGGTCCAGGTTGTGAAGCCTACTGCTTTGAGAAGTTCTGACTCAGCACCCTTAGCGGTGTAGAAGTTAACAAACTTATCCCCGATGTCCATCTCCATTATGGCTGGACTAGTATTGCCATCGTACTGATAGTTGTAATCGTATGTCCCCGCAGGCTGCATATCCAGGGATACTGGATTAGCCAGAGTCGCATCATAATATGAGATGTAGAAGTATCCATTCTCGCCCCAGCTCGAACCCCAGCTATTCTGACAGATCCAAGCTCCATTATCTTCCGGATAGTAGCGACCCTCACCATCAAACTTCTTATTGTAATAATTATCGTCCCAACCTACGATTGTAATCGCGTGATTTGTCTTATGCTCATCCTCGTAGTAGTAGCTTACTTTATCTGATCCGAGACAGGCATCCTGGTGATAGTAGTCTGCTACGACTGCTCCCTTTGATTGAATCTCTGACTTAATCTCATCCATCGAATTGAGCCATCTCGAATTCTGAAGGATGAGCTCATTGCTGTCATAGCAGCGAGCTGAGTTGATAGTCTGATATTGAGCATTGTTATAGCTTGAGAGTGGCGCAACTGAATCTGCTGCTAGGCCAATCCAGTTCGACATTGTGATAGTCGCCATTGTGCTATTACCACCCAGGGACTTCCAGTTCTTATCACTTGCTGTGATGGTTGTCGCATCGCCAGCAGTATTACCGAGAGGATCGTTCACTCTACTGTAGTTGAAGAATGCAAGATGAGCAGGGCTCAGTGTTGTTGATGAGCTTGGATTCTTACCATTATTGACCTGCTCCTGCAGCCAGCTTCTCTCTGCTGCTGTCGCTGTTGAACACGCCCAGCAGATTCCAGCATATAGCTGATTCTTGACTGCAATTAATCTATTATATGAGAGATTCCTTGCATCGTATCTTGCCGGTCTTGCCTTGTTGAGTCCATCAGGAGAATCCTTTGCCGCCTCAACCATATCGTGAACATAGACTTTCTCAACATTCGGATCTTCGAGATATCCAAAGGTCCTTACAGCCTTGCTTTCGTTACCATATGCAGTGATGGCTGTTCCAATTGAGAGAAGCATTGCGAGCAAAATGATGCTTATTCGTCTTATTCGATGTCTCTTCATTTGTCTCCTCCTTTAGCAATAGCACAAAGGGGCACAACACTAGTACTTAGTGAATATGCCGCCATACTTATCTTTCTATCATATCCTTGATGTACTGCTTCTCAATTCGCGGATCTTCGATATATCCGTAATTCTTCGCGGAATGATGATCCTTAGCAAATACTGATGTTGTCATTCCAAGAACGAGCATCAGCGCCATTAATATCGTGCAGATTCTGCACATTCTTCGTCTGACTCTGTTCGCTTTGAATACCCCTGATCTTTCTCTTGATTACTTTCTTACGATTACAACTGTGCCCTTCGCAATATTGTTATAGAGTTTAGTCGCATCAGCTGTTCGCATGTTAACGCATCCGTGCGAACCGTTTGCCTTGTAATAATTACTGTCGTTGAACATCCATGATGATCTCCAGTTAGCATCATGGAATCCGATTGAGCTGCCCACGAATGAAATCCAGTAGGAAACTGTTACATCCCAGTCTGGTCCAGTCAGGCGAACATTGCGCGCCTTACCTGTTACAGCAAAGTCCCCAGTTGGAGTAGGTGTCGATAGCTTACCTGTGATGACACTTGTTGCAAGCAGATTCTTGCCGTTCTTATAGAAGTACATCTTCTGAGTAGATATCTTCACATATGCAAAAGTACTAGTTCTTACTGTGCAGTCCTTGTTGACCCAGTATGCAAGACCATTCGCAAATCCAATCTGATCGCTTGCAAGTCTTCCGCCTTCCTTGACGATATATGACTTGCCGTTCCAGCTGACCTTCTGGCTTGTCGTGAGAACTACTCCGTTCTCATCAGCATAGTACTTGTAACCATCAGCCGCCTTGAAGACGCCCATTGCGAGCTTGCCGTTCACACCGAGATAGTGAAGATTACCCTTCGAATCTGTCACGAACTGATTGCTCTTAATCTGTCCGCTCTTAGTCGTATAAGTGTCTGAACCGTTGATATTGATTACTTTCTCCTCGGTATTGACCTTCTTGTCCTCATCAGCATAGTATGATGCGCCCTTGTCGTTGGTAAAAACGCCTTCGGCGAGTGCACAGTCGCTACCTGCGTAGTAGTACGCGCCCTCAATCTTGAGAAGCTCGTTACGCGCGAGCTTGCCATCCGCCTTAGCGAAATACCACTTGCCCTCGTACAACACCTTCTGTGCCTTCTGCATAACATCATTGATATAGAGATAATATGAACCTTCCTCAAGATATACACCATTCTTGAGTTCAGTCTCATCCCCATCACCAGTTGGCGGCTCATCGCCCTGTGGCTCAAGGTCAAATACGATTACGTCTTCTGCTGATGAAGGTCCGTCTGTATTAAGATCCTCAATAGCGAATGCTGTGCTGGCAAATGACATTGTCATCATCATTGCAACAAGCAATACCGAAATCAGTCTGAATCTTCTTCTCATACTTCTCTTGTTCTTTCTAATATTGATTACAAACCAGACTCCCCATATCGGAGAGCCTGCGGTGTTAGTAATATGTCTCGCAGTTACGAAGATTATAACATATGTACACATTCTTCGTATTCGTTAATTGCGATGAATTGCGATGAATTTCGATATTTTGACTACCTCTCTTCCTCTGCAGGAGCCTCTTTCTTCTTGCCCTTCTTAAGAATCGACTTTGCGTAGTCAAGACCGAAGCCGATGAGCTCTCTAAGAGCATCTTTGTAGAGGTAGATTCCTGTTCCAGCAAGTACAGCATACATCAAGCAGCTCACCCAGTCGATGAAGTGTGTTGTGTTGTAGATTGCAAAGATGTAGTAGAGAACTGTCATGATTGCAATCTTGTAGAGATTGTACTTTACAGGGAAGCACTTCATTGAGAAGTAAGTTCTCAGAATGAAGAATACTGTGTATGTTATTCCTGTTGCGATAGCTGCTCCAAGTGCTCCACACTTATTGATGAGAATATAGTTGAGCATAATATTGAGCACACTGCAGAATGCTGTGAAGTACAGGTGATACTGTGTCTTCTTCTTGAAATTGATTCCGTATACTGTGCTCTCTGAGATTGAATACATCAGAGGGTGCAGTGAGAGCATTGGAAGCAGAACTACGGCTGCTCTGTAGTCACTTCCGAGGAAGTAGATGATTGCATCCTTAGCGAAGACGACTGTTCCAACGAAGCCGAACATTACTATTGAGATATAGTCTGTTGCCTTGACATAGAAACTGTGATCTCCGTCGCCCTTCTCATACTGCTCAAGGGCCATTGGTCCCCAGATCAGATTGAATGTAGTTGTAACAATCGCGAATACATTCAGAATACTAGTCGCTGACGCGTAATATCCAAGCTCAGTTGCTGTTGAGAACATCTTGATCATTACCTTATCTGCTCCGAGGAATACCCAGTAGCAGAGTGATGAGAAGATCAGCGGCCAGCTGTACTTGATCATTGATCTCTCGCTGCAGTCATCAAGATACTCCTTGTGAATAGGTCCGAAGAAGGTCTTGAGAGACCACATATTGCGCTCTCTTCTCATTGCAAGGAAGCTTGTCACAAGATGTGAGATTACTGTACATCCGCAGAGAACTGCGAGGTGGTTGATATTTGTGAGACAGATTGCTCCAACTGCCAGAACTGTATATGTCAACTTCTGAATATTTATGATAATCGCATATGCAGTTGACTTCATCTTGAGTCTGAGTGTCAGCGTTGTGAACCTCTCGATTACAAAAGCGAACATGTATACTGCAAAGATTGGCAGGATGAAGTACTTCTTGCCAACTGTAACATAGACTGCGAGAAGAATGAGAGCTGTCGCAAGAGAGATTCCCAGCGGAAGCTTTGCAGCGACTCTAAGAACGTGTGTCTTATACTCTTCTTCATCGTGGGTGTAGAAGAATCTACCGAAGCCCTGGTCAAATCCAAGGGTTGCCATAATGAGGTAGATGTTACCAAAGAGTATGAAGAGAGACCAGTTGCCGTATACTTCCGGCGCAACCAGTCTTGTAATCAGCGGTGTTGTGATCAGGCTGAGGATCATATTCATACCGCTTCCCATAAAGAATGTGAAGAAATGTTTCTGCTTACCCATTTTGTCGTCCGTTTCTCTCTTCCAGTTTGCTTAGATTCTCCTCTACTGTTATACTCAAGTTCGAAGGAGATTATATCTTATGAAAATAATTATTGGTATTGCTAAGTTAGTTCTGAATATTGTATATGCGCCATTAAAGCTTCTTCCAGTTCAGAAGAAGCTGGTCATTCTTAGTCGTCAGAGCAACAAGCCATCGACAGATATCGATATGCTGGCCGCTAAGGTCTCTGAGCTTCACCCTGATTACAAGGTCGTTGTTCTCTGCCGCAAGATTGAGGGCGGCATGGCTTCGAAGCTCGGCTATGGACTTCATATGCTCACTCAGATGTATCACCTTGCTACTTCTGAGATTGCTGTTCTTGATTCATACTGCATCGCCGCAAGTGTACTTCACCACAGAAAGAAGCTTCTGATAATCCAGATGTGGCATTCAATCGGCACTATGAAGCAGTTCGGCTACAGCATTCTCGACAAAGCCGAGGGTTCCTCGAGCACTGTCGCTCATGCGATGAAGATGCACCGCAATTATGATTATGTTCTCGGCGCTGGCGAGGGCTACCGCTCACACCTGGCTGCCGGTTTCGATTTCCCGGAGGACAGAATCGTTATTCTGCCGCTTCCTCGTGCAGAGCTTCTCTCAAGACCTGATTGGGTTGATGCTAAGCGCGATGAGATTCTAACAGCTCACCCAGAACTTAAGGAGAGCTTCAATGTGGTCTATGTCCCAACCTTCCGCAAAGGCGAGGGCTGCGATGAGGAGTTCGCCGAGGCAGTTGATGCACTCCGCAATGCACTCGCAGCCGAGGGAGATAAGTATCGACTCGTTGTCAAAGCGCACCCGCTCTCAATGGTTGACTGCGATTATCCGGAGTACTCATCCTTCGATATGCTCACAATCGCCGATGCCATCGTCAGCGACTACAGCTGCATCATCTACGAGGGAGCAATTCTCGGAACTCCAATCTACTTCTACTCATACGACTTCGAAGAGTATATGTCCGCAAGAAGCATGTACATGGACTATCCAGCAGAACTGCCAAGTCCGATGTTCGAAACAGCCGAACCACTTGCGAATTATATCGCTTCAGGCGAGTACGATTGTGATGCCCTTGAGAAGTTCCTTCACAAATATGTCGCTGCACCTTGTCCGAACGCGACGGAGGACATCGTCAACTTCATCTGGTCCGTGCGCAAGTAGCAAATATCGCAACAATACATACGGCTGGCCCGTGAGGCCCAGCCGTTTTCTTATGCCCTATACGTTAGATGTATCTGCGAGGTAAGAGATAGTTCTCTTGATTCCCTCGTCGAGAGTGTAGAGCGGCTTCCAGCCGATGCCACGGATTCTCTCACTTGAGAGTATTCCCAGTGTAAAAGGCGCGGTTCCTGCGAGCGCTCCTTCAATCTCGAAGCGAAGCTTAAGGCCTTTCTCAGGGTATGCGGCAACGCAAGCTTCCGCGAGCTGTCTGATCGATACTGTAGACTCTTCGCTCGCAATATTGTAAACAATCTCATCTGAATCGAGCAGAATGCGGAACATAGCTGCAATCGCATCACCTACATAAGTGTAAGTTCTGATTGCAGATCCGTCGCTCTTGAGGAGAATGTCCTCGTTTCTGATTACATTTCTGAAGAAGTCGCACTGAACTCTACCATCATCGATGGCCATTCCAGGTCCAAATGTGTGAGCAAGTCTTGCAATCTTCGCATTGACTCCGTACTGCTCCTTGAAGCATACGCACATTGTCTCGGCCGCCTTCTTGCCCTCAGGGTAGCAGCTTCTTGCTGAGAGCGGATCAACGAAACCGTAATCCGTCTCTGAGAAAACTCTCTGGTGCTCATAAGGCTGACCGTATATCTCTCTTGATGAGATGTAGAGGTATCCCTTGCCAGAACCCTTCGCCGCGAGCTGAAGTGTGTTGAATGTTCCAACAGTATTAGCCGCAACAGTTCCGACTGGGTCGTCCTTCATAATTCTTGGGCTAGCTGGGCTCGCCGCATGAACGATGAAGTCGATTGACTCATCAATATTGATAGGCTCAGTTACACTCTGCTGAACTACGATTAC
Source organism: Bacillota bacterium (assembly GCA_029101005.1). Taxonomy (GTDB): domain Bacteria; phylum Bacillota; class Clostridia; order Peptostreptococcales; family Anaerovoracaceae; genus Crickella. The sequence continues at coordinate 46,984 of JAQXQE010000010.1, read as the reverse complement.
CTGCTCTCTGATCTCCTCAGGGAGCTTCTTTGGATTTCTTACGAGAGCGTAGATTCCCATTCCATAGTCATTTCTGTTGTTGAGCTCAACGAGAGTGTTGAGAATGTACCCGCCTACCATGCCGCTGGCACCTGTAACCAGGACGTTAGTTCCCTTGAACTTATCCCAGCTAAGCTTCTCAGCGAGAATATTATCTATGTCTTCTCTGATGACTTTATGCATTTGGTGTACTTCCTTATTGTTATTTGCTCTGAGTCTCGCCCGCTGCAAAGCCGAACGCATCCTGGGACTCTCTGTACTGCATCATTGCACGGAAAATATAAAGATCTTCCGGTGTAGTTACTTTAATATTGCCACGGTTGCCCTTAACGATTGCAACCTCATAGCCACAGCTTCTCATGAGTGAGCCGCTGTCGACCATTCCCTTGAACTCAGGATTATCTGCAGCAATCTTGTCATATGCCTCGAGCACCTGTCCGAACTTGAAGCTCTGTGGAGCCTGTGCTGTGTAGCACTCGTCTCTTACAGGAATCTCTTCGATGTACTCTCCGCCCGCGCTGTGAATAGGTGTCTCGAAGAGAGGTGTGCAAGTAACCGCCGCACCCTTCTCCTTAGTCGCTGCGATGACATCGTCAATTACAGATGGAACTACGCAAGGTCTTACTCCATCGTGAATCAGAACGATATCGTCAGCATCGCAGTTGTCTACAGCAGACTTAAGTCCATTGTGAATTGAACCGAGAGCAGAAGTTCCGCCCGGCACAATATTCTTAACCTTGCTGATCCAGCTCTTCTTGAGAAGCTTCTTCAGCTTAGGAATGTAATCCTCTCTGCAGGCAATGTAAATCTCGTCGATTGCCGGATGCTCCTCGAAGAGCTCCAGTGTGTGGATGATAATCGGCTTGCCATTGACCTCAAGGAACTGCTTAGGAGTTCCTGAACCCATGCGCACTCCGCTTCCACCAGCAAAAATCACTACTATATTCTTGCTCATATTCGCCTCCTCTCAGCTACTTGTTGAGCAGTATGTGGTCGATTACTTTATCACTTGCACGTCCATCGTAGTCGCCAAAGTTCTCCTCGATGAACTGAGCAGTCTTCTCGAACTCGTAATTGCCCGTCTCGAGAGCATCCATAAGTTCCTCGAAGCTGTCACAGACGCGACCAGGCGCATTCTCTTTTACCTTCCTGTGCACCCCTCTTACGAGCTCGTAGTTCTCTCTGTCGTATGTGAAGAAGAGAACCGGCTTCTTCATCAGCGCGAACTCATAGAACGCCGATGAGTAATCTGTAATCATAATCTCTGTAACATAGTACAGGTCGTTGATATTCTGGTACTTTGTCAGGTCGATGATTCTGTCCTTCTGGCTCTCTCTTATCGGTGCAGGTTCCTTGATAAAAGGATGCATCTTCACCGCGAAGATATACTCGTCGCCACAGAAGTCGTAGATGCGGTCGAAGTCCAGCTGGTCGTAATCGTAGACAGCGTCCTCCTGAACCGTACCTCTGAATGTTGGAGCGAAGAGAATAACCTTCTTGCCCTCGAGCATTGGATACTCTGCATATACCTTTGCTCTTGTCTTTGCAATTGTCTCAGGCTCGAGGAAGCCATCGAGTCTTGGCATTCCATAAGTCAGGAATCTGTCCGCTGGAATTCCAAACACTTCCTCGTATACATGAATCAGTCTCTGTGAACCGACAAGCGCATGTGTATATGCCTTATGTGGTGACTCGCTTGGGAACGGTGAACCGTTCTTGCCGAAGCGGCTGTAGCCTACTGACTTGAAGCCCTCACCGGCATGCCATACCTGAACCAGCTTCGTCTTCGGATTGAGCTTGAAGAAGCCGAATACTGGAGCGTAGTCATCCACAAAGATGATGTCATTCTGTGCAATCTTTGTAACTGCCTTGACCCAGCTCATTACACCCTTGTGACTTCCAACAGATGATCTGCACGAAACTGTGATCTTGAAATCCTTGTCCAGTCCTCTTTCGATCATTCTGTTGTGAATGTAGAGAAGGTTACCCCAGAGAAAAGGCTTGGTCTCAGTCATGAAGAGAACTCTTTTGCCATTCTTAGGTGTGATTCTCGATACTACGAAGTAGTACATTCTAATGAGCTTAACTACTACCGCCTTCTTGATAAGTCTCATGCGGTCCTTCTTGTGGTTCGCCTCCTCGTGATGCTTACGAATCATCCATTTGTCGTTGCGCTTCATGAAGAAGCTGTTAACTACAGGGATGAAACCGTCATCTACGAAGCTGAGCATATCGAAGAAAACATTATATGAATACTTCTTTGGTCCGTATGGGTTATTGCCGTAGGGGAAGATTCTCGTCTTCTCATCGAGCCTCTTGGCGAGTTCCATATTCATCGAAAGGCAGGCATCATTCTCTTCATTAACAAGCTTGATTGTCCAAGTTCCATTGTTCAGGAATCTGCCATCATCGATGCAGGCAATATCTACAGTTAGGACATAGCCGCTCTCTGTCTCTGCTACATCGCTGATAAGAACTCTCTCGTACTCCTCAAGTGCGTAGATTGGAGTCTCTATCTTCTTGTAGTAAGCTTCCTCGTTGACAACAACTTCGCTACTTCTTACGAGATAGAACTGCGCATCCTCATACTTCTCTCCCTCAAGAGTGAAGCTGAGGAAGATTCTCTCCCAGCTGATGTCTGTGATTATTAAGTTGTCTATTTTATTAATAGCCACGACTTATCTGTCCTCTCAAATTAATATGTTCCGTTAGGTCTGTATGTGTCGCATATATCCTTAACGTATGTACGGATATCCTCTGAATTGGTCTCTGCTACTTCGATAATCTTATCGAGCTTAGCGAGGAAGGCATCCTCATCGATTGCAATTGGCTGACCGATGTAGATGAGGTTGTTAGCGGTATTCTGCAGTCCCTCCTCATCCATAAGAATCTCCTCGTAGAGCTTCTCCCCTGGTCTGAGTCCCACAACCTTGATCTCGATATCCTTATCTGGTGTGTAACCCTTCATTCTAATGAGGTTGCATGCAAGATCGTATATCTTCACAGGCTCACCCATGTCGAGAACGAAGATCTCTCCACCCTTGGCCATAAGTCCAGCCTTGAGAACCAGAGATACAGCCTCAGGAATTGTCATGAAGAATCTTGTGATCTCCTTATGTGTCAGTGTTACCGGGCCGCCTGCCTCAATCTGCTTGAGGAAAAGCGGAATAACCGAACCGTTACTTCCGAGTACATTACCGAACCTTACAGCAACAAACTCTGTATTCGATCTTCTGTTATATGTCTGAACAATCATCTCACAGATTCTCTTAGTCGCACCCATTACGTTAGTTGGGCGAACCGCCTTATCTGTTGAGATGAGAACGAATCTGCTTACACCGTGCTTGTCAGCAAGCTTCGCCAGATTGAGAGTACCCTTGCAGTTGTTCTTGATAGCCTCGTTAGGTGAGTACTCCATCAGAGGTACGTGCTTGTGAGCAGCTGCGTGGTATACAATCTCAGGCTTGTACTTCTCGAAAATCGCATCGAGTCTGTCATAGTCTCTCACTGATGCGATAAGCACTTCCTTGTCGAGCTCAGGATAGTATCTGTTGAGCTCCATCTCGAGCTCATAAGTTGTGTTCTCATAGATATCCACAATCAGAAGCTTGCCAGGGTGGTTAGCTGCAATCTGTCTGCAGAGCTCTGAACCGATAGTTCCGCCTCCACCTGTTACCATTACAGTCTTGTTCTTAACGAAAGATTCGAGCTCAGTATTGCTGATTACTACTGCATCTCTTCCCAGAAGATCCTCATAGTTGACTTCTCTAACGCTCTGGCTGAGTGATGTTGTGAGTGTGCTTGCGATTGCAGGCAGTCTCTTTACCTTAGCACCTGTCTCCTGACAAATCTTCAGAATATCTCTAATCTCAACTGGACTAGCTGAAGGAATTGCGATGATAATCTCGTCAATCTTGTACTTCTCACAAGCATCGTAGATCTTCTCTCTTGATCCTACGATTGGAACTCCGTGGATGAGCTTGCCCTTCTTAGCTGCATTATCATCGATGATGCAGACAGGCATACTGTTTGTTGTTCCTCCCTTAATCTCCTTAACGAGAAGTGATCCGGCAGAACCTCCACCGATGATCATGATATGTCTCTTCTCACCAGTCTTGTTGAATTTCTTGCGCAGTCTTCTGAGAATTCTAACTGAGATACGTGATCCTGCGAGGAGCAGGAAGAGTATCATCCAGTTGAATGGATAGTAGCTTCGAGGCATATGGACGCCGAGAAGCATTTTGTATGCCAGATAGATTACTTCGATTACCAGGGAAGCCTTGAATGCATCAATAAGCTCCTCGATGGATGCGAAGTTCCACACTCGGTTATACAACTTGAATGCCGCAATCACTGCAACAGCAATAACGATGTCTGGGACGAGCCACTGCATCGTAAGCTGGAAGTAATATGGATTAATTGAGAAAATTCCGAATCTCAGAACCAGTGGTCCCAAATCTGCTGCAATTGCGATAAGAATATCGACAATTACGAAAATCGCGATGCGGATTCTCTTTCTTTGTTTCTGAATTTTGATTTCTGCTTCTTCGTTCATTGCGCACCTCTCCAATAAACCATAGATATCAAGAGTATATCACAATTCCTTCATTATATAAAATCTCAAACTATGGTATACTTGTGGAGACTTTGTAAAGATTTACGCGTTGTAATGAGGAGTATATATTTAATGAGTTTATTACAGGACAATTTAATTAAGATATTCGGATGGACCTACAAGTATACGTGCAGGATTCCTGAGAAGTTACGCAATCTGATTATCATCGGCTGCCTTTTCATTCTCTCTTTCTGCACATACAAACTCACGGTTGCGCCTTTATATATGATCGTCGATATTCACGCGGCAGGAATGGGCTTCTATGGTTTCTTCCTGATGATCATTATGGCAGTAATCGCAGTGCCTGGCCCACTCGAGAAAGTTAAGTGGAACAAGTGGATATCAATTCCATATTTCTTCGGTGCTGGATACATGACACTTATGGCACTTGAGCATTACGTAGGTAGAGCATACGGATTCTACGCACTTTCGCTACTCGTGGTTTTCCCTACCATCTATCTGGTATGGGCTAACAGAGGCGACTTCGATAGATACCTCACATGGTTCTGCTGGTGCAATGTTGTGCTTGGAACAGGACTGCTCCTCGCATCATATATGTTCGCACCTATCGGTGAGACAACACTGCTTTTCGACAGATACTGCTCACTGACATGGAATCCTAACAGATTCGCAGGTCTCATGGTTATCTACACATCTGCACTTCTCTATCTTGCATCTAAGAGAACCAAACTTGCCCCTCTGTTTATGCTTCTTTGCGGTTTCGCCTGTCACCTCATCTGGATTTCTGGTTGTCGTGCAGGACTCATCATCATCTTTGTTCAGCTCGTCGGTTGGGCAGGAACAATTCTGAGATTCGACCTCAAGAAGGCAGTAGCCAAGACTCTCATCTTCGTATCGCTCTCTGGTACTCTGGTAATTGCAGGCTTCTTAGGTTCAATCAATTTGCTTACACATAATACAATTCTTGTAGCAGACAAGGGTTGCATCACTGTATTCGAGAATAAGTTTGAGAAGTTCGGTGACCAGGACAGCGATGACGGATATTCTGATGAAGATGCTGATCCAAGCTCTGGTAAGGATCGTTTCGAGAAGGGTGACAAGACTATCGACCAATTCACATCTGGAAGACTTCAGATCTGGTCATTCTATCTCAAGGGTATGAATCTGCGTGGTAACGATATGCAGGACTTCGAGCTTGTGCTTCCTTCAGGCAACACATTCCATAATGCTCATAACACTGTTATCGAGATTGGCTACAGATATGGTATTCCTGCTGGACTCGCATACGTACTCTTTATGATTGCAACAACAATTGCTCTCATCAAGGCCTGCCTCACAGTATCGAAGAAGCGTTCATCAATCGGAATTGCGCTCTTCACAGTTGCATACTTCGTTTTCGCAATGACAGACGTAATGACACTTACATTCGAGAGAGGCCCTGTGCTCGCATTCTACCTCGTACTCGGTGGTCTCATCACTGGCGAGGTACTCAACAAAGACGCAGAGCAGGAATAATATCGCATAAAGATAAAAAATGACTTCCGGAATAATCCGGAAGTCATTTTGTTTTAGCCGCAGATCTCAGCTGAGTCGAGTACGAGTGTGAATGGGCCGTCGTTGAGAAGATCGACCTTCATCCAAGCGCCGAAGCTGCCGTGCTCAACTATTGGAACTCTCTCCTTGCACTTCTCGATTACATACTCGTAGAGTGCGTTCGCATGGTCTGGTGAACCTGCATCGATGAATGATGGGCGGTTGCCCTTCTTGCAGTTCGCATAGAGTGTAAACTGTGATACAATCAGGAGCTCGCCACCAACATCTGCGAGTGAGAGGTTTGTCTTGCCGTTCTCATCCTCGAAAATTCTGAGCTTGCACATCTTATCTACCATCTTATCAGCAATTGCCTCGTCATCTGTGTTTGATACTCCGAGGAGTACGAGGAAGCCTTTGCCGATCTTACCGATTACTTCGTCATCTACTGTTACACTTGCGTGTGATACCTTCTGAATAACTAATTTCATCTTCCACCTCTTATTTATCTAAAGTTCACCTAATCATAACAAGAAACTGGATTCTGTGCTATAATTTCACCATATTAATTTAAGTTCTACGGAGGTTCTAGATGAATCCATTTACAACGGGAATTGCGGCAATCAAGGTTTTAACCGAGATTAATAGATACAATTCTTACGAGAAACAGTTCAAGGCTCTCTACGATGCTGGGGACTACGCTGGTGAGCAGGAGCTCATCCGCAAGGTTCAGCAGGATGTTATTCCAGCTATATGTAGAAAGTGCAAGTTCGACATTCATATCGAAGGTGAAGAGAATCTGCCTGAGAAAGGGCCATTTATGGTCTACTCTAATCACCAGGGTTTCGTAGACATCTTTGCTATCGTAATTGCACTTAAGGATCACCAGATTGGCTTCATCTCTAAGGATGAGTGGCGTAAGTTCAAGCCAATTGCCAAGGCAATCGAGAACACAAGATCAGTATTCCTCGTTCGTAACAATCCAAGAGAAGCAGTTAAGGCTGTTGCTATTGCTAAGGAGCTTATGGATAAGGGTTATAACATGGCTATCTTCCCAGAGGGAACACGTTCAAAAGGTCCTGAGATGGGTGAGTTCAAGTCAGGCGCATACAAGTTCGCACAGAAGGCTAATGTTCCTATCGTTCCATTAACACTTGATGGTTCATACAGAGCTTTTGAGGAGAAGGGTACTTACAAGCCAACTCGTGTCGATATTATCATCCATCCTACTGTTCATATTGAAGAGATGGATAAAGCTGAGCAGAAGGAGGCCTTCGCTCAGATTGAGAAGACTGTAAGAGACGGTCTCGATACAATCCGTTCACGCAACGCAGTAGAAGCTACTGAATAGGGAGGCAGACAATGCTTAAGGATCTTGTCAAAGCTAATCGCTCCTGTCGTGGTTACGACAGAAGTCGCAAAGTTACGAGAGAAGAACTTCTCGAGATGGTAGATACTGCGAGATTTACTGCTGCAGGTGTCAACCAGCAGCCATATAAGTTCTATCTCATATATGAGGAAGAAGAAGCTGCACTGATGAATACTCTCGTCAAGTTCGGTGCCAACCTTCCAGAGCTTGGTCTTCCATTCCCTGGAACTGAACCTCCTGCATTCATCCTCATCTGTCATGACGCTGAAGTGTTCGAGAATGTCGAGAGATTTAGACTCGATGTTGGCATTATGGCACAGACCATCACACTTGCTGCTACTGAGATGGGTCTCATCGGATGCATGATTGGCAACTACAACAAAGACAAAGTCAAGGAAGCTCTTGGTCTCGATGATCGATTCACAGTTGAGCTCATCATCTCCATCGGCAAGAACGCTGAGGATATCCGCCTCTGTGATCTCGAGGAGGGTCAGTCCCACAAGTACTACCGTGACGATAACGGAGTTCACTGGGTACCGAAGCGCAAGCTCGAAGACATCGTCATCAATAAGTAAACCTTACGACATAAGAAACGGCGGTCATATGACCGCCGTTTTATCTTATCTAATTAGAAAAGTGTGATCTGCTCGTTGCCGTCTTCTCCAACGTTTGGATTCTTTGGCTCCTTCTTTGGATCTGCTGGCTTCTTTGCGTCGTCTTCATCAACAACCTTTGCGAAGCTTACGATCTTCTTGCCCTTCTCGACCTTCATGATCTTAACTCCCTGAGTTGTTCTTCCGGACTTTGTTACCTCGCCAGCTCTGATTCTGATGATTACTCCATCTGAATTGATGATCATAATCTCATCCTCATCGTTAACGAGTGTAGCTCCAACAAGTGTTCCTGTCTTATCGAACTTTGTCTTGTCGTAAGTTGCTACTCCCTTACCGCCTCTAGCCTGGAGTCTATACTCCTCGAGAGCAGTTCTCTTACCGAAGCCCTTCTCTGTGATTACAAGCATCTTTCTTGTCTGATCAATATCGAGCTCCATAGATACTACTTCGTCATCACCCTCGAGGCTGATAGCTCTTACTCCACCGGCATTTCTACCCATTGAACGAACATCCTTCTCGCTGAATGCAATAGCCTTACCCTGCTTTGTAACAACGATTACACTCTCATCACCTGTTGACTGAGCAACTGAGATGAGCTTGTCTCCGTCCTTGAGAGTAATTGCGATGAGTCCTGCCTTTCTATTTGTATCGAACTCCTTAAGAGGTGTCTTCTTAATAGTACCCATCTTAGTTACCATTACGAGTTCCTCATCTGTATTGAAGTCCTTGATTGGAATTACAGCTGTTACTCTCTCACCCTGATTGAGGTTGAGGAAGTTGATTACTGGTGTTCCCTTAGCAGTTCTTGATCCTTCTGGTATCTCATATGCCTTTATCTTATATACTCGACCCATATCAGTGAAGAACATCAGGTAGTCGTGAGTTGAAGTAATGATGAGATCCTTAACGAAGTCACTCTCTCTTGTTGTTACTCCAACGATTCCCTTACCGCCTCTCTTCTGAGCCTTATATGTATTCTCTGGAACTCTCTTTACATAACCGAGGTGAGTGAGTGTAATAGCTACATCCTCCTCATCGATGAGCGCCTCTTCATCGAGTTCTCCATCTTCGGCTACAATCTTAGTTCTTCTCTTGTCTGCCCACTTATCCTTAATCTCAATGAGCTCATCTCTGATTACGCCCATAAGCTTGTGAACGTCTGCGAGCAGTTCCTTATAGTAAGCAATCTTAGCAAGAAGGTCCTGATATTCCTTCTCCAGCTTCTCTCTTTCGAGTCCCTGGAGACGGGCAAGTCTCATATCGAGGATTGCTTGTGCCTGAATCTCAGAAAGTCCGAACTTAATCATCAGCTTCTCTTTAGCATCATTATATGCTGATCTGATTGTCTTGATTACCTCATCGATATTATCAAGAGCGATGAGAAGTCCTTCAACGATATGCTCTCTTTGCTCTGCCTTAGCAAGGTCGAATCTTGTTCTTCTTGTTACTACTTCTCTCTGGTGCTTGAGATACTCATCAATAATCTGATAGAGATTGAGAATCTTTGGCTCTCCGTTAACTAGAGCCAACATAATCATGCTGTATGAAGTCTGAAGTTGTGTGTGCTTATAGAGTCTGTTGAGAACAACATTAGGATTAATATCCTTCTTGAGGTCGATTACAATTCTTGTTCCCTCTCTATTGGACTCATCTCTGATGTCTGCGACACCTTCGACCTTCTTATTTCTAACAAGATCAGCCATAGACTCGATGAGTCTCGCCTTATTAACCTGATAAGGAATCTCGCTTACAACGATTCTCATCTTGCCGCGAGCACCCTCTTCAATCTCACATACTGATCTTACGTTAACCTTACCCTGTCCTGTGAGGTATGCTTCTCTAGCAGCGCCCTTACCGAGGATTATAGCTCCAGTTGGGAAATCAGGTCCCTTTACTATCTTAACGAGATCCTCAACTGTGCACTCAGGGTCCTCAATCATCTTAACGCAGGCATCAATTACCTCTCCAAGATTATGAGGTGGAATTGATGTTGCCATTCCTACGGCGATACCATTTGAACCGTTGATGAGAAGGTTAGGCACTCTTGATGGAAGTACTACTGGCTCCTTCTCCTCGCCGTCGAAGTTGTCAACGAAGTCTACTGTATTCTTATCGAGGTCTCTTACCATCTGCAGTGAGAATGGAGACATTCTTGCCTCTGTATATCTCATAGCAGCGGCGCCGTCACCATCGACAGAACCGAAGTTACCGTGACCGTCAACAAGCATATATCTAGTTGAGAAATCCTGTGCAAGCTTAACCATTGCATCATAGATGGATGAGTCACCGTGTGGATGATATTTACCCATTACTTCTCCGACAATTCTTGCCGACTTCTTATGTGGTTTATCTGGTGTTGTACCAAGCTCGTGCATTCCATAGAGGATTCTTCTGTGAACAGGCTTGAGTCCATCTCTTACATCTGGAAGTGCACGACCGACGATTACTGACATAGCATAATCGATATACGAATTCTTCATTTCATCGTATATTTCATGCTCCAGAATCGTGCTGTTATCTATAATATCAGTCATTTCTCTCCTTCCCGTTCTTATACGTCAAGGTTCTTTACGTACTTAGCATTATCCTCAATGAACTTCTTACGAGGTGGAACTTTGTCTCCCATAAGAGTTGTAAAAATCTCGTCTGCTGCGCCAGCATCCTCTACCGTAATTCTTACGAGCGTACGGCTGTTGTAGTCCATAGTTGTTTCCCAAAGCTGCTGGAAGTCCATCTCTCCAAGACCCTTATATCTCTGAATATCAACCTTAGTATTATGACCCTCTTCTCTGATCTTAGCAAGCAGCTTCTCCTGCTCTGCATCTGAATATGTATACCAGATGTCCTTACCTCTCTTAACTCTGAAGAGTGGTGGCTGAGCAGCATATACATAACCACCTTCAATAAGCTCAGGCATGAATCTAAAGAAGAATGTCAGAAGAAGTGTTCTGATGTGCGCTCCATCGACATCGGCATCGGTCATGATTACAATCTTGTGATAACGAAGCTTGCTGATATCGAACTCCTTGCCTATACCGCATCCAAATGCTGTAATCATATTCTTAATCTCATCTGAATTGAGAATTCTATCGAGTCTAGCTTTCTCAACATTCAGAATCTTACCTCTAAGTGGGAGTACCGCCTGTCTCTTACGGTCTCTTCCCTGCTTAGCGCTTCCGCCCGCTGAGTCTCCCTCTACGAGGAAGATCTCGCTGAGTGCTGGATCCTTCTCTGAACAGTCTGCAAGCTTACCAGGAAGTGATGTACTTTCGAGTACTGAAGTCTTTCTTACAGTATCTCTTGCCTTACGTGCAGCCTCTCTAGCACGAGCAGCCTTCACACACTTCTCGATGATAGCCTTCGCCTGCTTAGGATTCTCCTCGAGGAAGAATGTAAGGTACTGAGCAGTATTAGTTTCTACGAAACCTTTTACCTCTGAGTTACCGAGCTTAGCCTTTGTCTGTCCCTCGAACTGAGGATTTGTGAGCTTAACGCTTACTACTGCAGTGATTCCTTCACGAACGTCATCTCCCTGGAGATTATCCTCATTATCTTTGAGGAGCTTGTTCTTTCTAGCATAATCATTGATTGTTCTAGTAAGAGCAGTCTTGAATCCTACGAGATGATATCCACCCTCAACTGTATTAATATTATTTGCATAAGAAAGAATCAGTTCGCTGAATCTGTCAGTATACTGAATTGATACCTCAACCTCGTAACCATTCTCCTCAAACTCGAAGTAGAAAATCTTATCATTGATAACTTCCTTATTCTTGTTGAGGTGCTCTACGAACTGCTTGATTCCACCCTCATAGAAGAACTTGTCCTTAGCCTTCTTACCTTCTCTCTTATCCTCAATAGTGATAGTGAGACCCTTGTTCAGGAAAGCCATCTCTCTAAGTCTTCTGTGGAGAGTGTCATAATCATATACAGTATCCTCGAAGATTGTTGGGTCTGGCCAGAACTGTGTCTTTGATCCACTAGTTCTAGGACCAGCCTCACCAATTACCTTAAGCTCTGATACTCTATCTCCCTGCCAGTACTCCTGCTGGAATACCTTACCTTCTCTTGTAACCTCAACAACCATATGAGTTGAAAGAGCATTTACAACAGAAGCTCCTACTCCGTGAAGTCCTCCGGATACCTTGTATCCTCCTCCACCGAACTTACCTCCAGCGTGCAGTTTAGTATGAATAACCTGAACTGCTGGGATACCCATCTTAGGGTGAATGTCTACAGGCATACCTCTACCGTTATCCTTAACAGTAATGGAATTGTCTGCCTCAATTGTTACATCAATCTTGGTGCAATATCCGGCAAGTGCCTCATCGACCGAGTTATCTACGATCTCGTAGACAAGGTGATGAAGACCAGCAGGACCTGTACTACCGATGTACATTCCAGGTCTGACTCTTACAGGCTGAAGACCTTCGAGTACCTGAATTTGTTCCGCACCGTAATTCTGCTTCTCAGTCATTCTATCAAATCCTTTTTTTCATTCTATATGCTGTCGGGCATGCAGCATCCTCAATTTGTCCAAAAAAAATACATCGCCCTTTCTAAAATACGCCTTTATTTTAGCATATAAGCGACTTTTTTTCAAGTTTTGATACTATATGTTGTTTTAATGAAAAAATCCGTCAAAACTCAAATTTTGGCGGATTTCTTAGTTTACCTTCTTTCAATTTGCACTATATTGCCATTTTGTACCTTATAAACAGATCCATTCCTCATTCTCTCCATTATTTCGTCATTTACTTCTGTTGAAGTAATGAAGAGCTGAACATCATCAATCTCATTAATAAGAAATCTCTGTCTCTCGATGTCGAGCTCACTTAGCACATCATCGAGCAGAAGAATCGGAGCCTCATCAAGAATATCCTGAGCAAGCTTCACCTCAGCAAGCTTAAGACTAAGTGCGATAGTTCTCTGCTGTCCCTGAGATCCATACTTCTTAGCATCTTTCTCGTTAATATAGAAAACAAGATCGTCTCTATGCGGTCCTCTTCCAGCATGGCCGTTATATATATCTTTGTCGCGATCCATTACAATTTCATTGTACATATCTTCTGAATTGGATGGACTAATTGTTTCCTTATATCTAATAGTCAGATTCTCTCTATTATCAGATATTGCACCCTGTATCTCAGCAGCCCTATGAGACAACTTCTCAGTGAATTCTCTTCTATATCTTATTACTTCATAACCGGCAGCTGCCAACTGCTGATCATAGATATCGAGTATTGATTCATCAAATCTTCTGTTATCTGCTTTGAGAATTGCATTCTTCTGTTTGAGAGCTTCATTATATTTGCGAAGCTGCTCATAATATCTAGGTCTGATCTGAGATATCTCTTTATTAAGGAAACTTCTTCTTCTCTCTGGATCATCTTTAATAATTCTTAGATCTTCTGGAGAGAAAATAATTACGACTAGATTATTGAGAAGTTCAGTAGTTGCTCTTATTACTTTGCCATCCTTGCTGATCATCTTCTTGCCTTTATTATTAATAGCAATATTGATGCTCTTCTCAATATCCTCACTCTCTATTAATACATTAACTCTTCCAATATCTTCATTGAATCTAACAAGCTCAGCAGCATTATTAGTTCTGAAGCTCTTTGCAAAAGCACACAGATAAACTGCCTCAATAAGATTAGTCTTACCCTGGGCATTCTCGCCAATTACAATATTTCTGGAATTATCAAATTCCATTTCAATATCTTCATAGTTTCTAAAGTTCTGCAGTTTAATCTCTTTAATAATCATATTTGCTTTCCCAAATACAAAAGGTATTCCTCGTATATTATACTTCAGAATACCTTTGTTATATCAATTAATTAATTCTGATTGGAAGTACCAGATATTTGAACTTATCTCCTTTGAGAGGTTTGATGATACATGGTGATATCTGATCCTTAAAGTTCATAATAATCTCTTCATCTTCAATTGCACTTAATACATCTTTGAGATACTTTGAGTTAAGTCCGATGAGGAGATTCTCACCTTCCTTTATTACCTCAATCTTCTCCTCAATATTGCCTTCCTCACTGAGTGACTTGAGTACGATGATATCATCCTCAATATTGAACTTAATTAGATTGTTATTCTGTACTGATGTAAGAAGAGAAGCTCTATCTATACTTTTAAGAAGTGAATCTCTCTGGATTCTTACAGAAATATCGCCTTCCTTGTTGAGAATTCTCTCATAGTCGATGTACTTACCAGAGAATGTATTGATTACAACCTTATTATTATCAAATAAGAATATAACCTTCTTATCTACAATCTCGATGCTAATTACATCCTCACCATCATCACTGATAATCTTAGCAACATCTGTTGCAAGCTTAGCAGGAATGATTACGCTGATATCCTTATCATTATCAACTTCTACATTATATGTAGCAATTCTGAAAGGATCTACAGCAACCATCTTCATATTGCCATCTTTAATCTGAAGAAGTACTCCTGTTAGAATTCCATTGAAGTCATCTGAAGAAGCTGAGAAAGCTGTCTTTCTGATAATCTTCTTAACACTTTCCTTTGAAAGAAGAATTCTATCATGTCCCTCATCAAGCTTAATCTTTGGGAACTCATCAGCTGCAAAGCATACTATCTCAGCATTAGATCCTCCACATCTAATATTAATCTTATTCTTCTCATTATTATATTCGATAAGAACTTCATCTTCAGGAAGCTTAGCCACGATGCTTGAGAACAACTTCGCTGGTACTACGAATGAACAATTCTCTGTACAATCAACCTTTATTACTGACTCAATAGTAATTGTTGTATCGGTTGCTGTGAGTTTCATCTCCCCATTATTTATCTCCATCAGAATTCCTTCGAGAATATGTGATGTTGTTCTTGATGGAACTGAATGAGAAACATTGTTAAGTGACTTGTTTAGATCACTTCTGCTGCAGTATATCTTCATCTGAAACTCCTTCTATTATTATTTATTTATATTAGTGGTAGTAGTAGGTGTTGTGGATAATTAGGATAACTCACAGACACCTTGAAATTACTGACTTTGAGCCATCTTCAGCTTGTGGAAAAGCTGTTGATAACTATGTTCATAAGTTCTCTCAAAATGTTGATAATTAATACCAGGCTTATTTGATGTTCAATTTCTTCTTAATAGAAGCAATATTCTCAGCCAGAGTCTCATCATATTTGAGCTGCTCACTTATCTTATCACATGCATGCATTACAGTAGAATAATGTCTTCCTCCAAAGAGCTGTCCAATCTTAGGGAATGAAATATCAGTTTCTTCTCTACATATATACATAGCAATTTGTCTAGGTACGTTAATCTCAGCCTTTCTTACAGGTGAATCAAGATCACTTACCTTAATATTGAAGTGAGCTGCGACAGTCTGTCTGATTCTCTCTGGTTCAACTGCTTTTGATGTATCATTAATAACATCCTTAAGAACAGTCTTAGCATATTCAACAGTGATAGGCTCGTTGAGAAGCTGTGAGAAACCGATAACTCTAGTAAATGCTCCCTCAAGCTCACGTATATTATCCTTAACCTGATCAGCAATCAGACAGCATACATCGTATACATCCTGAGTTACTTCAATATTCTTTGTATCAGCAAATTTACAGAGAATTGCTACTCTTGTCTCATAATCCGGTGAGTGAACATCCGCGATCATATTCCATGAGAATCTAGTACGCAGTCTCTCCTCGATTCCTTTAAGTTCAGTTGGAGGGCAATCTCCAGTAACTACAATCTGCTTATTATTCTGATAGAGATTCTCGAAAACATAGAAGAACTGCTTCTGAACTCCCTCTTTACCTTCAAGAAACTGAATATCATCGATGAGAAGTGCATCGAGCTTTCTGTATTTTGTCTCGAACTGCTTCATCTTCTTCTCAAGCTGTGCCTTAACGAATTCGTTAGTGAACATCTCTGCTGATGAGTAGAGTACCTTCGCAGAAGGATTCTTCTTGCTTATGTGTACACCTATCGCCTGCATAAGATGTGTTTTGCCAAGGCCTGATCCTCCATAGATAAAAAGAGGGTTGTATAATTCGC
Source organism: Bacillota bacterium (assembly GCA_029101005.1). Classification (GTDB taxonomy): domain Bacteria; phylum Bacillota; class Clostridia; order Peptostreptococcales; family Anaerovoracaceae; genus Crickella. Next base: position 30,806 of record JAQXQE010000010.1, on the reverse strand, counting down.
CAGGTGTCTCGGCTACAGCTACTGAAGCAGCGTGCGCATATTTATTGCAATCTCCGATGATGAAATTGTCGAAAGTGTACTTAGGGTTGATCAGCTTCTCGTTAGCGAATGGATTCTTCTTTGGCTTTGCCATAACTGAAGTTTCTTCTTCGTATTCAGATTGAAGTTTGATTACAACTCTATAATGTGTACCTAATATATTATCTAATGTGTGCTCAATAGCTGGAAAATAATTGTTTTTTAACATTGTCAGCTGAACATCGTGCTCTGCTGCAAGATAAATTACCCCCATGTCCTCATCCAGTTTATGGAGAGTCAGGGGTTTGATGTAAGTATTATACGATAGATCGTTTGTATTCTCTTTGAGAGCGGCGTGGAAGCCCTTCCACATCTTGTTAATGTCCATTTTGTGTCCTCTTTCTGTTATGCACATATTTTACACATACTTTTCCACAATTTCAAATGTCAGAAAAGCCTTAAATACTGCATTTTCAAGACTACAAAAAGAAAGTTATGCACATATTGTTGAAAAAGTTGTTAATAATCTTTGCCCAACACTATATATTGTGTATAAGTCTAAATATGAGATTTTTTTGAATATATTTGTTAGATTAATAAAACTGCTTATATTGCTGTAATCATTGACTTTTCAAGGGTTCTCAAATATAATGTTACAGCGTTTGTGCCTGTGTAATTTAGAAGGCACCAGTTTTTTATTTATTTTATAATGATAGTCATTATATTGGAAGGAGTTTGAAATGAAAAGAACATATCAGCCAAAGAAGAGACAGAGACTTAAGGAGCATGGATTCAGAAAGAGAATGTCAACTGCTAATGGTAGAAAGGTACTCAAGAGAAGAAGAGCTAGAGGTAGAAAGAAGCTCACTGCATAGTCAGGAATAATCCGTGAATGAGAAAGAGTTATAAGTTCACTTTAAGAAATCAGAAGAATTTCAGTGCAGTCTATAACCGCGGTAAGTCCAAAGGAAGTAAATATGTTGTTGTTCTCTATAGAAGAAACAACAAGGATGTAAGCAGACTTGCATATGTTGCCAGCAAGAAGGTTGGTAACAGTGTTCAGCGTAACAGAGCAAGAAGACTTATGAGAGAAGCTTACAGAACTATGAGTAAACATATTGTTCCCGGTTATGACGTAATATTTGTTGCGCGAAATTCGATCAATGATTGTAAATGTGGGGAAGTTCAGCGCTCCATGTTCGGAGCAATAAGAGCAGCAGGACTCTTTGAAGACGGTAAGACATGCAATACATAAGTAAATTTCTCAGTAAGATTATGATTATCATGATCAGAGGATATCAGATGTTCATCTCTCCTCTATTCCCACCTACATGCAGGTTCTATCCTACATGCAGCACTTACTTTATTCAGGCGCTGCAGAAGTATGGTCCAATTAAGGGAACATATCTTGGAGTAAGAAGAATACTCAAATGTCATCCAGGTCATCCTGGTGGCTATGATCCTCTTCCATAGATATTCATAAGCAATAAGTTAGGAGTAAAAATGGGTATTTTCGCAAGACCTCTTGGTCTTTTACTGTACTGGATTTACAAGCTTGTAGGTAATTACGGTTTATCCCTTATTATCCTTACAGTTCTTGTTAAGTGTGCTCTTTATCCACTTTACAAGAAGCAGATTAAGTCCACAGCTAACATGTCCGAAATAGCTGAGAAGCAGAAGGTAATTCAGGAGAAATACGCCAACGACAAGCAGAAGCAGAATGAGGCGATGGCAGCTCTCTATGAGAAGGAAGGCTTCAACCCAATGAGCGGTTGTCTTCCAATGCTCATTCAGTTCCCAATTATCATGGGACTCTTTGCACTGCTCAGAAACCCAATGGTATATATGCCATCAGGTTCAACAATGATGCTTGCTGTACATGAGTCATTCCTCTGGATTCCAGATCTCGGTCAGCCTGACCTCTGGATTCTTCCTATTCTTGCAGGAGTATCAACATACTTCGCGTTCTCAATGAATGCTGCTATGACTGCTACAGCAGGACCAAATGCTTCAATGAATATGATTATGAAGTATTTCTTCCCGCTTTCAATCCTCTGGCTTGCTAGATCTTATCCAGCTGGACTTGCTATCTACTGGGCAGGCGGACAGATCCTTCAGATCTTCTTCAACTGGAGAATCAACATTCTCCGTAAGAAGATGAATGAGGAGAAGGAGCACAGAGAGCTCGTAAGCAGAGCAGAGAAAGAACTTGCTAAGAAGTACAGAAACAGAGCAGCTAGAGTGAAAGGACACAAGTAGTATATGAGATCTTCAGAGAAGTGGGGAGTCGATGTAGATACTGCAGTTAACCTTGCACTGAAAGAACTGAAGCTTGAAAGAGATGAAGTAGAAATCGAAGTACTTGAGGAATCATCAAATGGTTTTCTCGGTATTGGATCTAAGCTTGCTAAGGTAAGAGTAACAGCTAAGGAAACTGCAGCAGACAATAAGAAGAAAGAGAAAGCTACTTTCGACGACATTGACGCTATTCTTGCTAGTCTTCCTGAGAACGCAACTGCTTCACTTGACGATGATGTTAGAGAAGATTTTGCTAAGTTTGAGCAGGAAGAGCGTGAAGACGCTAGAGCAAGAGCTAAAGAGAAAAAGAAAGAAATAAATAAGAACAGAAAGGCTTCAAAGAAGCAGACTGTTAAGACACCAGTTATCGAAGACATTCTCCTTGAGGAGGTTAAGGGTCTCGATTCAGTAGAGGAGCATCCAGTTAAGGACTTCCTCGCAGAGATCGCTGATAAGATGGGCATCGACCTTGCATTTGATGTAAAGGCTGGTGACGGTCTCGTATATGTGGAGATCACTGGTAAAGATACAGGTACAATCATCGGTAAGAGAGGTGCAACACTCGATGCCGTACAGTGCCTGGCAGGATATGTAGTTAACAAGGACACAAATAAGTATGTAAGAGTTATACTTGATGCAGAGAACTACAGAAGAAAGAGAGAGAAGACACTCGTTAACCTCGCAAATAGACTTGCACAGAAGGTTGACCGCTCAAAGAAGAGTGTTACTCTTGAGCCTATGAATCCTTATGAGAGAAAGGTAATCCACACAACACTTCAGAATCACCCAAGAGTGAAGACAAGAAGTGAAGGTAAGGATCCTTACAGAAAGGTTATCATCGAGCATAAGTAATAATTGATGCACGGGCTTGTCCCGTGCATCTTTTTACTTCACTGTAAATATATGATATTATCAAGCACGGAGGGCGACTGTCTTAGTCGTTAGTTTTGTTATGAGCGATACTATTACAGCAATATCAACTGCACCGGGTGAAGCCGGTATCGGAATTGTTAGAATAAGTGGAGATAAGAGTCTTGATATTATGAAGACTCTCTTTGTCGAGTGTCCAGAAGAAGTCCGCGCTAGACATGCATACTTTGGACATGTCAAAGACAAGGATGGATCAATAATTGATGAAGCTATCTTCATTCTGATGAAGGGACCTAATTCATACACTGGTGAAGATATGCTTGAGATTCAGGCGCACGGCAGTAATGTTGCGTTAAGAGATATTCTTCGCGAATCAATAAGAGCTGGTGCTCGTATGGCGGAAGCTGGTGAATTCACGAAACTTGCTTTTCTCAATGGCAAGATGGACTTATCTCAGGCTGAGGCTGTAATCGATATCATTAAGGCAAAGACTGATTTGACTCTTGGTATTGCTGAGAGTCAGAAAGAAGGAAGACTCAGCCAGGCTGTTTCTTCTATCAGATTATCGCTTCTCGATATTCTTGCTCAGATGGCAGTTAACATTGATTACCCTGACGAGGATATTGAACAAGAAACATACGAGGCATATATTACTGATCTTAGGATTGCACTTGCCGATGTTAACGATATTCTCAGAACATCGACTGTTGGCAGAATTGCTAGAGAGGGAATTCGTGTCGCAATTATTGGTAAACCGAACGTTGGTAAATCGTCTCTTATGAATGCTCTTCTCGGTGAGGGTAGGGTAATTGTTACAGATATTCCAGGTACTACCAGAGATACTGTCGAGGAGAGTGCTAACATTGACGGCATCCCAATGGTTCTCATTGATACAGCTGGAATCAGAGAGACTGATGATACAGTCGAGAGAATTGGAATTGACAGAACTCGCGATGCTCTTCGTGAGTCAGAGATGGCGGTTCTTGTAATAGATGGAAGTAAAGCACTCGATGAAGAGGATGAAGCAGTGATCAATCTGCTCTCATATAGCGGCAAGGATAGAGTGCTCGTCGTTCTTAATAAGAGTGACCAGGGTGCAGTTGTTGATGCTGACTCGATTAGAGCGAAACTTCCAAATGCCAAGATTATTACAACAACTCTCGTTGGTCTTGGAGCTCTCGAGGGATCATCACTCGTTGCTGATGCAATCTCAGAGATATATAACATCAAAGGAATTAACGTAAGGGAGAGTACAATTGTAACCTCCGAGCGCCACATAGCAGCACTTGAAGCAGCTGCTGACAATCTTGAGCAGTCAATCTACCTGCTTGAAGATGGCGAAGCACTTGAGATTACAGAACTTAATGTTCACTACGCATACGATGAACTTGGCACTATAATTGGTGAAGCAGTAGGTGATGAGATAATAGATACAGTATTCTCTAAATTCTGTCTTGGTAAATAATTATAGTTTTGTAATTTTCTAAAGGTACAGATGAAATTCGAAGATATTAAAGAATCAATGATAAAAGGCGACTATGACGTCGCCGTTATAGGTGCGGGACATGCCGGCTGCGAGGCTGGTCTAGTTTGTGCGCGCATGGGTATGAAGACTGCGATGTTCTGTACGGACATTGAGTCAGTTGCTATGATGCCATGTAACCCTTCAATTGGAGGAACTGGTAAGGGTCACCTCGTATTTGAGATTGATGCTCTTGGCGGCGAGATGGGAGTCAATATTGATAAGACATTTATCCAAAGCAAGATGCTCAATACATCTAAAGGTCCGGCAGTTCATTCATTAAGAGCGCAGGCTGATAAAGAGCAGTATCACCTTGAGATGCTCAAGACTATCGAAGATACAAATAATCTTGATCTGATTGAGGCAGAGATTACTGATGTTATATTGAAGGATGGAAGAATTGCTGGTGTAATGGTAGGAACTGATGCATATACCGCTAGAGCTGCGGTTGTATGCACAGGAACTTTTCTCGGCGGCAAGATATTCATTGGTAAGAATGTCACGGTGAGTGGACCTGCAGGGCTTCCTCCATCAACTGAGCTTGCGGATAATATCGCTGCACTTGGAATTCCTCTCAGAAGATTCAAGACTGGTACTCCAGCAAGAATGCTAAGAGATACATTGGATTATTCTGTTATGAAGGAGCAGAAGGGTGATGAGAGGATAACTCCATTCTCTTTCCTTAATGAAGATAAGGAATATGATAAGGAGCAGATATCATGCTGGCTTAGCTATACTAATGCAGAGACTCATAAGATAATTCTCGACAATCTAGATAAGTCTGCGATGTACTCTGGAGATATTGTTGGTGTTGGTCCTAGATACTGCCCTTCAATTGAGGATAAGGTATCAAGATTCAAAGATAGAGAAAGACATCAGCTCTTTGTTGAGCCGGAAGGTCTTAATACTGATTGGATGTATATCCAGGGAATGTCTTCAAGTCTTCCTGAGGATGTACAGGCTGATTTCTATTCAACAATTCCAGGTCTTGAGAATGCGACAATCGTATCTCCAGCCTATGCTATCGAATATGATTGTACAGACTCACTTTCTCTTAAGCCATCACTAGAGAGTAAGATTGTTCCAGGACTCTTCTGTGCTGGTCAGTTCAATGGAAGTTCTGGATATGAGGAAGCTGCGTCTCAGGGACTTATTGCTGGAATTAATGCGGCAGCATCTCTGAAGGGGATGGAGCCGCTCGTTCTCGGTAGAGATCAGGCTTACATTGGTGTCCTTATTGATGATCTTGTTACTAAGGGTACTAATGAACCTTACAGAATTATGACTTCAAGAGCTGAGTACAGACTTCTACTCAGACAGGATAATGCTGACAGAAGACTTACTGAGATTGGATATGAGTATGGTTCTGTTAGTGAGGAGAGATATCAGAAGTACTGCATCAAGAAAGAGCATGTAGATTCTGAACTTGAGAGAATGAAGAAGATGCGTCCTGGGCTTGTTAAGCTTCAGAAGTTCCTAATAAACCACGGGTGCAAGGCCAACGAAGAGAATATCACTTTATATGAAGTTCTTAAGAGACCAGAGATTAAGTATGCTGATCTTGAGGAGATAGATGATGAGACAAGACCAGTACTTACCAGAAGCGAAGCTTTTGAGCTTGAAGTTATGGTTAAGTATGAGGGCTATATTGCTAAGCAACTTCAAGAGGTTGAGAAACTTCATAAGCTGGAGAGAAGGAAACTTCGTGAGGATATTGATTACTCAAGTATTGGAGGCCTCAGACTCGAGGCTCAGCAAAAGCTTAATTCAATTAAACCTATCACGGTAGGACAGGCGAGCAGAATCTCTGGAGTTTCTCCAGCAGATATCAATGTGCTCCTGATATACCTTGAGAAGGAAGCTAGAGAAAGAAGAGAGCAGAATTAATATGGCAGATAGAATCTCAACAGAGAATACAATTAAACTACTTACAGAGAAGTACGGTGAGGATAGAACTAACAAGCTTATCTCATACCTCGACGCTATTCTCGAGAAGAATGAACACATTAATCTCACTGCAGTAAGAGATAGGGACGAAGCTGTTCAGAAGCACATAGCTGATTCGCTCAGTTGCTTTGATGTTCCAGAGTATAAGAATGCTAAGACCGTACTTGATATGGGAACTGGAGGAGGCTTCCCTGGAGTTCCTCTTGCAATTGTATCTGATGATAAGAAGTTTACTCTTGTTGACGCACTCAATAAGAGACTGAGAGTAATCGATGAGCTTACAGCAGGTATCGGTGTCACTAATGTGGAGACAGTACATGCAAGAGCGGAGGAGATTGGAAGAGGTAAGAATACTAGAGAGAAGTTCGACCTCGTAGTGTCTAGGGCCGTTGCTTCACTTGATGTACTTGTAGAATGGTGCCTTCCACTTGTTAAAGTTGGTGGATATATGATCTCTTACAAAGGCGAGAATGTTTCACGTGAAACATTAGAGGCGAAGAAGGCAATCTCGCTGATGGGTGGTAAGATTGAAAGAGTTGTAGAGATTGAGGATGCAACTGATGAGATATCAGGACATGTACTCGTAATAATCAAGAAGGTAAAGAATACCCCACCGAAATACCCTAGACAGCCTGGGCAGGCCAAGAAAAACCCATTGAGATAGTACCGACGAAGAGAATGTTTCACGTGAAACATTTTAGTAAGCATACATATTGTGGTACTAGAACGATGATAGTGGTACATCTTGAATATAACAGGAAATTAGCCGCAGAATATCTGCGGCTTTTGTTTTTCACCGAAACAACATCTACAGCACACCTCCACAACTGGAAAAAAATCAGAAATTGATATATAATATATTATCTATGTTCAATGGGAAACTACGCTCAAGGAGGATTTATACATGGGCAAAGCAATCGCAATCTTCAACCAGAAGGGCGGCGTTGGAAAGACAACAACAAACATTAATCTTGGAGCTTGTCTTGCTATGAAGGGCAAGAAGGTTCTTATCGTAGATATTGACCCACAGGGTAATTCAACAAGTGGTATCGGCATCCGAAAGAGAACTCTGAAGAACACAATTTATGATGTTATGGTTACAGAGAACTTCGATGTTAGGGATGCCATCGTTCCTACAAAGACAAAGAATCTCGACATCATCCCTGCAAGTGTAGATCTTGCTGGAGCTGAGGTTGAGCTTGTTGAGCTTGAAGGAAGAGAGAGAAGACTGAAGAAGGCAATCGACAGCATCAGGGATTCTTACGATTTCATCTTCGTAGACTGCCCACCTTCACTTGGACTTCTCACAATCAACTCTCTTACAGCAGTAGACAGCGTACTCATTCCTATCCAGTGTGAGTTCTATGCACTCGAGGGAGTAAGCCAGCTGGTTAATACCATTGAACTGGTTAAGAAGAATATGAACCCTGATCTCTACATTGAGGGTGTAATTCTCTCAATGTTCGATGGAAGAACTAATCTCTCACTTCAGGTTGTTCAGGAAGTTAAGAACTATTTCGGTTCAGCAGTATATTCAACGGTAATTCCGAGAAATGTAAGACTTGCCGAGGCACCAAGCTACGGAGTACCAGCTATTCAGTACGATCCAACAGCTGCAGGTTCAAAGGCATATGTTGCATTCAGTAAGGAATTCCTCGAGAGAAGTAAGAAAGCAGGGAAGAAATAATGGCGAAGAAAGGCGGACTCGGTAGAGGATTAGATGCACTCTTTGCTGATGCAGCTCCGGTTTTCGAGGAGGAGCTGACAACAGCGGTTGAAGAGGAGGAGCCAAAGGCGGCTCCAGCAGCGAAGTCAAGCAAGCCAAAGACAACAACGAGTAAGGCTAAAGCTGCGCCTAAGAGGGAGCAGGTAGCAGACGTTGATGATGAAGATAGAATTCTCTATGTAGACATCAACGATATCAAGCCTAATTCAGCACAGCCTCGTCAGCACTTCGATGAGGAGAAGCTGAATGAACTGGCTGCTTCAATTCAGGAGAACGGAGTAATCCAGCCTCTGATTGTAAGAAGAAGCAAGACTGGTTTCGAGCTTGTTGCCGGTGAGAGAAGATGGAGAGCATCAAGAATTGCTGGTCTCAAGAAAGTACCATGCATTGTGAGAAACTTCGATGAGAAGCAGAATGCAATCGTGGCTATCATCGAGAATATGCAGAGAGAGGATCTCGATGCAATCGAAGAGGCAGCAGGCCTTCAGGCTATGACGAGAAAATACGGTTTTACCCAGGAGCAGGTTTCTACAGCTCTCGGTAAGAGCCGTGCATACATCGCTAACTCACTCAGACTTCTCAAGCTTCCAGAGAAGGTGCAGTCTTATATCAGCGAGGGAAAGCTCTCAGCTGCACACGGAAGAACTCTTATAACAGTGGGCGACGAGAAGCAACAGCTTGAGATTGCTGAGAAGATTATCAAAGAGGGACTCTCAGTAAGAGCAACAGAGAAGCTTGCTGAGAAGATCAAAGATGAGAAGAAGCCGGACAGAAAGAAGAGAAAGACTAAGGAAACAAAGTCAGCTGAGATTATTGCTGTTGAGAATGAGCTTAGAACTATCACAGGAACTAAAGTTAACATCACCGGAGATGGCAAGGTAGGAAAGATTGAACTCGAGTACTACAGTCTCGAGGAACTCAACAGACTTATTGATGCAATCAAGGAAGGATTCTAAGCAGAACAAACTGCGGATAAGTGAAATGTTAACTGAGAATTACAGTATAGAAAGATTCCCTCTTCCAGCATGTATTGTTGGTTCAGACGGAATCATAAAGCAGGCAAATGAACTGATGGGCGAGGTCTTCATCTATAACGAGATTGAAGGAACAAACTTCTTCACTCTTACAGGTGTTAAGCTGAGCCAGCTTCATTGTGCGGACAAAGAAACTGAGACAACTATCGGACGTAACGACAAGACCTTCGCAATGAAGCTCATCGGCGGACCGACAGAAGAAGACGACGCAGTCGTTGTTTTTCTCGATGTTACTGAGAGAATCGAACTCAGAAAAAGAAACGAGGATAATAAGCCTGTAGTAATTATGGTATCAATTGATAATTACGACGAGCTTATGTCTGCAACAACAGAGGATAGCAAGAGAGCTGTTCCAACTGAGGTTGATAGAATCGTACGCAAGTGGGCGGACGAGTATAACTCTCCAATACTCAGTTCTGAGGAGGAGGAGTATGTCATTCTCACAAATAGAGGAATGGCTGCGAAGATTAGAGAGGACAACTTCTCTGTTCTGGATGAGGTAAGACAGATTGAAGCCAAGATTGACTTCCCTGTCAGCCTTAGTATTGGAATGGGAAGCTCTGATGTTTCACTGATCGAAACTAAAGACCTCGCTGAGGCGGCAAGGGAACTTGCTCTTGGAAGAGGTGGCGATCAGGCAGTATACAAGGATGACGAGCAGACATACCATTTCGGCGGAACTCTTCAGTCGATGGAGAAGAATAACAGAGGCAGGTCCAGAATCATCGCACATGCGATTAAGAGACTGATCAATGAGAGCTCCAGTGTCCTGGTTATGGGACACAAGCTTCCTGATATGGACTGCTTCGGTTCTGCCCTCGGAGCGTACAGAATATGTGAGTATCTCGGCAAGGATGTTCACATCGTACTCGAGGAGAGAAACGAGGCTCTTGATGCAATATATACTGCAGCCGAGGAGACAGAAGCATACAGAATTATCAAGAGAAAGAAGGCTCTCGAAATAGTTAATGACAAGACTCTCCTGATTGTTGTTGATTCAAACAGACCATCAATCGTAGAGTGCCCGGAGCTTCTCGATGTATGTCAGAAGACAATTGTAATAGACCATCATAGACTGGCAGATGATTCAATCAGCAATGCAACAATTGCATATGTTGAATCTTATGCATCATCAGCTAGTGAGCTCATCACTGAGGTTATTCAGCACATCTCGCAGAAGAGATTCATTACTAAGCTTGAGGCCGAGGCAATGCTCGCGGGAATTATGGTTGATACGAACAGCTACTCAATCAGATCAGGTGTAAGAACCTTCGAAGCAGCAGCTTGGCTGAAGAGAGCAGGTGCAGATACATCAAGAGTTAAGAGCTTCTTCCAGACAGACATATCAGCGTTCCAGGCTAAGGCTAAGGCTGTTGCTAATGCTGAGTACACACCTATGGGAATTGCTTTTGCGACAACTGACTGTTACACAAGTGATGCTCAGATTATCAATGCTCAGGTTGCAGATGAACTGCTGACAGTTAAAGGTGTGAAGGCGTCATTCGTAATCGGAAGAAATGACAAGCTTCAGACGCTGGTCAATGCGAGGTCGCTTGGAGATATTAATGTTCAGGTGATTATGGAGAAGCTTGGTGGAGGCGGACATCTGACCGCAGCCGCAGCACAGCTTCGAATCAGTCCTGAGGAGGCTCGCGAGGAGATTGACAAGATGCTTCGCAAGCTCAATGAAGATAATTCGGATAAAAACGAATAATAACAAAGAACGAAGAGTGCAATCTGTACTTTTCAAATCAAATAGAAATGATAGAAATGAGGTAGACAGATGCAGGTAATTATGCTCAAGGATGTTAAGGGAACAGGTAAGAAGGGAGACATCGTTAAGGTTAGCGATGGTTTCGCAAGAAACAGACTGATTCCTGGTGGAATGGCTCTCGAGGCTACTCCACAGAATCTCAAGGCAATTGAGAGGGAGAAGGCAAACCACGAGAAGAAGGTTGCTGAGGAGACAGCAGCAGCTAAGGAGATTGCTGCAAAGATCAGCGCCGAGCCAATCGTTGTTAAGACAAAGGTTGGAGATGCAGGCAAGGTATTCGGTTCAATTACATCAATGAACATCGCTGATGCCATCAAGGAGCAGACAGGCGTTGAGATTGATAAGAAGAAGATCGTGCTCGATAAGCCAATCAAGGAGACTGGCGTATCAAAGGTAGAGGTTAAGCTCTACACAGGTGTAACAGCTAGCGTTGAAGTTAAAGTGGAAGGCACTAAATAAATGTCAGAAGTAATGAGCAACGAGATGGCGGCAGCTATGTCGGCAATGCCACCAGTAGATATTGAAGCGGAGAAGGCTGTTCTTGGAGCAATGATGAAGAGTGATGACGCAGTAAGTGATGTCATCGATGTTCTGAGAGCAGACGACTTCTACGAGAAGGCCCACCAGGAGATATTCAAGGTGATGGTCGAGCTCTATAGAAAAAGCGTCGGAATAGATATCATGACAACATATTCAGCTCTCAATGAGATGAAGCTAACTGAGCTGGTTGGAGGAATGACATATCTTTCGAAGCTTGTTAATGATGTCATCGTTGCTTCAAATGCAAAGTTCTATGCAGAGTCAGTACTTGCTAAGTCGAGAATGAGAGCTCTCATCAAGGAGGCTGATGCGATTAGAGGCAAGGCAACTGAGCCAGGCGAGACAGCAGAGGATGTGCTTGACTTCGCAGAGCAGAGAATCTTTGAGATTGCTCACAGAAGTCAGAAGAGAGCATACCAGGATATCAACGATGTATTTGTTGAGAACTTCAAGCGTATGCAGGAGCTCGAGAGAAACAAGGGCGCTATCCCAGGAATTACAACTGGTTTCCGTGAGGTAGATAAGATTCTCGGCGGTCTTCACAAGACTGACCTTATCGTACTTGCGGCTAGACCTGGTATGGGTAAGACTTCCTTTGCTCTTAATATCGCACAGCACGCGGCAGAGGCTGGTCACTCAGTAATGATCTTCAGTATGGAGATGCCTGCTGAGCAGCTCGGAACAAGAATCCTTTCGATGGCTGCCAGCGTTGAGATGGAGCACATCAAGAATGGCACTCTGAGCCAGGATGAGTGGTTCGCACTCTCCGAGGCACAGGACAGCTTCGAAGATCTCAAGCTTACGGTAGATGATACTTCTGCTCTGTCAATTCTTGAGATGAAGAACAAGTGTCGCAGACTGAAGGCTGAGAAGGGACTTGACCTTCTCATTATCGACTACCTCCAGCTGATGAGTATGGGCGGCAAAGTCGAGAACAGAGTTCAGGAGATTGCAGCTCTGACAAGAAATATCAAGATTATGGCTAAGGAACTCGACTGTGCAATTGTGCTGCTCTCACAGCTCTCAAGAAATGCGGAGCAGAGATCAGACCACAGACCGCAGCTCAGTGACCTGAGAGATTCGGGAGCTATCGAGCAGGATGCTGACGTAGTAATCTTCCTCAAGAGAGATGACTACTACGAGAAGGAAGATGGGCCAGCAGAGATTAATCCAAATGTTGGAAGAACCTGCGACGTACATATTGCTAAGCACAGAAACGGATCAACAGGAGTATGTACTCTTGCCTGGGTCGGCAAATATACGAAGTTCGGTAACCTCGCATCAAGCAGTTTCGAACCAATGTAATTAAAGAAACCAAAGCGAAAGAAAGAAGACATTAATGAAGAAAGCAAAACTTAGATACGAGAAAGGTAAGGATGTATTTCTCTACGATACGAGGGTAGCGAATCTGTTCATCAACGAGATGCTGCCTAAGGCACCGGGAGAGTATGTTAAGGTGTACCTTTTCGGTCTGATGTATGCGCAGATGGAATACGCAATAGATGTTGAGACTATAGCAAGAGATCTCGATATGAGTGTATCTGATGTCGAGAAAGCTTTCGCATATTGGGTAAGAATGGGAGCGATCAGGGTTGAGCTGAGTGCTGATAGACAGACTTATGAGATTGAGTATGTAAGACTTGTTCAGCAGCTCTACGGAACGAAGAAGAGCAGTTCACCTCGTGCGATCGAGGAGTCAGAGAATCGAGAGATTAGAGAAGACTCGAGAGCAGCAAGCCTGAGCGACCCAGAGATAAGAGAGATTTTCGCTCAGTATGAGCAGGCGACTGGAAGACTTCTTTCGCCGAAGGAACTCAGTAAGATTGCTGATTGCGTTAATGTATACGGCATTGCGCCTGAAGTAATTTCCTATGCTATCGAGTATTGTGCGGATATTGAGAAGTATAATATCGACTACATTACGACGGTTGCACAGAGATGGAATGAGAACGGATGCCGCACTGCTGCGGAGGCGAAGGCTGAGGTCGACAGACACAGCCAGAAGAATAGCTTCTATAATAAGATCTTCAAGGCGGTGGGATTCAACCGTACGCCAAGTCCAGCAGATAGAGAGATGATGGACAAATGGTTCGATGAGTGGGGCTACACTCTCAAGGAAGTTCTCGAAGCTTGCGCCAAGACGGCAGGACAGAGGGAGCCTTCACTTAAGTATGTGAACAAGGTTCTCGAGAATCAGATTCTCAAGACGGGTGGAATCAATACAGAGCTGATTGCCAAGGCTGTGGAGGATGAGAATACTCGCCCAACGGCTAAGGTCAGCAAGCAGATACTCAAGGAGTACTTCGAGTATCTGAGAGAAGAAGCGCAGAGAAGACTGGATGCAAGAACAGACGAGGTCTGCGCAAGTGTTCCAGAGATGAGGGGCATATATCAACTTATCAACGAGACAAGCGATGAGATGATGGCGTGCAACTTTATGAAGGGCGCGAAAGAGAAGAGGGCTGAACTCAGAGAAAGAATGAGGGAGCTCGATGCGGAGAAGAGAAGACTTCTCACGAAGAATGGATATAGCGAGAGATATCTCGATATTGAATATAAGTGCACCAAGTGCAAAGACACTGGTACTACAGAAGATGGAAGAATATGCGCATGCAGTGCATTGCGCGCAGAGGAGGCATTTGCATGGATGAGAGAAAAAAGCAAGCGCTAGCAAGAGCGTACGCGAGATTTCTTGAAGAACAAGCAAAGAAAGAGAAAGAAGAAGCAGAAGCAGTTGCTGTAGAAGCGGTAACGGAAGAAGTAGTTGAGAAGGCAGAACCAGACATAATGGAGATGTCTACTTTTGACATACTTAAGGCAATCGGAGGAGAAGAGACTGAAGGACTGTCAGACTTCGCAGAGCTGTTCGGGGATGAGGCTCTTATGCCACAGCCAATTGAGGCAGTTGCAAATATGGCAAATATCACGGAGGCTGACGAGGAAGCAATCGAGGCAGCAGCCGAGGAGGTTAAGAAGACCGGAATTCTCAAACCTGCTCAGGTTGTTAAGTCAAAGAAGAAGCCTGCTAAGAAAGAGAAGAAGGAATATGGCTACTTCCACCCAATTACTCTTGGAAGAGACGTACTTCTTACATGTGAGGCATTCGGAGATGTATTCGCAAGCATCATCGATGTACACGATAGATGGCAGGAGAAGAGCGATGCTGTAATAATCGATATGGCGAAGAGCCTTATCGGCGAGTATGTAAGCCTGCGTAACAGGTACAGACTGTCGAGAAAGAGAATCGGATCAAGCATTCTTGCGATGACACTGATATCTTGCGCAATGCTGCTGGTCTTCGACCATTTTACCGTATACGAATATGCATATAACGGAAGAGTGCTTGGATACGTTGATGACCAGACTAATGTTACAGACGTTCTCGATGTAGCTGGTGCGCAGCTTTCTAAGAATAACGATGTATCAATCGAGTTCAAGTCGAACGACAACATCACATTCAAGCAGGTTTCGTCGACTAACAAGACTGTAGATAATTCTGACGCGGTAGTTAACAAGCTCGCGTATATGACTGATATCGAGGTGCCGGCATATGGTATCTACGAAGGTGGCAAGCTCTGCACAATCGTCGATAGCGAGGCAGTAGCAAACAGAACAATCGTTGCGGTAAAGGCAGTTCAGAGCAAACCAGATGAGGGAATGAAGCTCATCTCAGCAGACTTTGTTGAGCCTATTACTATCGAGCCTGTAACAGTAATGCTGACAAGTGTTCAGTCTGCAGATGCAGCGAAGACAATGGCTCTAAAGGGTGGTTCTTTTGACATATATCACATTGTCAACAATGGCGAGACAATCTCAAGCATTGCAGAGTCATTCAGTGTAGAGAAAAGTGAAGTGCTCGACCCAGAGACTGACAAGGCTGTCGGAAGTGTAGAGGTCGGCGATAAGGTGCTCATCAGAAAGATGGTTGAGCCTATTCAGGTAAAGATGGTTGAGGATGGAACAATGTCTGAGATCATCAAGTACCAGACGATTACAGAGAATACAGACAAACTATATAAGGGCGACACAGAAGTTAAGCAGAAGGGTCGCGATGGTAAGCAGGTAATCACAGGTAAGGTTACAAAGATTAACGGAGAGGTAGTAAAGAGAAACCTCAAGGATATCGAAGTAATCACAGAAGTACAGCATAAGATTATCCTTGTCGGAACAGCTAAGAGACCTAAGACTGCTCCTACAGGAGTATTCGGAATGCCTATCAGAAACTACACTCTTACATCAAGAGTAGGTTACAGATGGGGAAGAACTCACCAGGGTCTTGACCTTGCGGCACCTACAGGAACACCAATCTATGCATCAGATGGAGGTACTGTAACAATTTCGGGATGGCAGGGCGGATATGGAAATGTAATCTACATCAACCACGGCAATGGTTATGAGACAAGATACGGACATAACTCCAAGCTGCTTGTTCCACAGGGAAGCAAGGTATACAAGGGACAACTGATTGCTCTGTGCGGAAGTACGGGTAACAGTACTGGTCCACACCTTCACTTCGAAATCAGAAAGAACGGTGTATATCAAGACGCTGGAAGAATACTTGGACTTTACTAGTCAGATATAAGGAGATTCAGACTGTTGAAGAAGAAGAGCAGACGCAAGGGCGGATATAAAGCTCCTGCGGACAGAAGAGTCGAGAAGAAACGCAGGAAGAAGATGACGATGAAGCAGAAGCGTATCGTGCTTGTTGCAGTCATACTCTTTGCGGTTTTCAGTTTCACCTATATCAGAAATATTGTAAGACTTACTGCAGAGAACCACAGACTCAAGCAACAGGAACAGCAGCTCAAGATTGAGAGAGACAGACTGGAGAAGTTGCTCGAGAATGTGGATGATGCGGATTATATTGAGGAGCGTGCGAGAAAGCAGCTCAGACTTCTCAATCCAGATGAGATACTATTCACCTTCGATGTAGAGGAAGATAATGGAGAAGATTAGAATCAAAGAAGCAATTGTTGTTGAGGGTAGAGATGACATCGCAGTTGTCGAAAGAGCAGTAGATACACTGATACTCGCAACACATGGATTCGGAATTACTAAAGAGACATGGGCGCTTATCGAGCGTGCATACAATAATCAGGGAATCATAATTCTCACAGACCCGGACTTCTCAGGAGAAGAGATTAGACGAAAGCTTACAGCGAGATTCCCAGAAGCAAAGCAGGCATATCTTCCAAGAAGTGAAGCTACTCGCGGAGATGATATCGGAATTGAGAATGCGACACCAGAAGCGGTGCTCGAAGCTCTGGCCAAGGTGAAGACAGTTGTCACAGAGCCAGCGGTTAATGTAACTAAAGAGGATTTGGTCAGACTCGGA
The DNA here is from genome assembly GCA_029101005.1 of Bacillota bacterium. Taxonomy (GTDB): domain Bacteria; phylum Bacillota; class Clostridia; order Peptostreptococcales; family Anaerovoracaceae; genus Crickella. The sequence continues at coordinate 13,742 of JAQXQE010000010.1, read as the reverse complement.
CTCAGTGGTTGTGATGGAGCAGCCGAGAGAAGAGAGGCCGTCGCAGCAGAGCTTGGAATTGCGATGGGTAATGCCAAGGCTATGCTGAGAATGTTAAAAGGATATGGAATCAGCCTCGAAGAGGTAGAGAAAGCAGTCGAATGGGTAAACAGAAGAAATCTAAAGTAAAGAATAAGAGCAGGAAGCCATCAGGTTCACATGTACGACCATCAAAGGCTCTTGGACAGAACTTCCTGATTGATGAGAATGTAATCTACGAAATCGTAGAGGGCAGCAGCATCACTGAAGACTCTCTTGTCATTGAGATCGGTCCTGGAGAGGGCGCACTGACAACAGAGCTCGCGGAGAGAGCGGGAAGAGTAATTGCTGTAGAGCTCGACGCTAGACTCGTTCAGCTGCTTAACGTTAAGCTCTTTGGAATGGACAATGTTGAGATTATACATGGAGACATCCTTGAGGTAGATCTCGACACAATCATTACAGAGAATCTTAAGGCATATGATCTTAAGGATGTAAGAGTAGTCGGCAACCTGCCTTACTACATCACAACACCAATTATCATGAAACTGCTTGAGACAGGAATCAAGGCAGACAGTATCACAGCAATGATGCAGAAGGAAGTTGGAGACAGACTCATGGCAGAGCCTGGAACAAAGCAGTCCGGTGCAATCACTTATGCTGTTCATTATTATTCAGAGGTCAGCAAGGTTGTTGATGCTGGAAGCGAATGCTTCTACCCAGCACCTAAGGTTGACTCAGTAGTACTCAGAATGGACATCCGCGATGAGGCTCCAGTGGAGCTTGATGATGTGGATATGTTCTTCAAAGTAATCAAGGCAGGATTCACACAAAGAAGAAAGACTCTGCTCAACTCACTCACAACTCTTGAGGGTTGTGACAAGGATATGGCAGAGGCTGCTCTTTGCTCTGCAGGAATCGAGAGAACTAGAAGAGCAGAGAGCCTAACTATGCAGGAGTTTGCAGAGCTTACCAAAGCTCTCGAGGAGGCAATGAAATAATGCGCGACAAACTAAAGGGGATATTCACCAAGGTCTTCAATATAGTGAAGAAGCAATTCCTCAAAGTAGGAGCGTGGTTCCAGAAGAAGTTCCCGCGCAAGACGCCGAAGTATTTCGACGGAGATCTTCACGAAGCTAAGTATATTCTGCTTATGGCAGTATATGCATTCTTCATATACCTGTTTATTGAAGAATTTGCGAGAATAACGATTGGCCCGTTCGAGGGAATTCTCTTCCTCGTTCACCATCCTGTAGTATTCTTCTACAACGTTGCAATCATCTTCTCAACGATGACACTTGCGTTGCTCTTCAAGAGAAGACGTTTCGCCTGGGTTATCATATCGCTCGTATGGATAGCACTCGGAATAGTTAACGGAGGAATCCTTCTCAAGAGAATGACACCGTTCACTCTCTATGATATGCAGAACCTCGGAGATGGAATGACGCTGGTTACTACATACTTCTCAAAGTGGCAGATTGTGCTCGGATTGATTGCAATTGGAGTACTCGCAGCTCAGCTCATTCTCATATTCATCAGAAGTGAGAAGTGGACAAACGTTAAGTACAAGAAAAGCCTCACGGCAATCGCTCTGTCCGTGGCACTTACTCTTGGTGCAACTTTCGGCTTAATCAAGATAGGCGTGCTTAGCACATTCTTCGGTAACCTGAATTATGCTTACAACGACTATGGCGTGCCATACTGCTTCATCAGTACTTCTCTGAATAAGGGAATCTCAAAGCCGGACAGCTACTCTGAGGAGCTGATGACAAACATCCTCGAGGAATACACAAAGAAGGGAACTGATACACTCCTCGACGAGAAGGATGACGACATGGAGCATCCGAATGTAATCGTGCTCCAGATGGAGTCTTTTACCACTGCACAGGACTACACACACGTGTCGGTCGATAAAGATCCAACGCCTGTATTCAACAGCCTGCAGGAGAAGTACACTTCAGGTATGTTCACGGTTCCAGCATGCGGAGCGGGTACTGCGAACACAGAGTTCGAGGTTCTCACTGGCGTAAGTGCGAGATTCTTCGGACCGGGAGAGTATCCATATAAAGGCAAGCTGAGAAATCAGTCACTCCAGAGTATGGGTTATATCCTGAAAAACCACGGATACGAAACTAGTGCGCTTCATAATCATAGAGCGCTCTTCTATAACAGAAACGAAGTATATGCGAACCTCGGTTTCAATACTTACACATCGGTTGAGTATATGAATAACATCAAGAAGACTCCAACCAACTGGTGTAAGGATACTGTAATGATTGACGATATTATGGATATCATGAATCAGTCGAAGGGACGCGACTTCATGCACATCATCTCAGTAGAGGGACATGGAAGCTACCCTACAGAGCAGGTTTTCAAGGATCCATACACAACGGTTAGCTGCGATGATGAGGCGACAAAATGGAAGTACGAGTACTATCTCAACGAATGTCATGAGATGGATACTTTTATCGGAGATCTGATTGGTGAGATTGAAGCTACGGGTGAGCCAACAATCCTTCTCATCTACGGTGACCACATTCCTGCTCTCGATGTTAAGGAGTCAGAGTATGCATGTGGAGATCTCTATAAGACAAGATATGTAATCTGGGATAACATCGGACTCGAGAAGAAGGATGCAGATATCGCTTCATATGAGGCGGGTGCAATTCTGCTTGCGGATGCGGGCTTCGCTCATGAGGGAGTTATCTTCGATTACCAGCAGACAGCTAATGAGAAGGCGGCGTACTTCGAGAAATATCACAAGGCGCTGTCATACGATATGATCTACGGCAAGAACTATGTATTCGGAGGAGTTAATCCGTACAGCACAGTTCACCTGACAATGGGTCATAGGAGAATCAAAGTTATTGATATCGTAAAAATCGGTGACAACTACTATCTGAGAGGCGAGAACTTCACTGAGCATTCAAGCGTGAGTATCAAGGGCAAGCTTCTCAAGACTGTATATCTGAGCCCAACACTCCTCGCAATTACAGAGGAACTCGACCCAGATGATATCAGCAAGTTACAGGTATCTCAGATAGATACCAAGGACGATACAATCCTCAGTACAATCAACGCACTCGAGGAGCTCTAAAAGACGGAGGAATTATGGCGGACGAAAGACGTAAGATGATGGAAGAATCACTGGCAGCGGCAGAGCAGGATGCAATGGATGTTGCAGTGCTTGAGAATGACGAGGCAGATGTCGATGAGATTGAAGATGTTCAGTCTGAAGAGGAGCGTCCAGAAGTAGAGGGCTTTATCGACATCTCTGACAGTGGCTTCGGTTTCCTGAGATTCAACAATTTCCTCACTTCAGATGAGGATATATACGTGCCTTCGTCCTTCATTCGCAAGTTCGGACTTCGCACAGGTGACAAGGTTAGAGGCGTTACGAGAAAACCTCGTGGAGACGAGCGTTTCGGGGCGCTCATCTTCGTGAAGACGGTCAACGGTGACAGCCCAATCGCTGCGAGAAGAAGGAAGCATTTCGATGCGCTCACACCGATTTTCCCTGACCAGAGAATCGTGCTCGAGCACTCAAGCATCGACCTATCGACTAGAATAATGGATCTCGTTGCGCCAATTGGACGTGGACAAAGAGGCCTGATTGTTGCTCAGCCAAAGGCTGGTAAGACAGTGCTTCTCAAGAAGATTGCATCAAGCATTGAGGAGAAGTATCCAGATCTCGATCTCATTGTACTTCTTGTTGATGAGAGACCAGAGGAAGTAACGGATATGAAGCGTTCGCTCAAGAGATCAGAAGTTATCTACTCAACTTTCGATGAGCACTCAGCTCACCATATCAAGGTTGCTTCGATGGTTATGGAGAGAGCGAAGAGAATGGCGGAGAGTGGCAAGGACGTTGTGATACTGCTAGACAGCATCACAAGACTTGCAAGAGCATACAATCTCGAGTCGAACACTACCGGAAGAACAATGTCCGGAGGTCTGGATCCAAGTGCGCTGCATATGCCTAAGAAGTTCTTCGGAACTGCGAGAAATATCGAAGAGGGTGGCAGTGTAACAATACTTGCAACTGCTCTTGTCGACACAGGTAGCAGAATGGATGACGTAATCTATGAGGAGTTCAAGGGTACGGGTAATATGGAACTTCACCTCGACAGACAGTTGTCGGAGAGAAGAATTTTCCCTGCTATTGACCTCGCTAAGTCAAGCACAAGAAGAGAAGATCTTCTGCTCACACCTGAGGAGTTCACTGTTATGAACTATCTCAGAAGAAAGCTTAACAAGAATGTTATGGCTGCAACGGAGGAGATTCTCGAAGACCTTTCGAGCACTAAGGATAACAAGTCCTTCATCGCTTTCGAAGCAAAGAAAATTCAGTAGTTACAGAGGGTTCAGATGAGCAAGCTAGATTACAGTAAGATTTTCCTTAAGGATGCCGTGCCAACCTCAATTGGTGGACAGGCGGTAATGGAGGGAATTATGATGCAGGGTCCTTCGAAGAGGGCGCTTGCATTAAGACTTCCAGACGGGGAGATCTATATCAAAACTGAAGATATTCCGAGGAAATCTATTGTTATGAAGATTCCACTCCTGAGAGGTGTGTTTGCGTTCTTCGTATCGCTCATCACAGGAATGAAGGTTCTTATGGATTCGGCGGACATTCTCGAAGAGCACGCATCGGACGAGTACTGGGAGGAATCAGGCAAGTTTGAGAAGTGGGTCAATAAGAATATCGGACCGAAGGCAGCGTGGAACATAATGATGACGTTCTCGGTATTCCTTGCTCTAATAATAACAATACTGGTATTCGTCATTGCTCCAACAGTTATCATCAACTGGATGCAGCACATCACACAGAATACAATCATTCTGAATCTCTTCGAGGGATTGCTCAGAATACTTTTCTTCATTCTGTATATACTGGCTATTCGCAAGATGCCAGACATTATGACGCTCTTCAGATATCACGGAGCAGAGCACAAGACAATCCACTGCTTCGAGAACGGACTTGAGCTCACACCTGCGAATGCACAGAGTTTCTACACTCTTCATCCAAGATGTGGAACAAGCTTCCTGGTATTCGTGTTCATCATCGCACTGCTCGTATTCTCCTTCCTCGGATGGCCAAGCCTCGGAATGAGAATAGCATCGAGACTGCTTCTTCTTCCAGTAATCGCAGGAGTAAGCTACGAGCTTCTCAAGTGGGCGGGAAGAAGTGACAATGTAGTAGTCAAGGTGCTGAGTTATCCGGGTCTAATGCTTCAGAAGCTCACAACTGCAGTGCCTGACGATTCTCAGCTGGAGGTTGCAATCGCAGCTCTTGAGGCCGTACTCGACAAGAACAGCACTGAAGACGAGACAGAAGTGAAGGAAGAGCCTGAGAAGATAGAGAAGCTTGAGCCAAGAAGACCTAAGGGCAAGAGATACAGCAGCGATCCGGGAACTGTGGAGCACGCACTCTCCTGGGGAGCTGACACACTTGCGTTCGTAGAGAATGGACGCAACGAAGCGAGAATAATTTTCAGCTACTTAACAGGTTATACTCGAGAAGACATCGTGATGAGAAGGAAGGAGATGCTTCCTGAGAATGTCTTCCATGAGTACGAAAGACTTATACAGAAGAGACTGACGGGAACACCGCTTCAGTACATAACTAAGGTGCAGGAGTTCTATGGACTGCCATTCAAGGTCAATCCGAGTGTGCTCATTCCGAGACTCGATACAGAGATTCTCGCAGAGCAAGTAATCGGCCTCATTAGCGGCAAGGGATGGACAGAGCCTGAGGTACTCGATCTCTGCACAGGTAGTGGAGTGCTCGGCATCACAATAGCGCACGAGGTTCCGGGTGCGAAGCTGATGCTCGCAGACGTGGATATGGATGCGATGAGCACTGCGATAGGCAATGCTAGAATGAACGGCGTTGATAAGAGATGCAACTTCGTAATAGGTGACCTCTTCAATGCAATTCCCGAGGGAAGAATGTATGATGTGATTGTCAGCAATCCACCATACATTCCGAGCGAAGTAATTGAGACACTCTCCATCGAGGTAAAGGAGCACGAGCCAAGACTTGCGCTCGACGGTGGAGCAGATGGTCTTGATTTCTACAGAAGAATTGCAGCAGAGGCCGGTGCACATATCAAAACACAAGGAATACTTGCGCTCGAGATTGGCTGTGAACAGGGGATGGCCGTATCAGAACTGCTTCGAAGAAGTGGTGATTACAAGAGAGTTGCAGTAATCAAAGATCTTGCGGGACTAGACCGCATCGTTATTGCGGAAAGGAGATAAGATGGGTAACAAACTAACAATTGGAGTAGTATTCGGGGGTCAGTCGGACGAATACGATGTATCACTTCACTCCGCGGCAAATGTAATCAAAGCCTTCGACGAGGACAAGTATGAGCTTGTCAAAATTGGTATCACTAAGAGAGGCCAGTGGTATGTAACAAAAGCTAAGTCAGATGAGATTGCTGATGACAAGTGGACATACTGCAGCAATACAAGATGTATTGTTCCGCACGATCCTACAATTGGTGGAATCTATATGTTCAACGATAACGAGAGAATCACAATCAAGAAGATTGACTGCTTCTTCCCAGTTCTTCACGGAGATCACGGAGAAGATGGTGAGATTCAGGGGCTCTTCAGCCTTGCGCAGATTCCTTTCGTAGGTTCAGGGGTTAAGGCTTCTGCAAACTGCATGGACAAGAGTTCGACTAAGGCACTCGCAAGCCTGGTAGGAGTTGACATGGCAGAGCATTACCTCGTAAGACGCAAGGCTTGGGATCGCGACGCAAAGAACGTAATCGAGAGAATTGAGGCTCAGTTCGAGGACAGACTGCCTCTCTTCGTTAAGCCTTGTTCAGCAGGTTCATCTGTAGGAGTTACTAAGGTAAAAAGCTACGCTGAGCTCGGTCCTGCGATCAGATGTGCTCTCGAGCATGACGATAAGGTGCTCGTAGAGGAGTGCATCGTAGGTCGTGAGTTCGAGGTTGCTGTAATGGGCAACAGTCTGCCATACGCTAGCCGTATTGGTGAGATTCTCTCAGCTGGAGAGTTCTACGACTATGAGTCAAAGTATACAAATCCTGAGTCGATGACCAGAGTAGTTGAGGATATTCCAGAAGAGAAGATGGATGAGATCAGAGAGAAGGCAATTCGCCTCTACAGAGGACTCGACTGCAGAGGGCTTGCGAGAGTAGACTTCTTCTACACTGCCGAAGGCAAGGTATACTTCAACGAGATTAACACTCTCCCTGGTTTTACCGACATCTCAATGTACCCAAGCCTCTGGAACAGCGAAGGCGTTACAACAACTGAACTTGTTGACAGATTGGTGACATATGCGATGAGAGAGCACGAGAATTGGTCGCTTATCGAGAGAAGTCCATCAGTAATCTAAAGAAGAAATATCAGCGGGGCTCTGTCAAATTAATGGCAAAGCCCTTTTGTTTTGTTGTATAATTGAAGATGTAGACAATTCCGGGCAAAGCCCGATTAATCTTAGAAAAGAGTATAAGGAGAACGAGAATGCATAAGATCGTGCTTAAGAAGCAGCTCAGCCACGATATGTTCTGGCTCGAGTTCGAAGCTCCATACGTAGCTGCAAAGGCTAAGCCTGGTCAGTTCATCATCTTCAGAGTTGATGAGTTCGGCGAGAGAGTTCCACTCACAATGGCTGGCAGCGACAAGGAGAAAGGAACAGTTACTATCATCTTCCAGGCCGTTGGAAGAAGCACAGAGCTTCTGTCACAGCTCAACGAGGGAGACTACATCATGGATGTAACAGGTCCTCTCGGCAAGCCAACAGAGATCGAAGGCCTCAAGAAAGTCTGCGTTGTTGGTGGTGGAACAGGTAATGCTCTTGCGTACCCAGTTGCTAAGGGACTCCACGATGCTGGCGTTGAGGTTGATATGATCGCTGGATTCAAGACAAAGGAGCTCATAGTACTGGCTGAGGAGTTCGAGGCTGCTGTTGACAACTTCTACCTCATGACAGATGACGGAAGTGCAGGCGAGAAGGGCTTCACAACTGCTAAGCTCAAGGAGCTCATCGAGGCCGGCAACAATTATGATGAGGTAATCACTGTAGGTCCGCCTATTATGATGAAGTTCGTTAACGATGTTACTGCTCCTCACGGAATCAAGACTGTTGCCTCACTGACAGCAATCATGATCGACGGAACAGGAATGTGCGGCGGATGCAGAGTAAGCGTTGGTGGCGAGACAAAGTACGCGTGTGTTGACGGACCTGAATTCGATGCAGCACTCGTTGACTGGGATGTTCTCATTGCTAGAAATGCGTACTACGCAGAGGAAGAGAAGGAGAGCCGCGATCACGTATGCAATCTGACAGGAGGTGTGAGACATTATGAGTAACAATGTAATGATTAAGACTCCAATGCCATCACAGGAGCCTGACGTTCGTAATAAGAATTTCGATGAGGTAGCTCTTGGATACACAGAGGAGATGGCAATCGGCGAGGCAAAGAGATGTCTCAACTGCAAGAACAAGCCATGCGTTAACGGCTGCCCTGTAAATGTAAGAATTCCTGAGTTCATTGAGAAGGTAGCAGCAGGCGAGTTCGCTGAGGCTTATGATATTCTCACATCAACAAACTCACTTCCAGCTATCTGCGGAAGAGTATGTCCACAGGAGACTCAGTGCGAGGGTAAGTGCATCCGTGGAATCAAGGGTGAGCCTGTAGGAGTAGGTAGACTCGAGAGATTCGTTGCTGACTGGCACAAGGAGCACATCGGCAATGCTGATGTTAAGGAAGTAGCGTCAAACGGAAGAAAAGTCGCAGTAATCGGTTCAGGCCCTGCTGGTCTGACATGTGCTGGTGACCTTATCAATCTTGGATATGACGTAACAGTATTCGAGAGTCTGCACAAGGAAGGCGGAGTACTCGTATACGGAATTCCAGAGTTCAGACTTCCAAAGGCAATCGTAGGATACGAGATTGAGACACTCGCTAAGAAGGGTGTTAAGTTCATTCACAACGTAGTAGTTGGAAAGTCAATCTACATCGATGACCTCTTCGATGAGGGATATGAGGCAGTATTCATCGGAACAGGAGCCGGACTCCCAATGTTCATGAACATCGAGGGAGAGAACCTCGTTGGAGTATATTCAGCTAACGAGTACCTCACAAGAATCAACTTGATGAAGGCATACCTCGATGAGTATGATACACCTATCAAGCACAACAAGAACGTAGTTGTAGTTGGTGCTGGTAACGTAGCTATGGACGCAGCTCGTTGCGCTAAGAGAATGGGCGCTGATGTTCATGTAGTATACAGAAGATCAAGAGCCGAGATGCCAGCAAGAGCTGAGGAGATTGAGCACGCTGAAGAGGAAGGAATCGAGTTCCACCTCCTCAACAACCCTGTTAGAATCCTCGGTGATGAGAAGAATCACGTTAACCGCATCGAGTGCATCAAGATGGAGCTCGGCGAGCCAGATGCTTCAGGCCGTCGTCGTCCAATTCCAATCGAGGGATCAGAGTACGAGATTGAGGCTGATGCTGTAATCATGGCTCTCGGAACAAAGCTCAACACACTCATCAGAGATACAACAGATGGAGTTGATCTAAATGAGAGAGGTGGACTCAAGGTTGACGATGAGACAGGTGCAACAACAAGACCTGGAGTATTCGCAGGCGGAGATGCTGTAACAGGTGCTGCTACAGTAATCAAGGCTATGGGTGCAGGCAAGAAAGCCGCAGCTGCAATGCACGAATACCTGCAGAATAAGTAGTATATCTAGTAGATAAAACAAAGAGCAGTAGCTATATAAGCTACTGCTCTTTAGTTTTGTACAAAGATAGTAGAATGTTGTGTCGAAATATGTCGACAAAAGATAATTATTGAAATAGATACAAGAATTATTACGAGAAAAATGATATAATAAAGAACCTAAATAAAATTAGGGAAAATGCATTCAAAAATAAAGAAACATGCCAAAAGTAGTGAAAACTGCTGACGGAAAGCTATAGGGTCTTCGCCACTCTGCTGACAGAATGGAAAGACAGCCAGTTGCCGCACTCCTGCGTAGGGAGGGCGGTTTTTGTATTTTTGGGGGAAGTTATTACTAAGAAGAAATCTTTGAAAGAAATGGAGCAAAACATGAGAAGATTCAAGAAATTATTCAGCATCATGATGTGCTGTGTGATGATGGTCAACTATATGCCATCCATTGCATTCGCAGAAGATGCGGGTACTACTGGAGGCGGGGCAGCTGTAACTGATCTTGGCGCACCAGAAGTATCGAAGACACTCACACCGAACGGTGACGGAACCTATAATCTCTCACTGAGCGTCACAGGCAAGTCACAGGCAAGCACAGAGTCCAGCAAGGCTGATGTAATCATCATCATGGACGTATCTCGCTCAATGTCTTACGAGACTGGAGACACGACAAGACTTGCTGCCGCTAAGAAATCAACAAAGAAGCTTGCATCAGAGCTTCTCTCAAACAACGATAGTACTACACCAGATAAGGTGCAGCTCTCTTTAGTTTCCTTCAGCAATCACGCATCTGTGAAGATTGCCCAGACAACTAGCTTAAATGACTTCAACAGCAAGTTAGATGACTTGAAGGCTAATGGTGGAACCAACTGGGAAGATGCTCTTCAGGTGGCAAAGACCATTCAGACACGCGAGGGTGCAGCCAAGTATGTAATCTTCGTATCTGATGGTAATCCAACATTCCGTAACACAGGTAATGGATGGGATGATTACAGTAAATCTTACGGGGCATATGGAACTGGACAAGAAAGCTCCCAGAATATTTATCGTTGCTATGAGATGGCGAAGGATGATGCAAAGGCATTCACCGATGCAGGCTATAAGTTCTACGGAATCGGCGCATATGGTAATGTCGATAGAATGAAGAATCTCGTAACATATGCGAATGGCAATGAAGATAATTACTTCAGCTGTAAAGATTCGGAGGAGATTGAGGCGGCTTTCACTAATATCGTAAACGAGATCACAAATAAATTCAGCTATGAGTCAGTTGTAGTATCTGATGGTGTGACGTCACTGACATCAATGGTAAATGTTGATGGAACAGTGGGCGATTTCAAGTACACAAAGGGCGGACAGCCATGGGCAGGTGCACCAGCTGCAAGCTTCAACAACGGAACTGTAACTTGGGATCTCAGTTCAATCCGCAAACTTGAGGATACAAAGTACGAAGTAAGCTTCACAGTATGGCCAAGCCAGAGAGCTTACGATATCGCAGCAGCAGTTGCAAACGGAACAATTAGTTATGGAGACACAACTACAAAGGTTGGTGACAAGGCAGTTACAGCTGCTGAGTGGAACCAGCTGACACAGCAGGGTGGTCTCAAGACAAATACAGAGGCTAAGGTTGACTATGTACAGCTGAAGGAGGAAACTGGAAAGGATCCAGTAAGAACTCCTGGTACAGTAGTAATCACTAACCCAGATCCAATCCCACTGGCTTCAACAAAGCTTCTTGTTACAAAGTCATGGGTTGACGACCTCACAAGCGGATCAGACAGACCATCTGAGATTACAGTAGTAATCACTCAGGATGGCAAGGATTACAAGGAAGTAGTTCTCAATGCAGCAAACGAATGGAAGCAGGAGATAACAGTTGCTCCTGGTATCGTTGTAGCACCAAATGCTCACGGTGCAGGTAGCAACGGAATCCTCGTGCCAGGTCACGTGTACACTGCATACGAGAAGAACTATAAGAACAGCAACGGCGAAGTAGTTACAGGTGTTGAGAATCATTATGAGCTGAAAGTTGCTCCAGTTCAGCCTATGATGAACGGTAACACAACAAATGACACTGAAGATCTTATTGACCTTAAGTCAAACACAGTATGGACTGGCAACAAGGCAGAGCTTACAGCTATCAACACAGTTAAGGGTGGAATCAACATCACAAAGGAAGTAGCAGGCGATACTGCTAACAGAAGTGAGTTCACATTCACAGTTACACTTAAGGATAAGGATGGCAAGGCTGTATCAACACCTGCTGACAGCAAGTCAGGAGATCTCGGATACAGAATCTATGAGGGTAGCAACGAAGTTGATAAAGGTGACATCGAGAATGGACAGGTTACTCTCACAATTAAGCAGAATCAGACAATCCGAATCGTAAATGTTCCAGCTGGAACAGCATACGAGGTAAGCGAGGCTGATGCAGCAGGCTTCAGACTCCAGAGTGCAACAGGAACAACTGGAACAGTTCAGGGTAACGATTCACCTACTGCCGCTTTCGTTAACGAGAAGGTTAAGGGCGAAGACAAGGTTGATCCTGTGACAATCACAATCAACAAGATTGATGCCAACACAAATAACGCAATCCCTGCGACAGACGCTAACAAGGCTGTTTTCACAGTATACACTGACGCAGAGTGCACAAATGCGATTGGCACAACAACTCTTAAGGACGGCAAGCTCGTATACAAGTTCACATCAGAGGGAACTTTCTACATCAAGGAGACTGCTGCACCTGTAGGCTACACACTTAACCCAGAGGTTAAGACAGTAGTTGTTACACAGGTTCAGACTGGTGAGTCTGTAATCGACGGCAAGTGGGTTAAGACTTACAAGCTTGAGTCAGATCTTACTAACGATTCATACACCGTAGCAGATACACCTGAGCTTACAAGCGTAACTGTTAAGAAGGTATGGAACGACGATAACGACCGCGACAGAAAGAGAGCAGACTATGGAGTTACTCTCTATGCGGACAATGTTGCAGTAGGCAGCGAGGTAATCCTCGATAAGGCTACTCTGACAAAGACATGGAACAATCTGCCAGCATACAAGGATGGCGTTAAGATTGTATACACAGTAGAAGAGACAACGGTACCTGCTGAGTATGTAAAAGTAGTAACAGGTGATGCTACACATGGCTTCACAATCACTAATACACACAAGATTGCAGAGACATCAGTAGATGTAACTAAGGTTTGGAGCGATGATAATAATCGTGACAACAAGAGACCTTCAAGTGTAACAGTACAGCTCAAGGCTAACGGAACAGCAGTTGAGGGCAAGACACTCACACTGAACGATGGCAACAACTGGGCAGGATCATTCACAAAGCTGCCTAAGTATGAGGCTGGCGTTGCGATTACTTATACAATCGCGGAGATATCTGTACCAGAAGGTTACAAGTCAGTAGTAACAGGTGATGCAAGCAAGGGCTTTACAGTAACAAATACTTACAAGCCAGCAGAGACATCAGTTGCTGTTGAGAAGGTATGGAACGATGATAACAACCGTGACAACCTGAGACCTGCAAGCGTAACAGTACAGCTCAAGGCAAACGGCGTTGCAGTTGAGGGCAAGACACTCACACTGAACGATGGCAACAATTGGACTGGCGAGTTCAAGAACCTCCCAGTTAACGAGGCTGGCCAGGCAATCAGATACACAATCACAGAGGTATCTGCTCCTGCAGGCTACACAGTAGCAATAACAGGTGATGCTGCTAACGGCTATACAGTAACAAATACTCATAAGCCAGCAGAGACATCCGTAGATGTAACAAAGGTATGGAACGATGATAACAATCGTGACAACCTGAGACCGGAGAGCGTAACAGTACAGCTCAAGGCAAACGGCGTTGCAGTAGATGGCAAGACAGTTACACTGAATGCTGACAATAAGTGGAAGGGCGAGTTCAAGAACCTCCCAGTTAACGAGGCAGGCCAGGCTGTTAAATACACAATTGCCGAGGTATCAGTACCAGAGGG